>JAKVAQ010000001.1:0-76729 GCA_022447665.1 Crocinitomicaceae bacterium
GATGAAATTACAGAGTCGGCAGGTGGAGATTCAGGATCACTCAAGTGGGCAGCTATTGAAGATGCAGCGGGATCAGAAGATAGGGTCAATAAAATTGCGGCAGATGTCTTGAGCCATTTTAAGAATAGAACAGCAACCTTACCTGGTAAAGCCATGGTCGTGTGTATGTCTCGGCGTAATTGTGTCAAGATGTATGACGCCTTAACCGCTCTGGAAGGATGTCCAGAAGTAGCTGTGATCATGACAGGAAATATCTCAAAAGATCCAACAGAATGGAATCCACACATCCGCACCAAAGATGCTATGGAGAGTATTAAGCAGCGCTTTAGAAAACCAGAAGACCCATTAGAGATAGTCATAGTAAGAGACATGTGGTTAACTGGATTTGATGCCCCTTGTATTCATACCATGTATGTAGATAAGGTGATGAAAGGCCACAATTTAATGCAAGCCATTACCCGCACCAATAGGGTGTTTAAGGATAAAAATTCAGGTTTAATTGTCGATTATATTGGGATAGGCGATCAGTTAAAAGATGCCACGAATAAATACACAGGTAGCGGAGGTGCAGGTAAACCAACCATAGATATTGAGCAAGCTTTAGAGATGTTCTACAATCAGGTAGATACATGTAAAGCCTATCTATCTGAGGATATCGATTATTCTAATTGGCGGGCTTTGGGAGATGGCGATAAGATGTTGTTGGTCAAAGCGGCATCCAATCATATTCTGAAGGATGACAAAGCATCAACATCCTTCTTAACTGAAGAAAAGAAGATGAGCGGATTGGTGGCAATCGTCAAAAACCAACCAGAAAACATATCAGATCAAGTGGTGGATGTCTTATACATTCAACACATTGCCAAGGCGATTAGAAAGATCAAGTCTGTCAAATCGGAGCGCAACCAACAAAGGGATCAAATCAAGGATATCATCTCTCGCAGTATTGAGTCAGATGAAATTGTGGATGTCTTTGCCATGGCAGGAATTGAGAAACCAGATATCTCCATACTGAATGATGAATTTCTATTGGGCGCCAAAGAAGACAAAACAGGTCTAGCCATCAAAGTAGAGATGTTACGAAACATTCTCAAAGATGAAATCAAACTGAGGTTAAGAAAGAACATCAAATTCTACACCTCTTTAAAAGAAGAAATAGAAAAAGTGATTGACAGATACCACAGCAATGCAATAGATTCTTACACAACTATTTTAGAGCTAGTAGAACGCGCCAAAGACATGCAAACAGCAGATGTCCGAACCAAAGAACTTGGTTTGTCAGATGAAGAACTAGCATTCTACGACATCTTATTTGCCAAGCAAGACATCATCAATGAAAAAGGAAAAATCCAAGACATTGTACATGGCGTGGTTAAAGCTGTAAAATCCAACCTCCAGTTAGATTGGACGAAAAAAGAAAACGCTAAAGCAGCAATTCGCTTAGCGGTCAAAAAAGAACTTAGAGGAAAAGTCACAATATCAGAACTAAATAAAATCCTTGCAGAAATCATGGACCAAGCTGAGGGTCAATACTCAGAATGGCCAGCTGCGGGGTAGAAACATTATGGGATATTTCTTGGACAGAGACGAACTTATTAAAGAATTGTACAAAGTTCTTGGTGAAGCAAAGCGTGAACTATTTATAGTTTCACCAGCTGCGCAGTAGCTGAGCTGCTGCGCCATTAATCAATCCAAAGAAGCTTAACATTAGCAAAATTTCCCACTCCTCACAAAGGCGGTATCGTGCTTTGAAAGCGCCAAGCTAGAAAAACGCAAAGCAAACGTGGCGCGCCAGCAAACGCTTTGGTGCAGTATTTTTTCTTTGGCGGTGAAAAGTACATTTAGCCGGCGGGAGGACTAGGTGGCCAAAAAACAAACCTACACCCCCTGCAAAACCCTTCGATAACTTCCATGCCGTATCCCCAATTGGTTTTTGAGCAATTGAAAATTCCGGATGAAATCGGGGTGTGAAATGGTAAGGTATTCTTTTAATCTTTTGTCCTGAGTGTAGTCCCAGCGATGGTCGCGGCCAATAAGTGAGTCGGCCAAGTGCATGTATAATTCTGTGGTATAACCATCGGCATTGGAATTCATATTAGGCAGGGTTTTTAATATCCACTCCATGGCTTTCCAAGAAGGTTGGCCAAACCAATGTCCTGTGGCATTGCGCGGGGTGTACCCACTACCATGGGTATATACAGACTTATTATAGGCATGGAGCCTTTTAGGCTTTAAAGAAGAAAGCAATAAATTACCCGTACTCGGATGGCTCACTGCTGTACCTATTTTATTTGCCCCAACAGCCACGAGCGGCCCAATTCCTTTTTTACCTTTTCCGTAAGGATAATAGGGAGGCCTAGGTACTTGTTCTTCGGTAACCCAGCGCAAAGGCGAACGCACGGGTATTTTTGCCGGCTTCGCCATTTCGTTTACAATACCTAAAAATGAAGGGCTCCAAAAGTGAATGTTTTGGTGCGAAGAAATGGCATCTATTTTATGGGCATCGCCTAAATAGTTCACCAAGGACTGGAATTGCGCTAAAAGCTCGGCTCGCATTATGGGCATTGAAGTAGCGGCGTGCTTATAGAGGTTTAATCCCTTGTAGGTGTAATAAGCAACGGCAGGGTCGTGAGGGTGAATGCCATAAGTATGCTTAAAACTCGCTGGCATTTGCAACATGGCCGGCCCCCACGTGGTATTGAGGTGTAAACCTATTCCGCAATTATTTCCACTGGCGTTTATTACCTGGCGCAAGGCATCGAGCTCTTGCCGTGAAACTAAGTTCATCATCACATGCACGGAAGTGATGATTCCGGCCTTAACACCGTTGCGTATGGCGTTATTGCAACTTGGGTTTAAGCCGTAATCGTCGGCAGTTATTATGAGACCTGGGTTCATCTCTTAAATATAGCAAAACGCTAATTTTTAGTCGTTCATCCCAAATCTAGGTTTGTTCGAGTGATTATGCGAGACCGTCGTCGAGTATAATTGTATCGAGAACACTCCGGGCGGTGAGCATTACTCCTAATTCGGCATGTTCTCGATACAACCCCTCGTCCCTCGGGCCCACTCGAACAAACCTTGAGTCTAGTCAAGATTTAAAGACCTCCCCTTCACAAGGCGACGTGTTGAGCTTGTCGAAGTAGGAGGTACCCAGAGGGTGGAGGGGTACCAGAATACTCGGTGCCCAGAGGGCGGAGGGGTTTTAACCACAGCTACCCGAGGATCGAAGGCATTATCCTTAGAAAGATTATCCTTAAATGCCGGCACTTTAACCGTAGTGTGTCTATCTTAAAAGACTTAATAAGAAACACTACTTAATATTATGAATATTTCAGAAGATGTAAGGCATATAATCTTGGCTTACCCTTCGATTCTATTTTTGGAAATAAACATGATTTTTTGGAGGCAAATGGAAAAATGATAACTTTAAAGATAGGCCTCCTTTAAGAAAAAAAGTTAGTGAAAGTATTGAACACATTTTAAAAAATTATGATTAAAAATCTTCTTTTAGCTCTAATATTATGGGGCAACTTGAGCCAAGTTTATGCCCAAGATAATTTTTCTTTTGAAGTACTTGAGGCTAGCGATACTATTATAGATAATACCAAAAATATAAAGGTGAAAATCACATTTTCAACAGTAGATGGCGCTATTCATTACCCAGAAATTTTGGTGTATAATAAAAAGAAAGAAAAACAAGTATATACCACTGGTCTAATGAGTTATGTCCATGTTTTGGATATGTCTTATTCCTTTTTTATCCCAAAAAGACTCTTTAAACTCAAGAAATATAGGGTAAAGCTAAAATGCGCGCTTAATACTAGTTCATCTAAAAGAATACAGGCCACCTATGAATTTGAGTTTAAACAATTGCATAAGTCTATCAAGTCTCTTTTAAAGGGATAATTGCGCAGAGCAAGAATTATCTCGAAGGCTTTGTTCTTAGATATAATGAGCTAAATACGGGCACTTCAAGACAGCAATCCGCGACAATCTCCGATCTCCTTCTAACAATATACAAAGCTGCCTTAGAAGAAAAAGCGTATTTTTCACAATTTTAGATTGGTACCAAAAATGTATGTAACTTATTAAGCCTATATCGTTACTTCTATGGCATGATAATTGTAATTTGCTATTTAAACTATAATTCTATGAAATTCAAAAAATCTTTCATCTTTGGTACAAGCTTTCTTTTGAGCTCAGCAGCAGTGGCTAATTCTAATAATTTATTTGAAACTACCGAACTTGGTAACTCAGAAACAATTAAGGAATCTATTGTGGCTTCTAACAATTTAAATTCTTCTTGTGATTTAACAGTTTTAGCACCATTAGAATTATGTTGCGCTTACGGAAATCCTAGAGACTTCAAGAAACAAAGTAGAAAATGGAAACGCGCTGCTAGAAAACAGAAAAGAATAGATAGAAGAAACGCTAGAAAATAGTCTATGGGAATATCTGTTGGATTAGGACTTCGGCGTGAAATAACAGAAGCACTTCTCCATCTCGAAAATCAAAAGCCTGCATTTTTAGAAGTTGCTCCAGAAAACTGGATGGAAATTGGTGGGTATTGGGGTAATCTATTCCATCAAATTTCTGAAAAATTTGAACTTACAGCGCATGGGTTATCTTTATCCATTGGTGCTAAGGATGAATTAAATATTCCCTTTTTAAAACGTCTAAAATCATTCTTAGACGAATATTCAATCTCATTGTATAGTGAGCACCTGGCGTTTTCTACAATGAATAACGCCCATTTGTATGAATCTTTACCTGTAGCTTTCACTGATGAATCGGTAAAACACATTTCTACGCGTGTTAAGCAGGTTCAAGAAATTCTTGAAAGAAAAGTTATCCTTGAAAATGTAGTTTATTATACGCTTATAGATCAAGAACTATCTGAGTTAGATTTTTATAACGCAGTAGCTTCCGAAGCGGATTGTGAAATTCTGCTGGACTTCAACAATGTATTCGTAAATGGCAAAAACTTTAATTACGATCCTTACGAATTCATCTCAAAAATAGATACTTCCAAAGTTTCTTACCTACATGTGGGGGGGCACCAAGAACAAAATGACGGGCTATTACTTGATGCTCATAATAACCCAATAAAACAGGAGGTGCTTGATTTGATTAGAAAAACAAAACACAATTTCAACGCTGATAAGCTACTATTTGAAAGAGATGCGAATCTGGATGATTTGAATGAACTTTTAGCAGAAATTAAACGCATAGAAAAATCACTTGAGTAGTCGCAATAAACATATTGATAAATCTGAAGCGCTTGCCTTATTTAGTCAGGGAGATGAAAGTGTACTCGAAAACTTAAAAGACCTCCATAATATTGATGTTTATCGTGAAATGGTGCAAAGAAATTTCCATTTACATCTATCAAAATCCTTTGGTCTAAGTAAAGCTGCAATTCAAGGAACGAAATGGGAAAGCCTCGTCAATGACTTTATTCAACATGGCCAGCCTAAGTCAAAATTATTTTGGCAAATGCCGGGGGAGTTTCTTGAATTCGCATCAGCTAAAATAGAACATTGGCAAGCCGATTTAATGAAATTTGAATGGAGCCAAGTACAACTGTATTTCGCACCTGATTATAACAGAAAAGGAACCAAACCTTTTTCTTATCACCCGAGCCACATTGCTGAATTACATGATGAATGGTCTATCCTTAATTTTGAATATCCAGTGTATAAAATTAAATGGGAAGACTTAGAGCAACATAAAGGAAATTATTTCTTACTCCAATTTAGAAATCAAAATACGTTCGAAATTGAAAATATTGAGTTGAATATATTCTTGAAAGAACTCATGTTAAATTTATCTACTCAACAATTCAACCTTGCACAAACCTTGACGGAGACATTGACAAAGTTTAATACGTCAATTAGTCCTCAGATTAATGAGCAATACCAAAATTTCATTCACCTCTTAACACAAAAAAACATCATAGTAGGTTTGCTATAGCCTAATCCTCTTCGTATGAAAACATCCTTATTTTTATTCAGTCTTTTATGCTTTGGCTCTCAAATATTTGCTCAACAAAAATGGATTTCTGACGTCCAAATAGAGCAGAATGGAAAAATAATTTCTGCTAAAAAAGGCGTTGTGAATATTAATCAAACTCCTTTTAGTTTTATCCTCAATACGCGTTTAAATAATCAAGGCGTTTATTTAGGAATTTTATCGTTTACCGAAGATGACACAATTCCAGAAGAAAAATACACTAACGCAAGTATTGGCGGTGCTTTCAGCTATGGCTCAAAAGATAATATTCTATATGTATGGAAAGAAAAAAGAATAACATATCTTCCTTATGAAAATGATTCCATGCACTGTTTTGATAGTACATCTTACAAAGGGAAATGGCTAACTGGATATTACCATGTTGATGAGATTTCTACACAAAACGAATATTCAAAAATTGAAGATTATAAAGACAGCATACTCTTTTGTTACATCGCCGCATTGATTCCGAATAAATCAGGAGGCCATCATGTGTTGGATGAATTTGTCTTAGAAATTCATATGCACCCACAATCCATAGCGCCAAACCAAGTTAAGGGCAAAACTTTTAGTGAGCCTTCAGGTGAATTTGAAGAAGGATGCGAAGGATGCGGTAATGGCGCATATTTTCAGTTTTCAAAAGACGGAAACACATTAGAATATCTCTTATCTGGTTCTGACATAATATCTTTTGGTTACTATAAACAAGAAGGTAACCAGGTATATATTCTTGAAACCGAATATTCGTTCACTATCTCCGAAGACGGCACCATCCTATCAGATAATTTGTATGAAAATATCACCTACAGGATAGAGGAATAAGATTACTGTTGTTTATGGAGAAGTATTGTGCACAATGCCACTCAATCCCGGCACTGGCGCCACCGCTATAGCTTCATGCGCACACGGTCGAGACACCACTCAGTTTCGCTTACTCCAACTTTATCAGATGGTGCTCGATCTCTCAGTGTTCTTCATTCTGCAAAAAAAACATAAGTTTTTTCTTTAAGTAACCGTACCAACTTTAAAAAAATTAAAGGTCACTGAGCCTGTCGAAGTGCCGACTAATCAGCAATTTTTCTAATTACTGAATGTTCTCGATACACCACCTCGTTCTTCGATGCCACTCGAACAAACCTCAATTCTAGTTAAGATTTAAACTCCTCCCCTGATTTAGGCGCCGTGCTGAGCGAAGTCGAAGTAGGAGGTCCCTGAAAGGGAGAGGGGTAATCAACCACAAGATGGTGCCTGAGGGATTCGAGGAACGAGAATTGTCTCGAAGGCATTATCCTTAGTAAGCCGGCACTTCGAGACACTCAGTTTCGCTCTATCCATCTTTATCAGACGGCGCTCAATCCTTCACGAGCAGTGCTCGTTCTCTCAGCGACCTACACTTTTACACTTTCTTTGCATACTTCTAAACCGGCACTTCGACAGGCTCAGCGACCTAACATTTTTGTCATAATTATCATTTGTAGCACGTAGCGCTTCCCTCTTTGGAGAGAAGAGAAAGCACTGCTTTCGAAGACCAAACGTTTAGAGCCGGGAGAGGGAGAGGACCCTAATTCTTACATAAATCAACACCTCCCCCTTGAATCCCCCTCCAAAGGGAGAAAACAAATCATCCTAAAAACCAGGAATGTTCTCGATACACCACCTCATTCTTCGATGCCACTCGAACAAACCTCAATTCTAGTTAAGATTTAAACTCCTCCCCTGATTTAGGCGCCGTGCTGAGCGAAGTCGAAGTAGGAGGTCCCGAAGGGGGTGGGGTAAAAACCCTTACCTTTACACCATGTCAAAAACAGCCATAGTTTTAGGAGGTACTGGACTCACAGGTTCGCACTTAATCACCAAATTATTAGAAGACGATAATTATTCAAAAGTCAAAGTATTTGGGCGTTCAAGTATTGGCATTGAACACCCGAAACTAGAAGAGAAAATCATGGACCTCCTGAACATGGAAGAACATAAAGCCAAGTTCAACGGCGATGTTCTATTCTGCTGTATTGGCACCACAAAAAAGAAAACTCCCAACCAAGAGCATTATCATAAAATTGACTTTGGAATTCCAGTTAACGCAGCGAAATACAGCAAAGAAAATGGGATCAATTCCTTTGCTGTAATGTCATCCATGGGAGCGAATCATAAAAGCTCTATTTTCTACAGCCGTACAAAAGGTGAAATGGAAAATGCAGTACTTGGAATGGGTATTCCCCATACTTATATTCTTCGTCCAGCACTTATTACAGGAAATCGAAATGAGAAGCGTGGAGGTGAAAAATTCTTTGCCGGTATAATGCGCTTTTTTGACCTCTTCATGTTTGGAGGTTTAAAGAAATACCGCTCTATTAAATCAGAACGAATTGCGGAATGTATGATTCGTTTAGCGGCCTCAAACACCCATCAAAGAATCATTGATTCGGGACAAATTCAGCAAATTGCAGATAATGTAAAATAGCTAGAATTTAGGTTTGTTCGAGTGATCCCGAAGAATGAGGGATTGTATCGAGAATACACCGGCTTTTAAGAAAGACTTTTGATTCGGTATGTTCTCGATACAAATTGATTCCTTCGTCATCAACCCACTCGAACAAACCTAAAATCTGTTATTAAGGAATAGTCACTCCGCGATCAACGCATACTCCGAAGGTGTATAATACTGCCCTTGAAAGTAAATAAGAACAGTAGTATTGGATAATCCACGGTCTAAATAATCTTGCAACGCCTCATCTGCAGCCTCTTGACTTTTGAAGTGTGGTGAATAGAATTCACCTTGCCCATGTTCTTTTGCAATACAACTTGCTCCTTCAATGTTTCCAATAATAGCGACTTCCTTATAAGAATCATCTCCCCAAAAACACCAAGAAAAACACAATATTCAGCCGATGTAGCTTTAACGGGCTTATCATTAGGATTTTCTCTATCTGTATTTATTTCTGAAAAACTACTAAAAGAAAGTACTGCTAGGATCAGCAAAGAACTGATCGATAATTTACGTAATGATCTCATAATTTGGTTATTGTGTTTTTATGTATGCACGCATTTAGAAGAAAGTTTCAAATCAAGTCTTAAGGTCGTTCTTTCCTTTTCAAATCTTTTCCCAATTACACTATAGAACAATGCCTTCATTATTCACAATCTCTTAATATGTTTATTGCTGAAAATCCCTATCTTAAAACTCCTAAAAATCAATCTAATATGGACCAACTTCTTCAAGATTACAAAGCCTATTACAAGGCAAGAATGGAGCGATGGGAAGGAAACCCTCTCTACCCAAATTCTTATCAAAGCGAAAAAGCATTGTTTGAAGCCATGGACTCTTGCAATGAACTTATTGAATTCAAGGATAAAATTGGCGACTTAAATGTTAAAAATGCCATTGCATTGGTAAAGGACAAAGAAACCGCCCGCTTAAAACATTATCAAGAGCTACAAGAAAACGTTCGTGCTAAAGGTCCTGAATTTGTAATGGGAAGGATTGGTTCCGCGACCTCAGACATGAATTTAGTGGAAATTGCTACGAAAGCTGATCATGAAGCTATGATTCTAATTGCTGTGGATGAAATGACCGATCATTTTTATGGAGACATCATCCCTCGATTAGAGACCCTTGATATGCTTCGTAATATTGAAGGAGCTGAAAATTATAAAAGTGATATTGAATACAGCATTCAAGAAGAATTGAAGAAAATAAAAGAGGGCGTTCAAGACCTTGAAGATAATGCCCAAAGTTGGCAAGAAGGATGGCGATTTAACCCTGATTTAATTTGGGAACATCGCCACCGAAAGCGCATTCCATTACCCGATAATGTGCTTCAAAAAAGATTAACCGAATACAAAAACCTTTAAGCCATGCCTATAGATCCAATGATACTAAATCCCATGTTAGACACATTTCGTAACATGGCGAAAGAAATAAACGATAAGGGACTCACTGGCGATGCCGTTGATAGAATGAACTCTGCCCTGCAACGTATGGAGCAAATGGGCCAAGAAGAAAGTGACATCATGGCCTTTACCGGTAAAATGACATCAGAAGGTTTACAATTAGAATTCTCAAATGCCTATGGTTTGGCACTTTCAGAAGAAGCTAAAACAGCTCAAGGGAGTGCTGAGGATTATGACGATGCCGGCTTATTAAAACAATCCGTAGATGCTTTACGCAGTGCAATTACCGAATTAAAGCGGGCCAAAGAAGAACAATTAGCCGAAGCAGCCAAAAAAGCAAAAGATAAAACTGCTTTAGAAGTAGCTCAAAATGAAATTGAAGTGCTCAATAATAATGATATCATTATCAAGGCCATTGAAGACCTCATTGAATTTGGAGAATCAGGGGTGAATTTGCCAACCTTCTTGCGTGTGCAAATGGAAAAAGGACTAGACAAAGCAATGGAAGGTTCCGCTGTTGTAAGAGAAGGGCTTGTTTACTCTAAGGGATGGGCCGATGCTTCTCGCATTAACCCATACAACATGGAAAAAGCAGCGCAACATTTAGCTCTATTCGATGAGCTTTCGAGTGCAGCAAAATTTGGTGTTCCGGATGGGCTTCAAGTGACTTTAGCGCATGATAAAATTGACCATCAACATCTTCCAGCGATCGCTAAATGGGATGGAATAACTAATGCATGGGAACGTATTATTAGCTTAATTGAAACATGGGCCTACGCGCACATGAGTTTCGCTGATCAAGTTTTCCCGTGGAATACAATGACTAATCCATGGCCAGCTATTGAACGCGTAAAGGCCACCAACCCTGGTGAAGTATGGGGTAGACTGCGTATTTTTCAAGAAAATTTTGGTATGTCTTTTCACGATATCTTCTCGCACGAAACTTTTGAATGGAAAGTAAAAAACTACCAGCTTGGGGGATCACAATTATGGATGGAAACGATTATTCATAAAATCTATCCGCAATGTAAACCTGGTCAGCTTTTAGACCAAGAAACAATTACAGAAGTAGAGCGCCAATACAAAGAAAACTTAATGGTCAACCCAGAAAATCATAAAGATACTGATCGTTTTATCGGATTCTTTGACTCTGTTTTTGGTGAAGGCGCTTTTGAGAAGAAAACCGGTCAGCGCTATAATTATGGAAATCGTCCTGCACAGCCATGGGATTTAAACACCTTTAGAAAGGGTTAACCTTAAATTAGTATTGGTGTATTGATATTTAATATTACCTTAGGAACTCAAAATTTAAAACCAAAATGAAAAAGAAAAACCTATTGTGGGCACTTCCTGCTGCCTTAATTTTCACTGCATGTGGCGGTGGAGAAGAATCAACTGAAACAGAAACAACTACTGATGCGGAAATGGTAGAAGAAACCATTGCTTATGGTCCGTTTTTAAGTACTGAAGAAGTAACTGAAACAGAACGTATTGGTAGTATCGAAGATTACAATGCAATTGAAGATAAAACTACTGTAATTCGTTACGTGTCTTCGGCTGCGAAAGCCCCTTTCCCATCTGAATTATTAGATGCCTATAACTTACAAGTATTGGCTATTAATGTAGATGGAGAATTACCTGAAGAATTAGGACAATACCAGAACTTAACTACCCTTTGTTTAGGGGGTAACTTCACAACTATTCCAGAGTCTATTGGAGAATTAGAAAACTTAAAAGCAGTTTCTTTCGAGTACTGTAAAGACTTGGATTTAAATCAAGCGATAGGAGTTTTAGCGAACTGCCCTAACCTACAATATTTAAATTTAGCATACATGGGATTAAGCGAATTACCAGCGAATATTGGTGATCTTACCAACCTTAAAAACATTCGTTTAGGCTCTAATCCTTTAGCTACTTTACCTGATTCATTTTACACACTTTCTAACCTTACTCACGTGCGTTTAGGAAGCAATGAAGGAATGGATTATGAAGGTGTAATTACTGCAATGGCGGCAATGCCTGCAGTTGAGAATCTTTGGTTACAATATTGTGGATTCGAAACTTTACCTGAAGTAATTGGTGAGTTTCCTTCTTTAACTACAGTAAACTGGAGAGAAGAATGGGCAGATATTGATGGAGACGGTATTCAAGCAGTTTGTGCGAAAGAAGGTGATCGTTTTGAAAACGTTGATGTTTCTTGGAACTCAATGTCAGGAATGTTCTACGATATTTACTAGGACATCAATTATATAAGATTCCGAGCCCTGGTAGAAATGCTAGGGCTTTTTTTATGGCTTGAATTTTTATTGACTTGGGGCTTACAAGATGGTGGCTGCATCGCCTTCAGGCGAGCTTTAGGCGGCCGAAGGACCTGCGCTGTGGTGAGTGCCATACTGAGCTTGTCGAATTATCGAAGACTGGTGGCTGAGTCTGTCGAAGCCATTATCTTTAGAAAAATCATCCATTATTGCCGGCACTTCGAGACATTGCTTCGCAACCCTCAGTATCCTCCATCCCAAAAACAAAGGTTTTTCCTTTAACAATATTCTGACCTACGCTAGTATGAACTAACCGCCCTGCTCCTGATGATACTTGGCCTTAAAATCAAGGAGTTTGGCAATAAACTTTTTGTTCTGATTTTTCTTCAAGTTAAGCTTTAGGAATTGCCCTTCAGCATGAATACTCAACACCTCTGTTTTATAAATGGAGAGACGATAATAGGGAATTGCCCAACAAATGTTATTGTGGCTTTTAGAAACCGTTAATAGTATTCCTTTTGAACGCAGTCCTATACTGGCAAAAGTATCGTACTGATTGTTTTCTACTAAAGGTTTAAAAGCTGGGGAGTACTCTTCGATCTTCATTCTACTAGACCCTACTGCACCAATTTTGAGTAACTCCCGCAGCTTGTAAGGACCTCCAATGACTCTATTGATTTCGTCAAATACGTCTTTATCGTGATATGTCGTGTAGTAAATCATTGTAATACTATTCTAACCAGATTTTTTTGATCATTAATTTGAACTTCTCGTTCTTTTTATTGGCAATTAGAAATCCTATTTGATTAATTGTTGTTGCTGAAAAGTTTGGAACGTTTGGTCGCATTCCTCTCCATGATGGCGTCATTTCCTTTAACGAAATTTCAATGGTTTCCCATTTCCCCGAAGTTTCGAATTCATGCTTAAATTGAAATCTTCCTTCTGCTTCTTCCTTCGTTCTAAACTGATAATTCTTCTTATCTCCTTTTAATTCAATTTTTACTACTGATTTCCCCTCAATATTCTTCGTGTCAAAATCGTAGCGAACAGAGGTAAATCCTCCATTGTTCTTCAGTGAAACGTCCCCCTGAAAAACTGCATAACCATCTTTATCAGTAAAGAACTCCCCTTCCGACTTTCCGCCCATTACACCATCATTTACAATGTACCAGTCATTCGTATTTTTTGCTGTTGAAAAGTCTGAAAGTACCATAGGTGAGCTAATTGCTAAAAGTATATTGAGAAGAAAAATCATATGTTGTCTTTGTACTAATAACAACCTGTTTAAAGAATTGGTTTCGGGAATGAGATTAGAATTTGGATGTTGGTAAAACTTAAAGGAAGCATAACAATTTGATTACTAAAGACTGCTTATGAATGAAATATCTTTGGCTGATCCTATGAAAACGATTAGAATCATCTTTATTTTTTTGCTCATAGCACTTGCTTTAACCGCATGCAAACAAAGAGATTTTACACCAGAATTTTCGAGCACAATAGTCGAAGTAAAGTCCTATGAAGCCACAATAAAAGGAATCTTTAAAAATGCCTCGAATGCTGAAAAGCAAGGCCTGATTTATAGTACCAAAACAATTATTGAATATGAAGAAGTTCCACTTCACGAAGAAATCGTAATTCATGATTCATTGGTTTCCTTAGCCAAAGCCTATACACTTGAAGATTTGGACCAACAAACCAAGTATTATTACAGGCTTTTTGCCATTGTTGATGATACTGCATTTTTGAGTGAAGAGTCTACATTTTTCACTCCATGTCATGGCTTAGGTTGTAGCCCTGCTGGAGGAACCATAGTTTGGGAAGATGGTCTTGGAGGAGGAATTGAAGTAGCCAATAATTTTATTACCGCCCATGGTGAATGGGGATGTGAAGGTACTGATGTAATTACAGATACCATAATTGGTCCTGGTGCGGCAAATACCAGTGCAATACTAAACGATTGTGGCGCAAATTCTTTAGCCTATAAATGTGCAACCTACTCCCAAAATGGATTTAATGATTATTATATGCCATCAATCAACGAACTAAGAATGATATTCTCCACCCTAATGGTTGAATCTGAAAATCCCTTCGATTATCCAACCCAATCCATTTTATCATCGAGTCAGTTGGATGCAAATACATGCTATGCTATGTTTTTTAATTCGGGTCAATACGCATATCACTCCAAGTCAACGGACTACTACAGCACGATCCCTATAAGAAGTTTTTAGCGGGCTTACTCAATCGCTATTTTGTAGACCAACTTCTTCTCTTCTACTCCATCTAGCGTTAAATAGTAGATTCCAGGAGCAACATCAATGGAGAAGTTAATCGTTGATTGGTCGGAATATTCATTGGCATACACCAATTTACCCGATAAATCAAAGACTTGAACCAATGCTTCATTCACAACGCTAGCAAATACAATATTAAATTCTCCATCCGAAGGGTTGGGATAAATAATCACATCATTGCTTTCGTTTGGTTCCAAACTACTCAAAGCAACAATATCATAACAATCAGAGGTGTCAATACAAGCTCCATCATTCACAATAACAGCATAAGAACCATTATCCATAGGAGTAAATGTTTGATCAGTTGCACCGGCAATCGCTGACCAACCGTCGTTACAATCTAACCATTGATAGGTAGCCGATGATTCATTCGCTTGAAGATCGAAATCATTTACAATAACCAAAGCATCTACTAGTAAATGACTCAAGGTCAATGAAACCGTTGAATCGCAACCATAAACTGAAGTAAACCCTTCCGTATACACTCCGGGACTTGTTAATGTTTGAGTTCCAAAATTAAATACTTCGTAGCTACAAATAGCCGTGTCTTTATTCTCATTGTAATTAGGATGAACTGTAAAAACAGAGGACCAGGTATTCCCTATAGAAAATATCCCATCAAACCCTACAATATTTACAGAGTATTCACCAGGCTCACTTAATAATACAGAACCTGACATTGCGGTTGAAGTATATTCATCGATTCCATTTGAGAAAGTCCAAGAAATATTTTCTAGAGGAGTTCCGGTATACATGTAATGAATTGCTTCGCCTACACATAAATCAGTTTCATCAACCTCAAAATCTAGGTCAATTATAGGCTTTATGAAAAGCGTATAGTCTTCAACCTCTCCATCAAATCCGGTTTCACATGGTGTTGGATCTGAATTGTATTTTGCCGAAACGCGCATTGTTGTTTTTCCCAAATGAGCATCGCCTGGAACCGTAATTGAAAGAGGTGATAAAGTACTTGGTCCATCAGGCGTGTCAAAGGCAGTACCAAGATCATACTCTTCTCCAACATCAGTAAAATCGCCATTTCTATTCCAATCAATCCAAGCCTTACTATGAACAGTATAGCCACCATCGGTATCCATATTTACAGTTAAATCATAACTCTGCGTTCGGTAAACAAATGCCGTATCCTCATCCACATAACTAGTATATGGCGCTAACTTACCGGTTGGGTTATTGAGGTCTTGAAAATCAACCAAAGTTACTGCCGTGGAATAACCCATGCTGCCATACGACTCGCAGTATTCAATGTTTTGAACAGTATACATAAACTTATAAGTCTCGGTTAAATCACTTGAAGAACCTTCTGCAAACACTTTAAAATAAACCTTAGTACCTGGTGGAAAATCTGGAAGCGGCTCCACACTTACCCACGTACTATCTGCTGTATTTTCCATGGCGATGGTATTGTCGAAAATTGGTTCATCAATTGACCATTGTACATAAGCTTCGGAAATAACATCGTCATAAGATATCAATGAAGTAACATACTGTTCACTCCCTTCAACTGGTGTCGTGAAGGTAGGTTGATCAGTAATCCAAGTTCTCATAATCGAAGGGTAAGAATTACGATCTTTCAATGTGTATTCCCAAACACCTCTCCCCCAAGTTGCTGCTCTAATAGAATTTGATCCGTACATCACCTCCAACTCATTAATAGAGCAATTCGGCAAGTCATCATTGTAAAGCTCCCAAGTTGTGGCATCCATGGCTTTATAAAAAACGCCTATTTCTGCAGCCACGTAGATATATGAAGAACTTGAATGGTCAATCACCGCGCCACGAATAGGCATATCGTTCAAATTGGCAGTAATGTTGGTCCAGGTATTTCCTAAATCATGGGTAATGTATATCTTTTGTCCATCATCTTGCCACCTATTGTAGGTCACAACAAAAGTACTGTCTCTTAAAGGGTCGAAAGCTATATCTGTGATACGATAATTAGGCAGGGTTCCTTGAATGTCTTCCCATGTCACTCCTCCATCCATTGATCGTTCAATGTTTTCTTGTCGCGTTGCAATTATGATATTCGAATTATTTTCGGCAATGGCTGCTTCCAAAATCTGTCCAGTAAAACTTGGTGTTCCAACCACTTCCCATGTTGTTGTAAAGTCGGTAGTTTTATGAACATTCTCTCCAAAATGGTAGATGGTATGATGATCATTAGGATCATAGGCCATTGGGGCTACCCAGTTTGATGAATGCCCAGGAGGTGAAGCCCCAGATAAAGATAGTCCCCCGTCAAAAGTTTTTGTTCTACTTCCATATTGGTAGCTACTTATCATCCAGTCATCATTTAAGGGATGAATAATACCTTCCATTCCATCTCCACCGGTGTACTCCAACCAAGTTGTTTGATGTTTAATACTCGTACCATTATCCTGTGATCCAACTATTGTTCTAAAGTGATTGGATTGACTTGCTCCTAGGGTATAATTCTCACGAATTCCAATATCAGTTGTTAGGTGTTCCCAAGTCAAACCATTATCAAAGCTTCTTCCAAAATGGCCATCAGTGGCTACATAAAACACCCCGTTTATGCATTCTGCCTCTCTATTGTCAGCATGTACATAATGCTCAGAGTTTTGATATCGTTCCTGATAGCCTCCCGGCCCATGATCAGCACTAAATAGGCCCCACCATGTCACTTGAGAAAAGGTTAAACCACCGTCAGCCGAGGCGTAGGTGTCAACATATCCATAAGTCATTTTAGAAGAGTCTAAATCACTCACAGCAAATCCTTGACTTCCTGTACCCGGGGCACTTACAAAATTGAAGGTCAATCCTTTATCAAACGATTTCCAAATTCCATTTCCTGAGGCGAAATAAATGCAATCTTCGCATTCTGGACTTACATCCAGTTGAACAGAGGTATTACCATCGTTTCCAATGATTTCTGCCGAGCCAGTAAAGGTTAAGCCCTGATCTAAAGAATACAAAACTTTGTTCTTATTGGTTCCCCAATAGTAATAGTCATAGATGTATACGATATCGTCATCAATCGGGTGAAATTCAATATCAGAAATACTACCTGTTGTTACTTTAAGCCAAGTATCAAGATTATCATCTGACCTGTAAAGTCCATCAGAAGCACAAACAAAAATTAAGTCTGGAACACGAGGATGATAAACCACTCTGTTGATAGAAAAGTTGCTTCCTAATCCTCCTTTATCTAATTCAACTGGATTAAAATTGGTTTCTGTCCAAGTATCTCCGCCATCTATTGAGCGGTAAATGCCATGGGTAACCCCATTAGCCGAATTTCTAACATTAATTAAAATTGAATCGGGATTGGTGGGTGAAACAGTAATAGAATTTACACCTGAGGCCGGTAAAAAATCGGTAGTTCCTCCCGTCCAGCTTGTTCCGCCATCTATCGACTTCCAAAAACCACCACTTCGTGAACCCACATACATTACGTTAGGGTCCGAAGGATTCACATAAAATGTTTCTAAACGCCCAAGTCCCGCAGCATAATGGCCTGTAATACTATCAATTGAAGCTGGCCCTAATTCAACCCAGCCAGCAGAATACATGGTTCTAGTATCTGATTCAGATTCTAAGACTAACCTATTATATGATTCAATAACCATATATGGGTCAACCGATGATCGATCACCCGAAGGATAAAACTTTGATTCATTCTCTACCCTCCAGCGTTGATAGCCTTTCCAGCCTGAACCTTTCGCGTCCTTATCAACAGTTTCAAAATAAGCGTCGGCTGCTGCGCATACTTCGTAAAAGTTAACGGAGTTGTCGAGCATTAATTCCTTATAGGATCTCTGAGCAAATGATGCAGAATAAATCCCAAAGAAAAATGCGATTAATAATAGTTTCAGTTTCATGAGTGTTAGATAGCCACTCTTAAATTTAAGCATTATCAAATTAACTTCTGCGCCAATCTAATACGATTAAGCAATAGATTTTTTGAAAAACCTTACCTTAGGAAAACAAGATTTAAAATGTTTACTTCTGGCTTTACTAATTCATTTTTTTAGGTTTTAATCCTTTTTTACGCAGAAAACGGCGAATAAAAATGAGTGAGAGCAGCACTCGTTCTCTCAGTGACCTAAAATTTAAACCGATTTAATCCTCTCAAAATCATATCCTCGTCGAATGAAGAGTGCGGTATAAGGATTTGATTAAATTTTCAATTATCTTACAGAACGAACCCTCCAATGAAACTCTGGGATAACATATCCAACCTAGGTGTTAAACCTTTTATGGAAGACGCCGATATTCGAAGAGCAAAGCTTACGAATAGGCTAATCGTAATTGCGTTTTTAATGGGTTTCACTTATATCCCACTATTTATTAATGAAGGGTCAACACCTCTTCTTATTCAAATTGGAGTTTTGCTTATCTCCATTGCTTCACTATTTTTTGCAGTTCGTAAATCAAAGCACGAGGTAGCAGCCGTACTTCTGAGCTTTTTATTAATCACTCATTTGCTCATTGCGGGGATTCTTATTGAAGGAGGAACTGGTAAGTACTTCTTATTTCTATTTTCCATTCTGGGATTCGCTATGGTAAAACCCATAAAATGGGGAGTATTCATTTTTACCTATGCCATATTTGCTTTTTTCACGGCAGAAATAACGCACCCTTATATTGAACCCTTAATAGTTAGAACACCAGAGCAAACACAAGTAGTTTATGTGATAAATATGCTACTTATTTTTATGGGGTCTTTCTTCCTCATCTTTCACTACAAAAGTGGAAACCTCCGATATGAGAAAAACATTCTATCGCAAAAAAGACAAATCGAAAGTCAACACAGTAAATTGGTTGAATCTCACGATGAAATTCAGGATTCAATTCGCTATGCCAAAAGAATTCAATCGGCCATTTTACCTCCTGATTCACTTGTTTCAGAGACTTTAACTGATGCTTTTGTACTCTATAAACCAAAAGATGTAGTTGCGGGAGATTTTTACTGGTTAGAACCCGTTCCAGGAACTCATAAAAGTGTAATGTTTGCAGCAGCAGATTGCACTGGACATGGTGTGCCGGGCGCAATGGTTAGTGTGATTTGTAATAATTCACTGAACAGGGCAGTCCGCGAGTTTAAACTTACAGATCCTGGCCAAATTTTAGATAAATCACGGGAAATCGTAATCAAAGAATTTGAAAAATCAGAAGAAGAGGTAAAAGATGGAATGGACATTGCCCTTTGCTTTTTAGAAACTGATTCCTCCGATGGATCTATTCGGTTAAAGTACGCTGGAGCGCACAATCCACTTTGGTTAATCAGAAATCATGAATTAATTGAGTACAAAGCCGATAAGCAACCCATTGGTAGGTTCGACAATATTCAACCTTTTAAAACCCATTCCATAGATCTTAAAAAAGGAGATTGTATTTATGTGTTCTCAGATGGATTCGCTGATCAGTTTGGGGGTGAAAAAGGGAAAAAATTCAAGACGCCGAACCTTAAAAAACTATTATTGGAAATACATGGTAAACCCATGAAGGAACAGAAGTTTGTATTGGAAAGAACCTTTGAAGAATGGCGAGGAGAAATAGAGCAGCTTGACGATATTTGCTTCATTGGGGTTAGAATTTAAGTTTAGTCAGATAGAATCTATCGGAAAATGGTGGCTGAGCCTGCCAAAGCCCTCATCTTTTAGTCAAATCTTTTTTAATAAGCCGGCGCTTCGCTCAGTTTCGCTTATTCCATCTTTTTCAGATGGCGCTCAATCCTTCACGGGCAGTGCCCGTTCTCTCAGTGTCCTAATATCTTAATTTCTAATCTCTTTTTAATTCCATATTATCAACTCTTTAATACCCTTTATGGTTATTTGTATGTGTACGAGAACAACATAGCCATGAGAAAAAGAAGTTTAATCCTTTTTACCTTAATATTCATTTTTGGTATAGCAATGGTTGCTATAAAGGAACAGAAGAAGCACAATAGTGATAGGGAGCAAATAGAACTTAATGTTAATCAACGCTAATCAACTTTCTTAGGAAAGATTAAAGTGTTCTCCTTTAAATTCATAACCCCATGAATTAATGTAAGCAAGGCAATAACCGCTGAGCTTATAACCGCTGTATAATAAATTGATTCTATTTCACTTCTTGCAGCAATAGCCATTAGCGCCCAAATTCCGACCAAGCAAAATTCACGCATGTTTCGTGCATAAAGCATGAAAAGGTTTAGCACCGCTGCTACTATAATCATAATGATGGTGTATATCACCTCATTTACGCCATCTGCCCATCCGATTTGTGATAAATAAGCCGCAACGTTGGCAATCAACGCTACTGAAATCCACCCCAAATAAATCGTATTAGGCCACCATCCAAGAATTATAACAGCACGCTTTGGTCCATGATTTTCTAATCGTAAATCAATGGCTACTTTAATTAAGCATAACAAAAGAACGATCATAATTAGAACCGAAACTCCGATGTACTCATTCAACCAAAACCATATCCAAACCCCGTTGGCAAGATTAGCAAGAATAAGCCATGGGCCCGTTAAAACGTTCTTCTTGTCTTCTTCATTCGAACCAAAAGCAACGGCCACTTGGTAAATTCCATTGGCAATTAAACCTAGAAATATAATCCCCCAAATAGCAAAGGCATAGCCTGCTGGAGTGAATAGATTGTAGAGGTCATAACTGACATTGCCCACAGTTTTTCCTCCAATTATTCCTGAGTTGGAAAGGCCGTTCCATGCAATGACAAGAATCACTACAATTAGGTTTAATACGGCATAGGTTTTTTGCTTTTTCATAGACAAAGTTTATTCAAGCTCATTGACTTTTGTGGTTATTCTAAAATTCCCCACTTCAATAATTATCTTCTTCCCTGAAATCTCTACAATCTTCCCTTTTTTCTTACTTGTTTTCAACTGAACTATATCGCCCACTGTCAACGCTTTTGTCGGAGCTGGTGCTAATTTCTTTTCAGCTTTTCTCTCATCACCTTTTTGAGATTTTGGCAACTTTGGCGCTTCCAACTCCTTATCCATCAGTAAGGCTTCATTCACCTTAGCTGCCTTTTGTAATTTATTCTTTTTGGCCGCTTCTTTTTGCGCCTTTTTTAGTTCTAGAATCTTCTGTTTTTCTTTCGAAACATAACGCTTTACAGCTTCATTCAAGGCCTTATTGGTTTCGTTGCGCTCGTATTTCTTAATAAAGTCAAAGATTTTTTTGCCGGCATTCACATACTTATGCTGTTGCTCCAAATAAGCTGTTTGTTTCTCTGCCTTTTCGTTCAAGGTTCTTAGCTTGTCCTCATAACGCTGTTTACTCTTACTTGCCTCTAAATTTCCAATTCTATTGGACTCGTTGAGTTTCTTGAGTGCAGCTTTTTCCTTTTGCAATTCGGCAGTTAGCTCATCAACCTCCAACTTAGCTTTACTTACTTTTTCTTTCGCACGGTTAATAAGATCATCACTAATACCATTCAACTTGGCCACTTCAAAGGTGAAAGAAGATCCCGGTTGACCAATGCTCAACTTGTAAAGTGGGGTCAAACGTTCACTATCAAACAGCATACAGGCGTTCATAGCTTCTTCCATTGCCGCTGACTTTATTTTAATATTAGCGTAGTGCGTGGTAATTACCGCAAAGGCCTTTTTATTGTATAACTCTTCGTAAAAGACCTCAGCTAACGCGCCACCTAATTCAGGATCTGAGCCACTTCCAAATTCATCAAGTAGTAAAAGCGAATTTTCATTGGCGTGATGCAAAAAGAACTCCATTCTGTTTAAGCGATAGCTATACGTACTCAATTGATCTTGAATGGATTGATTGTCCCCAATATCGCTCAGAATATCATCGAACCAACAACAGGTTGAGCCTTCTTTCAGCGGAACAAGTAGACCGCATTGGAACATCATTTGAATTAACCCAACAGTCTTTAAAGTTATAGACTTACCTCCAGCGTTGGGACCAGAGATTACAAGGAAACGCTGTTTTTCATTCAGCTCTATTTGCTGCCCTATTGTATCTACACCAAGTGCATTATTTGTCAACAGCAATAATGGATGTTTTGCATCTTGCCACTCAAAGAGTTTTTGATCATTAATCTTTGGTAAAATCCCAACATAAGAATTTCCAAAAAGCACTTTTGCATTGTAAATATCAAATCGCACTAGTAGGCGCTGAAATGCTTCAAGATCTCGTTTTCTTCCTCTGAGTTTATCTGTTAACGCCGAAAGTATTTTAAAAATCTCAGCGCGCTCCTCCATTCTTAACTGGGCTTGGTGCTGATTAAGCCTAAGGTTTGTACCAGGCTCCATGTAGGTCACATTCCCTTTAGCACTTACCCCAACGGGCTTTCCTTCTACTCGACCTTTATATGAGGAATCTACCGCCAACACTCGCTTTTCATCCAAGAATGACTCAATAGTATCGGCTAAAATTCCATCCTTTTTATATTTCTTCAGGGCCTTATCAAAGTTCTTGTTGATCTCTCTATGGTTTGAAGCGTATTGCTTTCGAATACTGGCCAATTGCGGGCTGGCATCGTCGCGGATTTCATTCTTTTCATTGACCACTTCTTTAATGAGGTCTAGAATACTATCTACTTCGTTGATGTGTGCGGTGGCCTCATAAATAAGCGGGTAATTATGTTTGTTTTTTCGTGCAAACTCAACCACCTTTTTAGTACCTAAACAAAGCGTATAAACTCGTAGCAATTCATCCAAAGTCAGGACTCCATTGCGCACATGGAGTAACTTCAAAGCTCCATCAATTGAATCAGATGCCGGGTGAGGCATGCTTAAATCTTCGGCCGCATGAATTTCTCTAACTTCCTTGAGAATTGAGAGTTCGTTTTGAATCTCTTCTAGAGAATTTAGTCCACGAATTTTTAAGGCCTTTTCTTTGGCTTTTTTTGATTTACAATACTTAGAGAGTCTTTCTCTAATTTCATCAAACTCAAGATCTTTTATGGATTGGGCATCAAAGTCCATGTGTGCGCTAATTTACAACATAAAATGAGCTGGAAAAGTTCGGATCAAGGAGTATTCTGAAAGGATAATATTAAAAAGGCACCTGGTATTTATACGATACTTTTTTCTTTTTATACACTTCACCTGTTTTAGCGCCAACAATATAAATTATGCTGGTGTCTTTTACATAATTTCGTGGTCAGCTTTTAGACTTTTTTGAGGGTTACAAGGATGCAAACCATAGTAAACTTAACTGGTAACTGCTGATATTTGAATGTTAGTTCTAGATCTTCTTCAAGTCAATCTATGAAGCGTTTTTGGTTATATGAAACTGGGCCTACACGGAATCTTCCTATGATAAGAATAAAAATCCTGAAGCGCATGCTTTAATTTACACTTCTTAAATGTATTGGTTCATTAATATTCGCAATCGCCTTGGCGCGTTTCAATTAAATGAAGATTAGTTGACGTAACCATGAATTGATCTGGGTCGTGCTCATTGTTAAAGTACATATGATATACCCAATAACCAGCTTCAGTAACTTCTAAAAAGCGTTCCGTATTCTCATCATCTCCCTCTAAACTAAAGGATATGCCTTTTTCAATCTTCTGAAAATAATCCATACTCCAGCCAAAAGAGTCCACATACGAAAAGAAAAACGATGGTTGGTCTTCTTCCATTACGCCCGTTGTCTCATTACTCCCTTTCGTTAGAAATCTCGCGAAACCAGAATTATCTTCACACGGATCATAATAAAAAGAACCATCTTCATCGCGCTGAATGTAGTGTAGCTTTGTATTTGGATCGTTTTGATCATTACTTATGAAAGCCATTGATTTAAGAACATCTTTCATGTCTTCTCTATCATCAATAATCACCTCATATTTATCGAGAAAAGCAATGCTTTCGGCAATAGGTTCTTCTTCGACGATAGGCTCCTCTACTACATTTTCCGGTTCTTCGACCACCTCTTCTTTAGCTTCTTCAGCCCCGCATGAAACTATAAATAATGAAACAACAGCTACGGGAATTATCCTTTTTAACTTCATAATATGGGTTTAGATTTCCCTTAAGTTATGAAATTAAAACAATAGAGTCAAGGATAAGGTTTTTCTTGGTTTAATATTCAATCACTTCCATAATCATTCGAAAGCCTCTTGTGGATGATGATGAATTTCGTCCCGTATAACTTTGTTTAACAGCGTTTTTTAAATAATAACCAGGATCTTTCCAACTTCCTCCTTTGGTGATTCCTTCTTCTAAGACCATTTCTGAAACATTACCCGCCATATTGTACAGGCCGTACCCATTTGGATTATAAGAATGTCCTGGAGCAGTGATGTCTGCCGCATCATTCAGCGATCCAGCAACACCCATATAATAGCCACCTCTGTGAGCCCGATAAATGTAAACCTCTTCATATTCTCCTTCCTCGTTCTTCTTGTATAAAGTATCACGACTTATTCCTTCATTTCCAAACAATAAGCAATTTGCAAGTGGCTGACCCACTGCGTTTTTTATGTAGGGTCCACCCCAAGGATACTCCGCATATTCTAATCCACCTTGAGCAGCATACATCCATTCTAACTCCGTGGGCAATCTAAAATTTACTTTCTTAAAAATATTGAATGGACCATTATTAAATATGTCCGTAATCCATTCGCAATAAGCGATTGCCTGTTCATAGGAAACGCCTACAACTGGATAATTTTGATAGGCTGGATGACGAAAATAATGTTGAACATAAGGCTCGTTATAGGATAGGTCAGAAATCCAGACATTAGTATCTGGAAGCATTTTTTCATATTCCGGTGAGCCCGCATTTTTTAAACTGTAGAGGAACTCCAAGTAATTGAAATTGGTAAGCTCTTGGTTGTACATGTAAAACTCATTTACATTCTCTACTTTTTTCTTTTCTTTTCCGCTTTCCCCTTCCCCAAAATAACCGACACTACCTTTGGGGATAAAGACATAATAATCGAATTCTTTGAGAAAAGCTTTCCGCTTCTTGTTTATGATTTTTAAAGAATCTTTATTTACTTTTTCTCCTTCACTGGCCTTGAGTGTTTGAGTGGCTAAAACGAATATTCCTGTCAAAATAAGGGTATAGGCTATTTTCATAATTTGAGATTTTGCATATATAATTAGAAATTGATTCTAGGTTACATTTAATCTTTATTTTAGGCTCCGTGAAGAATTTTACCGAGCACAAATATTTTAGCGTTTTCGCTGCCGCAGCTGTCACGTTTGTTGGTGTTATACTTTTTCACTGGCAAGTTTATCAGATATTCTTCTTCCCGTAGTTACAGTATTTGATTAAAATTCCGAGCATCTTCATATTTCATAATAAAATGAAAAATGTACCTGGTGGAAGGGGTGGATTTGCCATTGTTTTTTTGGTGGATTCATAGTTTACACGCTCAGTTTTATGGCGTTGATTTATAAATCTGGTGACTTCTTTTACTTTGATTTTTACCAGCCGTTTTTCTATGAGTTTTATGAATTGTTCGGAAGTTATGGGATTGGAGTTATTGGAATTATAATTGTGCAAATATTAAATCATCGCGCGATTGATAAAAAAATTAAATGGGAAGATCAGATTGGAGATAATTTCGCCTTTCGTCACCTCTTTTACATGGGTGCTTCTGGCCTATTCTGTTTTTTACTAACAATGTTGTACACTAATTCCTATTTAATGTACTACCAGAGTTCTACCTTGGTTTATCTTTTGGTTTTTATCGTAGCCGGATTTGAACTTTAGTGGACAGAAAAGCGTCCAATTTATCATTCAAGTAAGTAGACCCTTATTGACGAATCACCCTTCCGTCCAATAATTCAATAATACGATGCGTACGGTTAGCAAAATCAGTATCGTGCGTAACTACAAGTAAAGATTGTTTATACTCTTCTGCCAATTCTTTGAAGATTTCAAATACAATTTCTGAGTTCTTATGATCTAAATTTCCCGTTGGCTCATCGGCCATAATTATGGATGGATCATTAATTAAAGCTCTAGCAATAGCCACCCTTTGTTTTTGTCCTCCAGAAATTTGATTGGCTTTCTTCAAGGCTTCATCTTGAATACCCAATACCTTCAGCTTTTCGTAAGCGTTATGTTCAATTTCCGCAGCAGTTAATTCTCCAAGTTTTAATCCTGGCATCATCACATTCTGCAACACATTAAATTCGTTCAATAAATAGTGAAATTGAAATACGAAGCCTATTTTAGCATTGCGTACATGGGCTAAATGTGCCTCTGTTTTATCACCCAAAAACTCCCCATCAATGTACAATTCACCTTCATAATCGGTGTCCATTGTACTTAAAATATAAAGTAGAGTTGACTTTCCACATCCAGATTTACCAATAATTGAAGTGAATTCACCAGCTTTCAAATCAAAGGTGACATCCGTTAAAACCTGAACCGTTTTGGGATCATGAAAAAACTTACTAATCGCTTTTGCTTCCAATACATTTTTCTCCATCCTTATTTCCCCCTAATTATTTCTACAGGATCAATTTTACTAGCTTTTCTATACGGGAAATAACCGGCAAAATAGGTTGCAGCGATTGAAAAAATTACAGCAATTACATAATACCTTAAATCGTAATTTATCGGATAGGTTGTAATGGTGGGCAAGGCGTCGGTATCAAACGGAACCATATCAATCAAATTACACAAACCAAAACCAAACACGAGTCCTAATGCCCCTCCAAATACGCCAATAACCAAGGCTATGGTAATGAATATTAAGCTCACATCCATTCCTGAAAAACCTGTTGCCTTAAGAATTGCTATGGAGTCCACTTTTTCATTTATCCAAAACATAATTCTCATTCACCAAATACATTCTCGGAATGACCAGCGCACTATCTTTAGAATTTAAAACAATGTTCGCCTCAAAATTCATATTAGGATAAAGCACCGTCGGTTGATTTACGAATTCTGCCTCCAATAAAAATGTCTTACTTCGAGTATCCATTATCGGGTTAATCTTCGTTATACGCGCTTCGAAAACAGAATCTTCATAGCTATCTAGCGTAACAATAACCTCTTGCCCTACTTGTATTTGAAGACTGTCCCTTTCATCTACTTGCATTTCTAAAATAAACTTGTCGGCATCACCGATTATAGCCAGTTCAGACTGAATATTCACCATCTCCCCTTTTAACTTATTCATGCTATACACTTTCCCTTCTATTTCACTGTACACCATAAAATCTTTCTGCGCAGATCCAGAAATTTCGAGGTTCTTTTTTGCTTGGGAAGAATTGAACTTAAGTTGTCGGTAATAATCGTTGTATTGCGTTATGGCTGAAGCATAATTCGTTTTGGAAGTCTCATAAGCCAGTTCGCTTTGCTCGTATTGCGAATCCGATACTCCTCCTTCTTTTTTAAGCACGGTATTCCGCGCAAATTGAGTAGAATCAGTAACCATTTTCTTTTGTGCTATGTCAATCTTATTCTTAAGATCATTTAATAGGTTGACATTATTGTGAAAGCTCTAAAAATCAGCCGTTAGCTGAGCGTTTTCATTATTTAAACGCTGTGTTTCATTGTAAATAGAAATGATAGGCGAACCAACAATTACATAATCACCCGATTCTACAAAAACCTCATCTACGATGCCATTTACTTTAGGGTGAACAGCATACTGATTATCACTTTTAATAATCCCTGCAGCGTAAATAGATTCTGTAATAGAAGAGAAGGTAGGTGTAATACTTTCTTTTTTCTCTCCACAGCTTACCACTCCGAATAGTATAACAAGGCTAAAAACTAATTTTTCATATTGGTGCGAATGAATTGATCCAAATTTGAGTATTTCAAACCATCTAAAAAACCAATCTCCACACTAATTTCCCATTCTTTATGAGGAACATATTTGAAGATGATTTAAATCAGAAAACTCTGCCATTGAGATCACGAACTTCACGAATAAATCGCATGAAAAAGGCACTCAAAATACTTGGTATTCTTCTGGTAGGTTTTATTGGCTTTCTCTTTTGGTATGACTATACCTATTCTATAGATGTGATTGAAAGCGAAAGTTATAATGAGGAAAGTAGAGCTAAAAGTTTATTGATTGCCTCTCAAGGCAGTGCGTACAAAAATGCCATTGTTAACAATATTGTGGATGAATTCAAGCCTTTGGGTATTCGAATAAGCGTAGTGGATGTAACCAAGACTGAAGACATTGATCCCGACGAATGGGACGCTCTCGCTATAATACATACTATTGAAATGTGGGCTCCTCAAGAAGATGCCGAGGCCTTTCTTACCGAACATTATGATCCCAACAAGATGCTTGTCTTTGCTACATCTGGTGATGGAACGATGCACATGGAAGGCATTGATGGAATGACGGGCGCTTCAATTATGGAAGATGTAAATTCTAAATCTTCGAAGCTAATTGCGGAAATTAACAGCATCTTTGAGCTATAATCACGATTTTTATTTAATTTAATTCTCAAATCACAAGGGATATGAAGGTTATTGAAAACGAAAATTCCAAAGTCACTTTAACTAACGATAAATTATTCATTGCAGAGTATAAGGATAATGTGTGTTTGGAGGTAAACGATATTCAAGTAGTGATTGATAATTACGATGATAATACTGATGGTGAAATGTGGAAAGTGCTGCATGTTTTTCCTAAAGGCACTACCGTATCATCTTCAGCACGCGATCATGCTGAAAACAGAGAAAAACCAGCCAAAGCAGAAGCTTTTGTTATTGAAGGAATCGGAAACCGCATTTTGTTTCGTTTTTACCAGAAATTCCGTTCCATAAAATATCCGATTAAAGAATTCTCCAATCGTGAAAAAGCAATGGAGTGGTTGGATAAGATAGATTGATCTCATGTTTTGCGCAAAACCTCATTTGAAGTTCGAAATTCAATTATTAAACTCCTATGAACGCGTATAAATTTGTTTCATGGAAAAGCCTAGAATTAGACGTTTGCTATACCTTCTGACCGTGATTGTTTTGCTTTCATCCTGTGGAATGCGCAGCGGGAACTTTAACAAACAAAAATTTACTAAGCTCAAGCAAGTAGAGCATGATTATGCTGAAGCAGAAGAAGTGGCTGAATTCAATGAAAGCGAGAATCAGTTACCATTTATCGAAGAAAACAACATTGGCTTTGAAATTAAAGCGACAGAACAAAATGAAATTCTGTACACCGATGAAATTTCAAAAACGGATCAAAACCAAAATCCAATTGTATTCTGGGCCTGATTCTTCTCACTCCCATGGGGATTTTTCTTATCGCTGCATTTATTATGGCCTGGAATCTAATAAGAAGAAGTAAGAAATTTCCCAAGGAACTTAATGAAGAATCCGTAAACCATTATAGGACAAAACTTACACTGGCGAAGCTTGTCGCATACGGTGGTGTTGTAATTATTTTCGGGTTTTTCTTATTAATCGTTGCTGGACAATTGTTCTAGTTGTCTGATTTACAGATGTTATTCATAAGCTTACTATTTGATGATCTAATTTGACTTCAAGAATCACTTCATAATTGGTAACTTTCGCTTGTGAAATACCTAATTATACTTATTTCATATTTAAGTCTCTATTCTGCTTTTGGCCAAATGTCAGAGGCAGATTCTCTTGAGCAAATCTTAGAATCTGAAATTGATGATAAGGAAAGATTGGACATCCTTATTTATTTGATTGAAAGAACCGGAGAGCCGGAAAAATTCGCCCAATACAAATCAGAGGCAGAGCCGTTGGCAAATCTACTCCAAGATCAAGAAGCAGCTATAAAAATCAAATATAACGAGGGCAAGATTTGGATGCAAAATCAAGAAAATGCACGCGGAATGGGTTTGATTCAAGAAGCTCTTTTAGAAGCTGAGGAGATTAAAGATTCCATTCTAATGTCGCAAATGCACTACACAATCGGGGCATTTTATTTTTGGTCTGAAGAATTAGATAATGCTCACAAATCGATGTTAAGGTCTGTAGAAACATACCCTACTTATGGCGATTCTTTAAGATTGGCCACCAATTACATGGCACTTGGTGTTGTTTCTCAAAATGTGATTACCAAGGAAGATGCTTTAAACTATCAACTCATTGCATTAGAAATTAAAGAACGGATTAATGCCGTTGATGCACTTCCAATATCCTATAATAATGCAGCGGAAACTTATTTCGAATTAGGAATGATCACTGAGGCGAATAACTTAGTTGAAAAGGCGATTCATTTATCTGACAGCATTCAGCAATTGTCAAGTTTATACTATGCCATATTCCTAAAAGGAGAGTTTCTTTACAAACAAGAAAAATATCGATTAGCCATACCACATCTCGCTGAGGCAACGCAGTATTGGGAAGATAATGAATCAACTAAAGATCTTCCGAGAGTTTATAAACACTTGTACCAAGCATATAAAGAGGCGGAGGATTTTGAAAATGCACTCCTTACACTTGAAAAAAGTAACGTCGTACGTGACACCCTTTTTAATATTGAGAAGATTTCAGCTGCTGCTGACATAGAGGCTAAATATGAAGGTGTAAAGAAAGACATGGAAATCCTCCGAGAAAAAGAGGAAAAAGAGTGGGCCATAAAAGAGAACGAGTTAACGAAATCTCAGGAAAATCTAAGACTAACCATTTTCATTGTTATTTGCGTGGTGCTCTTGGTGAATATTCTCTACCTCTATCGTCGGTACAAGAGTCAGCGAAAAGACAAAGAACTTATTCAGTTGCAAAAGCAGCAAATTGAAATTCGGAGTGAAGAAATTCAGGATTCAATTAATTACGCTAAACGTATTCAATCGGCAATTTTACCTTCGAAGTCACTCATAAGTGAAGAATTAGAAGAGGCATTTGTACTCTATCTTCCAAAAGATGTAGTTGCTGGTGACTTTTATTGGCTTCATCCCACGAAAAAAGGTGTGTTATTTGCCGCAGCAGATTGCACCGGGCATGGAGTTCCTGGGGCCCTCGTTAGTGTTATTTGTAATAATGCACTTAATCGATCCGTGAGAGAGTTTAACCTGGATAAACCTTCGGACATTCTTGATAAAACTAGGGAGCTTGTACTATCAGAATTTGATAAATCGGAAGATCAAGTGAAGGACGGTATGGATATCGCACTCTGCTCAATTGAAGAAAATAAACTGCATTATTCAGGTGCTCATAATCCTCTTTGGATTTTACGCGATGGTGAATTCATGGAGATCAAAGGAGATAAACAACCAATAGGTAAATTTGAAATGGCAAAGCCTTTCACCAATCATTCCCTTGATCTTAAAAAAGGTGATCAAATATATGTATTCACAGATGGTTTTGTTGATCAATTTGGAGGAGAAAAAGGGAAAAAATTCAAAGCCAAATCATTACGAGAATTCTTGAAAACAATTGGCCATAAATCAATAGCTGATCAAAAAACTGAACTTATAAATATCTTCCATCAATGGAAAGGTGACTTAGAACAGGTTGATGATGTCTGTGTTATAGGAGTACGTGTTTAATTCTCCGAAAAGATTTTATCAATCACCGGTTGAATATTTTTTGCTTCGTTATACCCATTAGCAATCAAAAAGAACTCCTCACCCTTCTTTAAAACTAGGGAAGGGAATCCCTTAATTCCTAGATTAGCAGAAAGTTGAAAATCCTCTACCGTTGCTCGCTTCATATCATCTGAATTAAACTTGGCCTGAAATTCATCTACATCCAATCCTAACTTTGAGGCTACAGTAATAAAGGTAACCAGTTCATTCGTATTTTTTCCTTGGGCATAAAAAGCTTTCTGAACTTCTTTAAAAAATTCAAACTCTATTTCCGGATTCATTTCACGTGCAACCACGCAAGCCCTGGCCGCAGGCTCCGTGTCATACACAAAAGCTGTGTTATCTAAAATAGCATAAGAGAAAGGCTGACCAGAACGTTTATTTACTTCTTGCCAATGATGACGTAAAAACTCACTCATTACTTGATTGCCAAATTCAGGAACAACATCACCATTTTTAGTGGTGCCATGAGGACGTAAGCCTCCATTTACAACCTTCAATGGAATATCAGTATTTGCATTTGCTAAATCACTTAGCTCCTCAGCAAAACCATAGCACCATGAGCACATGGTATCGCCGAAATAAATTAAATAATTGTCTTTTGAATTAAGCCAGCTTGTATTTTCCATAATTCTTGGTCGCGTTTTGATTAATCGACTTACGGAAAACTTAACAAATAATTCGTTTGGTAGGTTCAATTATTTCTTAATTTCGGGTGACCAATAACTTACCGTAATGAAAAAGTATTTCTATTTCCTGTTCGCTTTAGTTTTATTCTCATGTGCTGAAGAAGGTACTGAAGAACCCGAAATTGTAACTGGGACTTCGCATATGGATCAAGAAACCTACACCGAAACAGAAGAAGCTCTTGAAGGACTTCGTTTAAATGGCGGCAACAAATGGAAAGTTGAACAAAGTACACATGATGGTATGGAGGAAATCAAAAGTCTTGTAGTAAACTTTGAAGGCGAAGAATACAAAGAACTAGGTAAGGAGATTAAGGGTACTTTAAAAACTGTTATTGATGAATGTACAATGACTGGTGAGGATCATGATCAATTCCATATTGTGTTGAAGGCCATGATGAAAGAAAGTAAAGCCCTAAAAAAAGGCAAGAGCACAGACCTTGTTAAGATGAACCGCTACCTAGAAATGTACGATAAGCATTTTGAGCTCTAAAAATGGGTTTCGGGATGCTCTTGGTGAGCATTTTTCATATCTATTACATTATTTACCCTGGAGGTAAAAAAAGATGGGAGGCTCGAAAGAAATTAATCGAAGATTTCGAACGTAAGAAAAAAGAGCTTTAATGCTATTTCTTCCCAACAAACTTCTTTTTAATCGGTAAAAAACGTCCAACCTCTTTTTGGTAACGTTTGTATTCAGGATACTTTGGTGTTGAAATACTTTCTGAAAAATCCGAACTCCCTTTAAATAATAGTACTAGAAGTAGTGAGCCCGCAATGCTCCAGTTAATCCAGGTGCCCGTAGCAACCACCGAGAAGAAATAGAAGACTAACCAAATACCTTGCTCAGCCATATAATTTGGATGACGCATGTAGCCCCAAAGACCTGTATGGGTGAAGCCTAAATTGTATGGATATTCCAGTTCTTTACCCTCTTTCTTTAACGCGTGTTTCTTTTGCTGATAATCGTACTGCTGTTGATCAGCAAGAAACTCTATAATAATTAAACCGACAATTATCGCCGCCAGAACATAATCCCAAATACCGAGTGGCACATCACTTCCAATAGCTTCAACAGCAGGTAAGGTCATCATTAAAATCAAGCCCATTTGATAGGCCGAAATAAATAATAGGTTAAATAAAATCCATTTCCAGTTCTGTTCAAATCCTGGACGCGCTCTTAAAATTGACCAACGGTAATCTTCCTCTCCAGTCCAAAACTTCCAAGAATAACCACCGCGTCGCCCGAAATTAAATGTTAAACGGGCTCCCCAAAGAGAAACAAGCACTGCCATTAAGGTAACGCGTGGGCCAAAATCAGCATAATACGCAGTAATCCATGCATAAGGAATTGGAATAACACTCCATAGCTTATCTACTTGGCTGAAATTATCAGTAATAGTACTTACTAAAAAACATATTCCGGCAGCAATTCCATACACCCAAAGAAGGGTTTTCATTGTTGCCCATTGTAAATCAGTTAAAGGCTCATCGTAATAATAGGTAGCCACCGGAACGGCCACTAGAGTGAATATTAAAAAAAGTGCTATTCTCCACATATCAGTTCTGATTTAAAAGCAAAAATAAGGATTAGAACACCTTTTGTATCATTAATCCCATTAGAAGTTTCTTAGTTCATTTTTCTTTTTGCGATAATCGCAAATGCCATTTCTCCCGGTGCGATTCAATTATTACGTCAACGTCCTTAGATCTAATTTTGGATTAAGAAAAAAGCCTGATTATGAAACGTTTACTTGTGTTATTCTCGATGATTGTTTTACTCGCTTCTTGCGGAAATTTGCATCATAGAAACTTTACCAAACAAAAATTTACGAGCTTAAAGAAAATCAAAGTTTCTGACGAAGACAAAAGACCTACAAATGAAACTTATTTAGCTCCAGTGATTGCTTCTGAGGATACGTTGAAAGGTGGATGTGACACACTATATTTTAAATCTGGAAAAACAGTAACATGTACAATTTTAAAGGAAACGGATGATGTTATAACATTTGACAATTGCCCTCCAACAGGTGGGTTTTACCGCGTTCGAAAAGATAAATTGATTGGATACGACAAAGAAATTATCGAAGAAGAGGAATCGATTGCAGAAGTTGAAGAAATAGAAACGGAAGAAGTGTTTGTTTTGGACACCTTAAGTCAAACAGATACAACAAAATCATCCGTGACTTATGAAGACTACAAAGAACTAACAGAAGATGACAATTATAAAATTGAGAGCTATAATCTTCTTTTTGGAATAGGTTTATCCTTATTTCTTATTGGAGTTTTTACACTTTGGGTGGTCCCAGCAGTTGGTGCAGTAGCCCTAGTTTTTTCGTGGATTATAGCTTTAATAATGATGGGGCTAGGCAGAAAAAATAAAGATATGCTCTCTAAAAATGTCAAGGCTTTTAAGCTAAAAAATACTCTTGCTTGGTTATGGGGGCTAGGACCGTTAATTGGATTGGTACTCGGTGTAGTAATTTTCTTATTTGTAATCTTAGCTTTCTTGTAAACTAGGATCCGAAATCTCTTTAGCTTCACCAGTTTTCAAATCCCCAAGTACATGATGACCAATGCGCATTCTCACCAATCTTAATGTTGGAAAACCCGCTGCAGCTGTCATACGACGCACCTGTCTATACATGCCTTGGTTAATGGTAACGGAGATCCAAGAACTCGGCCCATGCCTGTCATCTCGAATACGTCTTGCACGTTCCCATAAATTTGGATTCTCGATTCGCTTTACTCTAGCAGGTAGAGTTTTAACATGCTCCTTTTTTATGTAGAGTTCCATGCCGTTTTCCATCATTTCAATGGCCTCGTCGGTAATTATTCCATCAACTTGAACGTAATATTCCTTTTCAAAATGTTGACTTGTAATGGCCGTGCTCACCTTCCCATTTGTGGTCAAAAGTAAAAGCCCTTCCGAATGCGAATCTAACCTACCAATGCTCATCGTGCCCGGAACAAAATCATACAATTCACCAAGTAGTTTATGCTTACGATCATTATGTGCATTGGTAATTAGCTGACTTAAATACCCATAAGGCTTATTTAGCATATAGTGATGGTGATCGCTCATTTTGGCAAAGATAAATTCTCTCTTGGCATTGAATTTGCAAATTGACTGAAAATGTTAATTTTAACTAGAATTTTATAATCATGAAGAGAACTCTACTTTTTTTAGCAGCTGTCATTACCCTAGGAGCGAATGCTCAAAACGTTGACGACGAAAAAGTCAATTTTAGATATACACAATTACCTACACATCCGATTGATGCACATATGACTTTGAGCTATACATGATGGATAACCGTGAAAATGTTTGGGCTTAAGTACAACAAGCAAATAGAAATGGAATTGCCGCTGCAGTAAATACTGAACTGAATGATAAGTGTGGTTTCCCTATCAAAACTAGAGCTACTGAACTTTACACGATTAAGAAGTTTAAAGAACATGATTATACAGATATTAGAAATGCTTACACCACAGCTTCTTACGGATTCACATTAATGGGACAGTCACGTCAAAATACCGAAGCGAAGGCAAAGCTTACAGAAGCGATTAATATGTGGCTTGAAACCTTAAAAGAAAGTAATGTGGGTGATAAAAAATCACGCATAAACAAGAAGGTTACGGCATTATTTTATGCTTGTTTAGCTGAAACTTATTTATGGATTAATGAATTTGATAAGGCAACGCATTATGCTAACCTGGCCATCAATGCCGATGTGATGAAATTCAAAAACCACGGGAAAAGATTAATCTCTTTGATTGCCAATCAAAAGTTACGTTACAACGCGAACTATTAATCTAACTAATACAAAATATACGTTTCTATTAAAGCTGGTTTTCGGACTAGCTTTAATTTTTTTTATTGGGTGGAAAATTCAAACTTCTGAAGCCATTGATAAAATTTTCAGTCTCTCACCCACCGAAAACAGCATTTTATACTTTACCATTTTTATTCTTTTAATTCCCATGAATTGGGGCTTAGAAACATTAAAATGGCGTATGCTCTTGAATGCTGAAAACGATATCTCATTCAGTAAAAGTTACAAACTTGTTTTGGCCGGAATCACCACGGGCATAATGACTCCTAATAGGTTGGGTAATTTTGTAGGAAGGGTCTACGACAAGGATATTAATGATCGTGAAAACGCAATTGTCGCTACTTTTCTCTCCAATATTTCCCAATTCATGGCCACTATACTCATTGGATTGGTGGCTCTTTATTTATTGCCTCAACAATTAAATAATGAAGTAAATAAGACTGTGATTTTTTCGATTGCAGGGATTTTACAATTGCTGAGTTTTATTGTATTTATAGTACCCAACAATAAGGTAGTAAGTTTTTTTACAAGTAGATTTTTACCGAAATACCAGAAGAAGATTGACGATTTAGCAGAACTTCCATTGAGTAAAAAGCTCTTGATTTTTTTCGTTGCTATTCTACGTTATAGCGTCATTGTTATTCAGTTCTATTTAGTTTTGCTTGTATTTATTGAGGGATTAGAATTAGAGATTTGGGTGGGAATTGCCCTTACTTTTCTTTTAACTACCATTATACCTTCAGTTGCATTTGGAAAACTTTTTGTGCGTGAGGCGAGTGCCATATTAATCTTGAGTATCTTTCTTATTCCAATAGAAATTATTCTTTCTTGTACTTTTATTCTTTGGTGCTTTAACTTAGCAATACCCGCCCTACTCGGGATGCGATTCCTTTATAAGAAATGATTGAAGCTTTAAGCAGTATATTTTCTTTTTTGGTTTTAATCCAGGTGATTTTTGCCATTCGTTTTTTGTTTCGGTATTTAAGCAGGATAGAGAAACTTGAGTTGGACGATACAGCAGAAAAAACGAGTATCATTATCCCGTTCAAAAATGAAGCGGAACGAATTTTACCATTACTTGAAGCCTTCAATAATCAATCCATCAAAGATGAATTTTATGAAGTAATTTTTGTAAATGATAATTCAACGGATAGCACTTCTTCAATCATTGAAAAGAACCTCAAAATACCTTATCAAATATTAGATAATTCAGGGAATGGCAAAAAATCAGCCATTGATCAGGGTATTCAAAATGCGCATCATGAATATATACTCACTTTAGATGCCGATGTAGAATTTTCACCCGCCTATTTAGCAACACTCTTATACCTCAAAAAATCTGATATTCTTGTACTTCCTGTATTAATGACGGGTAAAAAATGGATACAGCTTTTAGGGAGGATTGAATTCGAATGGCTACAGCTATTTACCTATGCGAGTAGAAAGGTTCAGCTATGTAATGGGGCTAACTTATTGTTCAATAAGGATCTCTACTTAAGTGTTAAAAAGGTACGTAGTGATTTTGAGATCCCTTCCGGTGACGACATATTCTTATTAGAAGCAGCTAAGAAAATTGATGCAAATGTTCAGCGAATTAATCATCAAAACCTATTGGTAAAAACTCCCGCTCCAGAGAGTCTAAAGGCACTAGAGCAACAACGACAGCGTTGGATGAATAAAATGCGTAGCGTACAGGAAGACAAACTTTACGCCGAAAGCCTCTTATTACTTGCACTGCAGGTTATGGTTCTTCTTTCCATCATCTTCTTATTTCTTCTACCATCATCTTGGTTATTACTTATTCCTATTGGAATTAAGCTCTTTACAGAAATTGGAATTGCATTGGTTATAGAAGATAAGGGGTTTTCAGCCGGAAGAGTAATCGCAATAATCTTCCATCAAATCCTCTATCCATTTTTGTTATTGAAGCGAATGATAAAAATGTATTCAAAAAAGAAACCTATTTGGCGATAGGTAATCGGAATAAATCTATTGCATTCTTTGAGGTAATATTCGTAATTTCTTGAAGACTCACCTGCTTAACATCAGCCAATTTTTCTGCAATTAAAGGAATGTATTTAGACTCGTTTCGCTTACCGCGATGCGGAGTAGGTGCTAAATAAGGTGAATCGGTCTCCAGAATTAAATACTCTAAAGGAATATCAACAACTGTTTTATCGACGCCTGAATTCTTAAAGGTCAATACACCTCCCATCCCCATATAAAAATCGCCATATTCCATTACCTTTTTAGCTTGGTCAATATTCCCGGTAAAACAATGAAAAACTCCTCTTAATCGGTCATCGTTCACCTCATCCATTACTTCGAAAATCTCATCAAACGCGTCTCGAACATGAATCACAATGGGTAAATCAAGCTCCTTGGCCCATTCAACTTGCTTTTTAAATGCTGCGATTTGATGGTTCAACGTTGTTTTATCCCAATATAAGTCTAACCCAAGTTCACCAACTGCTACATATTTTCTCTCTGAAAATAGCGGGTACATGTGGTTTAATACCTCTTCCCAATCTTCCTTTACACTGCAGGGATGCAACCCCATCATAGGAAAGCAACTTGCTGGATTAGAATTACATAAGGCATGTAAGTCTGGTATTGATTCTAGGTCTATGTTGGGTAATAATAATTGCTTTACTCCAGCATCAATAGCTTCTTTTACAGCTAAATCCCCTTCTTCAACACTTCGCTCAATAAATAGGTGTGTATGCGTATCGACAAAGTACATTTCAATAATTATTTCGGAACTTATATAGGGTTACCAATCATGATTAGCGACATAAAGGTATAGATTACAAGCCAACGGTGACTCAGTTTGCAACGTCTAATTAAATAGAAGCTTATGAAATTTTTAAAAAACGAAATACCGAAAACTTTACCCTACGCCATTTTATTTGGTGTAATTGGAGGTGTGCTTCTAATTGTTGCTAATAATGTTTTTGATCCTTCTCCTTGGATTAATTTAGCTGTATACATGCTTACAGGTGTAACTGCTACTATATACGTATTAAAAAATCGCACAAAGAAAGAAATCCGAGGAAGTATTTGTTTGACTACCGAACTCTTTGCTTTGATGACCTTTATTGCCTTCTTAGATTTTGCATTAAACGCCAATAAAAATTTCACGAATCCATTATTCGACAATGCACTATTGTTGCCAATCGTCTTGATTTCTTTACTAGGCCTTGATGCGTTCTTAACTGTTTCGTTTAGAAGATTGGTGCGTTAATTATCCGAGTCGAATTTAAAGGCTCCAAAAACTACATCATCAATTTGTTCGTGATTGCCTTGCCAAGCTTCAAACTCATTTACAAGACGTTCTTTTTGAGCTCTTAGATCATGAGTTTTTATCTCATCCAGAATACTAAATAATCTGCGTTTAGAGAACTTCTTACGTCGTTCTCCGCCAAATTGATCCGTAATCCCATCAGAATAGATATAATAGGTATTCGTAGGATTATGTTCTATTGTAACTTCGGTAAAGTCAAAATCATACTCATCCGCACTTTCTCCAATTGATTTCCATGTACCTTGAACCTCAAGAATTTCCTCTTTTGTTGCAATAACTAATGGACGACGAGCTCCACCAAAAACTAACTTACCAGTTTTCGTATTGTAACTGCAAATTCCTACATCCATGCCATCTTTTAGCTCATAATCAGCGTCACTTTTTAACGCTTTAATTACTGTCTTGTCAAGTTCTTTCAAAATGCGCTCGGGGTTGGTAATCCCTCTTCCTTTTACAATATTATCCAAAGCATTGAGCCCAATAATGGTCATAAATGCACCAGGAACACCATGGCCTGTGCAATCGCCAATGGCTACAATATGATGCTCTTCGAATTTGCCCGTCCAATAGAAATCTCCACTTACAATATCCTTTGGTTTATAAAAAAGAAATTGATCGGAAATGGACCCCTTAATTTTTAAGTCATTTGGTAAATATGAATCCTGAATCATTTGCGCATAATCTATACTTGCCGTAACCTCTTTATTGTAATAATGAATACGTTCTTTTAATCGACTCTGATAAATGGCAAAGGCTAAACCTTTCGCTACCTCGTTTGTAATTAGGATAATTTGATCATTGTCTTGATTTTCATCTCCTCCAAAACCAATATTTAAACTTCCAATCAATTCATCACCATGATAGAGCGGTGACATAAGAATATACACTAAACCTTCTTCTATTAGAACACGATCGGTCTCCGTTTTTTCTTTTCTCTCTCGAACATCCTGAAAATAGTGGGATTTTACCTCTCGTAGTTTAGGCAGGGAACCAAATTCTTTTAAGCGGTAAGTACGTCTATTGGTATCAGATACTGTCCCATCTGCCTTTACTGCAAAGGAATCAAATGTATCTTCTTCAAAGTCAAATAATGCCAAGCTCGCACGCATAATCGGCATCTTGTCAATGGCTTGCTGCAGCGTATTGTAAATAATTGACTCTGTACTTTCAGAGGTTAGAATCGTATTTTCGATGGAGTGAATAATCTCAAGTCTATCCGCTATCTCCGTTGTTTCAGCAGTTGAAATTGCCAATTCATCTTTTAATTGACTTTGATAAATGGCAAAAGCCATCCCTTTCGCAACTTCATTGGTAATTTTGATGTACTGTTTATTCTTTTCTTCATCAGGATCAGAAAAATAAACATTTAACGAACCAATTAAATTTTCTCCGTGAAACAGTGGTGACATTAAGGTAAGACTTGCACCTTCTTTGATTAGAATTTTGTCCGAAGGCGTTTGATTCTCTTTTTTTCTGATGTCTTGAAAAGTATGCGTTTTTGTCTTCTGAAGGGTCTCTAACATAGAAAAATCTTCAATGCCAAATTTCCTTCCATCAGTAGCGCTTTTCTGCTTATCTTCCCTTAAAGCATAGGTATCAAAAGATTCGTCATCATAATCAAAAAGAGTTAAACTGGCTCTAAATATTGGGAGTGTATCAATAGCCGTTTGCAGCGTATTATAAATAATCTCTTCGGTGGTTTCTGAAGTTAAAATTGCATTCTCAATGGAATGAATAATTTCTAACTGCTCTGAGAATGTTTTAAGTTTTATGTCACGGTTTTTCTTTTCCGTTATATCCGTTGAAACTCCTGAAATCTTGACAACAATTCCATCCTCATCTACGATAGGGAATGCTCGTGAATGAATCCAGCGTTCTCCTTTTTTAGGATGATTGATTCGATACTCTTCATTGAAGCCTCCATAATGTACTTTAGCCGCAAAGTTCTTGACTACTCTATCTTTATCGTCTGGATGAATAGGGTCACTCCAACTCGTCGGGTTTTCTATGAGGTGTTCACGTGGAGCTCCGAACATTTTCTCGTAGCCACGACTCACATAAACAATTTTTCGCTCTACTATATCGTTAAGCCAGAACACTTCTTGTACTGAACGTAATAACTCCCGGAAATTCTCCTCACTTCTTGCAAGTGCACGTTCTTTTTCTACCAATGTTCTTTCAAAATAATGACGTTCTGTAAGGTCAGTACCATGAACAAAATAGCGTTCCATTTCTCCATTTTCATCAAACATTGGAATGATATCTACCTCTGCCCAAACCGGCTCCCCATTGCGTTTGTGGTAAACCACCTCACCTTTAAACGACAATTTATTCTCCCAAACTCGCTTGTTAATTTCCGCAACAACTACCGGATCAATCTTTAATAATTCTGAAGGCTTCAATCCTTGCGCATCATCGACATCAAAGTCAAATAGTTCCTTGAAAGCACTATTTACCCAATGAATTCCGTCATCTGCACCGGCAATTATTACAAAGTTTGTGGTCATTGCTGAAACCAGAGATTGAACTTTGATTTGCTCTTCAATGAGTTTTTTCTCCGTAACATCTTGAAGAATTCCAGAGTTACGTATCACCTCTCCAGCCTTATTAAAAATAGGATACGAACGTTCTCTTAACCAAAGGGTTTTATTGTCAATGATAACCCTAAACTCTATATCATACTCAATACCGCTATTGATTTGTTTCTCGGCATTATAAACCTTCTCCCTATCCTCAGGATGTACAAAGGTAGCCGTATGCTTTTTTCCTGAATAGAAAAAGTCTTGGTCCGCTCCCATAACTTCCAAGCAACTAGGCGAAATATAGGCGTACTCGCCCTCTTCTATATTGTACAAATAGAACACGTCCTTCACAGTTTCGTTAATTTGACGGAAATTACTTTCGTTCAATTCAACCTCAGCCTGAAGTTTTTGTAATGCAGTAATGTCTTGTCCTACACTGAGCACTAGGTCATTTTCTATTCTCCTATCTTTCCAATAAATCCACCTACTCTCCCCACTTTTGGTTTTATGCTCAACGATGTTCTTATTACTAGGCCCTATTTTACCTACGGCTAGGTCCATTAAATAGGACCTTAAAGCAAGTTGTTCTTTTTTGGAAAGACCTGCGATGGCAAAAAAGTCCTTTTCCAAAACTTCCTCTTGTGTAAAACCTAAAAGACGTTGAATCGAGTTACTCGCATAAACGTATTGAGCATTTGCATCAGAAACTAGTACTAATGCATCAACCGAATTCACTACTTGGTTGGTAAATTTTAACTGATTGTTGATATTGATATTGGTGATTTGCACCAAAACCCCTACTAGTAGCACCATTGACAATGATGTGTAAATCACCAATCCCTCTACCTGAGGTGTTGGCGATATTTCATACATAATAATGATCCCAATTAAGACCGTAGCGAGGTAAAAAATCGTTGACTTTGTTCTTCTAAACACTACCGTTATTGCGCCTTGAATGACAACAAAATCGATGAAATAAGCCAAATTGAAATCATTCGAGTACGTCAAATAAATCAAATGAGCCGAAACAACGTAAAACAAAAGACCGACCAGAAAAAATGCATTCCTTCGAATAAATTTCGAAAAATAAGTTCCTAAAAATGGAATAATAATCAGTAAGGAGATCAGAAACCTCTCATTAATTGGGTCATAGATAGAATCAGGAGATTGAGCTCGGAGCACACCTACTATTGGATAGACACTTGCTGTTGCTACGAGTAGAATCCTTGTTAGAAAAAGATCACGGATATTACCTTGATTTCCATCTGTTTTTGCGCCTCTCTTTCCCAAGAAAATCAGAACGAGTATAAGCACTCCAAAGAAAATGGCTAACTCTGTACCTCCTCTTTTCCATATTGATATTGGAGCATTAACCTTGCGCTCAAGCTTTTGAATTTCTTCTTCTTTCTCATATACTTTAATCGCGTTTTCTTGCTGTTTCGCCTCTATGATACGTTCATCGAAAACCAGTGAGTCCCTCAGCACATCATAGTTCATATAATACTCTAGTGCAAATTCGAAATTTCCTAGCGCAGAATAGGCTTCATAAAGTAAAAAATAAACATCTTTTTCTTGAACACGTGCTCCAAGTTCGAGAGCCAGCAAGAGCTGCTTCTCTCCAATGGCTATTCCTTCTTCGTATTTTTCCTCTTTTATCCTGAGTTGCGCTAAGTATATGCTCGATTGGAGTATGCCATATTCGTCCTTCATTTGGTTTCTAATCGTAAGCGAAGAATCCAGATAAGCATTGGCAATTTCAAAGTCCTCAAGGTTGGTGTGAACAACTCCTAAATTGGCATAAGTCATTCCTAAACCGTACTGATCGTTTGTTTTTTTCTTGAGTTGAAGAGACTCTTTGTAGCAATATTTCGCTGAATCTAAATCGCCAAGGTCACTATATACTAGACCCATATAATTCATGGTCATAGCAATACCATAATCGTCATTCAGCTCATGTTTCATTGCTATAGACCTGCGATAATAGGTTAATGCCTCATCAAGTTCTCCCAAGTCTTTGTGAACATTCCCGATATTGTTATAAGATACTGCTATAGAAGCCGAATCACGGAAGAATTTTCGCACCTTCAACGCCTTCGTATAATTAATCAAGGCTTCAGAGTAATATCCTTGCTCATAGGCAATAACTCCCATGTTATTAATGGCATTTGCCGATCCTAAATTCTCACCGGCAAGATCAAAATAGCCTTTGGACTTAGCAAAGCAGAGTTTGCTTTCGTTAAGTTGACCACTGTAATAATGGAAAAGTCCCATTTGGTTGTAGGAACCAGCAGCCAATTTGTACATTTTCTTTTCTACGGCCAAATTGGCTGCGTCATTGACCAAAAGAAATGCAGAGACTTGATCGGTTTCGTAAAGTTCGTTTGCTAATGCTTGTTTTGTTTTTACGCGAATAGAATCATGACAATTCCCATCTAGAATGGCTTGCAAACTATCAACCTTATCAGATGTAAAGGCTTTTAGGGTTATGATAAGCAATAAAAAGCTTAGCGCTAATTTCATGAAAATGGCTCTCTATCAAATTTATCCTTTAATCTTATTTTAAGCAGATTAAATCTAACAAATTCGATTAACCTTGAAATTACAATGATAAAAGCGTCACAAGTCGTTTAATTTCTTGCAATAGTGTTGAATAACTGAGAGTTATCCTTCCGTTACTTCTAAATCCTCTTCTTTGATAAACTCAACAACCTTATCTACCATTTCTGCTGAGCCAATAACCAACGGAACACGCTGATGTAATTCTGCTGGGTCGATTTCCATAATACGCTTTCTTCCCGTTGTTGCAGTACCTCCAGCTTGCTCAACTATAAAGGCCATGGGGTTACACTCGTACAAGAGTCGAAGCTTTCCATTAGGAGCACTCGAAGTAGATGGGTAAAGATATACGCCACCTTTGATTAAGTTTCTGTGAAAGTCCGCTACCAATGATCCGATGTAACGTCCAGAATACGGTCTGTTTGTATCAGGATCAACACTCTGCGCATATTTGATATAGTTCTGAATTCCTTTTGAACTTTTGCAGAAATTACCTTCGTTAATCGAGTAAATCTTCCCTGCTTTGGGAGTCGTCATGTTTGGATGAGACAAGATGAAAACTCCAATTCCTGGATCATACGTAAATCCGTTTACACCATTTCCTGTTGTATAAACCAGCATTGTAGATGAACCATATATTACATATCCAGCGGCTAATTGTTCTGTCCCTTTCTGAAGAAAATCAGCCTCAGTTACTGAGGATCCAACTGGAGATACACGTCTATAAATGCTAAAAATGGTGCCTATAGAAACATTTACATCAATATTGGATGAGCCATCTAATGGATCCATGGCTATGATATATGTGCCTTCCGAGTTTATTGGAATAAAATCGTCATTTTCTTCTGAAGCGATACCACAAACAACTTTTCGTTTCGTAAGTGCCTTAATGAATTGATCATTGGCATATACATCTAATTTTTGTTGTTCTTCTCCTTGAATATTTTCTGATCCAACTGCCCCAACAATATTAGAAAGTAGACCTGCTTTATTCACTTGCTGGCTAACAATTTTAGAGGCCAAACGAATTGCACTAAGCAGACGAGAAAATTCTCCACTAGATCCTGGATGATCTTGCTGTCTTTCAATAATAAATTCTCCAAGTGTGGTAACGTTCTCCATTTCTACAAAATTTGTACAAATTAAGCCAAAATTTGCGAGTTCTTCAAGCCGTTTCTTCGTATCTTTGTAGGAAACACAGCGAGTATGAAACGTTTATCATTGATTTTGTTTTTTCTTGTGTGGTTTGTTCAAGATTTGAATGCACAATGTGCCATGTGTAAAGCAGTGGCGGAGGATAAAGCGGAAGAAGTTGGAGGATCTAATGTGAACACTGCGGTAGTGTACATCATGATAATTCCTTATATCATTATAATTTCAGTGGCATTTTTCGCCTTTCGAAAGAAAATCATTCCTTTTTTAAAGGAAATGAAAAACGCAAAGGGATAAAAAAAGCCCATCATTTCTGATGAGCTTTAAATATTATTGATTCAAGTTATTACTTGATTTGATTCGGGTCGTTTTCAGCTTGTTTATTAAAGTCTGCTTGTCTCTTCATCCAGTATCCAAACATCACAAAACCAGCCAATAATACTGTCATCCAAAAATAGTCTCCAATTGGTTCTAAGGTGTTTTCAAATAACCAGTATAAACCGTCACCAATTCCGTAAAAAACATCTGCTGAAGTCATAATTCAATTCTTTAATGATTACAAATTTAAGAAATATTCGGAGTTAGCGCTACGCTCGAAGTAATTTAGAATGAAACTTTATTGGCAAAGGATTGGTTATAAAAAATCGGCTTATTAAAAATTTACGTTTGAATAAGGTCTAATTTTAGAGCGTGATTACAAATATTTTCAAAACACAAACCCCTGTTGCACTCTTTGCACTGCCTGTTTTTGCATTAATATTTGCCTTGTCCATTTTCTTTTTGCCCAACTCTAATTATGAAACCTCCTACGTTTGGATGACAGAGATGTTCAATTGGTGTAATCAAAACAAAATCGTACTTTTCCTCATTACCGCTGCAGCCGGAACAGGTAATGCATTACTGCTCAACTTTTCCTTTAATCAAAGTGACTTTTTTGGTAAAAACACATATTTACCCGGCATTGTATACCTGTTCTCCTTATTCGCGTTTGATGAATTCGTCTTCAGTTCAAACCTTATCGCTCATTTTTTTGTCATAGTTGGCCTATATAAATTACTAAATCTTAGACGTCAAGAAGAGAGTAAAGACCTCATATTTAAAGCCTCTTTATCCTTTGGAATGGCAATTTTTTTTAAGCCGCTCTTACTTCCTTTATTGTTATTGCCATGGTTTGGTTTAGCCGTCTTCAGGCCTTTTGTTTGGCGAGAGTATTTCGTAGTATTCGCTGGTATACTTGTTCCTTCACTAATGCATATTGCCCTTCATTTCGTAGCCACTGGAAATTGGTTCGTTGTCCCTGAAGATCTAATCTTACAAATTGTTCCAAGAGAGAAAAACTTATTTCACTACCTGAGCTACACTTTTTGCGCGAGTATTTTTCTTTATGCTATTTGGAAATACTTTGTGGTAAGTAGTACTGAAGTTGTACGTTTTAAAAAATTAAGCCGCCTAATTTTTCACACGACATGGCTTACTTCTTTACATTTTGGACTTGAGTTTTACCTCTACCAGCACATAAGTCTTGCGCTCTTTATTCCATTAGGAATGGTGGCGAGTGTTTCCATATTACACACGAAGTCTACTTTATTGCTGAATCTATTGTTCATATGTTGGTTCATAAGTAGTGGATTAAAACTCTTTCTTTAATTCAACCACCCCTAAATTATTACTTACTTTTGTACCGATTTTCAACCTAAAAACGGATATATGAAATTTGGCGTCGTTACGTTTCCTGGATCAAATTGTAATCAGGATATGATTGACACTTTGAAAGATGAATTAAACCAAGAAGTTGTTGAGCTTTGGCATAAAGACAGTGACTTGCAAGGTGTTGATTTTGTAATGTTACCGGGTGGATTCTCTTATGGAGACTACCTTAGATCAGGTGCGATTGCTCGTTTTTCTCCGATTATGAACGAAGTTGTTGCTCACGCAGAGCGTGGAGGATATGTTATGGGAGTTTGTAATGGTTTTCAGATTCTATGTGAATCAGGTCTTCTAGAAGGAGCTCTTTTGCACAATAACAGCCAGAAATTCATTTGCAAAAATGTTTACCTAAAACCTGAGTCAAGCTCCGCTGCAATTTCAAAAGGTTTAGATGCGAATAAATCATATAAAATTCCTATCGCACATGGTGAAGGTAGATTCTTCGCTCCTGACGATATGTTAAAATCGATCAAAGACAATGATCAAGTGTTGTTCAGATATTGCAGTGAAGGGGCTGAAGTAAATGATGAGTTTAATCCAAATGGTTCACTGGAAAATATCGCAGGAATCACAAATAAAGGAAAGAACGTTTTTGGAATGATGCCTCACCCTGAGCGAGCTGCAGATCCTAACTTGAGTAATACTGACGGAAAACTTCTCTTTGAATCTATCTTAAATAATATTTAAGAATTTCCTTTTCGAGTATTGTATTTTCATGATTGGACGGAAATTTGATATATTCGTTCAGTTAGCGCATGCATTATGAAATTTTTCAAAACTCTTTTTGCCCTTTTCTTTTTAACCAACGTATTTGCCGCGAATAAAACTTGGCAAATCATTGATGAATCCGGTAACGTAAAAACCACTGTTGAGGCGAAATACGCCTATGCTTTTAGTGATGGTCTTGCGCGTATCAAAACGCAAGAATATAAGAACAACGAATGGGTAACGGGTGAAGGCTACATTGATGCTTCTGGAAAAATAGTAATCCCATGCATTTATGATAAAACAGCAAATTTTGTAGACGGCAGAGCATGGGTAAGAAAAAAAGGAGAAAAGAAATATACCTTAATTGATAAATCGGGTAATGAAATTCCTACGAAAGGATATACTAAGGTAGGTTATATCATGGAAGGTTATTCAGACAGAATCGCAGTTTACGAAAACGGAGCTATGGGGTGGATCAATAGAGATGGAGAAGAAATAATTCCATGCAAATACCTAGGAAGCTCAACCTTTGATCAAGAATTTGGATTGGCTTGCGTAATGCCTTATGATGCTCAAACAGAAAAATACGGTTTTATTAATAAAGAAGGTGCCTTGGTCATCCCTTATCAATACAAACAAGCAGGAACATCTTCTTTCCATAATGGCGTTTGTCGCGCAGCAGTGAATGGAAAAACTGTAATGATTAATGATAAAGGCGAGGTTGTTTTTTCCTCAAAACACGGATCTCTGCAACGATTGAATGCTGGACTTATGGCTGTACCAACCAAACCAAATAGACTGGGTTGGGGATTTGTTAATATGAAAGATGAAATGGTTATTCCAGCCGAATATGATTATGTTAGTTCATTTAATATTGACAGTTTGGCCGTAGTTGAAAAAGGAGGACTAAAAGGTCTAATCAACACCAAGGGAGAGCTGTTAATTGAAATGAAATACGAAACTATTTATTGTGATTATTCCGAGGATGGCTACATATGTGGTGTATTGCCAACCGAAGAACCAATGTCATTATTAAAAACACCAAAAGACTATTACAACAGAGATTTCCAGATTATAGATATGAACGGGTACACTTTGAGTGCTGCTGATGGTGAAAATCTAATTCCTTTCATGACTAGCGATGCAAAGCGCGGATTTATGAATAGAAATTTCGAAGTTGTAATCCCAGCCAAATACGTTAAGTCAACCAATTTTAATGGAGGTTACGCCATTGTTCGAGAAAACTAAAATCTATACGCCAGGTCTAGGCCTAACCATAGCGGTTTATTGCTCCCGGTTGCATTTGCGAGATTATTTGAATTAAAATAGTATCGAATTTCAGGTGAGAGACTAATACACCGTTTTTCATCTAACATATATTTAACCCCTATCTTTCCAGCTATCCCCGGTGTTAAATTGAATGAAGAAGTCCCAGTACTTTCGGAGAATAAAGTACTTGTAGGAATCAACGATTTCGTTCTTGTGAAAACAGGAGCCTCAATAACTGCGCCCGCATCTGTAAAGAATTGAAAGGGTTTTTTTATTCCATAATTTACCCTGAATGAAAGTGGAATAGCTAAAGATAACTGATGAGTGCGACTTGCCAGTATCCCGTCGTTCTTTTTACTCAAAAGAAAATAGTTCAACCCAAGTCCTGATCTTAATTCAAAACGCTTTCCAAGTTCTACTCCAAGATGGTAATTAACTCCTATGGGTTTTATTCTATTTTCCACCGTGATAACTGGATCTGGAGAACTCACAGCAACTGAACTACTATCCAACATATCGGCCAACTCGTTTTCCTCCACTAACGAAAAACCTAGCCCGCTTTTATCGCTGTTATTCCATCCGTTCATTGAAATCTCATGAAACCAACGTGTACTATTCTTAGGCTTATCAATCGATACACTCGGATTGATATTAGCGTAATTTATATCCAATCTACCCTCTTCTAAGGCAGGTAATTTGGAAAGATTATCCATAAACATAGGTTCCTGATCTATTATTTGCTTTTCTTCTAACTCGGCAAACTCAAATTCAGTGCCTGTAATATTTTCATAAAATCTTCTGCTTTCTTCAGATTCAGTAATTTCAATAATACGGTGCCCATAATCTCGTGCGTCCTCACCTTTATTACCAATGGATTCCTTGTAAACCTCCTTTAATTCCTCTTTCTTATACTCATCCCTTAAACCTAGAAGAACTATTTTATCCCAATCGTTATTTCCACGAGCTCTTACTTCGTTTTGAACCCTTTGAACGGAATTATGGCTTAAATTCAATGCTGAAAATAAAATTGCGATACCAGCGGCCGCACTTGTGAACCACCATATTATTGCACGTCTTTTTTTCTCTTCTTTATCCAATGTCGCTTCAATTCCAGACCACACACCATCCGCTGGAGCAACACCATAACCTGTAAACTTTTCCCCTAAAAACCCTTCTTTACTCTCCATATCTTAGCATTTTTTGAGTTCGAACTGAATCTTCCAAAATCATTTTCTTTAAAATCACACGAGCTCTACTGTACTGCGATTTTGATGTTCCCGTTGATATATTCAGCATTTCAGCAATCTCGGCATGGTTGTATCCTTCAATGGCATATAAATTAAATACGGTTTTGAAGCCCATAGGCAATTTTTGAATCTTATTCATCAAAACCTCAACATCCATTTCATGAAAAATCTCATCCTCATCTATATAGGTTTCATCACCATCCTCATAAACTAAATCCAAGGTACGTACAGCATGTTTTTTTCTATAATTCTCCAGAGATGTATTAACAGCTATTCTTCTCATCCACGCGCCTAATGGACCATCACCTGAGAATTTTTCTAGATTCTTAAACACCTTAATAAAAGATTCCTGTAAAAGATCTTTCGCCTCATCTTCATCCGAACTGTAGCGCAAACAAATCCCATTCATCATATAAGAAAATCGATGGTACAATTCAGCCTGTGCACGTCGCTTATGCTTCACACAGGCCTTTATTAATTCAGATTCGCTATGTTTTGAATAGTCCTTAATTCTATTTAATGTTTAACCCAAACTTTATTTCAACGCGGTTAATATTATTCCTAATTATGCTTCCACTCCACCATTCAGTGCGGGTAAGATAAGCATATCTATACCCCACTTGAGTCGTAATTCCAACGTGGTTATTAATGCAATGTTGTATGCCAATTCCTACTCCAGTGGTGAAGCCACCCTTAGATCTTTCCCAATCAGAATACGGCATTTCATAACCTCCCATTCCAGTGAGAAAGACGTTATCTCTAGCGGCAGGGTTTACATAAAACCTCCCTTCTAAAAATAATGGAATATATGCATCCCATAAATTATCAAGCCCAACTCCGAATCCTAAATCAAACCGCTTATTGAACTGATAACCATTAACTAGATGAAAAGATAAGGATGTGTTTTCTCCAGCGGCAATACTGAATGAAGGACGAAAAAAGTATCCCTTGGTGTTCATATTAGGCGAGTAGTTTTCTATGTGATCTACTTCATCTTTTCGATAGACGTATTCGCTGCCATCTTTAGTGCGTATGCGATAGGCCTCCTCGGTAGTTGAAATAATTTTACCCCGAATAATATTTGTATTCTTAAGCACCAAGACTTCATTGTACTGTGAAAAAGCGAAGCTTGAAAAAAGAATGAATATAGTAATTAACAATGCTTTCATCTTCCATTAAATTTTAATTTCACTTAATAATTGAATATCTTCCACATCCGTATAATCGTATTGAAAAAGTCCATTTTCGCCAATGATTATTGCATGCCCGTCGTACGGAATAATATCAATGGCTTCAATATTTTTAAACCTCTTTAAAAGCTTATCCCCAGATTCATTCGGCACACTAGCATCAAATAGTTTTAATCCTGCATCCCCATCGCAAATGAAGAGATTGTTCCCATCAACACCCAAACCATGAGGATTATTCATTTCGAATGATCGCTCTAAATACGGAAAATTTACGTCTGAAATATTAATAATATCTAACTGGTTCACTTGTCCACCGCAAAAGCTATTTGAGCGGATAGTGACGTAAGCATAATCGTCCTGAACAACCACCGGATCGCATGCCTGAACATGATTTACTGCGCTTAAATAGGTGGGCATAGATGGATTTTGAACATCATAAATCAGCATACCAGTAGTCGTTCCCATAAACAAATAATGATCGTGGGGAAATAGGGTTTCAACTTCTCTCCATATTTCAGTACCTAGTTGAGGCGATGGAGCTGTTGGGTCGACCAAAGAAAATGGCGTAAGTACATGTGCATCATAAACAAACAAATGATCGTTTACTAAGGCAAACTTTGTAATAGAACCAGACACGCCTCCAATATTGCCGCTAGTTGGAACAGAATTCGAAGCATCAAAAGTCGCTATTTCCATCGTTTGCATTGTCGAAAACTCACACGTTAAACACCCACCCCAAGAAGTATGAGAATCTATCTCTTCTTTCGACTCGACTTCATTAAAAGCAGTCACTACACCTTTACTTTTGTCAATATCTCCAACAGCATAATTTGCCTCTCTCACTGGCAGTGCCAAAGGAAAAACATCCTCAATTCTATTTACCTCCATTGGGGTATTCAATGCTGCAATATCTATGGTAACCAAATCAATGTAGCTATTGCAATACATGAGGTTATTTCGAATCTCGATTCCAGTGACACCTGGAACATTTAAAAACCCAGTTTGAATAGGATTTGATGGGTTCGAATTGTCTACAAAATGAATTCCTTTATCTGTATCAATTAAGAACAAATAATTCTGATACAAATACAACCCACCTAAGCGTTCAATACTTTGTGCAGGTAAAAATGCAATCGATGATCTAAATTCATCATAACTCGTGTATACCGGTTCATATACCGTTGAATACCTATATGTTTTGTCTTCACAAGCGATTAAACTGACGGCGACTATTAGAATTGAAAGTATTTTTTTCATGTTTTATTTTTTGCGTTCAACCTACTGATGCAGGTTTTTTAATTCGGGTTGCATTGGAGTGAATTTTTCTTACAATTCATTGTAATTTTAGGGTATGGGAGATTCAAAATATGCAAAAGAAAGTCTTACAATAACCACTAAAGTTGTATTACCACATGAGACCAATACATTGGGAAAACTGTTTGGTGGTGCGCTTTTAGCTTGGATGGATGAAATTGCTGCAGTATCAGCCCACCGCCATTCAAAACAAGTTGTGGTAACCGTTTCTGTAAACCATGTGAGTTTTTATGTTCCTATTGATTTGGGTGAAATTGTAACATTGGAAGCGAAAGTTTCTCGAGCGTTTGGTTCAAGTATGGAGGTGATTATTGACGTTTCCATTGAGGATCGAAAAACAGGAGAAAAGAAGGAAAGTAATCAAGCGATTTACACTTTCGTGGCAGTTGATAAATCAGGATCAACGGTTAAAGTTCCGGCAATTATTCCTGAAACAGAAGAAGAAAAATCAAGGTACGATGCTGCGCTTAGACGTAGACAATTAAGCCTTATTCTTGGTGGAAAAATAAAACCTTCGGAAGCTACTGAATTAAAAGCTCTTTTTGAGTAACTACCCAACATTTGATTGAGAGGAAGATGCTTTTCTTCCTACCATTTCAATAGCCGTTTGAATCTGTGATTTTTCATCATAACCACACTCTTGATAAAGCTCTTGCTGTGTTCCGTGATGAACAAATTTATCTGGAATTCCTAGTCGCGTAATTTGCGCTGAGTACTTATGATCAGCCATAAACTCTAAAATTGCACTACCCATTCCACCTACTGTACATCCATCTTCAACGGTAATCACCTTATCAAATTTAGAGAATACTTCGTGGAGAATAGTTTCATCGATTGGCTTAGCAAATCGCATATCATAATGCGCAGCGGAAACTCCTTCTTCCCGTAATTGATCCACTGCCTTTTTTGTCAAATTACCTATTGGACCTATTGTTAAGAAAGCAATATCGGCACCATTTTGCAGCTTACGTCCTGTGCCAACTTTTACCTCTTTAAATGGTGTTTTCCATTTTGGCATAACCCCTTTTCCTCTCGGATAACGAATTACGAATGGACCTTGATTATCAAGCTGAGCAGTGTACATTAAATTTCTCAATTCCGATTCGTCCATCGGAGAACTAACTACAATGTTTGGTATGCTTCGCATGTAGGCAATATCATACGCGCCATGATGTGTAGCACCATCAGCACCAACAACTCCTGCCCTATCCAAACACATTACCACATTTAAATTCTGCAAAGCTACATCGTGCACAACTTGATCATAAGCACGTTGCATAAATGTTGAATAAATATTACAGAATGGTATCATGCCCTGCGTAGCTAATCCTGCTGAAAAAGTAACGGCATGTTGTTCTGCTATTCCAACATCAAAAGCCCTATCTGGCATTGCCTCCATCATAATGTTTAATGACGATCCTGTAGGCATTGCAGGGGTAATCCCCATAATTTTTTTATTCTTCTCAGCTAACTCAACAATTGAGTGTCCAAATACATCTTGGAACTTAGGCGGTTGAGGAGAGTCAGGAATTACTTTCACTATTTCACCCGTGTCTTTATTAAACACTCCAGGTGCATGCCATTTCGTCGGATTCCCCTTTTCAGAGTGCTCATACCCATAACCTTTAACGGTTACGCAATGAAGAATCTTTGGTCCTGGTATATCTTTTAAATCCTTCAAAACATTCACCAAACCTTGAACATCGTGCCCGTCAACAGGTCCAAAATATCTGAAGTTTAATGATTCAAAATAATTGCTCTGCTTTAAAAGGGAGCCCTTAAGCGCGTTCGAAATTTTCGAAGCAATTGATTGTGCATTTGGACCAAATCTCGAAACCTTACCGAGCAGAGACCAAACCTCATCCTTAATATTATTGTACGTTCGCGACGTAGTAATATCGGTTAAATATTCTTTTAATGCCCCTACGTTAGGGTCGATTGACATGCAGTTATCATTCAAGATTACGAGAAGATCTGTATCATCTAAACTACCAGCATGATTTAGACCTTCAAAAGCTAAACCTCCAGTTAAAGCTCCATCACCAATTACTGCAATATGATGTCTTTTATCATTTTTAAATTGATTGGCTACAGCCATTCCTAAAGCGCCAGAGATGGAAGTGGAAGAATGTCCAACGCCAAAAGTATCGTATTCACTTTCGCTTCTTTTTGGAAATCCTGAGATTCCTCCCTTCAAACGATTCGTATGGAATTTCTCTCTTCTTCCAGTTAAAATTTTATGGCCGTATGCCTGATGCCCTACATCCCAAACCAATTGATCAATTGGTGTATTATACACATAATGGATGGCCACTGTCAATTCAATAACACCGAGGCTTGCTCCAAAGTGCGAATTCCCTATTTCAGAGATAACATCCACAATATAGCGTCGTAACTCATCTGCTACTTGGGGAAGTTCATCAGCATTAAATTTCTTCCTAAGATCTTCAGGAATTTCAATCTGACTTAAAAGCGGGCCGGCAACATATTTTGACATAATCTATCTTGTTCCAAAACAAAGATATGAAACATCACTTTAACCTACTAACGTTTACTAGAATGTTTGGTTTCTGTTTTCAGAATCAATTTAGTATTTTCAGCATAGACAAATTCTATGCCTCGTTATCATCTTTCCTTTTAAATTTGATGAAGATATGAGTGCTACCAATACTAATTTCTATCAAACCTTATTTGATAAAACTTGTGAAGGACTTGTAGTTGTGGGCGACAGGGGGTAAGATTGAATTAGTTAATCCAAGGCTATTAGAACTATTCAAGTACACTAAGAATGAAGACTTAGTTGGAAAGAGTATTGAAGCTTTAATTCTTCAGAAATATCACAAAAAACATGTTGTTCAGCGCAGTGACTATTTAGAAGACCCGGAGAGTAGACCTATGGGAATTGGCAAAGTTTTAAATGGGCTTAAGTCTAATGGATCAGAATTTCCAGTGGAAGTTAGTCTCAGCCCTTTTACGATGTCGAAGGAAATAAAAAAGTAATTGGTTTTGTTTCGGATATTACTGAGCGTGTAAAGATTTATAATGAGTTAAAGGAGCTCAATGAAGAGCTGGAAACCATTGTTGAAAAGCGATCTGCCGAACTGAAATTAAGCAACCAACCTTACGAATCCATTGCAAAGAACTTGCCCAATGGTTGTATTTACATTTTTGATCGGGACTTCAATTGTTTATTTGCTGAAGGGTAAGGCTTTTCACGTTTGTTACTAGCCTTTTTATTCAACTTTCTATACGCATATAAGTTGGTAGAAATGGTGGTAAAGAACACCACCGAAATTGAACTTAGTGGCATTAATATTGCCGCAAATAAGGGTGTAAGCAAACCTAATACAGCAAAACAAATTCCGGTAAGATTATAGGCTAAAGAAAAAGCATAGCTTCGTTTTACTGTGGCATAAGAAAATCTACCAAAAGCCAATAGTTCACTTAGGTTTACCAGCTCATTTCCATTCAATATTGCATCCGATGATGGCGAAAATGAAAATGAATCCTCTACCACAGAAATTCCGAAATCACTTTGCTTAAGCGCTCCCGCATCATTTAACCCATCTCCAAGCATAAGCACCTTACAGCCCTCATCTTGCAAAGATTTTACATAGTCTAACTTATCTTGAGGCTTTGCATTAAATACAATTTCGTTCTTCTCACCAAATAACTTCAATAACCTATCCTGTTCCGCATCATTATCGCCAGAAATGACATGTAATCTATAGCGTCCTCCTAGAGATATGATCAATGATTCAATCCTCGCTCTGTACTTATTTCCAATAATAAAAACACCTCTGTACTCGCCATCAACCGCTACATTTACGCGAGTTCTTCTATCGGTACTCGACATACCCACGAAACTATCGTTCCCTATTTTGTAGGTTTTCCCATTTACGGTTGCTTGAATACCAGAAGAGACAACTTCTTCATAATCTTCGATATTAAGGGAAGAATAGTGTTCCAAAGAAGTCGAAATTAAACAACTTAAGGGGTGTGAAGAATTCTTAACGATAGAATAAATGATCCGCTCTTCTTCATTGCTTAGTTTCTCACCTTCCCACGTCAACTCGCCGCGGTCTAACTCAGTAAGCGTTCCAGTTTTATCAAAAACGATATCTGTGATTCTAGGAAGTATTGATATAATTCCTGAATTTCTCAGATAAAAATCGCGTTTTGAAAAGAGGCGCTGCGCATTGGAATAGGTAAAAGGTTCAGACAATGCAATTGCGCAAGGACAAGCTACAATGAACACGGAAGTAACAATAAATACCCATTGACTCGGATCTAGAAAAAACCAGACCAATCCACTTATGGTACCAATTAAAAGTATCGCAACGGTGAAATATTTACTAACAGAATCTGCAAAAGAGAAACCTTTTCGCTCTTTATTAAATATCGGGGTTTTCCAAAGGTTGGTGAGGTATGAATTATTCACCTCTTCCGTTACCTTAACAATTATATTTTTCCCTTTATTCTTGCCTCCAGCATAAAGCTTTTCACCCTTGTTTTTTCTAATGGATTTTGACTCTCCCGTCACGAAGCTGTAATCAATTTGAGTAGTACCATCCATCAAAACAGCATCTGCAGGAATTAACTCGTTATTTCGAATGCAAATACGGTCACCCACTTGAACCGACTTCAACGGTACAGTTACTAAATCATTTCCCTCTTCTTTTGAAACAGCTATGGGAAAATAGGAAGAATAATCACGTTCAAAATTAAGTTGATTATAGGTCCTTGTCTGGAACCATTTACCAATTAATAGAAAGAAAATAAGCCCTGCGAATGAATCAAAATACCCTGGTCCGGTTTGCGAAAAAATCTCATAAGCCGATCTCCCAAATAAGGCTACAATACCAATAGAAATCGGAACGTCGAGTAAAAAGTTACCCGTGCGCAATGACTTATACGCACCCACCAAATAATCTCTTGCACCGTAAATTAAAACAGGTAAGGCTAGAACAAAGTTAAGACCATTGAACAAGGTTTGAAATTGTTTATCGGTATTCTCCAATCCTAAATACTCAGGAAAACTTAAGAGCATTATATTCCCGAAACAAAAGCCGACAACACCAATCTTAATGATTAAAGAATAGTCCTTTTTAGGAGTCTCTTCTTTTTCATAGTCTTTAAGCTTAATGTCTGGCGCATAACCAATCTTCGCTAAAAGCTCTGCAACCTCTCTCAGAGTAATCTCTTCCTCATTATAAGTAATGATGGCCTTTTTAGAAGTAAAATCTACATGGCACTGCTTAATCCCTGTATTGATTTGATGAATTCTTTCAAGTACATAAAGACATGAACTACAATGAATTTGAGGAAGACTTAATTGAGTTTTTACAATTCCTTCTTCTTGAAAAGAAATAAGTTTCGCCTTAATCTCCTCGAGTTCCAGGAAGTCGTATTCGTAGTTCTGTACCTTATTTGGTCTAAATCCAGCGTCTTCATTCAACTCGTAGAATTCAGCTAAATCCCCATGATCCAGTATCTGATATACAGTTTTACAACCCTCACAACAAAAGGACTTATCGTCAAAGGTTGTTTCTTCTATAATTTCATCCCCGCAATGATAACAGTACTTCAACCCAAATAATTTTCACCAAAACTCAGAAATAAGTAGTGAAAAGAATATGATCCATGTCAGGATTAGCTTTGAGATTCATCCGACCCCAGAAGTGCTAGCTGAGTAGAATAATATGACTTTTGTACGTTTTTAGATTTGAGCCATGCATAATATCCCATGGCTTGAAGATCTTCTTCACGAAAAGCTCTCCATTCAAAAGAGTTTTCAATTTTCTCAATAAAAGCCTCTGAACCAATCAAATCTGGTTTTTGAATAATTTGCTTTATCAACTTTAAAAAGGTACCAACACGAGCGTATTTCTCTGTTTTTAAAAGGGACTTGAATATGCGCTCAATTGAAACAATTCTATCATAAGCGATATCAAAGTTTTCTAGTTCATATTGAAAGAAAACTTCCACCATGTTTTTTTTCAATCGCCATTCTATCCCCATTATTTTCTCATACCACATGTCGGTATGATCTAGGCCTAAGAGTGTTTGATTAGCTTCTTTAAATTCACCTTTTTGAAAATAATATATGGCCAGATTCAAGGTTGAATTAATCTCGGATGTATTGTCGAGCCATTTAGACTTTTTTAATTCTACCAATGCATTGATGGCCTCATCCAATTCCCCAGTGTAATTCATGCACGCCGATTTTAACATTATGAATTTCGAGTAAAATTGCTGAAATGCTCCTTTTCGTTTTTCATCAAATAAGGCTTCCATCCTGGCTAAATATTTCAATGACTCGGTAAATTTCTTGTTCCGGTAGAGCGTATGCGCAGCCATATAATAAATGCTTAGTCCATGATAAGGTTTAGCCGCAAGATAACCAGCATCTTCCATAATTCTGAGATGCGCCATCACAAAGGGTTCAAACTCAAAATACCTTTTTTGAGATAGGGTTGCATCACGCATTAGTTCAACAAAAATGTACTGTAGTCTATGGTGCTCAAGCACCCGTTCGCTGAGATCAAATCGCTTTAATAAACGCTCCGTTAACTTCATTAAATCCGCATCTTTCCCAGATCGAATTATTTGCTTTAATTCTTGACGTACTACGCTGGCAATTATCTTTAAATTCTCTTCATCAGCAACATATACAGCAGCACTTTTCCTCAGCACTAAAAACTCATCAAGCGTTTTATGTGCTAAGTCAGAATCATAATTCTCCAGTGCCAAACTATAGAGCTTTTTTAAAGAATGGTAGTTCTCCTCACGATTAGCTTGAATCTCCATCTTTCTGAGCTCTTTCCACGCTAAATTTTTAAGTTGATGTTTGAAATAATGATGAAGTAAGGTTAATGACTTATTTTGATTAGCCTGAAGTGAATTATCAATTTCCTTTAAGTATAAGAAGTCATGTAAATTTTTGAAAAGACGTTTTCTCAAACTATGGTAAGGGTTCTTATCAGTAGTGTCCGGATAGAGTGCCTCAAAAAGCTCATTTTTACTTCGCTCCTTCTCTTCAGTGCAAAGAAGAAAAAGATCCAAATCTTTCCTGTTTTTAGGCATTCGTTTACGCAGTAAATACTGGCGAAAACTACGTTTGTCTTCATTATTAAAAGTACGTATCAAACTCCTTAAATCATCCATTAATTAGCACGTTATTTTATGCATTAGAACAATAAATATAGGATATTTTTAGCTTAAACTAAGCATATGTAAAGTACGTTTTATTTGTATTTAGCCAAGATTTCAGTCTGCATTCGTCATAGGTTTGTTCAACTAACCTGGGAAAGGAAACTTTCCAAAAATTCATAACTATGGAAATACTAGGTGTTTTAACAATAACAGGACTTGGAATTCTTATAGGAATGCTGTCAAAATTCCGTCAAGTAACTACTCAGAACTTCAAAGTCATAAACAAAAGAATTCTTGAGTTAAAGTCTGAACTCACGAATGTAAAATCGATTGGTACTGTTCCAAAAACGATCGCGGAAGAGAAAAAACTCAAGGTTGATGGTCAAAAATTGGTTACGAGTATTAGTCCTATTCAAAAGCCGGTTGAAAAGAAAATTGAACCGAAAATTCAAACTGAGATTCCTATTGATAAGAAGGAAGAAAAACTAGAGAAGGCTATTTCAGAAGAAAAAGCTACTTCACTTATTAAACCTTTGGTGAAAGAGAAGAATGAGAGCGAACCCCTTTCACGAAAGTTTCAGGAGTCACAGGAAAAAAACCTGGAGAAAGTAATTGGCGAAAACTGGTTAAATAAAATTGGAATAGGTATTCTAGTTCTAGGGCTTGGTTTTTTTGTAAAGTACGCCATTGATCAAAACTGGATTGGTGAATTGGGTAGAGTACTCATTGGATTAGCATCTGGTGGAGTGCTAATTAGCATTGCGCATTTTTTACGTAAGAAATACTCAGCCTTCAGTTCAGTGCTAATCGGAGGTGGTTTAAGTACATTCTACTATACCATTACTATAGCCTACCAGTACTATCACATGTTCTCTCAAGGCGTAGGTTTTGCTGCTGTTACAGGTATTACCCTCTTAGGTGTCATGTTATCAATTATCTATAATAAAAAAGAGCTCGCTATAATTTCTTTAGTAGGTGCATTTACCGCTCCTTTTATGGTGCCTGGAAATAATCCTAACATGGCGGTGTTCTTCACTTATATTGCTATTGTAAATACTGGTTTAATGATTCTTTCTTTCGTTAAAAATTGGAGAATTCTATCTCATTTATCGTTTGGATTTACCTTAATCTATTTTGGTAGCTGGACGATTATTACGGCAATGTTTAATCATAATGATGCTGAAGAATTGAGAGTATTGGGGATAATTTTCGGTAGTATTTATTTCATTCAATTTTTAGGGATGATTTTGACGTTTAACTTGGTGAAGAAAATTCCTTTTAAAGCTTTTCAAATGATTCAGCTGTTAACTGTTTCTGGCTTCTATTTCGGGGTAATGATGATGGCTTTAAACACTTTGAATGATCCAGATATTCAAGGACTATTCTCAGCTGGGCTTGGTGTATTTTATTTTGGTTTGGTGATGCTCCTAAAAAACAGGGCTGATGATCAACTTAAATACACCTTAATTGGTAAAGGAATCTTATTTGCCACCCTAGCAATTGTTTTGATTTTCAGCACTAAATACACAACAATTTTCTGGAGTTTAGAGGCCTTATTGTTGATCTGGTTAGGGCGTCAAACCTCATACAGAATTTACCGTGTAGCCGGAGGACTAATACATATTCTTGCTGCTATTAGCCTAGCGTTTGGCTGGTCTATATCTTTCTTTGATGAAGTAATTTACATTGGAGTTTTAAGCGCGAACTTTTACTCTGGAATTGTATTAGCAATTTCTTTATTGACAAGTAAGTATATCCTTGAAAAAGATGAGAAACTCATTAAACTGCCTATTGTAGCACAAATGGGAATGGTATATTCTGTTGCAGCTACTGTTTTAGTGTACTGTGTTGGTTTATTTGAAATCAATATTTACGCTGATAATTCTGCACTAACAACACAAGCGCATTACATGATTTTATGGGGTTACCATGGTGTAGTAGTACTGGCACTAGCAATTTGGAAAGGTCTTTCGAAACACAGCATTATGACCGAGCTTAGTTTCTTTATTGGAATTGTTTACCTATTTGTATTCGCTTGGTTAGGAGGAAACTTCATTGATGATGTTAGAGAATCAGCCTTATTAGATGGTTATCGCGGACTGTTTAATTCGCACTATTTAATCGTAGGTATAGTGATTACTTTAATTGTTTTCATCAGAAAATTGAGCTTCAGCATATTTGAAGAAGAAAAAAGTCGCCTTGTATTCATGTGTGTTTTAAGTCTGCTCGGCTTAGCTGTTTTTTGTAGAGAGCTTGATCAATTTTTAGCGGGCACTATGGTAAGCGATATTGTTGCTTCAGAAGTAATGTTGCGCCATATTCACGTTGCTGGTTATACGGTTACTTGGGGCATATTTGCCTTCGATCTAATGATTTTTGGCCTAAAAAAAGACATCCGAACCATACGTGTTTTTGCATTGATTGCTTTTGCAGGAACGCTATTTAAACTATTCACTTATGATATTCTAAACATATCTACAGGTGGTAAAATAGTTGCTTTTATTTCATTGGGAATTCTATTGCTCATAGTTTCCTTCCTTTATCAGAAATTAAAGCAGCTTATCGTAGACGGCGCTTCGACAGACTCAGCGACCGGAGGTTAGTTAGCAATCACCCGGGTTCTTTTGAGCTCGGGTGATTTTTTTAACCTTCCCCCTTCCGAGGGGGATTGAGGGGGAGGACTACTTGATTTTAAACCTATTAAATACCATATCATGAAAAAATTGCTCATTGCAAATGCAGTATTATTTGGAATCACATTGATCCTAATCGTAACTATTCCTTTAGCTGGGATATTAGGTATGGCGGCTATCGGAATTATACACGTAACTCTTGCGCTGCTCTTTTGGGGAGACTCAAAACTAATTCGAAAACGAACCAGAAAAAACCTAATAAATTATTCCATCATGGTTCCAGTTTGGTTAGTGATTTTCTTTCAATTCGCGGATAAAATGTCAATTATTTATTTTGGCCATTTCAATTATTCATATTGGATTTCAATGTCTATTGGTGGCTAATTTTTATACATTCTTCATTGCATGACAAAGAATGAAAAAATGATTTGAGATGTACCCTTTTTCAAAAAATATGCTAGTCGCATTCGGGATTATTAATTTTGGACTTTCGCTGATCAAAGTAATTCAATTCGGTCTGATCCTGGGAGGTTCTGTTAGTCCAATATCCAAGGGATGGATAGAGTATTTTCTTGTGTTATCTTTTATTCCCCTCCTTATTAGTGCTGTCAACTTGATCTTTAGTCTGACCTTATTTGAGAAAAAGAATCCGATGGTACTTGTGACCGCCAACTTTGTGATTCTTGCTATAAATATCTTTTGGATTGTAATTAGTCGAAATGTATAAAACTCAAAACCATGAGAAACTACTCAGATTTAAATAAGAAAATTTCCCTTGTACTTTTTCCGGGACTTTCAGCTTGCTTAATAACCCTATTAATATCTTTTAATGGAAGCTTTTTAATCCTTCTAGGTCTTGCTGTTGTAGTGATTTATCTTCCTTTCATTCTTAATGAAGGCTCCAGTTTAACTAATGATATAAAGTTCCAAAGTGTTAGTATTATTTTTTGTTTATTCATTCTAATAATTCCTCCATTGGCTTTTCCGTTTTTTTATGATTCTGAATGAATATTCTTCTCGATTTTTGGCATTTCATTATCAATCTATGCTGTGATTAACTGGAGTAATAAACCACAGATTCTTTTCAGCATAAACTTGGTTGGATTTTACTTACTGATTTTTACTTTGATTAGCTTTATTCTATCCAAAAGTTAGAGATCTTCTTTTTCCTTTTTGCCTTGACGCAAAAAGAAAGAAAAAAGTCAAGGACGCATTTCGCTCCGACTCAAATCCTTTTAAACTATAAGTGCGGCCGAATGATCTCCTCGCTTACTCGGAGCTTTCCGGTCTTACTAAGAGTTTAATTCAGATTTGTTGGTCTCGAAATGATGTCCGATGAAATCTTGCAACAGAACTTAAGGCGAAATCTGCGAGTTTAACAATGCCATGAAAATCGTGGCAAAGAACTTCTTAGCTCCGGACTTCACATAAGATTTAGCCGGGTTATAATAATAAGGCTGTGAAGTATAATCACAACTAGATTTAGATGTTCCGAACAAGTCATTTTCAAACTTAGTTCTAGAAATACCAATGAATCTACCTGTTATCATATCAAACTCTGAACGTGATGTTACTAAACCCTCAGCTGCAACTTCAATAGAGCCTGCAGACAAATCATACCTTGAGCCGTGATCTTGAATATTCTTCACCATTTCTTTTCTCCACGAAAGCACCATCGCTGATAAATCCGTCACTAAAATCAAATGGGTATAATGATCTTTTGCATGTCTTTCTGCAAAATTCAAGGCTGAGTTTACTCCAGGGGTTGGATCCGTTCCTCCACCTGTTGCGGACCCCATTAACATCGATGAAAGACGCGTCATAGTTAATCCAGTTTTTGGTCCTGCGTACAATTGATTTGACTGGGTATTAAAAATCGTAAATGATACATACGCATTGTCAGGAACACTCTGATAGAGGTACTGTACAGCAGAAACTGCCCTACTCTTCTCCTCTGCCATAGAGCCTGAATAATCCACCACAAAATGATAATTCATGACTTCAGAAAACTCTTCTTCACAACCACAATCAACAAAGTCACCACTCATAGCTGCACCAGAGGTAATCTGATCTATTGCCTGGCTAAGTTCCGATGCTGTAGTATGGTAATACCCGTCCATATAGGGCTCTAACTCTTCTAATCCGGAGGCTCTAGCGCCAATTTGTAGAAGAATTAACTTTCTACCATAATCATCATGATTCTGCTTTACGATGTCAACAATCTTAGGGTTTACTCTAAACTCACCGTCAGATATAAACACAAGTTTGGCAGAATCTGGCGTTGTAGTAGGCCAACTCTGATAACTCAATTGGAGTCCAAGAAATACGTTTGTTCCTCCTCCAATTGGTGATTTTTGCAATAGGCTATCCACATATTCTGGTGTATTCTCTTGAATTTCTCCCGCCCAAACCGGTCGTGCAGATGAAGAAAACGTCACAAAAGAAACAGGACTACCAATAGGCAGTTTCTCTAAGAATCGTACAAGATTAATACGAAGTGAATCAAATAAATTCCCTTTTTTCATTGAACCCGAAGCATCCAATGCAAATAAATATGGTGCTCTTTTTACAGGATTCTGAACATCCTCCTCTTCCACTTCTGGCAAGCCATCCGCACATCCACAATCAACTCCTGGTTTTTTCTCCACTACCGAAAAATCATCTACTTGATAATAGGCTTCGTTCTGAAAACCATCTAATTCGAAATATGGCTTCATGTCTAAATCATTTACGTTCACACTTTCATTCGTCCCAAACTTTCCAAATGAAATGTATTTCTCTCCTCCTGAAGCCCTGTAATAAGCGTTGTATTGTCGCCACTTTGTATTCCTCACGGGCTCTCCTTCATTCACGTAAATAGTTGCAGTCAAAGAAGTTGGATCATCAATATGCGATACTAAATCATGATCTCTGTGCAGTAAAACTCCCACATCGGTAGCAACCCACTTAGATGTTCTATGTAAGAGCGTAGAAAAGCTTATGCAATAATCCTTATCCTTTTCTAATGGCTTAGAAAGTTCTCCTGTTATGTATTCATAATCCGATTTATCATGCTTACTCCCACCTAGAACTAAACCAACTGCACTAGAACCTGAGTTAGCAATTGCGACGCTCTTATTGGGCACAAAATAATGAATAGGGTGATTGTTTAAAGAAGATTCCCAGCTAATTACTTGATTGCCATTATGCTTAATTTTAGTAACGCCTTTACCTTTGTGTGTAAAATCTTCAAAACCAGAATTTTTGATAAGATTCTCCTGTCCCGCTCCGAAAAACGCAATTATAATAGAGAAGATTGAGAGGTAAAATTTTTTCATACGCTTTAAATCATGCCTCGAAAAGCCCAAGATTCGTGCCATATCAAAGAATTGAGCGCCTAAATTGTTTTGGATCAGCTACTAGTTAAACGCAATTTATCTTTAAAAAGATACAGTTGGTCTTTTAAGTAAACGTATCAATCGAAAGGAAGTGGTCTAGCACGGCTAAATCAGAGCTATTCGAGTATATTTAAGCGTAGCAAAGAAATTAACCGTGCGCTTTCTAACCTTATTTCTTATTGGATTCATTCCGCTTTTAAGTTATGGTCAAAACATTGACTTTCCTAAGGCAACGTCTGTTGAAAATGGATTCAAAGGCCCTGTTAAAACGGTGTACGAACTTGAATATGAATGTCCGAACTACGTTGAATACGGTTCAACCAAAAGAGTTATGGCCATTGGTTTCTTACCCAATTCTAAAATAGATTTCAAAGAGTTTTATTACGATGGAAAAGTATACATAAGACTTGATTACGATTATAATAAGGAAAAGCTGGTACAGCGCACGGAGGAGTACAAGCAAGGAAATTACATGGTGGTTACTGAATATGCCCATTCTGATATAGATGGAAACTGGGAAGAAAAAACATATTTAGACAATGAATTAGTTTCCAGAGGGAAATATAAAAGAGGTCAGCTTATAGACCTTGAAACATACAATGGAAATAAGTTAACGCATCATAAGCGCTATGATATGGAGGACGGTATTATTCATCATATAAACGACGATGAAATGAATAAGAAAACGGGAGAGCTTCAAATGCGTTGGGAAACAGATTTTACCTACGAAAATGAAAAACTAAAACAGAAAGTCCACTTTGTACGTGATTACATTTATTACAAAAACACCTTTGAATACCACGAAAACGGAGAGCTAATGCAATTACTTTCAGTAGACAATAATAAGGACACCATTTTTATGGAAAAGTATGATGAAAGGGGAAATTTAATCTGGAAACTAGACACCAAACTTATTAAAGGAGAACGTATCGTTCATGAGTTCAAATACGATAAGAGTAACCTTGTTAGTCGAACAAGTAGCTCAATGTTCCAAGACGATACTACATGGACTTACGATGATAAAAACAGAAAAATAAAAGAAACGGCATTGCGTGATAATGAAATTATGAATGAACGCGTATGGACCTACGAAAACGATGTAATCACCAAATGCACTTCAACTGGAATCGATAATTATAGAGTTCACTATACCTACGATGGTTATAAGAATTGTATTAAAGAAATGACTGTTTTTGAAGATGCTCCAGTTCATGTTCTCTACCGGAGAATTTACTATCATAAAAAATAAGGCATAATTTTGGGGGGCACCCATTACTATGAACAACCTTTCAAAAATTGGAACCACCCTAACTGCGGTTTATATTTTTTTAATAATGCTGGGCAACACAGGTTGGCTCGGACAGATCTTTTCAGACGCTTACTCAGGTGCTGCTTATGATGGTGTTTTTATACTATCACAAATTATTTTAACCGGTATTTTCTTTATCCTAACGCTAGCCTATACTTACAAAGAGTTTGAGTTGATTTTTTATGGACTCGTCTGGTTTATGATAGATAATATTTTAGGTCTCGTCTTTAATTATATCCCTGTTTCAACAGAGATGAGCTTTGTAGATTTATACCTCAGCTATGGAAGTTTTCTAAACTTACTGGGGCTAGGTCTCATCTTATACGGCATTCAAAAATATTCTTTACAAGCGAGGTATTTTAAATACTTCGTAATTGCTGATATAATTGCTTTTTCCTTATTAATAGGACTCTCTTGGATGGAGCTGTTTAATTTTTCTTGGATCGTGAATTTGGCACTAAATACGGCTCCATTTGTTTTCCTTTACATGCATTTTAGTAAGGAAGATAAGTTTAAAGAGGATCTAGATATTTTGGATGATTAAGATTTTCTGGCAGTAAATCATCTTATTTTCACTAATTTTCATGTCCAAATGAGCAAGACCAAATTTGTTGTAGGAATTACCGGTGGTAGTGGTGTTGGCAAGACTACCTTAATCCGCAAACTGTACAACGAATTTCCAAATCGTGTAACAACCTTTTCTTTAGACAACTACTACAAGCCAAAGCATACTCAGGCCAAAGATGAAAATGGAATAATTAATTTTGATTTACCTACTGCTTTGGATACTGCTAATATGGAGCAAGATCTCCTTAAGCTTGCTGGAGGTGAAGCTATTCAACAGAAAATTTATGCGTTTAATAACCCAAGTATTGAAGAAGAATTTCAACGCTTAGAACCGAAAGAATTGTTATTGGTAGAAGGCTTATTTGTAATGCACTACGATTTTTTAAAGCCTATTTTAGACTATACCGTTTACTTAAAGGTAGATCAAGAACTTCAACTAAAAAGAAGATTAAAAAGAGATGTAGAGGAACGTAATTATTCTTATGATGATGTCATGTACCAATGGGAAAATCATGTGATTCCAAGTTACGCAAATTACGTTCTTCCTTATCGCGAAGATTCTGATCTTATTATCACCAACAATTCAACTTTTGATGATAATATTCATACCTTAATGCAAGTTATTCATCAAAACATCGATTAAATAGGTGCCAACTAATCCTAAACGTAAATTTATATTCTGGGCTTTTGTAGGATTTGCCTGCTGGGTATTGGGATTCTATTTGGCACATTCTATTAATCAATCTACGCTCAACCCTGATAATGTTGCGGATTTCCAAGAACAATATCAGGCAGAAATTAAATCGCTTTCAAGAGCGAACAACGCCTTTGTTGATGGTATTTCACAACAAGAAACTGTAGAAGAACTATTTAATTATGCTTTGCGCTCAGAAGAGCAAGGAGAGTATGACTATTTTATTTTTCATGAAGATTCCATGATTGCATGGAGCACGAATACTTTAAGTTTTGAAGCTGATGACTTGAAGGATGGAAACCAAGTATACTTTCTCGAAAATGGTTGGAGGCAAATTACCTGGCGTGAAAAAGACACCCTCATTTGCGCTACATCTTTCCTCATCAAGGACCAATACCCCTATGAAAATGAGGATTTGATCAATACATTTGATTCGAGATTTGACATTCACTTTGCCGCAAATTTAGTTCCCGCAAAAAAAGATGGAATCCCTGTTAAAACAGTGGATGGGGAAACCGCTTTTAACCTCGTTTCGGTGGAAAATCCTGAGCCGAATAAAGGTCTAGAAATTATTATCTTCTTCCTATACATTTTTAGCTTTATCATTCTTCTGCAACTTCTAATATCAGCTATGCAGAAGTTACTACTAAAACGCCCACTAACCTTAATTATAGTTCCGATCATTATTGTCGGTGTACGCTATTTGTGGCTTAAGCTGGAATGGAAGTTTTTCTTTGATGGCTTTAAATTATTTGATCCTGAATTATTTGCTTCGTCAGAACTCACACCTTCCCTCGGAGATCTCATAATTAACGTTGTCATATTCTACTTTTTAGTGCACTTTTTACTGAAACGAACTAGAAGTTGGTTTAAACAAGGACGTAAAAAACTAAAACTTGGTGTTTTCCTATTACCGCTTTATATACTTAGCTTCTACGTTGCCTTTTCACTGAACAATATTATCTACTCTTTGGTGTACGATTCCACCATATCTTTTGACTTGGAACGTTTATTTGATTTAAGTATTTATTCCTTTATTTCATTGGCACTTGTAGGAGCCAGTTTTTATGCCTATTTCAGATTGATTCAATACATTATTCTACAAATCAAGAAAACAGGATTTGAATGGAATAAACTGGCCTTCATTTTTGTAATTACCTCTTTTGCCTATGTAATTATTGACCAGTTCTATTTTGAGAATAATCTCCTCTCTTCTTTTTGGCCCGTTTTCCTAAACATTACCCTACTCTGGTTTGAATATAAAGAACGTCAATATAAATTCGTTCATATCATTAGCATCCTTGCTTTCATTTCATTTTATGCCGCCTTCATTTTAAGAGGATATACCGAGCAAAATGAAAAAGAATTACGTGTTAATCTGACCGAAAAACTAGCCAAAGACCGTGACCCTTTAACGGAACTTGATTACGATGATATTGAACGAAAAATCATTCGAGATAAGATTATTGTTCCATTCTTTCTCACCAAAGATTTTAACCATTCAATCTTTTCTGAAGAAATAGAAAAAGTTTACTTTGAACAGCTAAAACCTGATTACGATCTTAAGTTCTATCTCTTTGACAGCAACGAAAAGCTTGTAGTAGATTACCGTAACTTCAACATTAAAGATTACAATTCGCTTTCAGGTATCATTAATGAATCGGGTATAGCCTCTGACAAGAATGACCACATATATTACGTAAAAGATTATACTGAAAAACTAGTCTATATTTCGAAGCTTCCGATTATTGAAAAAGACTCCTTGTTCGGTTATCTTTTCACCGAATTCAGATCAAAAAAATTCCCAGAAGACATAGGTTTACCGTCACTTCTACTTGATTCAAGAACCACAACTTTTGACCAGCTAAAGAATTACTCTTTGGCAAAATATGTCGACGATCAATTGGTAAATAAAAAGGGAGAATACAATTTCCCTACGGAAGCAGATATTTGGCCTACCCATATTGGAGGTTTTGTAAATAAGGATGGGTACTCACATTATGTGCACGAAGAAGAACCTGGAGCTCTCACCGTTCTCTCTTTAAAATTGAGCCCTACCTTATCATGGTTTACCGCTTTCTCTTACTTACTAATTCTGTATGGTGTTTTACTTCTAATTCCTTTAGCCTATCGTCAATTTCAAACCAAAATATCATTTAAGAATATTAAGTTTAATGTAAAAATTCAGGCGGTATTAATTGGGCTAACATTAATCACATTATTGGCCTTTGCTATCGGTTCAGCATCCAATCTTACCAATCAAGAAATTGAGAGTAATAAGGGTTTAATAGAGGAGAAAATTGGTTCCGTAAAAACAGAGCTCGAACAAAAGCTTAAAAAGGAAGGGCAATTAAATACAGGACTGTCAGATTACTTAGAGTATTTGCTTAAGAAATTCTCAAACGTATTTTTGACAGATATTAACCTCTTCGATCCTTCAGGAAATTTGCTGGCTTCATCACAGCCTAAAATCTATTCGCAAGGGCTTATTAGTGATTATATGAATGCTAAAGCTTTCCAAGCCATGGTAATCAATCATAAAAGTAAATTCGTTCATGAAGAGCACATTGGCAAGCTAAACTACCTATCTGCATATACCCCATTCTATAACCAAAAAGGTGAATTTTTGGCCTTTTTGAATGTTCAGTATATTTCCCGACAAGATGAATTAGAGAATCAAATATCAAGTTATATTCTCTCTATTGTAAACATTATGGTATTGATGCTCGCATTTTCTACCATCCTTTCAATCTTCGTTTCAAATAGACTCACCCGACCGTTGAAATATATTCAAGACAGCTTGAGAACAGTACAGTTAGGTTCGGTAGCTCAGCCCATAGATTACGATGGAAATGATGAAATCGGCGAGCTTGTAAAAGAATACAACTCGAAACTATTGGAACTTCAAAAAAATGCCGAACAATTGGCCAAAAGCGAACGAGAAAGTGCATGGCGAGAAATGGCAAAACAAGTGGCACACGAAATTAAAAATCCGTTGACCCCTATGAAGCTTTCTATTCAGCATTTGCAGCGTTCTGTGAATATGGCAGATGATGATTCAAAAGAAAAATTAGCAAAAGTTTCGCGTTCACTTATTGAACAAATCGATGCCCTAACCACCATTGCGAACGAATTCTCAAACTTTGCTAAAATGCCTAAAGCACAGGAAGAGGAAATGAATCTTGTGGCTGTTGCGCAAAGTGCTGTCGCCGTATTTGGAGAGGTGGATGATCATGAATTAACCTTGGTTAGTGAAGTGGGAGATGAAGCTTTAGTTTGGGCAGATAAAGACTTATTATTGCGTGTGTTTAACAACCTTATTAAGAATGCTATTCAAGCCATACCTGTTGGTGAAGAAGGCAGAATTAAAGTGATAATTGACGAAAAAGGGAATAACTTTGTGGTTACAGTAAAAGACAATGGCGTTGGAATAACCGATGAACAAAAGGAAAAACTCTTCGTTCCTTATTTCACCACAAAGTCAACTGGAACTGGACTAGGGTTGGCGATGTGCAAGCAAATTGTTGAAAATATGAATGGTGAAATTGGGTTTGAATCTACCTTTGGAATGGGTACTTCATTCTTTGTAGAATTTCCAAAACTAAACGCATAAAATGCTCGATACGTATACGCTCATAATTGGAATTTCTGCGGTATTAATAATATCGTTCTTCTTTAATATTGCTGCAAAAAAAACCAATATTCCGAGTGTCCTTATGCTTATTGCACTAGGAGTAATTATAAAAGAATTCATTCCTGAGAAAAGATTTGATACCGACGAAATTGCCAAGCTTTCTACCCTTGAAATCATTGGAAATATAGGTTTAGTGATGATTGTTCTAGAAGCGGCGCTGGATCTTAAGTTAAGCAAAGAAAAAAGTGGTCTGATTCTGAACTCTTTCTTGGTTGCTTTTATTGGATTGGTCGCCTCAACAGCAGGAATAGCTACATTAATTTTTTATGTTGTTCCAGGCGCTAATGAAAGTCTTTTTAATTGCATTGTATATGCTGTTCCATTAGCCATTATGAGCTCGGCAATAATTATTCCTAGCGTAGCCGGATTAACAGGTTATAAAAAGGAGTTCATGGTATACGAAAGCACATTTTCAGATATTCTGGGAATTATGGTGTTTTTCTTCTTAATGGAATATCATGGCTTTGAAACGAAAGATGTAGTAATCGGGATAGGTTTAAATATTATCGTGACCGTTATTGTTTCCATTATTTTGGCTTACGTATTGGTATTTATTTTCCAAAGACTAACCTCACAAGTGAAGTTATTCTTGGTAATTGCCGTACTCATGTTGATGTATGCACTGGGTAAAAAATTCCATCTTTCTTCCTTATTAATAATCCTTGCTTTCGGATTAGTACTAAACAATACAAAGACCTTCTTTTCAGGTAATCGTCTTGGAAAATTGGTAAATGAAGAAAAAGTAAAACCAATCCTTCATGACTTTCATATTCTCACATTAGAATCAGCTTTTGTTGTGCGTACTTTCTTCTTTGTGATTTTTGGAATGTTCATTACCCTAAGCTCTATTGTTTCGTGGAATGTAGCCATTGTAAGTGTAGGTATACTCTTCATACTTTACCTTGTACGTTTTATAACATTAAAGGCAATTTTAAAAAGGGATATTAGCCCTCAACTTTATATCGCTCCACGAGGTTTAATTACAATTCTCCTCTTCTTCCAAATCAGTGGTGGTTCACATGATAATTTCACCATTCACAATTTTGATCCTGGAATTTTACTCCTCGTCGTACTTGTATCAAGTATAGTAATGACGATTGCGCTTATTACCTACAGAGGAGATAAAGTAAGAGATGTCTTATTCTCTCAAATTCCAAAGCTAAAGAAAGAGAATGACGAGGACGGCGATGGAATCAATGATAACTTTCAGAATGATGTAGAGGACAATGTTGAGCGACAGGACTTTAATCAGTTTTAATGATTTTCATCCTCTTCACCTAGTTCGTAAGTCACTCCTTTTTCATAGCATAAAAGCAATACTTTACCTTGTTCATTTTCTAAACGAATGGCATCATGCTCTTTTTTTATGAATAACACATGGCTATATCCCTTTTCTTCAAAACCAGGAGGAATAATTGCTAATAACTCTCTATCCATAAAATAAATGTAAGAAAAGGAGTCTTAACTTTTGTAACTATTTTAAATTCGACACATTACATTAGTATACCAAACTCATCCTACATGAAAAAATCCATACTGTTTAGCCTATTCCTATTCTTCCTTATCCCAACCGCAGTAGCACAAGGTAAATTCACTTATAACCTGAAGGTTTTTGACTCTAAACGAATGCCAAAAGCTGGACTTGAGGTAGTGACAGTTGAAACTTCAACCTTTGTTCGCACCGTTTACAAGACAGATGCGAATGGCGCTGTGGCCATTGAACTTAAAGAAGAAGATGGTAAACAGTGGGTTTTGCACATTGGTGAAATGAGAAACTATACGGTTCTGAATGTGTCGCCGGGTAGTGAAGGTTCAGGATCTGGAATGGTCACCTACAATCCTGCTCACTGGAAGCGTCAAAACCAAAAAACGGTTGACCGATCAACACTTGTACTTGAAGATATTCCTCAACGATATCCAGAAAACGCAGCTCCAGGAGCAAATCACGAAATTGTAGAAGTGTATGTAAAAAGTGATAAGGGAAGAGCTTATATGGGGCTTGAAGTAAAGATGGTAGATGTATTTGAATCAACTTCCTATTCAGCTACTACCGACGATAAAGGAATAGCCCGCTTTAAACTTCCTTTAAATCATAAATACCAAATTGATTTGGATGGTGAACCTGATTTTTCCTATTATGACACTGGTGAAAGACCACTAAAAAAGAAGCTAACCCTTACTTATGAGAAGCTAAATTTCGAAGAAGTTGAAGATGATGAAGGCTTCACAACCCAAATTTTTAGAGAAGCGCCCAAACCAGTCTCGAATCGTGTAATGGTGATGTTAAAAATCTTTGGTGGACCCAATGAAGGCAAGAACGAAATGGTCTATGTTCAAACCAATTACTCTTCAAGAAAATATAAAGGAAAAACGGATGAAAATGGAATGGTCATTTTTATGTTGCCAAAAAAGAAAACCTACAATGTAAGTTTTGAATTTCAAGAAAATGCCGGAGCGATTGACTTGAGCAACTTTTTTGGAATTGGAGAAATGATGACTGGCGTNTATTACGAACCGGATCCACGACTGCAGTTCCCGGAGAACTATTTACCTACCGCGGATGATGTGAATCAATATGATTTAAATAATTATTCAGATAAAGTATATGGCGATACTGATGATGATGAATTGCTTAATGTTCATTTGAAATGGGGAAATAATAAAATCAACTCTGGTTCCATGGAAGCGCTTTTAGAACTAGGCTTTTCAATTAAAGAACCTGCAGATAAAAAAGCGATTTCAAAGCCCTTAAATATTGCCTTTGTGCTGGACAAAAGTGGATCTATGAGCGGAGAACGCATTGATTTATTAAAAGAGGCTATGTATGATTTCGTAGAAAAATTAAGACCTGAAGATCGCGTTACCATAGTGTTTTTTGATACAGAAGCAGTTGTTGCCTATGACAAACAAGGGGTAGACAAGAATTACTTAAAAGACATAATTGGTGCAGCACAAGCTGATGGAGGCACAAGCATTTATGAAGGGTTGACACTAGGTTTCCAAAAAGTTGAGGAACACCAAATGGGGAATAGTATTGATAGGGTTATTTTACTGACTGATGGCTACGGATCAAAACCAGTCGATTTTATATTGGATGAATCAAAGAAGTACTTCGAAAAAGGGATTTCCGTTTCAACCATTGGTGTAGGCGAAGGCTACAACCACTCTTTGCTTTCAATGATTTCGGAATATTCTGGAGGATTGGCACACCAAGCAATCGAATCAGCAGGGATTACAGAGGCGATGGACAAGGAGTTCGAAAGTCTAATGTACCCTGTTGCCTCTAATCTAAGAGTCAAAGTGAAATACAATAATCGCGTGATCTATAAAACTCTTTATGGAGTTCCTGAGAAGAAAAACAAAGACGGCGTGGTAGTATTTGAATTACCTAGAGTTTATACTTCATTAAATAGAATGGTATTGATGAAGTTTAAAATAGAAAACCCAGATAAGGATATCGATAAGAACAAGATTAGTATTGAGATTGATTATTATGATGAAGTAAAACAGGCAGACGTTTCAATAGTAAAGGAAACGAATCTTGAATGGACCGATGAAACGGATGCCGAGATGATTCGTGATAAGGAAGTGCAGGATGTTTATACGGTGGCCGTGATTAATCAAACCTTAAAAGTCATTGCTGATTATTGCGATAATCAAGAATATGAAGCTGCGCAGGAATCTATTAAAGAGACTTTGAAGTCGCTTCGCAAAACAAACGACGATAAATTTTCACCGGAGCTAACCCCACTTATTGAAGAACTTGAAGACTACTTGGTTTACATTGGTAGAGCAATGAAAAAGTGACCTTGAATAATGGTTTCGACAGGCTCAACCACCATCTTATCAACGTATAAGGTGACTGAGCTTGTCGTAGTCCCGAATTAAGCGCATGGTG
>JAKVAQ010000001.1:76829-224617 GCA_022447665.1 Crocinitomicaceae bacterium
TTCGACAGGCTCAATCACCATCTTATCAAAGTATAAGGTGACTGAGCTTGTCGTAGTCCCGAATTAAGCGCATGGTGAACTTCCCCCTCCGGAAGGAAAAGAAAGCACTGCTTTCGCTGACTGAGCGCCGTATGCTCAATACGGATCAAGCAAAAGATTGAGGGGGAGGACCTATTTCGATTTTAACACAAAAACTGCATGTTCAATTTTGGTTATCACTTCATCCAATTGGTTTATCACTTCTCCTTCTTTGAATCTCAGAATTTTGTAGCCCAGTTTATTTAGATACTCCTGTCTATACGAATCATAACTAGGTTTATTAAAGTGTGAACTTCCATCGATTTCAATAATTAGCCGACATTCAAAAGAGAAAAAATCAACGATAAAATTTCCAATTGGTCTTTGTCTTTTAAACTTTGCTCCAGATTGGCCCTTTGATAAAGCTGCTTTCCAAAGTAATTTTTCAGCTCTGCTAACAGACTCAAGTCTTAATTCTTTGGAGTATTTCCTTAAATCTTTGTTATAGTTGTTATTGGAATATTTCATGTCCTCCCCCTGTTTCCCCCTCCAAAGGGGGATTAAATAATGCTGGTCAGATTAATGTTGCTGATGAACCTATCTTTTCTTTATTAGATAATTTTGTTCTTATGATTTGAGCACATAAGGTGCAAGATGCGCTTCCCCCTTTGGAGGGGGACTGAGGGGGAGGACCTTTACTATTACCCCAAAGGCCGAATCAAAACTCTCTTCTCGTTCAATTGCTTTAACCTGTAAACCTCATATTCAATATGCGCAAGCACAGCATAAACATTGGTTTGAATTTCACTTTCATGAAAGCGCAATACATTATATCCAGGCGTACTAAACTGCACCGGTTCAAATACTTTTGAAACCACCTTTGAATTATACGCTCCTGAAGTAATCTCAATCATTAAGTTGATTTCATCTGCCAAGAACCTCGATACCAATGCAGATTTATTCTCAAAAGCCTTAAAATGCACTCCAGCTCTGGCTCTCGACAATCCTGTACGCCATAAAAGACTATTAGTGTTTGGTGTAAACTTCTCAGTAATTTGGGTTAATATCTTTTTCATTTAAATCTTATTTCTGATTCAAAATTGGCCCAAATACAAACGATTTTCTAATTGATATTCGCTATTCGATTTAGGTTTTGCGGAAAGTGCAAAAAGCCATCAAATATGACTTCGACAGGCTCAGCTACCAGCTTGCACAATGAAAGGACACTGAGGGATTGTCCCGAAAGACAATCGTCTCGAAGTGCCGAAGATATATAAGACTGTTATGGCAAAGCAAATTTACCTCGGTATTCATGCACAATGTTACCTACCATGCTTTTCTGTTCATTATTCCTGTTAAGATAAGTTATTCTATATTCGAAATCATCTTCTATTGACCAAGAACCATTAGGATCAGTTACAGTCGCGATTAATTCTCCATTTGAACCTATTAATTCCATTTTGAAGTCTTTAGGGTCTATATTCCATTTCAACTCAAAAGGTTCATTCGACTCAAGATATTCGGGAACAATGACATCTTCTTTACCTGAAAAATTATCGTTTATATTATTTTCACCTACGAGGCATGGAAAAATCGCTGGCTTCACTTTTTCTCGAAATTCTTTCCGCCAATCATTTTCCTTCTTTCTTTGATTATTCGCTTGAGAAAGAGTAACATAGTCCACATTTTCAGTCAAAGTTCTGACATTTGGAATTTCCTGACGAATAATCGACTTTACGGTCTCATCATCACTTAGAGCCAACTCCAATTCCCCATCATTTTTCTTCGTATTACACAATGAATAATAAATCTCGCTGCCTCGCCAAGCCATGACCAAAGTTTTATAATCATAATCGCCATTAATTTCATAGGTATAATTACCTGCAGGACCTTTATTGATTTTCAAATAACTAGTTAAATGAGTAGGCACCAAATAAAGATTTACACGATCATAGTCTCCTTCATCTTTTACTGTTGCCGACCAATCTTTGTATCGAATTTCTTCTTTAACTCTCTCTACTGTATTTTTTACTCCATTAGCAACTCCTACTGCTATAGCACCAACACCGATTAGTGGTGCAGTAAGAATTCCTCCCACCATGCCAACAACATTATCACAATTAAACCAACCAGAAATATTGATTCTAGCCCGGTAAACTCTTGATGATCTCTCGCCTTGAACATTTTGCGTTGCAATATTACCTTCGCTAAAACCAGACCGGTCCACATTACCTTTAAAGTCTGATGCCGCGGCCAAATTTGTAAGTTGATTCATATTAGATTTCGAGTCAAAATCTCTATCTAAACTATCCTGTTCTTTCCAAAAATTAGCTTGTTCCTCGGAAACCGAGTTAATAATCTCTTCTCTTCTTTTTTTATAATACTGCGTCAATTCTTTGCTGGCTTCATCTTCTAATTCCACCTGTCCCTCACCTCGAGCGCCAAATAAATAGAATTTTTCTTCCAAATCTCCTGCTCTTCGAGCAGCCATTGAATCCACGGTATGTAATGGAAGATTTAAATTATTGATGTACACATCTAAAACTCTTTGGTCACAAGATTCATGAATCCATTCCATTCTTTCTTCAAAAGCCTTGGTTGCTAAATTGGTTTCATTGAACTTTCTGTCCCAAATAGTTTTAACCGACGCTGGATTTATGAAATCCTTAGAATCATCTCGCCAAAAGGTAATTAATACACTATCTTCTACTGGAGAAAAGAAACGCACCTTTTTTCTCCCATTACCAAAGCCTCGATCTCCCTTGTAAGTTACCTGTCTTCTTTGGTAGGCATAGTTCAACTTTAATTGAGAAAAAGCAGATGTAAATTCAATCAAAAACTCATACTTACGCACTTCAGCATACTGTTCATTGTCTCGAGCTTCCCAATCCCAACCCTTGCCTTTTCTAACTTTCTTATCTATTCTCAAAAGTCTGCAACCTTCAGTAATATTCAAGTCTGAAAGGAATAAAGTAAGCATTCCTTCGTCTTCTATATTTGGAGTTGCAGGATTTGGTGCCCCATAGAGAAAATGGGCATTGGGTAGATCAGAATTCGTTCCTTGAATATAACATTCGAGTATTGCTGTGTTGTTAATATTTGATCGCACCTTAAACCATACGGAATCGTTGGAGACTGTTTTTATTCGTTTTGAAGTCATATCAATATAAGGTTGATTCTCTGACTTGTTCATAATTGTTCCGAATCGACTTATATCATAGGAATTCATGGTACCTGTTGATACTCTTCCGTCAAGTTTTCTTCCAGAACGTGTCGTTGACCTATCTCTCTCAACAATCCTATTAGGCAGAACATTGGCGAAAGAATAACTCTCATAATTAACCCTTCGTGAAGTCATACCAGATCCATCAAAATCACCATTAGAATAAGCAATCAATGTATTCAAATCACTCTCATAATTTTGGTTAGAAAAGGAGTAATACATACTGTCTAAAAAATCTTTTTCAGAAAAACCCCATGCATTCATACTTGGCTCATAGTTTGGCGGATAAAAATCCAGGGTTAAAATGTCCATAGGAATTAAGGGCTTTTCTAACGGTCGTGGATTGGTCCATAAAAGCTCATTATTCTCCGAGCGCTCGCCTCTAAAGAGTTCCATTCCAGACTTAATCTCGGCAGTAGGAATATCAACCACTATCTCACGTTTTAATGCGACTTCACCCCTACTATTCTTAGCTGTGAGATAAAACATACCCGCAGTTTGTAGTGGCACTCCATCCAAGGTTTTTGTATTTAATCCTGCATAAAGTATATCCTCCGTTTTAATGGCGGTTTGTAATATTACATCCACCTCCTTACTCGAAGTTTCAAAAGCGTCATCTGGTAGGTAGAGTACTAGCCCATCCTTTGATTCCAATACCGTATCGCGATCGGTACTCACTGTAAATATTTCTGTTTCTAAATAAGGATTTAGCTCATCTAAATCTTCTAATCCGCTAGTGGAACCAGAACTATTTGCAGAGGAATTATTATTCTCAGCAGTATTAAATTCTGTAGAACTTTGAACTTCTTTATCAGTGATCTGTGGACCTTCAATAAGACCTGTTCCGTCCTCTAATGAATCTACCACAACTGTTTCCTCCTTATCGGCTTCGACCACATAATCATGAGTAGAAGTTGCTGGTTCTAGGTTAGCTTCAGTCAGTGGCTCCTTTTCATTTGCTGCAGTATTCAATACGGCAAAAATGGTTCCTCCAACTATAGCAGCGATACCTAGGCCAACTATCACTTTAGTCCACAATAATTTTGCCTTGTATTTTTTGTAGGATTTTTGTGCAGTAGTTGTTAATCCTATTCTTCTTATTCCCTCTGCTATTTGCGTTTGAATGTCCAGTTGAGATCGTAACTCAGGATTACTATTCAACTCTTTTTCAAACTCATTTTTATCTCCAGTGCTCATCGTTCCTAACAAGTAATTTTCTATTCGTTCTATTTGGGTTAATTCAATTCTCATGGCTTAATCGTTTTCAGGTTTTGATTGATGTTCTAAAACAAGTTTTCGAGCGTTTTCCATGCATTTATATTTCTGCACTTTAGCCGATTGCACTGTTTTATAGCCAAACCTTTTGGCGATTTTATCCATAGAGAGCGATTCGAAATAGAATAGCGTTAGGATGGATTTACATTTTTCTCCTATTTGATGAAGGATCTTCTCAACAATTTTGGATTGTTCTTCTTGTTGAATTTTTTCTTGAATGTTCTCTGAATCATCGATTGAAGAAAGTCCTTCTGCGGACTTTCCTTGCCTGCGTTTCTTTTTTCTCAATTCATTGTTCCAAAGAAGTTTGCTCGTTTTTACTAAAAAGCCTTCTGGTGATGTTCCGGGTTTTAATTCCTTGCTCGTAACCTTTCTATAAAATAATACCAGTGCTTCTTGATAAATATCTAGCGCCTCTTCTTTAGAACCTGAGTTGATGCAGACATGCTTCTCAACCTTAGGGAAATATTTATACAGTTTAGTAAAGGCTTTTTCTACCTTTCCTTCGTGTAATAATTTTATTGTTTTGTCTTCCATGATCTCTTCATCTTTCCCTAAGATGTAACGAGATTGAAAAGGTAACCTTTTTTACGCAAGATTTTAGAAATAGATGAAAGAAGATAGACTGGATCCTCCCCCTAGCCCCCTCCATGCTCCTACGCTGAAGCTTCAGCGCAAGCGTAAGGGGGAATAGATTGTGCAATTCTCTTTGATTATTTATTGAATCAATACTCTTTTTCCTAAGCATTCAATTGATGAGTGGATTCATTCATGCCAGACCAAGGTCTACTTCCCCCTCTGGAGGGGGGTTGAGGGGGAGGACAAGATTAAAATCGCTACTCCACAATTACTCTAATACCCTTACTATGCGAAGTGAATTCCGGTGCATACATACATTGAACTGTTGTAATTCCGTTTGAGAAATCACCTACGTGAGATACACGTAAATCATATTCAAAGACATAAACTCCCTTAGGAACAAAGTCAAAGAAGAAATGTGTTGCCGCGTCCTTCGTAGCTTGATAATATCCTAGACCATCTTGATATCTGTATCTCGATAATACTGTAGTAGGTTCAAAACCAGCTCCGCGCATATCTTTCATATGCACGTATTCCAAATTTCGATCGGTATTCAGTTCAATTCTCACGCGTAACTTATCACCAACATGTACAACATTGTTGTCATTAACTGGTTTTAGCTTTTCCCCTTCAGGCGTAACCTCAACCAAATAGAGTTTCTTATTTAATTTGAGATTGGTTTCTGCAAACGTAATCTTATCCAAATCCTCGAAGTATTGCCAGTAAGCTGCTCCCCAGGCAACACCAGTATTTGACTTTGTAACTGTGATATTCCCCATTTTCGGTACCACAGCAGAACCTTCCCAGTGCGTTTTGAAATACCCCGTGCCTGCCTCTGATTTCACTTCGTATGGGTTTTCAGACTCTTCTTGCACGTACTTTATTTCTTTTCCTCCTAAAGAAATTTGCACCAGCTCATCGCTCGCTAAAAGATCCGTTCCTTTTAATAGTAAGGCGTAAACTGCTTCGGTAGTTTGTTTGGTTGTTTTCCAGTGGGTGGTTTGTTTCTCTTTTAATAACCAAATCTTAAGTCCTTCAACTGATTCCTGGTCATTGGTTACCTCATCAAACATCTCAATCATTAGTGCTTGAGTCTCAATTGGAGCTTCATACCAGTAATAACCTACATAATAGTCTTTCCAGTACATGCCAAATTCTTCTTTATGAATCGATCTATCTTTCAACGACTTCACAATATCTGTTGCCAAGTCTTTCATTTCGAATCTATGTGCAGCAAGAGCAATCATACCCTCTGCATAAATGTTGAAGTTTAGCCAGTACTTTTTCGCTTGACCTTTGAAATAATCTACCGCCTCAGCTTCTTTTTTGTTCATTCCAATTTCAGGGAAATAAGAACGAGCGTATAAGTATTGAATTTGTGTATATCCAATGTGCTGATCTTCAGGACTTGATGCATAACGCATGATCCAATTATAATCACTTAAAAGCTCCCCATCCAAATAACGAACACCTTTCTTAACGCAATTCCAAATCTTACGCTTCTCTTTTACATCTTTAATTCCTAGATGATCAAGATGACCCATTCCAGTAATGATATGTTGAGTAATGTATCTGCTCTCTTTCATTCCAGGGAACCATGGCCAACCACCATTCGCAGATTGCGCCTTAATTACTTTTCCTAACGCCTTGTCCATCTCTCTCGACATTCTTTCCATATCTAATAGAATTGAGAGATTACGTTTGGTTTGTTCTTCGCTCTTAGCATTCAATACCCAAGGAGTTTCTTCAAGCATTACTGCTTTTAACTCTTGATTCTTTTGAAGATTTGATAAGAACGCTTCCGGTGAATTTTGACCCCAATCTTCAATTACTTTCTTAATCTTAGGATTTGAATTCATGATGTGTGCCGCAATCGTATTTGAATAAAATCGCGTAAACGTTTGCTCTGCACATTCATGTGGGTATTCCATCATGTATGGCATGGCTTGTAAAGCATACCATGCTGGATTTGAAGTAAATTCTAAGGTGTATCTGTGATGACGTAATGTATTACTCTTTCCAGAATTTACGAGTTTTTCAAAGGTAAACTCCTTGCTTTCCTTACCTCTAATTGGTAGTGGTAACGACTCTGTGACCAACATTCTATTGCTCAGAATTGGAAGTACGTTCTCTTCCCCATCGGTATGTTTACCTCCGCTCGCCACAATCTTGTACTTCACCGCAGAAACCATGTATGGTATATCTAACTCCCAAGAAACCGTGGTTGATTTCCCTTTCTCAGCCGAGAATGTTTTTTGCGCATCTTTTAATTTGAACTTTGCATCAATAGGCTCTTCGGTAAACGGGTCAATCAAGAATAACTGCGCATTACCATTTAGGTCTCCTTCAGAGATATTAGAGATTTTTGTAGATACCGTAATCTTATCACCTTCTCTAAAGAACCTTGGTACATTTGGTACTACCATTAATTCTTTTTGCGTTACCACTTGCTCAGAAATAGTTCCAATCTTTAGGTCTTTTGTATGTGCCAGCCCTAAGAATTGCCATTTTGTTAATGACTCAGGAATAGTAAATTTCACCTTTACATTACCGTCTGCATCTGTCGTTAATTGAGGATAGAAAAATGCTGTTTCATTAAAGTTAGTTCTTGCTTCAATATTCGAAAGATCCACCGCATTGCCTTGCTGGTTAGTTGATACATTTCCTCCAAGCACAGCAGTATTATCAGTTCTGCTGTTACTCTGTTCTTCCATGATCTCACTGGCAGGTGCATCCTCCGAAGCTTCCATATCCATATCGTAAAGAACTGATGAATCTGAACCGAAAATACTATTCGTGCTTTTTGCTGCGTCCTTGTTCTTTCTTCCTTTAGAACCACTTCCTGTAACAGCAACTGTTTCCAGCACATCTCCTTCTCCTCCATAATCATCGTACTCATAATTATAGCTGCGGTACCAGTAATTAGGACCATAGTAATACGTTGAATATCCGTGATAATTCAGCGTTGGGAAATAACGGTACGGATAACTCGCACCCGAATTCCAATAATAGGTGTTATTGTACGCGTATGATAAGCCAAGCCCTGTAGGATATTGCCATGCTCTTCTTGCATAATGAGAAGCATAAATACTCATGTAAAATTGGTTAGGAGTATATAACGCATCCAGACTTTGGTCATATAGCGTAGCAAGTAACTCAGCCTGCTCTTTACCATCTTTCGCATTTCGAATACTAATAATCCACTCTTCTGCTTCTCCCGGTTTTAGCTTATCTCTGAATGTTTCAAAGTTCAGGTCCAATCGCTTATTTGTATAGGGAACACTCACATATATTGACTGATTAAAATAGTGCTTGTTCTTTATTGCTAAAATATGAATGGTAAAGCCTCCTCTATAGGCCTCAATTACATTATGCTCGAAAATGATTTGCTCATTTTTTAGATTTAAGATTTTACTATCAACGATTTCTTCTTCATGCTCTACTTCAATTTTAACATAAAGTTCCTCCTCTGCAGTTCCGAAAAGCACCTGAGCCTTTTCGCCTGGTTCACAAGAGTACTTCAATAATCTCGCCCAAAAGGTCTCATTTGTAGGTATGTTTTTCGCTTCTCTATTGTAAACAGTAAAGAACCTTTCATCTCTAATTTCAAAGCCATTTTTATCTGTTGAAACGGCCTCGTATTTGTATACACCAGGCTCCCAATCTTTGAAGTCGTAGATGATAATAGAGTCTTCTTTCGGAGTATCGAAATTATACTTCAACACTTTTTTACCCTTTTTCCAAGTCTGATATTTATCCTCATCTTCATACACTTCTTGTGGAAAGAGTTTCGCATATTCATCTGCTGACCAAGATTTCATATCCACTTCTTCCCATGGTCTTGAGTACAATACCTTATCTGGTTGAAGAAGTTTATGAATCGTGATATTTCCTTTTGCCGGAACATCTTCTCCACTCAAATTAGTCGTATATACCCTTAATTCAAATTCAGAGTTGTTTTCTATTTCACTGCTTAGGTTATTGTTTAACATTAGGCTCTGATAGCCAATGGTAATGCCTGTACTAGTGGTGTGAGTTTCTCCATTAATATCTGTGATATCGGCATAAACAGTATAAGTGAACATTGGTAAATAATTCTTATTCAATGTTTCATCGGCAATAGCTTCAAAATCAACTGTGAATTTTCCGTTTTCATCAGTCACCGTTTCTCCACTAATAACTTCTTTCGGTTTTGTTGGCGGATACCATCCCCACCACCATCTATTGTAATAGCTTGCGTTTCTAGTAACTCTGTATTTTACTATAGCGCCATCAATTTTATTGCCGGCATAAGCCTCCGCGAATCCGGTTGCCGATATTTTATCACCCAACTTGAATTCCCCTTTGATTGGGTCCATTTTTCCGAAGAACTTAGGACGTTTATACTCCTCTACCCTGAAATAGGTAGTCCCATAATCAGTTTGTAGAGTCATTTGTCCAGTTAATACACCAAATGGCACCGTAAATGTTCCTTCGAACGAACCAAATTCGTTGGTCTTAAGGGTTTTCTCCTCCACTATTTGACCATTAACATCTTTGAAGTACACTTTGAACTCGCGGTCAGTTATTATATCCCGTTCCTTTCCTTTGTAATGAATCGCTATTCCCTTGAAGTAGATTGTCTGTCCAGGTCGGTAAATTTTTCTATCTGTAAAAAGATTTACTTGCTCATGATTTGGAATAGAACTCCCATAATAATAGCCGGAATTCGAATTTCGTGGTTCATAGAAATCTTTGTTTGTTTTAATCTCAGCATAGTATCCGTAGTAGTCTCCAGTATAATCGAAATTTACCATTCCATTAGCGTCAGTAATGTAAGTACCTAAAGTCTTAACATCATACACTCGAAGCTTGTAATTGTACTTTTCATAAGTAATCTTGACTTTAGCTCCTGGAACAGGTTTACCGGTAGTTCGCGATGCAACGAATAATTCATTCGTCCCGTTTTTAGCTCTTGTTTGATACATTAAATCGGTTACCCAGAATGGAGCGTAAATAAAAGCTTCTGAACTCGTCTTATATTGAGATGAACTTGATAAAATTACGTAGTAATAACCGTTCTCTAGACCTTCAAAATCTACTTCAGTAGCATGACTTAAATAATCACCTGGATTTGTTAATTCAAGTTCTTTTTCTTGAACTGGTTCTCTTGAAAGAATATACTTTGTTAAAGCCTCCGTTCTGAAGTTTCCTTTCCAATACTTTGAGTTTTCAACTTTAACAATTTTCATGTAGGCCTTATCTATATTCTTATAGTTAATTCTGAATTTACCCACACTATTCGGGGTTTCCACCTCCTCTAACTGCATACTTAACTCTTTGTAGCGAATTTGATCGGCTAACGCCTGACATTGTTTCGCTCCGAAAGAACCTGGATACTTTTCTATCGTGGACAGGCATATCTCGAGTGCTTTTTTCTTTTCCCATCTATGAGCTGTATCTCTTTTAAAATGATAAGTCGAAGATAGATTAGAATGATATTCAGCGATACTATACCAAACCTCAGCAACGTCGTCGTTGGTCGGGTAGTTATTGGTCATTCTTTTTAGAGCTTGGTAATAGAGCTCTTCAGCGTTTTCGACAACACTATTGTTTCGAATAAATTTTAATCTACTTAACTCAACATGTATTAAAGAGGTGATATCTTTTTCGGCCGTCCTAAATTTTGTAAGTTCTTGGATTGCCCTTAGTGCCCAAAATTTGGTGTTTAAAGAATCGACCTTATTTGGTTTTATCTTAATGAAATTGCTGTTCGCTGAAAAATACTCGGGGTGAATCAGAGAAAAAGTATTTACGTTACCACCTACATTAAAGGAATTACCTTGAAAAAATTCGAATGCTCTAAAAGCTAAAAAATCATAAAGGGTAGGTCGTAACTCGTTCGAATAACCAGCATTGTTTAATATCGGTTCAAAATCCTTAATAGGTTCGGATCGAGACGTTTCAGCATTAAGTAAAGATGCAGAATAATGGTGAACCACTTTTTCAGCGATTCGTTCCAAATCCCATGTGCGTATATCTTCCAGTTTAACTTCAACAACATTGGTCCTTTGGGCAAATTTCCACCTGTTGGCATTATAATACCCCCAATAAACTTCTGCCGTTAGTGAATGCAGGATCTCCTTTGAAGGTGAAGGAGCATCCTTTATCATTTCATTCAACTTATGAATTCCCAGAATATAATCGTCCTCTTCTAAATAAGTGTTAAACCTTAATTCATATAAAACAGCCTTGATTACTTGGTTATGCGCTTTTTCAATAGAGGCAATTTTGAAAATATTATTCACCTCTGTAAGTGCCATTCTATAAAGGCCTTTGTTTTGAAGTGAATCAACCTTTTTCCATTGTGCTTCGTAATTCTTATTGTCAGCGGGTAAAGGATTTTTCTCAGCAGATACCAATATAAAGCCCATATAAATTAGAGCGGGTACAAATAATAAAAGAAGAAACTTTTTCATAATTATGATGTTCTTTTTATGGGTACAACACTAGGCTGTAAAGGTTCATTCTTTATTTAGAAATAACAAGTTGGTGTTGACAAAAATTAACGAATACAAGAAACCGAGCACGGTTTTTACCCGTCTTTATAGTAGTATTGCGCGCTTAAATGAATCAGACTCTCGGATCAAATACCATTTTTGATACGGTCACAATTAATGACCTGAAAGACAGGCTATATGCCAATGAAACTATGGCAGAAGATGAGTTGGAAGCAATTAAAAAGTTTGATCAATACAGACTCGATCGACTGAGTAAAATAGACGATGATTCAGAATTTGAAAAAACTTATTTGCTAATTCGCGCAGAGGCAAATATGTTAGATTATCGCAGCTTTTTATAGAGCTCTATCACCCATCATTTTTCTCACGTACTTCCCAACAATATCAAACTCTAAATTGACTTTAGTTCCAATTTCAAATTTTCCAAAATTGGTGTGTTCTTGTGTATATGGTATAATGTGAACTGAAAATGAATTCTCAGACGAATGAACCACCGTAAGACTGACCCCGTTCACTGTAATTGATCCCTTTTCCACTGTGATTTCCGGATAGTCGTACTCAAAGAAATACTCTGTACTACCTTCATGATCTACTATTTTAGAACAAGTTCCAACAGTATCCACATGGCCTTGAACAATGTGTCCATCCAACCTGGATCCTACTTGAGTACAACGCTCCAAATTCACAACATCTCCTTCTTTTAAGCCTCCAATATTCGTGCGTTTTAATGTTTCGTCGATTGCGGTAACAACGTATTCATCTCCCTCTATTTCAACTACAGTTAAACAACATCCATTGTGGGCTAAACTTTGGTCTATTTTCAGTTCGTTTGTAAAAGAACTTGAAAAAGTTAAATGCGCATTTGTATCTTCTTGAACTACTTTTTTTAGCTCTCCTTTTCCTTCAATAATTCCTGTAAACATTGTATTATTTTGCGTTTGCAATATGTATAATTCCGTGGAAGGATCTTGGGATATACCCTTCTAACTTAATTTCATAAACGATTATCGTATAGGTGTACACTCCATCTGCCAAAGGTTTACCACTATCCATATCCGTTCCGTCCCAATTAATCAATGGGTCATTAGTTTTAAAGACTAAATCACCCCATCTATTGTAAACATTGAAATCAACACTATCCACAAATTTGATGGGAAGAATTGGATGGTAGAAATCATTCACGTTGCTTCCGTCTGGTGTAAACACATTCGGTAATTCATAAAATCCATCACAATTATCCACGCAAACTATGGTTGAAGGCTCACTTTCATTATCATATTGAATTGAGTCTAATGCCGTTACATAGTAACAACCTGCAACGCTTCCTCTTTCAGCATGCACAAATGATGTGTCTGCATCAGAATTTAAGGTTGTTAAGTACATTAAGCTATCTCCTTCAAAAGGTGCGAAGTAAATGTTATATCTGGTAACATCATCCGCACATGAATTGTTCGGATTATTCCATATCAAATAGGTCTCCTCTAACTCACAATCGACATCGACCGAAAGGGTAGGCGAACATGGTGGTGTAAAATCAAAAGGAACACCACAGGTTTCTTGCGACCAATTCTCAATAGGCCTTACAATACCATCTGCTGAATATCGACCTATAGATTTGACCTTATAGCAGTATTGTACGCCATTTGTTAAAGTATCGTCGATATATGAATTGGTTAAGGTAAAACCAATAGAATCAAAAACACCTGAGCCTACAAAAGTTTCACGGTAAACAACAAAGGTATCGTTCGACCAAGGTGTATCATCCACCCACGTAATTTCTAACTGATTATCATTAGGAATCGTTGACGCATAAATTGAGGTTGCTTCTATTGAACTTCCTATGAAAGTTCCATCACTATACAATTCTACTCTGTATGTATAGGCATTATCTGCAGTATTAAGTCCAGAATCATAAAAAACAGTATCTGGATTTACAATCGAAGCTTGTGGTGGTGTAGTAAGTACTAATGTTTCCATTCCTGAAGAAGCCTCCGATCGATAAAGCTGATAATGATAAGGTCCTGGAATTGCTGTTGTATTGAGCTCTTTGGGAGTTGCCCAATAAACCGAATCTTCACCGGTGCTAGCATCTGTAGTTGCGATGGAAACATGAGTCAAAATTGGTACTTCAAATTTCAAGCTTGAACATACTTGCTCAGAAATACAGCCCTCTACATTATTCCCTGATACAACGGTTATTAGGTAGCAATACTCATTCCCCACCACCAATTCTAAATTATCTACGTAATCAGATGTTGTTGAAGTGCCAATAAGCTCGTAACCCATAATTAGAGCAGCATTCGGGTCACAACATTCGAAGGTTAACGAAGAACTATCGGTAGACCTGTAAATGTTATAGGTTCCCGCACACAAGGCATCATCCCAGTCCAATTCAATAGAATTACCAACAGGGTTCGCCGTTAAGCCAGTAACGGGAGGTATATTTACTTTAATGTTGAATGATTTGATGTCGGTCAACTGTATGTTATTGTCGTCATCTGCATGTAAAACAACACTGTAAGGTGTCTCAGAGGCATTATTACAATTTGGTGTCCAAGTAAAATTACTCGAAGTAGTTAAAAATCCTGTTGTCTCTGGAAAAGATGCTGGATTATCAGATAAATTGAAGATAGCTCCTGTTGCAAAAAGTGTAACAAAATCCTCGCTGTCAGTAGCCGTAACTGAAATATCAATATTATCACCTACGAATACGCATCTATCAGGAACTACAGAAATATCAGGAGGTTGATGAGAACACACAACAATATTAAATTGTAAATCTTGGATCACAGAACCCACAAATATTCCTTCCCGCCATTCCGAAATTTTTATCGCCACATTAAAAACTCCTTGAATTAATGGTGCATCCCAGCATAATGTTCCTGTTACAGGATCAATAGAGATTACTCCTCCTCCAACATCTGGTGGATACCTGTAAACTTCGGGAACAGCCATATCCAAGCAGTCTTCACCCTTGCAGGGAATCAAAGAATAACTCAAACTATCGCCATCAGGGTCATACGCTGAAAGATTAAAACAAAATATTTCATTCACACATCCAAATGTGGGACAAGGGCAATCTTCAATAATTAAGGAGTTATTTGGGTCTCCTATAAATGGTGAAATAACCAGTTCTGTTTGAATACAAAATACTTTATCAACACTATTTACAATATTCACCACACCAGCATTACGATTAGGATCTTCCACACTTATTGTATAGGTTGTAGCTCCTGTAAAAGTATGAACCCCTTTGTAATAGTTCTTCTGAACTTCGTATGCAGGTAATACTTCCGTCAAAGAGGTTATTCTTTCAATAGTGTCCCTCGAACCATCTCCATAATCAATCACTAACTCTGGTCTATCAGCCTCACTTGTACTTCTTGTGCATGTAGTTACGGTAAACTCGTAGGTAGTTCCAAATAAGTGCACGTAGGTAATAGAGCCCGCTCTATTGTGCGTAGCATTTGCGTTAGAACTTATCGCTAACAAGGCTAGGGTTAATATGAATAATCTTTTAATCAAAGTATTATGATGTATCACCAAAGGTATGAATAAGGAGGTAAACGCGTAATTAAAAACGCACAAACTCTGCGTTTAGTTGAATAATTAGTCCTAAATATTTATCCTCTAGAATTAAGAGCGATTAATAATTAACTTTACAAAAATTCCGAAAATGAACATCACGTTAGAAAAAAAGGTAAAGAATTCTAGTAAGAATCATGTTTACATCGTACAAAATTTGACCGAGCTTAAAGCATTAAAACTTTCAAAAAAGAACCTTAGTTATTTCAGTGAAAAGTTAAAAGCTAAGTCCTTAGCACATATTAACGATGCTGGAACCTATACCTTCATAGTTCCATTTTCTAGTTTAAACAAGAAAAATCCAAACGGTTATCCAAATCGAGAAGGATTGAGAAAGTTAGGCAATCTAGTCTATTCAATTTTGAAAAATGAAGCTGAGTCAGTTTCGGTAGAAGGAAAATCGGCACTAGCAACAACCTTGTTTTTAGAGGGATTTACCTTAAGTGATTACACATTCGATAAGTATAAAAAGAAGAAATCTGAAACAAAACTAAAAACTGTTTTCGTCACCAATACAAAAGTGAATGCTTCGAGAATTAGTATTTCAACAGAAGCGACACATTGGGCACGCTACCTTGTTAACGAACCGGTTTCTTTTTTGACCGCAGAGGAACTTAGCAATCAAGTTAAGTCAAAATGTAAAGGAACGGGAATAAAAGTTGAAATCTTAGAAAAGGCCAAAATTGAAGCCTTACAAATGGGAGGGCTACTTGCGGTGAACAAAGGCTCTTTTGATCCGCCAACATTTACCATTATGGAATGGGCTCCCAAAAAAGCGAAGAATAAAAAACCAATTGTACTTGTTGGTAAAGGAGTGGTTTATGATACCGGAGGATTAAGTTTAAAACCAACAGCGAACTCAATGGATCAAATGAAATGTGATATGGGTGGAGCGGCAATGATGGCGGCAACTACTTACGCAATCGCAAAGCTTAAACTGCCTTTACACATTATCACCTTACTTCCTGCAACAGACAATAGACCTGGCAAAAATGCTTATGCTCCAGGAGATGTAGTAACCATGTTCGATAAAACTACCGTTGAAGTGTTGAATACGGATGCTGAGGGGAGAATGATATTAGCGGATGCTTTGGCTTACTCGAACAAATTCAAACCTGAAATAGTTATTGATGCCGCTACGTTAACAGGAGCCGCAGCAAGAGCCATTGGAACACATGCTTCCGTCTCTATGGGTAATGCTAAACAAGAAGAACTTGACTTACTTGAAAAAGCAGGACAAATCAGTCATGATCGTGTTGTGCAATTTCCATTCTGGGAAGAGTGGGGAGAAGAAATGAAATCAGATATCGCTGATTTAAAAAATCTAGGTGGAGCGAGTGCAGGAATGATTACTGCCGGAAAGTTCTTAGAACATTTCGTTAAGGCTCCTTATATTCATATAGATATTGCTGGACCTGCGTTTTTAACAGGTAGAGATAGCTATAGAGGAAAAGGTGGAACTGGAGTTGGTGTGAGATTGTTAATAGAGTACTTCACATTAAAATCATAGACAAAGCTCTTATGAAAGATAAAAAGTTATTAAAAGTTGGTATTTCCATGGGTGATATCAATGGTATTGGACCAGAAGTGATTATAAAAGCTCTTTCAAGCCATGAAATATTCGCAAGTTCAATTCCAATTATTTATGGTTCTGGAAAAGTGCTAAGCTATCACAAAAAAACGCTGGATAATTCCGACTTCAATTTCCTAAGTATAAAAAGTGCAGCTGAAGCAAAACCTAAAAAAATCAACTTGGTGAGTTGTTGGAAAGAGGAAGTGAATATCGCTTTAGGAGAGAAGAACGAGAATGGAGGAAAATACGCCCTAAAGTCACTTGAAGCGGCGACAAAAGATTTAGTAGAAGGAAAAATAGACACCCTAGTTACTGCTCCAATTAATAAAGATTGCGTTCGTGACGCTGGGTTCGAATTTCCAGGACATACAGAATATCTAGCGCATCATTCCAAAGCCGACGATGTCTTGATGTTTATGGTGTCAAACGGATTACGAATTGGAGTTGTTACAGGCCATATTCCTCTTCGAGAAGTAGCTTCAAAAATTACCCCTGAGGCCATTGAAAAGAAATTAAACCTGATGCTAACTTCATTGAAGCGTGACTTTTTAATTAAAAAACCAAGAATTGCAGTGCTTGGATTGAATCCTCACGCTGGCGACCGCGGAACATTAGGGTCAGAGGAAATTAATATCATTAATCCGGTGATTCAAAAATACAGGGATAAGGGAGAGTTAATCTATGGATCTTATTCTTCAGATGGATTCTTCGGATCTTCCAATCTGAAGCACTTTGACGCGGTTTTAGCCATGTATCATGACCAAGGTTTGGTAGGGTTTAAATCTATTTCGTTTGATGAAGGAGTTAATTTTACGGCAGGATTGCCAATCGTTAGAACTTCTCCTGACCATGGTACGGCCTACGATATAGCAGGCAGAAACAAGGCTTCGGAAAGATCATTTAGAAATGCCTACTTCGCAGCATGCGACATTTACAGAAATAGAAAGCAGTACGACGAAATGCATAGTAATCCGCTTGAAAAACAAAAAACTAAATAGTTCTAGGTTTCATTGAAATTATTTATACCTTTGCATCCCATTTTTTGTTGAGGTGAAGAAAGGAAGCGAATACAAAATAACCTTTACTGGGTTAAAAGATGAGATTCATCACTTCAACTATAAAATAGGTAAACCGTTCTTTGAACTTCTTGATTATTCTGACATTTCGGACGCCGATTTGGAAGTTAAATTGACACTTGACAAACGAGAGACTATGATGGTCGCTGAGTTTGATATATCTGGCACAGTGGTTACTACTTGTGATCGTTGCACAGATGATATGGAACTGTACATCGCTACTGTTGATGAGTTAATTTATAAGTTTGGTGAGGCAGACTTGGACGATGAAAAAATAGTAATGATTCATCCTAATGATATCTCTATCAACATTCAGCATCCAATTTATGAGTTTGCTGCTTTGCAGCTTCCTTCAAAACGTGTTCACCCAGAAGGTGAATGTAACCTCGAAATGTTAAATGCGTTAGACCAATATTTAATGGTTGAGTCTGATAGCGCCTCAGATAACAGAAGTGATGAAGACGATGAAGAGGACGTTGATCCTCGTTGGAATGAATTAAAGAAATTGAAATAACTTTTTAAATTAACAAACATGGCACATCCAAAGCGAAAGATCTCAAAGACTAGAAGAGACAAGCGAAGAACTCATGTTAAAGCGGTTGCTGACAACCTTGCTACTTGTCCTACAACTGGTCAAGCGCATAAATTTCATCGCGCTCACTGGCACGAAGGGAAACTATACTACAAAGGAAAAGTAGTAATGGAAAAAGACTTAGCAGTCTAATTCAACTCAAAATTTTAAAGAAAAAGGATGGCCAAAAACCATCCTTTTTTTTATTGTTTAAAGTCATTTTTAGCGATTTTTTTGTTTTTTCGACCAAAAAAAGGCCTCAGTACCGAAAATTTGGTAATTTTAGCGACCATTAATTGAAACCCTAATTGCGTTAACAAATTATGACTAAAGTAACCGCAGCTATCACGGCAGTCCAAGGTTATGTCCCTGAGAAAATTTTATCCAACCACGATTTAGAAAAATTGGTGGACACCAATGACGAATGGATAACCTCTCGAACTGGAATTAAAGAACGTAGAATGGCCGCCGACGGTGAAGCGTTGTCCGATTTCGGTGTTGAGATAGTTCAGGGTATTCTAAATAAGACTGGTTATTCGCCAGAAGAAATTGACATGTTAATTGTTGGAACCATTACAGGAGATTATAGATTTCCTAGCACGGCCAACGTTATATGTGACAAGGCAGGCTTAAAGAATGCTTGGGGATTTGATCTAAGTGCCGCCTGTTCAGGATTTTTATACTCACTTGATATTGGTAGAGTATATATTGAAAATCAAACACACAAGAAAATTATTGTAATTGGAGCGGATGTAATGTCTTCAATTATCAATTATAAAGATAGAGCTACTTGTATCATCTTTGGTGATGGTGGAGGTGGTGTGCTTCTTGAAGCGAACCATGAAGGTTTAGGTATTCAAGATGCAATTCTTAAGAGTGACGGTTCAGGTAGAGAATATTTATTGCAGAGCATTGGTGGTTCGGTTGAGCCAATCACTAAGGAAAATGCAGAAACACCTGGTCAATACGTATTCCAGGAAGGAAAAACAGTATTTAAACATGCCGTTAAAAACATGGCGGATGTAGCTGTAGAGATTATGAATCGCAACAATCTCACTGGCACGGATGTTGATTGGTTGGTACCGCACCAAGCCAATTTACGCATTATCGATGCCACGGCAAATCGCATGGAATTAGACAAAGAAAAAGTAATGGTGAACATTGCGAAATTTGGAAATACCACTGCTGGTACTATTCCACTTTGTTTATGGGAATGGGAAGAAAAACTAAAAAAAGGAGATAATGTAATAATGGCTGCGTTTGGCGGTGGATTCACTTGGGGTGCTATCTACGTTAAATGGGCTTATTAATAGAAAGTCAATATGGATATTAAAGACATTCAAAATCTAATCAAATTTGTATCTAAGTCGGGTGTAAATGAAGTAAGTCTTGAAAAAGAAGATTTTAAAATAACTATTAAAACCGATCATTCTAGTGGTGCTGAGCAAATCGTAGTTCAACAGGCTGCTCCTGTAGTGCATGCCGCTCCAGTTGTTCAACAACCAGCTGCTGTTGCAGCTCCTCCTGCAGCTCAAGAGGCTGCGCCTGCAGCGCAACCTGCAGCAGAGGAAAACAGTAATCACATCACTATTAAGTCCCCAATGATTGGTACATTCTATCGCAGACCTGCTCCGGATAAAGATCCGTTCATTAATGTTGGTGATAGCGTGGCTCAAGGTGATGTAATTTGTATAATCGAAGCCATGAAGCTTTTCAATGAAATCGAGGCAGAGGTGTCTGGTAAAGTTGTCAAAGTATTAGTGGAGGAAAATACTCCAGTGGAATACGATCAACCACTCTTCATAATTGATCCATCTTAAACTTTAAAACTAACAAAAAATGAAAGCAACTTTATTTAGAGTATCTGCATTAGCTGGACTTATGCTAATCTTAACTGCATGTCCTTACCAATCAAGAGTTCCAATCTCTAAACCGGTAGAGAAAATTAACAAAGACCTTTTAGGTTACTGGATCGCTTCTGGTGAAATGGAATACGGTGAAGAGGCAACTTATTTCGAAATTGGAAAATTCGATAAAGTTAAATACGAAATTATTGAGCACTCATACTCAACTTACGACTCAACTTGGTCTGAGAAGAAATATCACATGCATACTTCAATGGTTGGTGATGAGACTTTCATGAACATTCAAGAAGATGGAATGGGAGATTACCACCTACACAAATTAGAAATCGATGTTGCTGGAAAATCAAAACAATTAACTGTTTATGAGGTGACAGATAATATTGATGAAACATTCAATACATCTGAAGATTTAAAAGCATTTATTGAGAAACATAAAGGCCTAAGTTTCTTCTACAACTCAGATGAAACTATCTATTTCCCTCACAAACCAGCTAAAAAGAAATAATAAAACTCTTTTAGAATAGATTAAAATATGTTCCAAAAAATTCTGATCGCCAATAGGGGTGAAATTGCATTGCGTGTAATTCGTACATGCAAGGAAATGGGAATCAAAACGGTTGCTGTTTATTCATTAGCCGATCAAGACAGTCTTCACGTTCGTTTTGCGGATGAAGCTGTTTGCATCGGCCCAGCAGCCAGTTCTGAATCTTATTTAAATATCCCTAGAATAATTGCGGCCTGTGAAATAACCAATGCTGATGCTGTGCATCCTGGCTACGGATTCTTATCAGAGAACGCGGCGTTTTCAAAAGTATGTGAAGAGAACGGAATCAAATTCATTGGTGCATCGCCAGAAATGATCAACGCAATGGGTGACAAAGCTTCGGCTAAAGCAACCATGATTGAAGCTGGTGTGCCATGTGTTCCGGGTGAAGGAGGTATCCTTGAAGATATCGATCATGCGAAAAAGGAAGCGAAGAAAATTGGCTATCCAGTAATGATGAAAGCTACTGCCGGTGGTGGTGGTAAAGGAATGCGAATCATTTGGGAAGAATCAGAGCTGAAAGATGCTTGGGATTCTGCTCGTCAAGAAGCTAAAGCTGCATTTGGAAATGACGGAATGTACATGGAGAAATTCATTGAAGATCCTCGTCACATAGAAATCCAAGTTGCTGGTGATAGATATGGAAATGCTTGTCACTTATCTGAAAGAGACTGCTCTATCCAACGTCGCCATCAAAAGCTAGTAGAAGAAACACCATCTCCTTTTATGACTGATAAGTTAAGAAAGGCTATGGGAAAAGCTTCTGTTAAAGCGGTTAAGGCGATTAAGTACGAAGGTGTTGGTACTATCGAATACTTGGTAGATAAGCACAGAAACTTCTACTTCATGGAAATGAATACGCGTATCCAGGTTGAGCACACGATTACCGAAGAGGTAATTAATTATGACCTCATCAAGGAACAAATTAAACTAGCTGCGGGTGAAAAGATCACAGGTAAAGAGTATTTTCCTAAACTTCATGCAATTCAATGCAGAATCAATGCAGAAGATCCTTTCAGTGATTTCAGACCTTGTCCGGGAAAAATCACAGAATATCATTCACCAGGAGGGCATGGAATTCGTTTAGATACTCATGTTTATGCTGGGTATGTTATTCCTCCTTTCTATGATTCAATGATATCTAAATTAATCACTGTTGCACAAACACGTGAAGAGGCAATTACTAAAATGGAACGTGCTTTAGAAGAGTACTACATTGAAGGTGTAAAAACCACAATACCTTTTCACCAGCAATTGATGAAAAATAAAGATTTTAAGGACGGTAATTTCACCACAAAGTTCATGGATAATTTTGAACTGAAACCCGTAAAATAAATTTCTGTTTAGACCCCCGGCGAAACCGGGGGTTTTTCTTTGTAACTTTTCAGTAACCTAAATTGTTATACTCAGTATAATAAGCTAGTGATACGGGCAATTTACATTACCGTTTTTATACTGACGTGTGCATCTTTTACTGCCCGCGCCCAGGATATTCATTTTTCACAAACTATTCGCTCTGAATTTCAATTAAACCCTGCATTTACTGGTGCTTTCAGTGGAAACTTAAGGGGTACAGCGAATTGGAAAGATCAATGGCAATCAATAAACAATAGCTTCAGAACTTATGCGGCGAGTGGAGAAGTAAGCTTTGGAAAAGGAAGGCGAAATCCTACCTTTTTTGCACTTGGTGCTTATGCCACTCGTGATGTATCTGGCGATGTACAACTTGGAAACACTTCGGCAGGCCTCTCATTTAATACCTTATTACAGGTAAATCGAAACGCCCGTTTTTGCGTTGCAGTAAACGGTAATTTCACCAATTCCGGGTTGAATACTTCAAATATGCAATGGGGAAGTCAATACGACGGAATTAATTTCGACCCAGCATTGTCAAATGGCGAAGGAATTGAATTTGTACCACAAAACTATTTTGATGCTTCATTCGGAGTTGCTTACTGGTATAACAAACGTGATAAAAATGTTGTGCAGCACGCACCTTACGATGCTAAAATCGGATTTTCAGTTTTCCATTTAAACAGGCCTAGATATTCCTATTTTACTGATAATACAACACGAGTTCCAATGCGAATGGTATTACACGCTAACGGCCTTTTCGGAACAAGAAACGATAACCTATTTATATACCCAAATATGACATTGGTAAAGCAAGGTGCTCAACATGAAATATTGTTGGGTACGCTCTGGAAATACAGCTTTACTACTGGGTCAAAATCTACAGGTTTGAAAACGGAAACCTCTATTGCTTTTGGTACTGATATCAGAATAACCAACATATTTGACGCCATTGTTCCACAAGTCTATTTCCAAATGTATTCAATGTCAATAGGGTTGTCATACGATGTTAATGTTTCACGCTTAAATCAAGCATCGAATTACAGAGGGGGATTCGAACTTTCGTTACGATTTACGAATCCAGATCATTATACCCATAGAAATCCTTTCAGAAGAAGTGTTTCTATCTAGTACTTTAACGTAAAACATCCGCAAGAATTTTTATATTTGCCTTCCTGATTTAGAACGCACTATGAAAATCTCAAAGCTATTGTTTTTATTTTTAGCTACTACTTCATTACTAATGAGTTGTGGTGGCGATGATTCCGATTCAAATAATGATGAATTAGGTGATCCAAATGAGCTTACCAAAGTTGAAGGTGGTAAGTTTAAAGGTGGTATTTTGAGATTGAACTCAATAGAGAGCTATTCTACTCTTTTCCCACCATCAACAAATGATGTTTATTCAACGCACATTTCGAGTCTTGGATATGAAGGGCTTTTTAAACTAAATCAAGAAACCTTAGAAGCAGAACCCTGTATTGCTGAAAGCTTTGAGCTAGATAATTCAAAGACTAAATACACATTCAAAATTCGTTCAGGTGTAATGTTCCATGACGATGAGTGCTTTGCTGATGGTAAAGGAAGAGCAGTTAACGCAGCAGACGTAAAGTATTGCCTTGACTTTGTATGTTCAAACCATGAAATGAACAAGTGGGCTTCGCTATTCAGAAATAGAATTGTTGGAGCTGACGATTATTTTACCGGAAAATCTGACGATGTATCAGGTATTGTAGCTAATGGAGATTCTGAATTGGAGATCAACTTAATTGATCCATATTCTGGGATGAATAACTTATTGGCTATTCTTTCAACTGCCATATATCCGAAAGAAGCTATTGATAAGTATGGATATGAAGGAATGACGGATAGAGTTGTAGGAACTGGATCATTTATTCCTGAAACTATCAAAAACGGTGAAGAAGTTGTGTTTAGAAGAAACCCTAACTACTGGGCTAAAGACGAGTTTGGGAACCAGCTGCCATTCTTAGCAAAAGTGAATATTTCTTTCATTAAAGATAAATCTACTTCTTTAACCGCCTTTAAAAACGAAGAGTTGGATATGATTTGGGGAATTCCAGTAGAGGAAATTCCTAACGTAATGGGAACACTTGACGAGGCGTTGGATGGTAAAAACCGTCAATTCGAAGTACAAACCGTAAACAGTTTAAATATTCAATACTATGGTTTCCTATTTACTGATGAAGTTTTTGGAGATAAAAATGTACGTCTGGCCTTCAATTACGCAATTGATAGGGACTCATTAGTTGAATTCGTATTGGAAGGTGAAGGGGTTGCGGCTCACGGAGGTTTTGTTCCCCCAATGAGTGGTTATCCATCTGAAAAAATTGAAGGATTCAATTATGATCCTGCAAAAGCTAAGTCATTAATGGCTAAAGCTGGTTATGCGAATGGAAATGGTTTTCCTGAAGTAACGCTTCACATGAATTCAAGCGGTGGTACAAATAAAAAAATCGCTGACTTCATTTCGCAAATGCTAAAAGACAACCTAGGAGTAACCGTGAATATTGAGGTTCAAGAAATGGCTGATTTATTCCCGAAAGTTGAAAAGGGTGAAGTTAATTTTTGGAGATTCGGTTGGATCGCAGATTACCCAGACCCCTCTAACTTCCTAGACTTATTCTACGGCGGAAACTATGCAGACGTAGGAGAGGCGACCATCAACTTCTTCCGTTATAATAACCCGGAGTTTGACGCGCTTTATGAGTCTGCATTAAAAGAAATCGATCTTGAAACTAGAATGAACATGTATGCTCAAGCTGATCAAATGATCATTAATGATGCAGTAGTTATGCCATTAATGTTCAATATCGATATTCGATTAATCAACCCATTAGTTAAAGATTTCTATATCAACGAAATGGAGTACAGAGATTTAACGAAAGTTTACTTCATTAAAGAAGATAAATCCAACGTTAGGGTTTACGATAACCTTATTGAAGAGGAAGAAAGTAACTTCGAGTAAACTCACTTTCGTATGAATATTCTAATCAAAAACATCAAATCACTTGTTGGTGTTCTTGAAAATTCCAGTGCCGCTTTAAAAGGAGCTGACCTTTCACAACTTTCCCAAATAGAGAATGCTTTTCTAGCAGTGGAAGACGGTAAAATCGCCTATTACGGACCGATGGACGAACTTTCTGGTGTCTCAAACTGGAACGATTTAGAAATAATTGATGCCGAAGGAAAGTTCGTACTACCTGCCTTTTGTGATTCACACACGCACCTTGTTTTTGCCAAACCAAGAGAAGGTGAATTTGTAGATAGAATAAATGGCTTGAGTTATGAGGAGATCGGTAAAAAGGGAGGAGGAATTCTAAATTCAGCTGCTAAGCTAGCTGAAATGTCTGAAGAAGATCTTTATCAAGATGCATTAAAGAGATTAGATGAAGTTAAAGCTTACGGAACAGGAGCTATTGAAATAAAAAGTGGATATGGACTAAGCGTTGATGCTGAGTTAAAAATGCTACGTGTGATCAAGCGTCTTAAAGAGAATTCAAACTTAACAATCAAAGCCACTTTTCTAGGAGCGCATGCCTTTCCTTCTGAATATAAAGAAAACCAGCAGGCCTACATTGATTTAATCATCAATGATATGCTACCTGTTATTGCAGAAGAAGGTCTAGCAGACTACATTGATGCCTTCTGCGAAAGAAACTATTTCACAGTCGCTCAACTCCAACAAATCTTAGCGGCTGGAGCTCAATACGGGTTGAAGCCTAAAGTTCATGTGAATCAGTTTTCTTCGACGGGAGGAATTCAGGCCAGCTTAGAATACAATGCAGTTTCTGTAGACCACCTTGAAGAAATGACTTCAGAAGATTTCGAAGCTTTAAAGGCCTCAGATACAATAGCAACCGGCCTGCCAAGCTGCTCATTTTTTCTAAATATTCCTTATACTCCCGTTAGGGAATTAATCAATAATAATTCTGCAGTGGCCTTAGCCAGTGATTTTAATCCTGGATCCACCCCTAGCGGAAATATGCAATTGGTAGGCTCATTAGGATGTATCAAAATGAAGCTTACTCCGGAAGAAGTAATCAACGCCACGACATTAAATGGAGCCTATGCCATGGAATTAGGTGATGAATTAGGCAGTATAACTATTGGCAAGAAAGCAAATCTTATAATTACCAAGCCAATGCCTTCTTTGGCCTATATGATGTATGCTTTTGGAGAAAATAACGTAGAACGCGTTATCCTGAACAAATAACTCACTTTTACCAAATAAGACACGAGAATAAGAGTTGATTTTCCTTGTAAATTCTCTATCTTGTAGTTCCTTAATTTAACCGTCGATTATGACTCCAGAACATCCAAAAAAGCTGTTTTTATTAGATGCATTTGCATTAATCTATAGAGCTTATTACGCCTTTATTAAAAACCCCAGAATGAATAGCCAAGGACAAAACACCTCGGCCGCATTTGGTTTCACTACTGCGTTATTGGATGTTATTAATAGAGAAAAGCCTACGCACATTGCTGTGTGCTTTGATACGCCAGAAGAAACTAATCGTTCTGAAGAATTTTCAGATTATAAAGCGAATCGTGAAGCCATGCCAGAAGATATTGCTGCGATGCTCGGACCAATTGAAGAAATTATAGAAGCATTTAATATTCCTGTCTTAAAAGTCGCTGGATACGAGGCTGATGATGTTGTAGGTACAATTGCTAAAAAAGCGGAAAAAGAAGGTTTCGTTACCTATATGATGACACCTGATAAGGATTACGCCCAGCTAGTATCTGAAAACATATTTATGTATAAGCCAGCTCGTGGAGGTAAACCGTCAGAAATCTGGGGAATTCCTGAAGTACAAGAAAAATTCGAAGTAGAACGTCCAGAACAAGTGATTGACATTCTAGGTCTGTGGGGTGATGCCGTAGATAACATTCCAGGCATCCCAGGAATTGGTGAAAAAACATCAAAGAAATTAGTGGCGCAATACGGTTCTGTTGAAGGTTTAATCGAAAATGCTCATGAGCTGAAAGGAAAGCAAAAGGAAAATGTAATCCAATTTGCTGAGCAAGGAATTATGTCTAAACTTTTGGCCACCATTATACTCGATGTTCCAATTGAATTTGAAGCCGAAAAATTGGTTCTTGAAGAACCTAACAAAGATAAAATTCGTGAAGTCTTTACTAAACTAGAATTCAAAACTTTAGCACGTAGAGTAATAGGTGAAGAAATAATTCTAGGAAAGTCTGTTTCAGCTGAAGGACAATTAGATTTATTTGGAACTGGAACACCAAGTATTGAAGCCAAAGCAGAGGCTGAAATGGATGGTAACCTGAATACTATCGTTGATAAAAAAGTAGACTATCAAATAGCCATAAGTCCTGAAAAAAGAAAGCAAGTCCTGGATTTAATCATGAATGAAAAGTCTGTTTGTTTTGATACAGAGACGACAGGAATTGACCCCTTGAATGCAGAGATCGTAGGAATGTCTTTTTCATTTAAAAAAGGCCAAGCATTCTGGATTCCAACACCAGAAGCAGAACGTCAAACTATAGTTGATGAGTTTAAACCTTTCTTTGAATCTGAAACCATCGAAAAAATAGCACACAACATCAAGTATGACATTAAAATCATAAAACGCTATGGGGTAGATGTTAAGGGACCTCTTTTCGATACGATGATCGCTCATTATCTCATTACTCCTGAAAGTAAGCATGGGATGGATTTCTTAGCAGAACTATACCTAAAATACGTTCCTATTTCGATCGAAACCTTAATCGGAAAAAAAGGAAAGAACCAAGGGAACATGGCGGATTTAGACCCTGATAAAATTACAGATTATGCATGCGAAGATGCGGATATCACGCTTCAACTCAAGGAGATTTTCGAACCAGAAGTAAATAAAGATCATCTTAAGCATCTATTCTACGAAATTGAAATGCCTCTGGCCAAGGTACTGGCAGAAATGGAGCTAGAAGGAATTAAGTTAGATGTGCCAGCTCTATCAAAGTTCTCAGAAGAACTAGAAGTAGGAATAAATGAATTAACTGCACAAATCCATGAATTAGCAGATAATCAAGAGTTTAATATCGATTCACCTAGACAACTAGGTGAGGTGCTTTTTGATCAATTACAGATCGATCCAAAGGCAAAAAAGACGAAGACTGGGCAATATAAAACCAGCGAAGATGTATTAAGCAAACTAGAATCTAAACACGAAATCATTCCTTTGATTTTAAATTATAGATCCCTTCGTAAACTAAAAAGCACTTATGTAGATGCACTTCCGGCATTGGTGAATGAGAGAACAGGTCATGTGCATACTAGCTATATGCAAACCGTCGCTGCCACTGGTCGTTTGGCTTCAAACAATCCAAATCTCCAAAATATTCCAATTAGAACTGAAAAGGGAAGGGAGATAAGAAAAGCATTCATTGCCCGCAACGAAGAGTTTGAATTACTTGCTGCGGATTATTCTCAAATAGAACTTAGAATTATCGCTGCATTGAGTAATGACGAGAATATGATATCTGCCTTTAGAGATGGGCATGATATTCATGCTGCTACCGCAGCTAGAGTGTTTGGAGTAGAGAATTTAGAAGAGGTAACTAGAGATCAACGTAGCTCCGCAAAAGCCGTTAACTTCGGTATCATCTATGGCCAATCTGCATTCGGTCTATCACAAAACCTTGGAATTTCTCGAAAAGAAGCTAAAGAAATGATCGATAACTACTTCGAACAATATTCTAAAATCAAATCCTACATGTCTGACCAAGTTGACTTCGCTCGAAAGAATGGCTATGTAGAAACGTTAATGAAACGAAGAAGGTATTTGAAAGACATTAACTCTAGTAATGGAATTGTTAAAGGGTTCGCGGAGAGAAATGCTGTAAATGCCCCTATTCAAGGTTCTGCAGCCGATGTTATAAAAATTGCAATGATAAACATCCAAAAAGCGATGAGCAAAAAGAACATGAAGTCCAAAATGTTGCTTCAAGTTCATGATGAATTGGTTTTTGATGCGCATAAATCAGAGCGCGATGAACTTGAAAAATTAGTTAAAGAAAAAATGGAGACCGCCGTTGAAATGGCCGTTCCTTTAGACATTGATTATAAGTTCGCTGATAACTGGTTGGCAGCGCATTAGGTTCTGTACACTTTCTGCACATCTGCCTAATTTATTGAGATGAAGGCGTAATATTGGTGAATCACAATAAGATTCTACCAATATGTACAAATTCATTTTCTTCGTACTACTTTTCATTCTCACGGGAAGATTATATGCGCAAACCTCCGCGCTGGAAGGACTCGTTATCTTCGAGGTTAAGCCTGAATACTAGGCCGATATCTCAGAAGGCCATTGGGATCTATCCCCAAGCGAGTTTGGCTTAACACAAGATGATATCGCTCAATATGGAATTACAGAAATTTACAGGCCTTATTATTCATTCAAGAATTCTGAACTCTTACAGCGAACTTTCATTCTTAAGTTCGATGAATTCGAATTAGTTAATGACTTGAGCAACACGATGAGTCAGTCGCCAAGATTTACTTATGTATCAGAGATACCTCAAGAAGAAATAACCTACATTACAGATGATGCCGAATATGTAGCTGGTAACCCATACCATATAGATATAATTGAAGCAGACTCTTCTTGGGATTATACAGAAGGTTCTGAAGAAATAGTAGTTGGAATACTAGACTTAGCCTGTATGCTAAGCCATGAAGATTTAGTAGGAAAGGTACATCTGAATTCAGAAGAAATTGAAGGAGATGGTTTAGACAATGACGGTAATGGTTATGTGGATGATTGTTACGGCTACGCACCAGAACACTTAAGCGGAGACTCTATTTACATTATCCCAAATCCCAACTCTCAAACCCACGGTACCATAGTCACAGGAGTGATAGAGGCAGAAACTAATAATAGTATTGGAATTGCTTCTGTAGGAAATAAAGTGAAATTTATTCCCGTTGACATTGATACTGGTGGCTCTAGCCTAGGCTTCTCTGGGGATGGCTTCGACTACCTTTATTCTAGAGTAGATGAAATCGATGTAATCAATTGTTCTTTTGGCGCCAATTATGTGGGATTTGAACATCTTCTACCAGCTCACCAGGCCGTAATAGATGAATTTTATGCAGAAGGAGTAATCATAGTGGGTTCTGCAGGAAATAATGATGATACGGATGTATTTTATCCCGGCAATCTGAATCATGCAATTGCAGTTGCGGCAACAACAGAAACAGATGAAAAGCACGGAGCTTCCTGCTATCATAAATATGACATCGATATTTCCGCACCTGGTGCACCCTTTAAATCATTAAACACTAACGGAGGGTATACCAACTTTTCTCATACCTCAGCCGCAGCCCCTGCAGTGTCCTCTGTTTGTGCCTTAATGCGAAGCATATATCCTGAAATAACAGTTGATCAAATGCATACTTGCATGTATGATAATGCCGATCCCGTATACGGAACTTATGCGGATTCTTTGGGTGCTGGTAGAGTGAACGCTTTGCAATCTGTACTTTGTGCAGGAGAGCTAAAATTCATAGCAGCATCAGCTGAGAATATTACTGTAGATGAACCTACTACTTATGCTTATCCCAACCCATGTACCGGAAGTTTTAGCGTAATACTGAACTATTACGCTTATGACGAGATAAATATTCAAGTGTTGGATATGAAAGGGGCTGAAGTAGCTTTTAAAAGTGAGTTGAATAAAGCCAACGGTACTGTTGAAATAGAATTAGTAGATACCATAGTTGGGAATTATTTTGTTAAAGTGAAACAAGGTTCTATCATTAATGTGCACCAGGTAATTGTAGAATAACTAAGCAAATCCTCTTTTGTCTTTGATTAGTTCATAGGCTTTTTGGATTTTCTGAAAACGCTCTTTTGCCATTTTTTGAAATTCAACACCCATATTTAGCACACGATCTGGGTGATGCTCTTTAGCCATTTTTCGATAAGCCTTTTTCACTTCTTTATCACTTACATTTTCTGGAATTTCTAAAAGTTCATACGCTTGTTTTAATGAAGAAGATGACTTATACACTTTCTTTTTCTCATTGAAGTTGCGCTTATGGTCTTCCCTATCTTTTTGAGTTCTATAATTGAACATTCCTAATATGCTTCGAAATGAAGCAAAAGGAACTCCTAGCTTTTGAGAAGTTTTTAAAATAAATCGGTACTCAGCGTCATTTAAGAATGAATCGCAAGTAGCGACAGCACATAAAAACTGAATCAATTGGATTTTAGAACCCGCCGTATATTCATTGTTGATGTTTGCGCATAAACGGTTAAAATCAACTTCTGTTTTCAGCGTTTCTCTGAATTTTTCCTTCAACTCTTTTGCCTTTTCCGGATCAAAATTCTTCTCTAAAACCAAATCCACATACCTCTTTTCCATACTATCCTTCACCCCATCTGCTTTGATTAAGCAGGCTGCCAAACCAATTACTATTGACTCGGAACGCGAAGTTTTATCTTGGAATAATCCACTTAGACCAGTGGGACTTTTGATCGATGATACAATAACGAAAATCACTCCTAGCCCAATTCCTCCAATGATTCCAAGCATTGGACTAAACTCCTTATAGGCATTAAAACCTATTGCACCAAAAGGAAAGAATCCCACTGCAATTCCGACCCCAAGAACGAAGAAATGACTAAATTTCACTTGCTAAAGATACACAGATGGGAAAAATCAAATTAGGTGCAATTGATACGAGGGGACCAAAAAATTGGGATAAAGCTGAAATAAAAGCAGAAACTCAAAAGATTATTGAGGAGATTACGGCCTATCAAAAAATTCTATCTGCGTCAAAAAAACGCTCAGTTCTTCTGATTCTTCAAGGCATGGATGCAGCAGGAAAAGACGGTACAGTAAGAAATATTTTCAAAGGTATTAACCCTACTTCTTGCCGAGTTGCCGCATTCAAAAAACCGACAGAATTAGAATTTTCACATGATTTTCTTTGGAGGGTGCATCAAGTAGTTCCGAAAAACGGTGAAATTGTTGTTTTTAACCGCTCTCATTACGAAGACATCTTAGTACCTACAGTAGAAGGATACATCAATAACGATATCATTGAAAAACGCTACACCCATATTAACGATTTCGAAGAACTACTGGAGGATCATGGCACAACAATAATCAAGTGCTATCTCCATGTATCAAAAGACGAACAATTGGAAAGGTTATCTGAGAGATTAAATAACCCATATAAATTTTGGAAGCACAATGACGGTGATTGGGACACACGAGAAAAGTGGGATGACTACATGGCAGTATACGAGAATATATTTGACAAGTGTGATAAAATTCCTTGGAATATAATACCAGCTGATAGAAATTGGGTTAAGGTTTATTCTGTAGCGAAACTACTGAGAGATGCCTTGGTCGATATGAACCTTGAGTGGCCTAAACTAGAAACGGAAAGATTTACGGATAAGATAATTTAGAAGCTATTTAAACCCTAATTTTTTTCGTACCCTCCCCAAAACGTCATTCGCTACTGCACTTGCTCGCTCCGCGCCTTTTGCCAATTCTGCATCCAATTCTGATTTATTCTCCATTAGATAATTGAATCGTTCTCTTTCCTTGCTGAATTTATCTAAAATGAGCTCAAGAATAGCCTTTTTAGTATGGCCATAACCCCAGCCTCCATTTTGGTAAGATTCTCTCATTTTTCCTATTTCAGTTTCATCAGCTAAGTAAGAATAGATTTTAAAGGCATTACACGTATCCGGATCTTTAGGTTCTTCAAGGTCTAAAGAATCAGTCACAATCTTATTGACCTGCTTTTTTAATTGCTTTTCAGGCAAGAAAATATCAATAAAGTTCCCTCTAGATTTTGACATCTTTTGACCATCTGTTCCAATAATATATTGAGTTTCTGTTTGTATCTGAGCTTCTGGCAGAACAAATGTTTCTCCCATTTGATGGTTAAATCGAGAGGCTACATCACGTGTCATCTCCAAGTGCTGGAGCTGATCTTTACCAACTGGAACAAACTCTGCGTCATACAGCAAAATATCTGCTGCCATAAGCATGGGATAGGTAAAAAGTCCCGCATTTACATCCGCAAGTCGATCTGCCTTATCTTTAAAAGAATGTGCTAATGTGAGACGCTGATACGGGAAAAAACATGATAAAAACCATGTTAACTCTGCTGTTTGAGGCACATCACTTTGACGATAAAAAATTGTTTTATCAGTATCTAAACCAGCCGCTAACCAAGCTGCTGCCGTTTTATAGGTATTATCTTCTAACTCTTCACCGTTTTTAATTTGAGTAATAGAGTGCAAATCAGCGATAAAAAGAAACGACTCATTATTGCTTGATTTTGACATTTCAATAGCCGGCAAAATTGCTCCTAATAAGTTCCCTAAATGAGGAGTTCCCGTACTCTGAATACCGGTTAAGATTCTTGACATAAACTTCTTTTCCTCAAAATTACTCAAAACTTTTATTCGAGGTTAAGCGGCTTAAAGGAGAATTAATACGAATCAAATGAAAATACTAGTAAGCATTGAGTAAATTTGCAGCATGAAGTACCTTTTAATGCCTTTCTATGTGCTTTACCGATTGTATTTCGCAATCGTGTTCTTTTTGGTACTTTTCATTTTGTATCCAGTGTTTGCTTTGCTCTTACGAAAAGAGAAAAATTTTGAGAAGGTTCATAAATTAAAAGTATTCACAGCCAAGGTTATTCTCTTTCTTCAATTCTACTTCATTAAGAGAACAAAGAACTCAATTAAAAAGCCTGAAGGAACCTTCGTGGTTTGTGCCAACCATCAATCCTACCTTGACATCATTGCGATGTATCCACTGATGGGAAAAACGAAATTCTTATTCCTTGGTAAATCCGAATTATTACACTGGCCATTGATTAACATTTTCTTCAGAAATTTCGACATCGCCATTGATAGAAATAAAAGGCATGCTGCTATGCGAAGCATTGAATTGGCAAAGGATGCGCTGAAAAAAGGTTGGTCCATTGTAATTTTTCCTGAGGGAGGTATTTTTCCTGAAGCACCTGAAATGGTGAACTTTAAAAATGGTGCTTTTAAAATGGCTTTAGATACAGGAACTCCTATTCTACCCCTGACTATTGTTGACAATTGGAAACTTTTTGACTCAGACAATTTAATCTTTTCAAGAGCTCACCCGGGAATTTCACGCTTCCAATTTCACAAACCTATATTGACAGAGACTTTAAGCAAAGAAGATTTAATACCTTTGCGTTCAGTGACTCACAAAACAATTGAACTAGGTTTAATTGAGGCTGAAGTCGTTAAAGAAAAAGCTGAAGATGGAAATAACGAATGATTTAATAGAACATATTGCTCATTTGGCAAGGTTAGAGTTTAATGGTGAAGAAAATGAAAGAATTAAAGCTGATCTTGAAAACATCATATCATTCGTTGATCAACTTCAAAAAGTAGATACCGAAGGCCTGGAACCATTGGTTTACATGACGGAAGAAATCAATGTATTAAGAGAAGATACGCCAGCAGTCACTGTGACTCAAGAGGAAGCATTAAAAAATGCCCCGAATAAAGACTCTGATTATTTTAAGATCCCTAAAGTTTTAAAAGGGTAAAAAAAGAAGGCGATGCCCCCGCACCGCCTTCAACCCAAAATCCATGAAATCTTGTCTCGATCAATCCTCGAGAACAAGGAAGTCTATTGACCGGTTAGTCTAATGAAAAAACTGTGCCAAAACTAAAATTAACATTTTGCGATTTTCGCAAAACACTCATAAACACGGTGGATTTCAATTATTTCTATTACCTTATTACTCCGTACTTTGGGGTATGAAAAAAGTCCTTTTAATAATAATATTAGCAATCGGAACATATAGTTCTGGTCAAAATCAAATTGATGTTTTTCAATCGTATTATCGTATATCACCGAACAATTCGAGCAATTTTAACCAAAAAATAAACTATGTCCAATTTGGAGGTGAGCTCAAAGTTCCCGTAGTATTGAAAAATTCTGACGCTCTAATTTTCGGGTACGAATACAATTACCATAGCTTTCAAAACAGAAATTCAGATGCTATTCCACTATCTGATATTGTGCATGAGAATAAACTAATCGCAGGAATTAAGCATAACTGGAATGAAAAATGGAATACTATTGCTTTCTACGTACCAAAATTCAATGGTGACTTTAAACCAGCTTCTATGGAGGGTTTTCAGCACGGAGGACTCGTACTTAATTCGTACTCTAAAACTGAAAATCTTGACTTAAAATTTGGTGCTTATGTAAACTCTGAAGAGTTCGGAACTATGATAGTTCCTTTGTTGGGCTGGAACTGGAAAATTAATGATTCATGGAGATTCAAAGGAATGATTCCTGTAAGTCTTGAGGTAATTCACTCTAGAGAAAAATCAAATTTTGGATTACTCTTCATTGGAAAGAATGCCTCGTTTTACAAGCAAAACGAAATGGGCGTTCCAACTTATGTAGACATGGCAGATAATAATGCTTGGCTATACTCTGAATTCAAGTTTGCTAAGAATTGGTTGATTCATTTTAGAGCTGGCCATTCTGTTTTAAGAAAATTCAGGTACTTTACTGATGGCGATACAATGCCTCTTAAAATAGGACCAGTGAATATTGGAGATGATCGTGTAAAACAAGACACTTGGTTCGATAATGGGTTTAGTTTTGAAACTCGTTTGATTTTTAGATTACCAACGGACTAATAATTGTTAACGGCACTTCGGCAGGCTCAGTGACCTGACAGCATAAAGGTGGCTGAGCCTGTCGAAGCCATAATCAATAAAAAAATGATCCAAGGATACATGTATATTCTAAAGTGTTCAGACGGAAGTTTTTACACCGGAAGCACAAAAGATCTACAAAAACGCATTGAAGAACATAATGCGGGCATTGGTTCAATTCACACTTCAAAAAGAAGACCATTAGTTTTAGTTTATTTTGAAGAATTCAGTCAAATCGATTTGGCTTTCAAAAGAGAAAAACAAATTCAAGGACGGTCAAGACGAAAAAAGTTAGCTTTAATAAAATCACAAGAACACCTATTACCAGATCTTGCAAAATATCCCGGCACTTCGACAGGCTCAGTGACCTGACAGCATAAAGGTGGCTGAGCCTGTCGAAGCCATTATCTTATGAAGAATTATTCGGTACTTCGAAAGTACTCGTAATCTGAAATCATAGAAAGATGGAGACTGAGCCCATCGAATTCATTTTCGTTAGAAGGGATCAATAATCATACATCAAATTACACCCTCGAATATCGGCCGCCTGAGATCGTCCGAGAACTTTAAAAGAATCTCCTTCAAAACGACCTAAGTCCTCGGTTGCGATGAAAGCGCAAGAATCAATATTGGCAAGATCAATAACATTAATGCCACCGGTTTTTGATGTCGTATAGCTAAATGGATCATTCACCTGACGTAACATTATTTTCATCCAACTAGGAGTATGAAACAACTCATCTCCTTCAGAATATGCTTGCGATAATAATTCGGTCATCCCGTATTCAGAATGTACCTTTCTAAGGTTTAATCCTTCCTTTAATATACTGTGCATTTCTTTCTTCGAAATCTCTTTTCGCTGGCCCTTCATACCTCCCGTCTCAATGACAATTGCATTACTTAAATCGGGCTTCAATCCTTCGGCTAAATCCAGCAGTGCATAACTCACTCCAAAAATAATTACCTCATCGCCACTTTCAATTGCCTCGTTTACCCTTTCGCAAAAGGCCTCATATTTTTTTAAATAAAACCCACTTTTTGAGTTCTCTGACTTCGAAATCAATTGATCAACCATGTAGACCAAAGACGACCCTTCCCTTTCTAGATAGGATGGTAATAATCCGAGTATACACTTTCCTTTTGTCGACCCATATACATCCTCAAAAGCTCTTAAAAAACTCTCCTCGTATATTGATGGCTCTTGAACGAAGTGTTTACTAGTAATTTGACCAGTAGTACCACTGCTTGTAAAAATTAAACTTCCTTTTTCACCTGAATAAACTTCATGGCTCTTGAAAAACGAAATCGGTAAAAATGGAATATCCTCTACATCCTTAACATTATTTGGTGATTTACCCACTTGCCTGCAAAACTCACCATAAACCGCATTTGTTTCGTATTGGTAATGAAAGACTGCAAGTGCAAAATCTAGGAATGACTCCTCAGAATCAATCCGGAAAATATCTTCTGTATTTGGCCGTTTTGTCATTATTACCGATAGGTTTATCCCCTAAAATGTTATAATTTTAAACAATAATAATGATTTCAAGTTCAACTATATTAAAGCGATGCTTAACTCTACTCCTTCTTGGAGTTTTGTTGACAGCTTGTTTTAAAGCGGAAACTTATCCAAATGAACCAATCATTTCTAATGCTCAAGTAAGTATTTCTGGAAGTACAGCTATTTTAAAATTTGATTTTACCGATGGTGATGGTGATATTGGTCTTTCTGATAGTCAACAGTCCGCTCCATATGATAGCTCTAGCTACTACCATTTCAATTTATATATAGAATATTTTGAGTCTGATGATGTTTTGGGTTGGGTTCCTGGACAAGCAATAAATGGAGACACCATTGTTTTTACCAACCGCTTAGAACCGATTTCATTCAATGGAAAAGCAAAAGGAATTAAGGGTGTAATGGAAGTAGAGATGGATCCTTTTCGAAATCCTTCCTCTTCAGAATCAGACACGATTAAGTATAAAGTTACCTTGATTGACCGCGCTCTGAATATCAGCAACGAGCTGGAGACAGGCGCTATAGTTGTTCCTTAACCTTACCAAATTGCTTATATACATACTCTCACGCGACGAAAATTTATATTCTACTCGTAGATTGTATTTGGCTGGAACAAAACTTCGTCAAAATGTGAGGGTGGTAAATCATATGCATTGTGATTTACTCATTTCTGATAAGGGCCCAGAAATTTATTTGAACGACCAGCGGTTACTTGTTCCTGACTTAGTAATCCCAAGAATTGGAAGTTCAGTAACGGAATATGGAACTGCAGTAGTGCATCACTTTGAGCAAATGAAAATTCCAGTGTTAAATAGTTCACGAGGTATTCTAGACTCACGTGATAAATATAAGTGCTTACAGATACTAAGTAAAAACGGTATCCCAGTTCCAGCATCTTATTATTCGTATGACCTTAACTATGCGCATAAAATTGTTAATTCAAAATTGGGTTATCCATTTATTCTGAAAGTACTAGAAGGCACACAAGGAAAAGGAGTCTATTTGGTGCATGATGAAATTGAGGCCGAAAAACTGTTCAATCATTTTTATCGGAAATCAATTCGAATTCTTCTTCAAGAATTTATAAGCGAATTTTCAGGCAAGGATATAAGAGTGATTGTTGTGGGAAATAAAATTGTTGCCTCCATGATGCGTGTGGCCGAAGAAGGAAATTTCAGGGCGAACATACATCAAGGTGGAAAGGGAGAAAACATTACCCTCTCCGAAAAAGAAAAAGATATTGCCATTCGTAGTTGTCAAATTTTAGGATTAAAGTTTGCTGGCGTGGATATACTAAGATCCGTCAACGGTCCAATGGTATTAGAAGTAAACTCTTCTCCCGGACTTGAAGGTATTGAAACGACTACCAAAGTTTCAATTGGTACAGAAGTGTTTAACGAGGCATTAAAAATGATCGAATGAAAATTTACAATAAAGAAATACGCGCAGGTAAAAACGAAAAAGTCCTTATACCAATCGCAAATCTACCTTCTGGAACTTCAATTGATTTGAGCGTATTTGTTTTTCGTAGTAAGAACCCTGGACCTACTATGCTTTTATTGGGGGGAGTGCATGGTGATGAGATTAACGGAATCGAAATTGTGCGAAAAGCCATTGCCGAGGATTATTTCAAAAACTTGAGCTGCGGTGCCGTAATAGCTATTCCCTTATTAAATGAGTTTGGCTTTATCCAGATTTCGAGAGAATTTCCAGGCGGTAAAGACATCAACCGTAGCTTTCCAGGCACCAAAGGCGGTTCACTAGCTTCAAGGGTAGCTTATACATTAAGAAAGTACATTCTTCCAAATGCCGACTTTGGGATTGATTATCATACCGGAGGAAATATGATTTATAATTATCCTCAGGCGCGCTATTACGGTGGTAATCCTGAAAGTGCCTCATTGGCCAAAGAATTCAACATGCCGTATGCCATTGAATCCTCGTTAATTAAGAAATCTATTCGAAAAACAGCACACGACAAGGGCATTCCTATGGTTGTTTTTGAAGGGGGTGAATCCTCACGAATAGATAAATACAGTATTGAAGAAGGACTTCGAGGTTTGAGAAACATCATGGCCTCCAAGGGCTTAAAATCAATGGAGCATACCGCGGTAAAAACTCAAATTCTAACAAACGGAAAATGGCAAAGAGCCGGTAGAAGCGGCATTATGAATCTATTTCATGAGTCTGGAAGTTACGTTGAAAAAGGTCAAATTGTAGGTGAAATTCAGGACCCCAATAACTCATTCAAACATGAGATTAAATCCATTATGACCGGGGTGATTTATGGTCATAACAATAATCCTGTGATTAATAAAGGAGATGCTATTTTACATATAGCAGAAATAAAGCATTGAAATAATACGCTCAAAAACAATAGTTTAAGATGTAGGCCTCCAAGATTGCCAATATTTTAATGCCAACCATAGTGGTTTTTCGAACGTTGCTTTATTAACTTGATACTCTCAAAAAAACCACACCATGAAGAAATTTTTACTTATTACCCTATCCATATTTGGACTGGGAACAATGACAAAGGCGGCCGAAACGGAGTTTATTCCAGGCGACCTTATTTTTATGTTAGATGAAAATCAGCATCTATCAGAAGTACTTAATTCCGTGAAGTATGTTGACGGAACGTATACCGATGCAGAAATCGTTAAGCCCCTTTCTTACGATTCTCACATTTGGTTAATGCATTTCAATCCTGAAACGGTTGCGATTAATGTTGTTCTGAGAGCACTCAGAGGAAATAATCATGTGATTTTAGCGCAAAAGAATTTTGTTGTTTATGAACGTGCTACTGTACCGGGAGATCCCGGATTTGGTTCGCAATGGCACCATATAGATCCAGAAGACAATGATATTGATTCTGATCTTGCTTGGGATGAAACTACTGGAGGTACCACAGCAAATGGCGATAGAATAGTCGTTGCCGTGCTTGAAGGTGGAGGATCTAATTGGGATCACTCTGACCTACTGGACAATCACTGGGTAAACGAAGATGAAATTGATGGAAATGGAATTGACGATGACGGAAATGGTTATGTTGATGACTACCACGGATGGAACACAGGTTCAGATGACGATAATATCGCAGCTGGTGGACACGGAACTGGCGTAAGCGGAATGATTGGCGCTGTTGGAGACAATGGAACTTTAATTTCTGGAATTAACTGGGACGTAGATATTATGCAAATTGATATGGGCGGCGGATTAAGTGATGCCCTTGTTATTGAAGCATATACCTACCCATTAGTAATGCGTAAAAGATTTAATGCTAGTGGAGGTACAGAAGGTGCTTTTGTAGTTGCAACTAATGCATCTTGGGGGATAGATTATGGCGATCCTGCCGATCACCCCTTATGGTGCGCATTCTACGACACGTTAGGTTATCACGGAATTCTAAACTTAGGAGCAACTAGTAATAGTGCCTTAAACATTGACCTTACTGGTGACATGCCAACAGCATGTTCTAGTGATTATATGATTTCAGTTACAGCCACTAATAGCAGTGATGTGAGAACTTTCTCGGCATATGGTTTAACCACAATTGATTTAGGTGCACCTGGACAAAGTGTTAGAACTACTTCAGGTTCTTCAGGAACAAATACCCCTAGTGGAACTTCGTATGCAACACCTTTAACAGCGGGTGTAGTAGCATTAATGTATTCTGCTGATTGTTCCAACTTGGCGGATCTTGCTATTATAGATCCACGAGGCGCAGCTGATATTGTAAGAGCGGCCTTATTGGATGGTACTGATCCTGTATCTGACCTTGATGGTATGACTGTGACGGGTGGAAGACTGAATGCTAATAATTCTATTCAAATAATTCTTACGGATTGTCCGAGTTATGATGTGTGTTCTTCAGTTTCAATGACGAGCAGCTATACCAGTGATGCAGATAACGGAGGCTCTGATGGTTCAATTGATATTACTGTTTCAGGCGGAACACCTGCTTACACTTATTCTTGGACCGGTCCTGGAGGATTTACCTCTACAGATGAAGACCCAACAGGTTTGGAAGCAGGGAACTATTCAGTAACAGTAACTGACGCCAATGGATGTACTGAAACATTTACCAATATCGAGGTAATATCAGGCTTAGGTATTGACGGAATTTCTGCTGCAACAACTGTCTACCCTAACCCATCTGAAGGAATAATTCAAATTGAATCACCACTAGCAACATTTGATTTTATACTTTACGATAACCTTGGTAAAGTAGTAGAGAACAAAACTATCACTGGTGCTAAGACGGTTGATTTATCGCACCTAAGTGCGGGTAACTACGTGTACATAATTATGCACGAAGGATTAGAAATTAAGAAGGAGAAATTAGTCCTTTCGAAATAATACGAATTGGTTTTCTTATGTGCTTAATAGGGTGGTTTTCATAATTTTGAGTTTATGAAGTACCCAAAGCTTTTTCTATTTCTGACCTGTTCGGTCGTTCTTCTATCCTGTGAAAAACCATACGAAGAAGGAGGAAACTTTTCCTTAAGGAACAAAATGAATCGGCTGACTGGGAACTGGAAACTAGTGCAAATGGAAGGTATAGAGAGACTCAATCCAGAAATTGACCAGTTTATGTCATTAACTGATGAGAGCATTGGAAACGATTTTATTGCTCATTTTGAAAATTTCCAAGATGACTTTTACTCAGTTTCATCAGAATTAAAGGACCATAAACTTTTTAATTGTAGTGGAAGGTGGGATTTAGGTGGTGAGTATGAATGGAATTCTTGTGCTTCTTCGGAATTACTGCTAAAAAACCAAGGATTATTTCTTGTACTAGAACCGGGAGGGGATACAACTGGCGTGTTAGACATTTGGAAAATTAAAAAACTCAAACACGATGAACTAATTATCGAATGCTTAGAATGTGACTTTGATTATTATTCAGTTGGAAGAACTTTATCTTTTGAAAAAATTGAGAATTATTAGTCTCTATAAAAATCCTCTAACAAGACTGTAAAATTCACGCGGGGCCTCGGCATGTACCCAGTGCCCTGCGTTATTTACAGTTTCAATCTCAACATCAGAGAATACTTCTTCAAGACTATCGTAATCTTCTTCCAGAATATAGTTTGATAATTCTCCTCTAATAAATAACGTAGGAACATCACAAGATTCCAGGTCAATTGCTCCTAGAATGTTCTCCATATTTTTAACGATCGCTGGAATATTCATTCTCCATCCTAACTGACCTTTCTCTACCCAGTAAAGATTTTTCAATAAGAACTGGCGCACTCCAATATTTTCTACATAATTGGCCAATTGTTTGTCTGCAGCACCTCGTGATTTGATCACATTTAAATCAATCGATTCTAATCCTTCTATGATCACATCATGATGACTTTGATATCCTTTTAAACCTATATCCGCAACAATCAATTTCTCAATTCTATGAGCGTTATTTTTTACAAATTCCATAGACGTCTTACCCCCCATGGAATGACCTAATAAGTAGATTTTCTCATGCCCTAAATCATTCATTAGCTCCAACAAATCAGCAGCCATTGCTTGATAATTGAATTCATCATCATGAGGAGAATGACCATGGTTTCTTTGATCAACAAATACCACCTGATAGTCCTCAGCAAATTTTCTACCTAAGGTTTGCCAGTTATCCGAATATCCAAATAACCCGTGTAATATATATAACGGCGTTCCTTCGCCTAAAATTCTATGGTGTAGTTTCATAATAAATGCGCCTTGTAGAGCATAATTGTATTTTCTAATCCATGATATAAAGCATCAGAAATCAACGCATGCCCTATACTAACCTCTAAAAGGTTTGGAATGTTCTTTTTGAAATAGTTAAGGTTTTCAAGATTCAAATCGTGACCGGCATTAATCCCCAAATCACATTCAATGGCCTTATTCGCCGCCGCTATAAATGGAGCAATGGCCTTTGCTTTGTCTTCATGAAAACCTTCAGCATACGGACCAGTGTATAATTCTATTCTATCCACACCCAACTTCGCAGCACCCTCAATCATCTCTTCGTCAGTTTCAATAAAAATAGAAGAACGTACTCCCCAAGTCTTCAATTGGTCAATCACTTCTTTTAATTGATCCGCATTAACCTTTGTGTCCCACCCAGCATTAGAAGTAAGCACACCAGGAGGATCCGGAACCAACGTTGCTTGCTTTGGCTTTATCTCCTCTATAATCTTCATGAATCGCTCATTCGGGTAGCCCTCTATATTAAATTCCGTTGTAATTAAAGGAGCGATGGCGTAAACATCATTTTTAGTAATATGACGCTCATCCGGTCTCGGATGCACCGTAATACCATCTGCGCCAAATACTTCGCAGTCAATTGCCGCCTGTGAAACATTAGGATGTGTCCCACCACGGGCATTTCTAATTGTTGCAATTTTATTGATGTTAACGCTCAATTTGGTTTGAGTATCAACTACTTTGGGGATTGTTGGTAATTGTTGAATCATTCTTTAACCTTTAACTCGTATAATATTCTAATTAAAAAACAGTTCAAAGGTAGAAAGGTTAGAACAAATATTCGTTACTTTCGTTATCAATATACCTTAAGAAATGCGTGCAGATCAACTCATATCAGAAATGATTCCTCCGTTAAAATTCACAGAGACAGGGGATCGTGCACTCACTTGGATGAATGAATTCAGGGTAAGTCACTTACCTATCGTAGACAAAAATGACTACATCGGTTTAGTTTCAGAAGATGATATTTATGATATGCCTGACCCAAGTCAGCCACTATCATCTCACTTCAAAATGTTACCAAAACCTTTCATTTATTCGAACCGCCACGTTTATGACATTATGAAGGTGATTGCCGATCATAAGATCTCAGTGGTACCAATTCTTGACGAAAACAATGAATACATCGGATGCACAGATGTGTTATACTTGATGTCACAAATCACTGCAATTAATTCCATTAAAGAAGATGGAAGTATTGTGGTTCTTGAAATGAATCAACACGATTATTCATTGACTCAAATAGCTCGTATTGTTGAAGAAAACAATGCAAAAATCTTGAGCTCTTACATTACTTCGCTTCCGGAAAGCACTCAAATTCAAGTAACACTTAAGATTAACTCAACTGACCTAGAACGCATACTTCGATCTTTTATCAGGTATGACTACATTATTAGCGCAACCTTTGACAGAGGAAGATTCCAAGAGGATTTAAAAAGACGCTATGACGAGCTGATGAAGTACATTAACCTCTAACCATGAAAGTAGGCATATACGGGCGTTCATTCGACGACTCTTTTATTCCAAGAATACAGGAGCTATTCAATACGATTGAAGATTTTGGATGGGACTTCGCCATCTACGAGCCTTTTGATAAGTACTTAAAACCGCGTATAAAATGTAAACCTTCATTTTTCACTTTTACCAATAGTGAAGAGATAAAGGGTAAAGTTGATATCATGATTTCTATTGGAGGAGATGGTACTTTCTTAGATGCTGCAACCATAATAAAGGACTCAGGAATTCCGGTTCTTGGTGTGAATACTGGACGACTTGGTTTTCTTGCTTCTACCCACCAGGATGAAATTGTTGAGGCACTTAAAAATCTTAGAGATAAAAAGTATCGTCTTCAGCAACGTTCATTAATTCAGTTGGAAACGGAGAACAACTTATTTGGTGAGAACAATTTCGCGCTGAACGAGATTACAGTGCATAAAAAGGATAGCTCTTCCATGATTACTATCCATACCTATATTGGAGATTTATATTTGAACAGTTATTGGGCAGATGGATTAATCATTGCCACACCAACAGGATCTACTGCTTATTCATTAAGTTGTGGGGGGCCAATTATGGTGCCTGGTGCTAAAGATTATGTCATTACCCCGATTGCTCCACATAACCTAAACGTTCGTCCGGTTGTAGTTCCAGATGCCCGAACTATACGTCTTAAGATTGAGGGTCGTGGACGTGATTATCTTTGCTCTTTAGATTCACGATCCGTTACTATTGATTCTGCAATTGAATTGGTCATTACAAAAGCACAGTTTCAGATTAACGTAATTCAAACAGAAGGGCAAAATTTCCTAAACACTATTCGTAATAAAATGATGTGGGGATTAGATCGTAGAAACTAATCTTAGTAGGCTACGTAAATTACTTATCTTTGCCAAAATTTTTGAAGCATGCAGGTAACTGAGCACCTTAAAAATGCAAAAGGAAAAACCTTATTTTCTTTTGAAATTCTTCCTCCTTTAAAAGGAAAAAGTATTCAATCAATTTATGATGGAATTGAACCTTTAATGGAATTTGATCCGAAGTTTATTAATGTAACTTATCATAGAGAAGAATACATCTACAAGACTAGAGAAAATGGGTTGCTCGAAAAAGTATCTATTCGAAAGAGACCTGGCACTGTAGGTATTTGCGCGGCGATCATTAACAAGTATAATGTAGACGCTGTTCCGCATCTTATTTGTGGTGGTTTTAGCAAAGAAGAGACTGAAAATGCTTTAATTGATCTTCATTTCTTGGGAATTGACAACGTATTGGCGTTAAGAGGTGATGCTGTAAAAACTGAAGCGAACTTCAGGCCTCATGCGAATGGTCACGCATATGCCCGTGAATTGGTAGACCAAATCGTTCAAATGAATGATGGGCAATATTTAATGGATGATGTTTCATTAGATCCTACAAACTTCTGTATCGGGGTTGCAGGATATCCTGAAAAGCACTTTGAAGCCATGAATCTTCCTTCTGATATGGAATATTTAAAACAAAAGGTAGATGCCGGTGCTGATTATATAGTTACGCAGATGTTCTTCGATAACACAAAATATTTTGAGTTCGTTGACAAATGCCGAGCGAACGGAATTAATGTTCCAATCATACCAGGACTTAAGCCAATTAAAACCCTGAAGCATACTTCTTTCTTGCCTAAGTTCTTTCATATTGACTTCCCAGATGAATTGGCAGAAAACCTACTCAAGTGTAAGTCAAATGATGAAGTAAAAGCATTGGGAATTGAATGGGGAATTAAGCAAGCAAAAGAATTAAAAGAAGCCGGCGTTCCGTGCATCCATTTCTATACCATGAGTAATTCCGAGTCGGTTAAAACAATTGCGAAAGAAGTTTTTTAATTCAAACCTAATAAGGCTATTTAAGTAGTTATATCTTTGATGTAAATCACAATGATATTTACTATGCTTAGGTTATTTGTTCCTCTTTTCTCCATTTTTTTTCTGCTGTCATGCAATGAAGAGAATGATTCATCAAATGATAATAATGAAGAATCTCCTAGGGAAGATGTAGAATTTGCAGAAACCGAAGAATGGATCGAAGATGATCGAGATACCTCAACTTTTTTCCCTTTTATAAAAGAAAGGCTATCAGCCGACCCTTATGATTTATTGGTTTCCATTAAACATCAATACGAGGAAGTAAAAACAGAAGAAGATGTATTCATTCTGTATAACGACTTTGTTAGTGAGGGATTGGACATTTTAAATGAAGCCATGATGGATGATGAGACTTACGACTACGAGATTGGGCCAGATGAAGTTTGGAATAAAGTAACGGACGACCTGCCATTCTACGAGGCTGATAGGTTTTGCAGTGAATGCGAATTTGAATTTGTAATTAATGCCTATCCATTTTATGAGTTAGCTCAAAAGACTCCAGGAAAAAATGACGATGCCTATTTCAAAGTTTTGGGTATGATTAACGGAGATGGAAGTGATGAGGATTTCTCTTACGGAATTTATGTAAGGGCTGGCAACAACTACTATTTCCAAACACTATCATGTGATTTCTGTTCAAGTAATCATCTTGGATCTGGTGTGTTTTATGATGTTTTAGAAATTACTTCGGTAAACCAAGATTCTACCAATTTGTTTAAGGACTTAATTTATGAGGAAGAACGGTATACCCTAAATTACCTGGAAGCCTACTGCTATTCGGGGTCTCAAGATGAAGCTATGGGAGAATTAGAGCGCATAGCCACCAATATAGTTATGCCTGATAATCATATGCAAATGCTGTACGATGCAATTGATTTCCTCGATACAAATGACGAACTTCAATTTAATGACGAATGTGATTATGACTTTTTTTAATCAATTCTCAAAACTTCCCATTTAATCAATCAAAATTACCGTAGAGTCATTAGGACCATTATTTTTGTTTTATAAATCTTTACTTTGAAAACGGCGATGCAAAGCCCCAACGTACTTTTAATATATACTGGAGGAACAATTGGAATGGTTAACGACCCTGAAACAGGTGCATTAATCCCTTTCAACTTCGAACATTTATACGAGAATGTTCCTGAACTCCGACAGTTTGATTATACCATTAATGTAGCGTCAATTGATGAACCCATTGACTCTTCAGAAATGCAACCAAGTAACTGGGCAGCAATAGCCAAAACGATCTTTGATAAGTATACACATTACGACGGATTTGTAATATTACACGGCTCTGATACGATGGCCTACACCGCCTCGGCATTGAGCTATATGTTACAAGGAATTCGCAAACCCATTATTCTAACAGGCTCTCAACTTCCCATTGGTCAAATTCGAACCGACGGCAAAGAAAACCTAATTACTGCTGTTGAAATAGCAGGAATGAAGGATTTAGATGGTAACGCTATTTTGCAAGAAGTGGCCATTTATTTTGAATATCGTCTTTACAGAGGAAATAGAACATCGAAAGTTTCTGCCAATCATTTTGAAGCATTTCAAAGTGGAAACTATCCAAACTTAGCTGAGGCAGGAGTGAACATTTTCTTCCAACCAGAATACCTTTTTAGAACAGAACTTTCAGCACCAACCTTGGTCACTGAAATGGACAACGCTGTTGCTGTAATAAGGCTCTTTCCAGGAATTAACATTGAACACTACGCATCGATCTTCGAATCTACCAAAGGAATAGTCATTGAATCTTTTGGCGCAGGTAATGCCCCTTCTAATAAGAGTTTAGAAAAAGCTTTATCTGATTATACAGCTAAAGGAGGCTTGCTTTTGAACGTTACCCAGTGTTCAAGTGGCAGCGTGAGTTTAGGTAAATACGAGACAAATGAAATATTTACAAGGGTAGGTGCAGTAAATGGCAAGGATTTAACCACTGAAGCTGCTGTTACCAAACTTATGTTTGTCTTGGCCCAAAATATTGATATTGAGCTCAAAAAAGAAATCCTCGAAAAGAATTTATGTGGTGAGTTAAGTGGGTAAAATCCCTTAACAATAGAATTACATACTTAGAAAAGCTCGGAATAATAAAATTTAGTACTTTAGCACCTCGTAAAAACGAGATAATTAAAATAGGTAAATAAAAAAACAAAAAATGAAAAGATTATTCGCATTTTTCGCTTTAGCTGGAACAACATTCGCAATGGCACAAGCAGAAGGCGCTCCAGTTGAGGGTGGTGCAGCAGCTCCTGGCGATTTAACGTTCTCGCAACAATTATTACAATGGTTCATTCAGGGTGGTCCTGAATTCATGGGTATTGTACTTGTATGTTTGATCTTAGGTCTTGCATTAGTAATTGAGCGTACAGTTTATTTGAACTTAGCGACTACGAACACGAAGAAATTATTAAACGACGTAGAAAGCGCTTTAGCTTCTGGTGGTGTTGATGCTGCTAAAGAAGTTTGTAGAAACACAAGAGGTCCTGTTGCTTCAATCTTTTACCAAGGATTAGACAGAGCTGATGAAGGTGTAGAAATGGTTGAGAAATCAGTTGTTTCATATGGTGGAGTTCAAATGGGTCTATTAGAAAAAGGAATGTCTTGGATTGGATTATTCATTGCCTTAGCACCAATGCTTGGGTTCATGGGTACGGTAATCGGTATGATTCAGGCCTTTGAAGATATTGCAACAGCAGGTTCAATGGATATTAAAGTCGTTGCGACTGGTATTAAAGTAGCACTACTAACAACGGTATTCGGACTAGTAGTAGCGATTATCCTTCAAATCTTTTACAATTACCTTATCGCTAAGATCGATAGTATTGTAAACGACATGGAAGATGCTTCGATTTCTTTAATCGATGTATTAGTTAAGCACAAAGCGGCTTAAGAATAGAATTAATAAATAACGGCAAATTAAACTGCTATTATGAATAAAAATTTATCATTAGGAATCAGTATTGGTGTTTTCGTGATTGCGATTGTGGGCCTTTTATTAGGATACTTCGCAATGACTGACCAAATTGATGATCCTATCTCAGGAGGTACTGTACCAGATCCTGCTTCAATTGATTCGGCATTGAATTTTACCTATTTAGCCATCATTTTAGCATTAGCTGGTTGGATCATATTCTCAATTTGGAAAATCATCCAAAACCCAAAAGGTTTTATTGTAACAGGAATTGGTATTGTATTATTCGCAATCATCCTTTTTATTGGATATAGTGTTGCGGGTGGTGCTGACACTTCTTTCTTAGATAGACCTGCAGAAATTACAGACGGTAGTGTATTAAATAGTAATACAGGATTAATCGTGACGTACATCACCTTGATCATTACTGTTCTTACTATCGTTGCTGGATTAGCATTGGGATTACTTAGATATTTTAAAAAGTAATTAAAGATGGCAAAAAGAGAATTACAAGAAATAAATGCAGGTTCGATGGCGGATATCGCCTTCTTACTACTCGTATTCTTCCTAGTAACTACTACGGTAGAGATGGAAGCGGGAATTTCTAGAACACTGCCTGTTAAACTTGATAATACCAAACTGCCTCCACCCCCACCAGTAAACGCTAGAAACATTTTCTCAATTCAGGTGAATTCGCAAGATGCCCTTCGTGTTGAAAATCAACCTATTCTTTTGGAAGAATTAGAAGAAAAAACACGTGACTTTTATCTTGCCAATGCCGTTGCTGAAACAAACCCTGAGTTAGCTAAATACAATCCTGTATCTCGTCAAACAGTTAACGCTGAAATGACAGAGGTTATGAAAAACATTGAAAACTCAACTGGAGCGTTCAAAGCAGTTTTTGAGGGAGAAAAAAGAAAGCTTGAGAAAAAATTATTGGTTCTTGATGTAGTAGGAAACTCTTACATGGAAATCGATAAAACAGCAGTTATTCAATTGAAAAATAATGCTGGTACTAGTTACGGAATGTATATCCAAATCCAAGACGTACTTAAAAAAGTAATCGAGGATTTAAGAAGAGAGAAAGCAGAAGAACTAGGTTGGACGTATTCAGAGATTGATTGGTCTAAAGAGGCTTCAGAAGAAGACCAAAAGAAAGCAGAAGTGTTGAAGGTATTAGTGCCTGAGCGAATCATTGAATCGAAAATTAAATAATTCGAGCATGTCAAAGTTTAGAAAAGATGGTAAAAAAGGTGTTCCTGGAATTAACTCAGGATCCTTACCAGATATTATTTTCATGTTATTATTCTTCTTCATGGTGGCAACACGTATGAAGGAAAATAAACTTCAAGTAGAGATTATTAAGCCTAAAGCTGAGATGTCTGTAGAACTTGAGGATAAAGATAATGTTGATTTCTTATACATTGGTTTTCCTGTAGATGTAGAGAAAGAAGGAACTGAGCCACGTGTTCAATTGGATGATCAATTAATTAATGATATTCAGGCAATTGGAAGATGGAAAAACGCTGCAGCAACAGACGGTAAAACACCTTTTGATGTACCTACTTCACTAAAAGTACACCAAGACGTAAGTATGCTTATTGTTTCTAATGTAAAGGAAGTTTTAAGAGACGTAGATGCACTGAAAATTGTTTACTCAACAGATATGAAGTAAATACGATTATAACATAAAATACTTAAAGCCTTTATCATTTGATAAGGGCTTTTTTTATGGGGTAACTTTCAACCCTTGTTTCTCCGCCCATTCGGTCCACGAACCGTCATAAAGCTGCATACTTTCCACTCCAGCAATTCTACCCGCCAATAAGATTATACACGCCGTTAGCCCAGAACCACAACTGTACACGACCTCTTTTTCTGCATCTAAAATCTCTTTAAATATTTTCTGAAGGACTGGTTTTTCCTTCAAGCGAAAACCATCAAGCACTTCTTTATACGGAATATTTATGGAATTAGGTATAGCGCCGGATTTTAGCCATTCTCTTGGTTCAGGATCCACTCCTTCAAATCTTCCTGCTGAACGCGCATCAAGTATATTGAATTCACAATAGGTAGCGTTTTCAACGATTTGCTCATACATTTTTACCCAAGATTCATTTAATCTGGCTTCAAAATTACCGCGATTAAATTCTGTATTCGGATTATCTATCGTTTTGTTTTCTTCTTCTATCCAGGCAGGAAGTCCACCATTTAAAACACTGACTTTTTGATGTCCCATAGCTTTAAACATCCACCACACTCTAGGTGATGTGTATACGCCAATGTTATCATAAACAACTATCTCAGTGTCGCTGTTAATTCCAAGATTTCTTGCTCCTTCAGTAAATTGCTTCTCTGAAGGAAAAGTATTGGGAAATTCACTCCCCTTGGCGCTAAAATCTCCTTTTAAATCCAATTTACGCGCTCCGGGTATGTATGCGCTCGAAGCGGAAGTTTCTCCCGTGATTGTAGCTTTAGGGCTTGAATCTAGAATAATTAGATTAGGATTGTTTAAACGCTCCTGTAACCAGTTTGAGTCGACGATGAGATGTTCCATAATATAAATTTAAAGATTTTTGGAAGTCGAGTCCCCCAGTTCTGGAAGGTGTCACTTTGAAATTCTTTAAGACTACTAAATTCTTCTCAACTCCGCTATTAGACAACAGTTCAATCTATAATAAAGAATCTATTCAATTAAGCGAATGCCTCAGGTCCCAACACGAATCCAACGATAAGCTGAGAGCTATTAATCAAGGCATGAAACAATATGGGATACTTTAGATTCTTACTTTCTACGTATAAATACCCCAAACACATTCCCAAGAAAATCATTGGCAATAGCTTAAGCGGCTGAAGGTGCAAACCTGCAAAAATTAAAGACGAAGTCAATACCGCAAAGTGCTTGTTTCCTCTAGAGATTCGTAAGAAAGAACCCAATAAAAATCCTCTAAAAAATAGCTCTTCACAAATCGGAGTCAATATCCCAATAATTAAAAGCATGAAAAAGAACTGGGCATAACTTTCAGTAGTTACCAGCTCGTTCATAAAAAGATCTCCCTCCTTCTCAGAAAGGATAAGTGAATTATTTGGTATTATATCCTCTAAACGGCCATTTATCACAGCAAGTATTTCCATGATAAATAAAGAGGCAATAAAAACGAACAAAGTAATTCCTATCCACTTCCAAGTCAACTTACTAAGTCCTATAAAATCAGTATATGGCCTCCCTGATGTACGTATAATGATTAAGGGGGGAATGGCAAAAGCCATGACTTGAAGCATTACTGCACCACCCAAAAAGATTCTTGGATCTTGCATGTTTTCGTTCAAGAATTCAATGTCTCCAAATAATGAAAGTATTATACCGAATAGTACTTGACTAGCAAAGTACATAAAGAACATCCATAACAGGAGCTGCATTAATTCGATATGTGGTGATTTTCTTCCCATTTATTGCAAAACAACCTTTCTTTCGGCATCAAATTTAAGCAGTAAGAATAAGAAAATAGAAAAAGCCATCACCGAAGATCCACCGTAAGAGAAAAAAGGTAATGGAATTCCAATTACTGGTGCCAGTCCTATTGCCATACCCACATTAATCATGAAGTGATAAAAGAAGATACAGCCTACGCAATAAGCAAAGACTCGTGTGAACTCAGAACGCTGTCGTTCCGCAATGATCACGATCCGCAAAAGCAGAATGGTAAATAAGATCACAAATCCAGCCGAACCTATAAAACCTCGCTCCTCACTCCATGTACAGAAAATAAAATCAGTACTCTGCATTGGCACGTGGCCTTGATTTGCATTGGCCAGTGTTGCTTGTTGAAAGCCTTTACCTAAAAATCCTCCAGACCCAATGGCTGATTTGGCACGGTTGATATTATAACCATCCCCATCAGGATCATCAATCTTTCCTAATAATAAATCAATCCTCGTTTTTTGATGTTCCTGCAATATGTTTTCATAGCCCCATTCAATACAATTGACAAATACGACCGCAATCACCAAAGAACCAATTAAAGCTCTGTAAAGAGGTCCTCTATTTCTTTTAAGGACAAAATTTCTAATTAGAAGATAGAAGATTAAAGAAAGGATCATTAGACTGATAACAATCCCTGTTTTACCACTTAACTTTATTTTCAGGAATGGCATTATAAAAGAAGAATCTGCTACAAGTAATGTTATCACGGCGATTACAACAGCAATCAAAACAAAGAGAAGGAAGTTACCTGTATAGCCTTCTCTGTAAAGCACAAGAATAAATGAAGTGAAAATGATAAAGGTTCCGGCATCTGGCTGTAATAAGACTAGAATACACGGTATTCCGATAATTAATACAATTTCAATGTTCTTTTTTATCAAAGGAATCAACCCCCAAAGGTTGGCCACACCCATGTTTACAACACCTTTACGTCTACCTTCAAATTGGCTTTTTCCTACATCGCCAATAAACCTTGCCAAAGCCAAGCTCACGCCAACTTTTGCAAATTCTGATGGTTGAATTTTAAAGCTTCCAAAACCGAACCACGAGTGTGCTCCGTTTACTGCAGGCATAAACAGCACAGCCAAGAGCATTACCAGCGTAAATCCGTAAAACCAAAAGGCGTATTTACGAATGAATGCAAAATCCAAAAAGAAAATAATCATTCCCAAAAAGAGGGAAACCCCTATCCACATGATTTGCTTTCCATGTTCTGCACTAAAATCAAAAAGACCTTGCTGTTCAGTATCATAACCCGCCGAGTAGATATTTGAAATACCTAGGCTCACGAGCAAAAAGTAGATTAAGAGGACTACCCAGTCTACATTCAACCAAACGTTATCTTCACTAGTCCTTCTCATAATGAGCCTCTACTTTTTCGAGGAATTCAGCATTTAATATTCGATTTTCCTTCACTGTATCAGTCACAGCACCTGTAAGGTATTTTTCTATCATTAGGCTCGCCGTTGGTGCTGCCCAAGTTCCACCAAAACCAGAATTTTCAATAAATACCGCAATGGCAATTTGTGGATCGTCTTTTGGTGCAAAAGCCATGAACATAGAGTGGTCAATTAGCTGAATTTTAACACCATCTCTCAATACAAAGTTCTCTACCGTACCGGTTTTTCCACATACAGCAATACTATCTAAACGTGCTCTCCGAGCTGTACCACCAGGCTCATGTACTACTCGCCACATTCCATCAATCACGTACTTAAAGTGTGGTGTATCAACCATAGTATAATTCTTTGTAGTGTATTTTTCAGGAATTCCTACATCTTCAATGTCCTTAATAAAATGAGGGGTATAATAATAACCTCGATTGGCCAAGGTTGCGGCAAAGTTGGCCACCTCAAGCATATTGGCGTTTACTTCTCCCTGCCCTATGGCAATGGAGTAAATTGTGCTAAATGCCCAAGAACCTGGTGGATAAACCTTATCGTAATACTCTCTTGAAGGAATAAAACCTCTACCTACTCCCGGCAGGTCGGTTTCTAATCCCACGCCGAAACCAAAACTCTTTACATATTTCTCCCAAATCTCCATACCCTGCGCTGCATCCTTAAATACACTCCTTGTTTTACCTTGTTGAATAATTCTTCTGGTGAGGTAATAGAAATATGGATTACAGGAAAATTTAACTCCATCCGAAATTGACATAGCTGTTGGATGATTGTGACAACCCACTAAATCTTTATGGCAAGAAAAGCTTGCGTTTGGTGTAACCACGCCTTCCTGAAGCCCAATTAATGCCTGTAAAATCTTAAATGCAGAACCTGGTGAATAAGAAACCCCATAGGAACGGTTAAGTAATGGAAGCTGTACAGTATCTTCTTGAAGTTTTGAATAGTTCTTCCCTAAACGACGACCTACCAATAGATTGGGATCATAATTTGGGGCTGTTACCATACAAAGAATTTCACCCGATGAAGGTTCAATAGCCACGATACTGCCCATTTTATTTGACATTAATTCTTCACCATAAGCTTGTAATTCTGCATCAATTGAAAGTGTTATGTTCTTTCCTTGTACCGCTAAAGTATCATACTTCCCTTCTTCATAAACGCCAGTAGGCCTGCCTAATGCATCTTGTAAATAGTATTTTACTCCACGCTTTCCTCTTAAGACCTCTTCATAACTGCGTTCAATTCCAATTCTTCCAATAAAATCTCCGGGTTTGTAATAGGGATTTTTCTCTATATCTGAAGGGTTAACCTCGTTCATATACCCCAAAACGTGCGCTGCTGTGGCTTGAGGATACACCCGTAATGTTCTTGGAATTTCAAAGAAACCTGGATATTTATGGAGCTCCGGGGCAATGAGTGCAAATTCATTAGGGGGTATCAACTTAACAAATTCTGACTTTTTATGCCTTGAATATGAACGCGCCGCATTCATTTTTTCAGTGTAATCTTCAATGGTAATGTCCAACAATTTCGCTAAGGCAAAACTATCTACATCTTTAACGTTTTTCGGTTTTACGTAGATATCGTAATACACCTCATTAGCAATTAATTTCTCTTTATTTCTATCGTATACAATTCCTCTTGCTGGGTAGGTAACGATTTTATTTTCAGAGATTTCAGCGGCCCTATCTTTCCACTTATCATCTATAATTTGCATGTAAAATAACCGAACAATGAAGATGAGTGAGACCATTACAAACAATAGTGCAATGATATATTTTCTGTTCTCGTTTGTTCTCATTTACGTGATGACTTGAAGAAAATGTACTGAAAAAGAATTACAAGAACTAATGTGAAAATGAGTGAAAAGAATACTTTCCCTAGTATCAATCCAAATAAGTCTAAACGAAACACCTCCATTATAAAAAACCAAAGATGATGAATAGCTAAAAGAATGGAGCAATATAACATAGACCACAGTAGCCCCATGTCATGTAAGGTTGGAAGCATATTATTGTCGTAACCGTCACGTGGCTTAATGTACCTGAGCACTATAGGTCGTGTATAACCTACTACAATAGTGGCTGCTGCATGCAAGCCAAATGTATTACTCAAGGCGTCAACGCTAAAACCTAGCAATAGGCAAATCAGCATCATCACGAAGAAATTAATCTCATAAGGAAGCAGAAGAATTAATACCGGATAAATCATTGGATTAATGTAGGTATTGATGCTAATATGGTTAATCACAAAGCCCTGAAGAATAACCAACAAGAGAAATAAAAGGCTATATTTTACATAATTATTATTCATTCTCTCCTGCTAAATCTAAAATTTGATTTTCCAATTCAAGTTGTTCTTCTCTAAAGGCGTTCTTAATAATGTATACGTGGTAGATATTTGAGAAATTCACCGCTAGCTTAATGTTCAGATTTAATAAAGGATTTCCATCTTCTGAAATTATTTCATCAACCGTTCCAACTAAAACTCCTTCTGGAAATTGTCCCATTCCTCCTCTTGTAACTATTGAGTCACCAACCTCTACGTCAATATCGCGTTTTACATTTTCAATACTGGCAATGGTCTTATCTTCTCCATCCCAAATCAAAAACCAATATTCATTATTCTTAGAAGATTTTACACCTAAACGGATATTATCAGAAAGCACCGTTTTAACGAGAGAGTAATGTTCGCTAACAGACATTACAACTCCAGCTGCTCCATAATCATTAATCACGCCCATCCCTTCTTCAATTCCCTGTGCAGATCCTTTATTAAGGGTAAGGTAATTATCTCTTTTATTATCTGTTGATTGAACAACAAGTGCTGGAAGGTAAGTATACTGGCGCTTTACGATCTTATCATCTACCCTATAGGTTTCGCCTTGCAATTGATAAAAGCTTTCGGGTTGATTATTTAAAAGTTCTGCAACTTCGGCAAGTAATACCGCGTTTTGGTCCTCTAAATCGAAATGCTTAGTGATGTTGTGTTTTTTCTCCATGAACCAACCTACCATAGCACTAGAAGTGTTGACCATAGCGGCCTTGTGGTAGTTACGGGTATTGAAAAAAATAGAAAGGACTAGAAACTGCAAAGCCAAGAAGATCAGAAAATCTCTAAATTTTGTGAGAAACTGAATCAGTCTTCGCATGGTTAAACTCCCTCTTTACCTATAGATTAACGCATTAAGAATTGGAACTTACCGATATTCTTTAATGATATTGAAGTACCTCTTGCTACGGCTCTAAGTGGATCCTCAGCAATGTGTACAGGTAATTTTGTTTTTTGCGAAATACGTTTATCCAGCCCTCTTAACATTGAGCCTCCACCAGCTAAATAGATACCTGTTTTATAGATATCAGCTGAAAGCTCTGGTGGTGTCATCTCCAGTGCTGATAAAATCGCTTCCTCAATCTTAGAAATACTCTTATCAAGTGCATGAGCAATTTCACTATATGTAATCTGAATCTCTTTAGGAATACCCGTCATTAAGTCTCGCCCACGAACCGCAAATGGCTGAGGTGCTTTATCTTCAAGATCGGTTAAGGCAGATCCAACTTCAATTTTAATTTGTTCAGCAGTTCTTTCTCCTACAAGAATATTATGCTGACGTCTCATATATTCTTCGATATCAGAAGTAAAATCATCTCCTGCTACACGAATTGATTTATCACAGACGATTCCTCCAAGCGCTATTACGGCAATTTCAGAAGTACCTCCTCCAATATCAATAATCATGTTCCCCATTGGCTCTTCCACATCGATTCCAATACCAATAGCAGCTGCCATTGGCTCGTGGATCAAGTATACCTCTTTCGCTCCTGCGTGCTCAGCGGAGTCACGTACCGCACGTTTCTCAACCTCAGTGATACCAGATGGGATACAGATTACCATTCTTAAAGAAGGAGTTATTAATTTTGATCCTGTATCAATCATCTTGATCATACCACGAATCATTTGCTCCGCAGATTCGAAGTCTGCAATCACACCATCCTTCAATGGACGAATCGTCTCAATAAGTTTGTGGGTTTTACCGTGCATTTGCTGCGCGGTCCTACCTATGGCGACAATCTTATTCGTTTGAATATCTTTTGCAACAATAGACGGTTCATCTACTACCACTTTATCGTTCATGATAATAAGCGTATTCGCTGTCCCTAAATCGATCGCAATTTCGCGTGAAAGAAAATCAAATAATCCCATGAGTTTACTCCTCCTATAAAATGTCTCCTCTTGTCTACTCCGAAAGTGGAGAAAATGTTACCCCTAATGTTTGAAATGGCGATTTCCTGTGAATACCATACTCACATTATTCTCGTTACAATAGTCGATTGAAAGTTGATCTTTGATTGAACCGCCAGGTTGAACAACCGCAGTAATACCCGCCTTTTGAGCGATCTCAACGCAATCAGGGAATGGGAAAAATGCATCAGAAGCCATTACCGCACCTTTTAAATCAAAATTAAATGATTCTGCCTTGTGAATTGCTTGGCGTAAAGCATCAACTCTTGATGTTTGACCCGTTCCACTTGCCAATAATTGTTTGCCTTTAACTAGGACAATTGTATTGGATTTTGTGTGCTTGACCATCTTGTTGGCGAATACCAAATCTTCCACTTCAGAAACCGTTGGCACCGTGTTTGTAATCGTTTTAAAATCGTTTTCTATTTCCGTAATATTATCTCTATCTTGCTCTAAAACACCATTTAAGACTGTTCTTATCATCTTTTTAGGCAATACGCATGGTTTTTGAACCAAGAGCACACGATTTTTCTTTCCTTTTAATAATTCAAGGGCCTCTGCATTGTATCCTGGAGCAATAACTACTTCACAAAATAGCTCATGAACTTGTTCTGCAGTCTCCATGTCAATCTCACGATTTGAAATTAAAATACCACCGAATGCAGAAACCGGATCGCCAGCCAAAGCATCAGCATATGCTTGACTTAATGTTGATCTAGTAGCAATACCACATGCATTATTGTGCTTAAGTATCGCAAACGTTGGATCATCATTTTTAAAATCCTCCATTATATTCACTGCAGCATCAACATCTAAAAGATTATTATAGCTTAGTTCCTTTCCATGTAGTTTATCAAAGATTCCATCAAGATCTCCGTAGAAAACTCCTTTTTGGTGCGGATTTTCGCCGTATCGTAAAACCTTGGCTTTATCTTCGCTCACTCTCAATACCTCAGCTTCCGGTTTAAAATATTTAAAGATATGCGTGTCGTAATTTGAAGAAACTCTAAAAGCATGAGAAGCAAACTCCTTACGTTCCTCCATAGTCGATTCACCTTTTCCTGATGCTAATAAATCAGAGAACGCTTGATATTGATCTTGACTAGGAACGATAATTACATCATGATAATTTTTCGCTGCAGCTCTTATCAGCGATATTCCTCCTATATCAATTTTCTCGATAATAGCTTGATGCTCGGCTCCCGAGGCAACTGTGTCTTCAAACGGATAAAGATCTACGATAACTAAATCAATCTCAGGAATTTCATATTCCTCAATTTCCGCTACATCTGAATCATTCGATCTTCTCGTTAGAATTCCTCCAAAAACCTTCGGGTGTAAAGTTTTAACTCTTCCGCCTAAAATTGAAGGGTATGAAGTTAAATCTTCAACTCGTTCAACTGGAATGCCAAGGTCTAACAAAAACTTCTCAGTTCCTCCAGTTGAATAAATTTTTACGCCCAAATCGTTTAATTGGTGGGCTATTTTATCGATTCCGTCTTTATTAAAAACAGAGATCAATGCACTTTTAATTTTCTTAGTATTGCTCATTTGATTGCTAAGGGTGTCCGACAAAAGTGCAAAGTTATTGCTATTCTTTGGATACAGCAATACTTAGATGAGTTATTTCACCTGTTTTTAATAAGTGCTATAACTTGTTAATTATTCGCCTGAAATTCAATTCGATTTAGAAGAAAAGCGGAATACTTATTAGAATAGCTATAACTGAAAATCCTAGTCCATAAGCATGCATGTATTTTCTTTCAAGGAAATAGTAAATCGCTGAGATTAATGTTGAGATAGATCCTATAATAACCGCTATAATGGCACCATTTTTCGTTAAGCGCATAGCCTTGACCCATAGCGAATAGTAAGGATCTTCTTGAAGGTGAGAAATGCTATCAGCGAATGGAAGCAATTCAAAAAAGTTGACCAGCGCAAGAACTAAAGCTAACACTGCCAAACCAAAACCTATAAAACCGAATACTTTCATGATAATCAGTTAATTGCTTTCCAAAAGGAATATTTAATCGAATATAAATCAATGTTCGTCGATAATATTTAACGTTTTATCTATATTTTTGATTTTTAGTAATTTCAATTAATTTGAAATGAAAGTCAGCGGTGAATGAAAAAGGTTTAAATTTGCGCCGCGAAAAAACTCTTACCATTTATGCTATTAAAAAACGTACTCCTCCGCGCTCAAAATCCATTCGAAAAAGTAATCGAAGATTGGGCAAAAACAAAATCGGTACATGTATCCTATTTTGATGGAAAGGAGAGTCTTTTTGATATCACAGATGCTGTTGTGATCTTGCACGAAGACCACAACATTTCTAGAGAATTAAATGACCTAAGGTCACAACTTGAAAAGCTCTACAAGCCTACGCATCAAATTGATATTAATGGCACCATTAATGCATCGGTGAACTCATTACGTTTTTGGCTTGAGAATAATTCACCTAATAATTTATTGATTGTTGGTTCAGATAAAGTGGTCCAAAATGAAAGACTGAACACTTACCTTACAAAGCTTTCGGAGTTTATTTAACGACGAACTTTTTCTTGATTGACACATTTCCATCTTGCACCAAGATGAAATATGTTCCTGGAGCATAATCATTCACGTCAATGATTTCTTTAGAAGATTGAGAAACACGCTCTTCAATCAATTGACCATTTAAATTTCTAACCATTAGGGTAGCATTTTCTGGAATACCTGAAATATTTACAATATCTGTTGAAGGGTTTGGATATAGTTTCAACTGAACCAAATTTTCCTCTTCAGGAGTTTCAAGCACCTGATCTACATAATAATGATAGTAGAAATACTCGGCCCTTCTTGGTGATAATTCCATAGCATCAGCATTCGTAGCTTCAATGTAATACTTTACATGATCATTCGAAGTAGTAAAAGGTATCGCTGCTGTATAGATCCCGTCTCCGGCAACATCATCTCCGCCTAAACCATCGTCAAGCATAGTTACAGCAATGTAATCAGAAGCATACGTTTCATTTGTATTGGTCACTTTCAATAATACTTGAGTGGCGTCGGAAACAGTCGCGGTAATGTAAACAATATCAGAACTAGTAGGGTTTTCAATGTTTTGCGTAACATCTGAAATTACCGGTGGAACTTTAATTACCTCTGGGTGTGCTGCCAAGAACGGAGCTCTTTCATTAATTGTAGAAGTAATACCTCCAATTTGTGTAAAAAACCATAGCACTATGTTATCAACGTTTTGCGACATTTGTGACATTGTAAAGACTTTATTAAAGTCCGTTTCAATGGCCGAATAACCTGTTGCCTGAAAATCTTGAACCCAAGCCTTAATCTCATCGGCATCGTAATATTCGTCCATCACGGTCCTCACATGGTGCAAGAATTTCATTCTATAAGTTGGGTTCATTAACAACTGATAAACTAAAGGGCGATCAGCAGCATAAGGTGAAAAACCATATTGTGGATCTCTAAAATAATGTATACCAGTACCTCCATCCGCAGCTACTAATCCACCACCATAAGTTTCACTCAAATCCCACGGAATCATTTGCCATTTCCCATCACCTGTCTGATACATGTAGTAATTATGCAGCACGTGTGTGTTGTAAGCGTCTTCGTTTGGTAAAACAGTGGTCACTGCAAAATACCAAAGCGTCCTATCCACATTTAATACGGATTCAATATTTGCAGGGTCGTTATTCAAAACATCGATCATATCAATGAATTCCGGCCAACCTAAAGAATCCGATTTACGCTCGTAACTTTCATAATAAAGCAATGAATCATCGGAACCTCTCCAAAGTAAATCTGCCGGCACAAATGTATCACCTGTACCAAATGCGGCTGTTGGTTCGCATTTCATAAACGCGCCATTTTTTTCTCTAAAGTGCTTTTGTAAAAACTGTTTATTAATGGATTCAGTATTGATATATGCTCCCAAATAAGCATCCTGTACATATAATTTCACCATTGCCGCTTGAGGGGACGGGAGGTAATTTCTGTAAATAAATGATGCCGAAGCCTCCTTTGAAAAAGTAGGGTCTAAATATGCATTTGCCAACTTTAGCTTCTTATAGCCTCTAACCTTTTGACCTCCCACGTAATGGTTTATATCAATATTGTAAGGTACTTTCGGATTGTTTACTAAATCGGCTAAATAGAAGGTCGAGTTTCCTTTGTACCGAACGCCTACACTGTCAAAAGCCACGCCATCCATCCAAAATTTTGCCGGCAACCTGGATTTATCTTCAGCGAACCATTTACTAGTTAAAATATTATGATAATCCGTGTTGTAAAACTCTATACGAATCTCATAAACATTATTGTAATCAAACAATTGTCCTGGCCCGTCATAAATCCATGTTGGATCATATAATGCCTGACTATAACCGAACATACCAAGCAATGAAAGGTGTACTAAAAGAAGCATTCTTTGCATATTGTTACCTTTTCTTAACATTAAATTTACATAAAGTAATTTACTTTGTCCCGTAATGCGCTTAACTGGCCTATATATAATCTTCTTATTTCTAGCGAATTCAGGATCACTTGTTCATTCACAAGTCGTGAAACCGGATGAAATCACCTATTCATTCAAAGGAGGAATTTTTTTTGCGCATCGTCCTTCCATGAATCATTTAGTTAAAAGAAACGCATGGTCACATGAAATTTCACTTGTACGCAACCTTGCTGACCCTGAAATGAACCAAATCTTCAATCAGCCAAAACGAGGGCTAACTTTTGAAGCTAGAAATTTTGGAAATAACGAAGTTCTCGGCCATGCTTTTAGCATTTCTTGTTTCAACCAAATGAACCTGTTTTCAAATCAGAAAGGATTTATGTTGAACATGAGAATAGCAACTGGCTTAGGGTACATTACAAAAACTTATGACGAGTTTGAAAATCCTAAAAACAATGCGATTGGATCTCATTTAAATGCGAAGGTCGCCCTTTCGTTCACCGCTAGAAAGTATTTCAATTCGAAGTACTATATGGATTTTGGTGCGGAGTTCAATCACTTCTCCAATGGTTCGTTGACAACGCCTAATCTGGGTTTAAATAGTCCTAGTCTAATTTTAGGTATAGGCTACAATTTTGATGAAAAAAATACGGATCCTTATCGCAACGCAGGTAACTTCATTTATCCTGATACTAACTCTAAAGTGAAACACGAATTCTACGCCACAATGATTGGTTCAATTAAAGAAATTGGTGAAGTTCCCTATGAGGCGCAGCGATACCGTGTTGGAGCGATTAAACTCGGTTACGGAATTCAACCTTTTCATAAATGGAGTTTTGAGGGTGGAATAGATATAATTTATAATGAAGCCAATCTATACAAATACCGGGACTCCACTTTTACCTCAAGCGATGTGCCTCAAGTAGGTGTGTTTTTAGGTTTTGGTTTTCATTTTAACAAAAGTGTTTTAGCGGTTAATTACGGCTACTATTTATTGGATAAAATAAATCCGGAAGGAAGATTGTACAATAGAATTGGTTACCGCTATTATTTCTTTGATCATTGGTACGGTGCTTTTGCGATTAAGGCGAATTTTGCGCGCGCCGATTACTTTGAACTTGGAATTGGATATTCGATACAACGATGAAGAACTTATTTGCAATATCGTTTTTAGTTTTAATAGTCGCTTGCAAGAAAGATACTTGCTGGAATGGTTATGGAAATCAGATTGAAACCGATTATGCTCTTGACAAGTCTTATGATTCTATATATGTAGGAAAAGGAATTGAAGTATATCTCACACAAGACACAAATAATTATGTTGAAGTAGTTTCTGGAGAAAAAATCATTCAGAACATTGAAGTAAGAGAGTCTGGAAACACCTTGCACATTAGTAACCACAACAAGTGTCATTTTCTTCGCGATTATGAGAAGAAGACGGTCATCAATATTCACCAGGAATCATTTGATTTCTTACACTTTAATACAGAGAATAATATAACTTTTACAGATACGATTCATACTGATCGAATACTACTATACCAAGAGCATGGGGGAGGAGAAATGGATATTAAGGTGAATTGTAATTTTTTAAAAATTGTGAGTTATAATGGAAGTGGAAGTTTTAAGGCCTCAGGAATAGCTAATGTAACGGAAATAACGACAAAAGTTGGAGCATTTGGTGACGCTCGAGAACTAAGCTCGAGTACTCTTTACGTAACCAATATCTCCAAAGATGACCTGTTCGTTAATTTTGATAATGCCAATGTTACGGTTTCTATTGAAGGCACTGGAAATATTATCTTTCGAGGGACTCCAAACTCAATGAATTTATTGCCCGTATTAGGAGTTGGAGAATGTATTCCTGAATAAATGGAACTATAATTGTAATTGAACAAAGTAGATGAATAGATTTCTAACCATATTATTCCTTTTTATCTCAATCTTGAGCTGGAGTCAAATCACTGCTGAAAAAACTTCGTATGACTTTGGTGAAATTTACGCAGAGGAAGAAACCTATGTCGATTTCAAATTCACCAATACCACAGATAAATCGCATTTCTTGCTGACGGTTGACAAACCAAGAGATGTCTTTTACATTTTCTCGTCCAAGACTATTGCTCCTGATAGTTCAATGATTATTCGATTTAAAATTGATGCTAATCGAAAGGGCAAGTTTCAGCATGAAATTGACGTCTACTTCTCTGCCAATCAAGAACCTATTACCATAAGACTTTTTGGAAATGTAAAGGAAGTAAGCAATAACCCCTTAAACGATTGTCCTGATTTTTCATCTACTCCATCCAAAGAATATGCTACAGGTTTCCAAGTAACAATAAAGGTGATTGATTCTTTAACACGTGAGCCAATTAAAAATGCAAAAGTGTATTTGGTTGAACGAGGTGAATTAGTCGGAGATCATAAGACAAATAATAAAGGTGTGGTACAAAAAATAATTCCTTTGGGGTGGTACTACATAACCGCAAATCATGAAGATTACAATGAAAACTATTATGACGGTTACCTCAACTTTAAACGGAACGTAGTGATTATTGAATTATCGCAAGATCCTGAAGAGATGATAGTTGAAGTAGAAGAAGAAACCGAAGAAGAGGAAGAGGAAATTGTAGTTGTTGTTGAAGAGGAAGGAGAGGAAACCCAAGAAGAAATTATAGATATTGTTAATGAGCCTGTTGAAGAAGAGATTGTAGAAGAGGTTGAGATTGTGAATGACGACCCGACACCGTGGGAAGAGTTACCGGATACCTTGTTCGATGAGAAACATTTCAAATACAGTAATATCACTTTTATACTTGATGTTTCTACCTCAATGTCTGGTAATGGTAAATTGGCTTTATTAAGAATGTCAATGATTGAATTGACAAAAATTCTGAGACCGAACGATATTGTTTCAATTATCAAATATTCGTCGAATACTGAGGTTATTCTGAAAAATACTTCTGGAGCAAATAAAGAAGAGATCATAACCACTGTAAAGGAACTAAAGGCCAGCGGATTAACTGCAGGTGGGAGTGCGATAAAGTTAGGTTATAAAACGAATAAAAAAACCCACCTCGATAACGGCAATAATATTGTGATAATGATCACTGATGGTGCATTCAATAAAGGTGATAAAAACTACAGAGAGACGATTAAAAATACGTTCGCTAAAAAAGGAACTAAATTCTCTGTTGTGGGAATAAAAATGTCTGAATACTTAACACCACATATGCAAGCTATAGTAGCTGATGGCGGAGGTGCATTTGTACAAATACGTACCATTGAAGAGGCTCAGAAAAAGCTCATCAATGAAATAAAAAGAACGGCATTTAGATCAAGCTAAAAAGCTCGAAAGTAATACCATAGTCAGAATCAAACCGATAACCAATTTCGTCCTCATAACCTTAACCAATCTACAACAATAGACGTTCGATGTCCAGTTATAGAACGTAGTTAAAGAGATTAGTTACTGACAAGTTTTTAACAAAATTGTTTAAGATTCCTTAGGCGCGTTTGTTCTCCAGATTTCTATGTATTCGTTGGCATTTCTAGGATTCAACCACCTTAGAAATTTATCTACCATACTTGGGTCACAAATTTTTACACGTTCAATTTCAGGATAAATCTCACGGTAATTATTGACACGTAATTCTAGGTCTTGTTCTCCGAAGAAAACCACGTAGTCGTAATAGTAATTTTCATAGACCAGAAGTGGTAAGTTCGGATCACGACGAGGAACATCTCCCCTCCTCCAGAAACCACCATAAAAATAAGGCAGCATAGGAATATCGCTTTCACCCGTACCTTCTAACAACATACGATCGGGAACAATATCATTTTCAAAGAAATAGTTCATCGTTTCTACACGAGACTTTTTGGAATATGTTAGAGAAGCTAGAAGCAGCAAGGGGATATTAATGACCCAAAATATTTTGATGGATACCTTCCAAAATTTCTCCCAAAAGTTTCGCTTCCTAAGCTCTTCATAGCCGAGCACCCCAAGAATTAAAAAGGTAGCCAAAACTGGCATTATAAAACGTTCTTGCTTGCTTGGATAAAAACTATGGAACAGAATAAAGCAAATGGTAGGCACAAATATAATCGCGTATTTTTTCCATGATCGAAAGAAACCAATACCCAATAAAACTCCGAGAGGGACGAGAAAAGCACCCATAAGCACCAACAAATACATGAAATAGTTGTCGTTTGGTATATATTCTGTGCCTTCGTTCATATTATAGGTACTATACCCAATAAATTCTGCGAACGGGTAGCCCCAAATCATGTAGTCCACGATTCCTTGCGTTAGCCCAAACATTAGGAGTACTCCCAAACAAAACAAAATAAACTCCTTAAACTTCCACTGAAAAAACAATACTGCTGCTAAACCTAAGGCAAATACGCCTACTTGATATCTTATTGATACAGCAAAACCTAACAATAAACCAGCCCAAAGGAAATGAATCAGTTTCGCCTTTCGAATGATCAACCATAACCCCCACAAAATAAAAGGTACACAAACGAGTTCAACCAAATTTCTTACTGATAGAAAGGGAAGCAGCCATGTGCATGCGAGTAACCAACCTACAATTACTGCGTTCCTTCTATGGCTCAAATGGTCAACTATCTTTATTCCAAAATAAACTACTAGAACCGAGAATAGAGCATGAATAATCCTGTTAATGAGCATTAACGTCATAGGACTAGTGATGCCAATAGCTTTGGCCAAATAGAAAAAAATGAAGTTTAATCCAACATAGGTAAAACTATGCCCCTCAGGTACTCCCCGACTTCCTGGTGACCATGGTAGCCAATGATTATAGTCGTATCCATCTACCCAAGAACCTGAAGCTTCGATCACCAAAAAGTGATCATCGTGCATTCCATAACCAGGTGAAAAGAATGCCGCAATTAATCGTATTAGAATTGCAGCATAAATAATGGTGCGATATGAAGACAAGTTGATATTAATACTACTTACTCAACGATTTTAGAACACGATACCCTTCAAGATTTCCTTTTTTATCATATGATTCTGATCTCACACTTCCAACATTCGGTGATATCCAGTCAATTGAGCTAACCTCAACGTTAACAAAACCCATTTTTGTCTTACTCTTTGAACTTAGCTTTAAGCATTGAAATGTTCCCGCCGGAACCTCTATACTTTCGGCAGCTTCAACTTTGCGCTCTGTAATATCTATAACCATAGTCATTACATTAATTCCATTGGTAGCTGCTTTGAAAGTGATACTGGCATCAGGTAACGTTTGCCCAACCTCAAGTGAAGCAGGAAACTTCAAATCAGTTTGGTCTATAGTTATCTCCATTCCTTCCATTCCTTTCATCGACTCGGCAGGAACCATTGACTCCATGTCAACAGTAAAAACACCGTTTTCGCATGAATAATTAAACTCATTTTCTCCTAATGTTTCTCCCTTTTTATCAAACGATTCAATTTTTGAACCAATATCAATTCTAGCGTCTGATTTTCTTACCGAAAGAATCTCTATCGATTGCGATCCTTGCAATTTATCCTTTTCGTTATAATCTTCATACGTTAACTTAGTTCCCTCATCTATTGGAATATACACTTCGCATATATTATCTTGAGCGAGTGACATTAAAAGAATGACAACCGGAAAAAACAGAAACTTTCTCATTTAGCGCGATATTAAATAATTAGAACAAATATAGTTTAACGTTAAATAACGACACTTTGTTTCCTTTTGTTCAAAAACCAACATGCTTAGAGATTTATTCTCAAAAGGTTAATCTAGAAATTTTGACTTATTTAAAACCATAGCTGTATTTTTGTCTAAAATTTTTAAACATGGTTATAGCTGAAGTAAATATTCAAGAAGTACTTAAGCAGTTAGGAATAGAAGCAAATAACAACGGTGCTTCAACAGGAGCTAACTGGTTTCCTACAACAGGAGAAAAAATTGATTCATATTCACCAGTTGATGGTCAGTTAATTGGGAGTGTAAACGCTGCCACTGAAGCAGATTATGAAAACTGTATTGTAAAAGGTCAAGAGGCGTTCAAAACTTGGCGTTTAATGCCTGCTCCTAAAAGAGGAGAAATTGTAAGACAATTAGGAAATAAATTACGTGAGTACAAAGAGCCTTTAGGAAAGTTAGTTTCTTATGAAATGGGAAAATCTTACCAAGAAGGTTTAGGAGAAGTTCAAGAAATGATAGATATCTGTGATTTCGCAGTTGGACTTTCACGTCAGTTAAATGGTGCAACACTTCATTCAGAAAGACCAGCGCATAGAATGTACGATCAATATCATCCGCTTGGAGTTGTAGGAATCATTTCTGCATTCAACTTTCCAGTGGCAGTTTGGTGTTGGAATACAGCTTTGGCTTGGATTTGTGGTGATGTTTGTATCTGGAAGCCTTCTGAAAAGACTCCTCTTACAGCAGTTGCATGTCAAAAAATTACAGCTGAAGTATTCGCAGAAAATAATGTTCCTGAAGGTGTTTCTTCATTAGTAATTAGTGGAGCTGACTTAGGAATTAAAATGACAAATGATAAAAGAGTTCCTTTAGTATCTGCCACAGGCTCTACAAGAATGGGTAGAGCTGTTGGTGAAACAGTTGCAAAAAGATTAGGGAAGTCATTATTAGAGTTAGGTGGAAACAACGCCATCATTATTACACCTTCTGCTGACTTAGAATTGGTAATTCCAGGTGTAGTATTTGGTGCAGTTGGTACTTCTGGTCAAAGATGTACATCTACACGTCGATTAATCATCCACGATTCTATTTACGATAAAGTAAAAGACATCTTGGTAAAAGCATACGAGCAAATTACAATTGGAAATCCGTTAGATGAGTCAAATCACATGGGGCCATTAATTGATAAAGATGCTGTCAATACTTACCTATCGGCAATTGAAAAAGTAAAAGCTGAGGGTGGAAATGTATTAATTGAAGGTAAAGCATTAGAAGGTGAAGGATACGAATCAGGATGTTACGTTTCTCCATCGATCGCAGAAGTTGAAAATCACTATGAGATTGTGCAGCATGAAACATTTGCTCCATTACTTTACATTATGAAGTATTCTGGTGATGTTTCAAACGCTATTGATTTACAAAATTCTGTTGATCAAGGTTTATCATCATCTATATTCACAAATAATGTCAGAGAATCAGAATTGTTCTTATCTCAAGCAGGGTCTGATTGTGGAATTGCCAATGTAAACATCGGGACTTCTGGTGCTGAGATTGGTGGTGCTTTCGGTGGTGAAAAAGATACCGGTGGTGGACGTGAGTCAGGATCTGATGCTTGGAAAGTATACATGAGAAGACAAACAAACACAATTAACTACTCAACTGAATTACCATTGGCACAAGGAATTAAATTTGATTTCTAGACGCTAGTCATAATGAATTTAAAGCCGGCCCTTTTGGAGCCGGCTTTTTTTGTCTTCACATTTGAAGGCGATACTGTTACATTGTGTTCAACGGTTACTATCTCTTCTAAGAAATCCATAACTTTAAAGACTACTATAATGTCATGAAGAAATTTTTCTACTACGCTGTTGCTTTATTATTCGCCTGTTCTCCTAGCGAAAATGAAGACCAAAACACAAATCAAAGTCAAGAAGACGCCTTAATGTCAATGGGGTACGAAGGAGGATGGAACTCAAAGGCTGCATTCGATTACATGCGATTTCACAATCCAAATACGGGTGAAATTCCTGCAGATCATAAAAAAACAGACGCTGAATTCTCTAGGCAGTTTTTAATGACGCCAACAAGAGCAGAACACACTTGGGATCCGAGAGGGCCTTACAATATTGGAGGTAGAACACGTACCATTGCAATCGATGTTTTAGATGCTGATGTTTGGCTAACTGGTGGTGTTACAGGTGGAATATGGAGGTCAACTAACGCAGGGGACTCTTGGGTAAAAGTGACGGCGCCAAACCAACTTCATAGCGTAACATGGATTGACCAAGATGAGCGACCTGGAATGGAGAATGTTTGGTATGCAGGTACTGGAGAACTTTATGGAATTGTTTCTGCTTCAACTTTCGAAGCTCGTTTTTCTGGTGATGGAATAATGAAAAGTACCGATAATGGCTTAACATGGACAGAATTGGCTTCAACTCAATCGAGCACTCCAGAAACCTATGTAGCGAATGGTGATATGGATTTCATATGGAAAATCTTGACCGATCCTTCAGACCTAACAAATGATGTATTATTAGCTGCTGCCTTCAATGGAATTTTCTACTCTGACGATGGTGGTGCCACTTGGTCTGAATCATTAGGCTTTACCTTAGGACCATTTTCAGCAAGGGATTGCAATTATGTAGATATTGTAGTGACAACAGATGGAGTTTATTATGCTACCTTCTCGAGTGACGGTCCTTCCAAAGGAGTCTATAGGTCGGAAGATGGATTAACATGGACAACTATTACGCCAGCTTCTTACCCTAGTGGATATGGAAAAATTACCATGGCAATTAACCCACAAAATGAGAATGAGATTTGGTTCTTTGGAAACGCTACTACTGGGTTTGCAAATGACCATATGCTATTTAAATACACTTACTTAACTGGTGATGGATCAGGAGCAGATGGAACTTGGGAAGATAGAAGCATGAACCTTCCAGACGAAGACTGCGATATTACTGGTTTTTCTTCAAATCTTGCGGCTTTAAACACTCAGAGCTCATTTGACGTGCATGTGGCTGTTCACCCCTCAGATGACGATGTAATTTATATTGCAGGTACAAGTATTTGGAGGTCTACAGATGGATTCTCTTCTACTTCGAACTATACTTGGGTTGGTGGTTACGGATGCTGGGCTGGATCGTATGATGATCTTAACTTCCAAACTTCTTATCCTAACCATCATCCAGATCAACATGTATTGATGTTCCACCCAGATTACGATACCATCATGATCAATGCTAACGACGGTGGTGTATATGTTAGTTATGACAATCTTCAAGATTCTATGCAATGGGTAAGTAAGAATAATGGTTATTATTCAACTCAATTTTATGCTTGTGCAATTGAACCAGGTGAAACTACAAGTGATATCATTATTGGTGGAATGCAGGACAATAACACCTACTACACCAATAGTACAGATGTAACATCGCCTTGGAAACGCTTAAGCGGAGGTGATGGCATGTACTGCGCCATTACCGAAGATGAAGAATTTTATGTGACTTGCTTACAGTATGGAAGACTCTTTTTAAACGAGGTAGATGCCGATGGCAACATTACCGCTGTTGAACGTATAGATCCTGAAGATGGACCTTCCTCATATAATTGGGCCAATAGTTATAAACTCGATCCTAACGATACTAAAATGCTGTATTGGAACGCTAGAAACGGAATCATGCGTTTGGATTTGGATGACGTAATTATTGAAAATGATAAAACCAATAAACAAGATGGTGGATGGGTTGATGTAAACGAAACTACCGTAAATGGTAGTTCTGGTTTTATAACTGATATTGAAATGTGTAAGGCTGCTCCTGGAAGTATTTGGTATGGTAGTAGTAATGGTAAAATGTACCGCACGGATAATGCCGATACAGATACGCCTGTTCAAACTGAACTTACTTGGGATGATTGGCCTAATGGTGGTTATGTTTCATCAATTGCAGTGAATCCTTATGACCCATTGAAAATCATTATGTCTTTTGCTAATTATGGTGTTCAATCGATTTGGAAAACCCTTGATGGAGGTGTTACATGGGAACATATTTCAGGTAATTTAGAAGAAAATGAAGATGGAGAAGGTACGGGTCCTGCTGTTTTATGGGTAGAGTATTACCCGGATGGAACCTTATTCGCAGGTACAAGTATTGGACTATTCTCAACCGTTGGCACAGACGGAGCTTTAACGTTTTGGGATTATGAATCCGGAATTGGTAACGTAGTGATTAACCATATGGATTATAGACCTTATGATGGCAAGTTCGTTGTGGCAACGCATGGACAAGGAGTCTTCTCGACCAACCTGCCAGCTGCTTTTACAGGTGAGCTAGAACTTGAAAAAAATCCAATCAAGCTGTATCCTACTGTTTCAAACGATAACATTTTTATAGAATCCGAAACAATGGGAACTGCTCATATATTTGATATGTCGGGCAAGCTTGTTCAAACGCTTCAGGTAAATTCAGAATTAACCACAATAAACGTTAGTAGCTTTAGACAAGGAGCATACTTGTTTGCCCTTGATGGTGAAAAACCTACCACGTTTATTGTGCGATAAAACGCGTTCTCGATAATTCTTCGAAATCGTATTATCCGTGTTAATATTTCTAGATTTTGGTCATTGAGCAGAGCCGTCTAACCCTAAGCGGTAACTAGAAAAACTAACAGTTACCTCGGCTCCGCATAATGACCTAAAATTTATTGATGATCAATTATTCTATTTGTCAAAAAGAATAAGGTGTTTAGAGTCTCATTTCAGCACAGTTTCAAGAGATACATTTGATGAAATGAAAGGGGTGGTGATTTCACTATAAATCCCTGAAACAACCCCTCACGTGCGGGATTGAATCAAGAATTTACGGGCTTTCCCGCGATCAAATTTTTGAACTAATCTACAACCAATCACGTCAAATATTTCGAGAATTAACGGAAGTTTAACTCAAAGGTTAAAATTTTCTAATTTTTAACTTATTGATTGTGTGTTTATTATAAACTATTTTCAATTTTGTATGGTACTATGTATTGCATAGTACTATAAAAATTATATAACTTTGTACCATCGTTCATCCCGAAGTAGATTTCGATCTATTCGGGACTAACTCATGAAGAAATTTGAGTAAGAATTAAGTATTAGATGAAGGTAGAAAATACACAAGCGCAAATGCGCAAAGGAATTTTGGAGTATTGCATACTGGCTATTCTTGAAAAGAAGGAAGCATATCCGTCAGATATTATTTCTGAATTAAAAGAAGCTAAGCTAATTGTGGTGGAGGGAACTTTATATCCCCTTCTCACCCGCCTAAAGAATGCAGGACTATTACAGTACACTTGGGTAGAGTCAACATCAGGGCCACCTCGGAAGTATTATGCACTCACTCCAGAAGGAGAAGAGTTTAAAAAACACTTAGAAAACACTTGGAACGATTTAAAAAATGCAGTAGAAATACTGAGCAAATAAGAAGTTATGAATAAGACAATTTCAATCAATATAGCCGGGTTTGCCTTCATCATTGAAGAAGGAGCCTACCATTCACTTCAAAATTATCTTGACGCAATTAAACGAAATTTTCAAGATGACGCTGAGCGTGAAGAAATAATGACAGACATCGAATCTCGCATAGCAGAGATATTTAGAGAAAAGTTGACCTCAGACTCTCGTGAAGTCGTTTTGTTGCCAGATGTTGATGAAGTGATGAACATTATGGGAAGACCAGAAGATTATGTGACTGAAGAGACCATAATCATTGAAGAAACATCACAACAATCAGAACATCAGTATCAGGAAGAGAGATCGGACAGAAAATTATACCGAGACGGAGAAAATGCCATGATTGGTGGAGTATGTTCAGGACTTGCTCATTACTTTAAAATGGATCCTTCGTTGATGCGGGTTCTATTTGTATTGTTCGGAATTTTGGGTGGTGGAGTGCTTATTTACATCATATTACTCTTAGTGATTCCAGAGGCCAAAACAACTTCTCAAAAGTTGGCAATGAAAGGCCAAAACATAACCATTGACGCAATTAAGGATCAGGTAAAGGATGGTGCTAAAAACGCACAAGGAAACATTAAAAAGAATGTAGACAAAGTTGTAGGTGCAGGAAGTAATCTTCTAAAATCTTTTTCCAGGATCTTAGGGTTTTTCTTTTTGATTGGAGGGGTAGGAGCTTTATTTGTATTTCTCTTGTTCTTTTTCTCTGGAGCTGGAGTTTTACCGATTGTTGAAAACGGAGAACCGGCAGGAGTTACTTCTTTCTTAGGCGTTGTATATCCCGGAGAAGGAGGGAGTTCTCTGCTGATCATAACAATGCTATTGGTCGTAATACTTCCAATTATCGGTATCATCATTTCTGGTATAAAAATGGTGTTTAGATATACCAAGTCATTCCGACCATATACTATTTCGGTACTCGTTCTTTGGATATTATCGGCTGCTTATGTTGGATATTCAAGTGTTAAGCTTGGTATGAACTTTAGAAATAGAGCTGAGGTAAAAACAGATATTCCAATAGTAAATGACTCTACGGATGTACTTTATGTAGACGTCGTAGAAGAAGATCTATTAGGTGAAAATGTTTCTTTAGAAAACGTATGGAACTTCTCTGAACTCGTTACGATTGATGATAAAAACATTACCCTTGGATATCCACAGCTAAAAATCTTACCCGCTAAAGACAGTGAGAATTTTGAAATTCAAATTAACAAAGAGAGTTGCGGATACACTATAAAAGATGCGGTTCAAAAAGCTGAAAGGATAGATTATGAAATTAGTATTACAGACAATCAAGTAAGTATACCGCCGTATTTCAGTGTGCCAAAAGATGATAAAATAAGAGCGCAGTATCCAAGCGTGATCATTCGTGTTCCTGAGGGTAAAAGAATCGTTTTTGGAAACAGCATTGACCGAATTAATGTAGACATGGTGGATAACAAATACTGCTATTGCGGAAACGGTTACCGCTTTGCAAAAACAGAGTGGGAAGGAAAGGGCACAACACTACATTGTAATGAATGTGAAGTAAAAGAGTAAGCGAAGACCCTCGTTTCAGTAGGATTTATCAATAATTAAATTTCTTCATGGTTGCGATAAATTGAAGCGAGGGTTTTTATCCTTTTACCAATTCCAAATAGAATGACATTGTTACATCATCCCCAACACTAGCATCTTCCTCCATTCCGTATTCAATACGATTAAACACGAATGAACCTTCAAAAGCCTCGAATTCAATATTCTCCTGATTAGTGCCACCGCCTAAATGGCTAAATTCAAAATTCAATTCTTTCGTAGTTTCCAATAATGTAAGCTCTCCGTTAGCCGTATATACGCCTTCACTCCACGTAATTGAATTGGCCTCATAGGTAATCATTGGATACTTCTCAACGTGAAAAAAATCTTCCTCCAATAAGTGCTCATCACGCATTGTATTTCCCGTATTGATAGACTTTGAAACTATATTTACTCCAAGCTTCGCTGACTCAACACTATTCGCCACTTCAAACCATACATCAAACTCATCAAATCCACCTTTCGTGTTTTTTAACCCATCTACTTCAAAAAGAACTTCTGCATTTTCACTTTCCGCAGTAACTACATAACGACCGTTCAAATCATTAAAGGAAGGTGTTAATGTTAAGTCATTTCCAGCGCTATCAACATCGTTTGTACTCGTAATTTCAGACTTTACCAAGGTGCTTTCATATTGTCCCCAGTCCATACTAAAAACAACAATAATTGCGATTACTCCAAGTAAAGTAACAACGCCTAAACCAATGAGAATTTTCTTTTTCATACTACAAATGTATGAAATATATATGTTGCAACATATATATAGTCTAAATCTTCTTTAGCACTGCCCGCTGAAAAGCAGATGTTGAATACGATTGAACGTCAGTAACATCTTCTCCTCCAGTACTATAACCTAATTGGCTAGATGTTAAAATGAATTCCATTTCACCATCTATGAACTTATAAATGGCTTGAATATAATTTCCTTGAACCTCGAAAAAACTAGAAAAATGATCATCGAAAAGTTGATTTTCTAGCACTATTCCATTCTTCTCATCAATGTAATATGTATCCTCTTTAAGAATGAGGGTATAGTCTCTCACTTGTCTTAAAGAATCTTCTCCATAAATTATGGTCCAATTCCAAGTAGTATCCGATATTGGCTTAAAAACCAATTCCATGTTATAAACGTAAGTGTCTCCCTTTGAATTCGTAGAAACTAAATCACCCTTATAATGGCCATACCACTCTTCTTGTATTTGGGAAAACCCGAATACGGAGGAAAGAAATAAAAAGATAATTGGAATTGATCTAAGAATCATTCCTTTGAAAATCTAGAATGGCAAATCATCCTCACCTTCTGCTACGAAAGTCTCAGCGCTACTCGCTCCGCCACCTTCAGCTCCACCTCCAACAGCTTCAACTTTCCAAGCATCTAATGAATTGAAATAACGTACAACGCCGTCTTTTGGGTTAGTCCATTCTCTACCTCTTAAGAAGAAAGTTACTTCAACTGCATCTCCAACTTTATAGGCATCTAATAATTGACATCTGTCTTGAACAGTTTGAAATAAAATCGTTTGTGGGTATTGTCCACTTGCATCAAGAACTACAAATTCTCTTTTCTTGAATGAATCTGAAACTTGTTGCGTTTCGTTAATTACTTTGATTTCTCCTTTAAGCGTATACATAGTGTTAGTTAATTCTAATTATTAAATGCAAGAAGCGTTTTCCATGCTTCCTCCAGTTTATTTTCTTTTAGCAGGTCTTTTGCCAACTTATGCAATTCAACCTCTAATTGTGTTTGGTTATCTTCTAGTTCAACGAAAACATCGCTCAACTCTATAAGTTTATACTCATTTACATCCGTTTCATCAGGTAATGCCTCAATACCAGCCAATTGGCCTAAATCATTCCCCGATAAAATTTCTGACTTTAATACCTCTTCTGGCAAAGCTCCAAATCCAACGCCTTTTGTTGTAATTGGCTTGGTAATTTCGAACATGGAATTATCATCGGCTCTTACATACCAATTCCCGCCCATTCGAGAAACCAAATCAATCTTCTTTTGATCAATTTTTCCGTCCTCGTTCATTACTCTATCATCAATGTGGATCTTCTGTACTTCACAAATAACCAGGTTTCCTGCGCCGCCATTTTCGCCGAGTTCAATTACTTCGTTTACCTTACATTCAAACTGCACAGGCGATTCTCCAACACGAAAAGGCTTAACGGTTTCCGATTCTACCTTCGTAAACCCCGCTTTTTCAAACTCATCTTCACCAGGCGAATAAGGTGAACTCGCCAATGACATTTGGTGAACAATTTCATGGGTTACCACATTAATAACAACCTCCGGAACCTTTTTTACATTGTTATAAGTGTCCTTCGTAGTATTCGTTCTTCCGCTTCTTGCAGGAGAAAAAATCATGATGGGAGGATTAGCACTAAATACATTAAAGAAACTAAATGGCGCCAAATTCGCATTTCCATCTTCATCAATAGTACTTGCAAAAGCAATTGGACGTGGTCCTACAGCACCTAATAAATGGCCGTGTAAAACAGGAATACTTAATGATTTAGGATCCAGTGAAAGCATAACGCAAAAGTAATACGATAATATCTCACAGCACAGTATTGTTAATAGATTGTAGAAAAAATTGTCAACACAGCTTTAATCCGAAAAGTGCTAGATAGTTCACAGGATTTATTGGTTGGTTAAAAAATTATTCAATTTTATTTACCTGTTTATCTGTGTGTTAAAAAATTTTATTGGATTGGCCTGTAACTTTAAAACAGGTGCAGCGTCCTACAGTCGAATTATACAGAAAACACAATGAGAAATTTAATCCTATCCCTAATTGCGTTAGTAACGATCTTTTCAAACTCGGCTTTCGCTTCAAATGAACCTACTAGCATTTTTCAAAAAATTGCATCGAAAATTGCTTACCCAAGTTCATCTATTCAAAATCAAGAAGAAGGAACTGTTTATGTTTCTTTTGAGATCAATGATGAAAATGAAATTACGAATGAAAAAATAGAACTTGGTGTAAGCGAAGATTTAAACGAGGCGGCATTAAATGCAGTAAAGAACCTTACCAAAGAAGAACTTAAACAACTACGAGTAGAAGAAGGAAATACCCTAATTTTGCCGATACGATTTAGAATTTTATAAAAATTTTAATCCTTGGTGTAACTTTTGGATATACCAAGGCGTCCTAAGGACAGAATACCACGAATGACTGCGAAAGAATTTAATAAAAGTGTTGATCAATATGCCGATAATTTATTTCGGTTTGTTGTAAAGCACCTGCGTAATGAGGACGCAGCGCGTGATGTGGTACAAGAGACTTTTGCTAAGGTTTGGCAAAAGCACGAAGACATAAATGCAGAAAAAGTAAAATCATATTTATTCACTACGGCTCACAGAACTCTTATTGACTTATTGCGAAAAGAGAAATACACACAAGACCAAATATACATTGACCAAATAAGTCATGCTGAGCCTGTGAAGAATATGGATTTACAAAAGATATTAGACAATGCACTAGATCAACTGCCGGAAATTCAAAAGACTGTTGTTCTTTTAAGAGATTATGAAGGATACTCTTATGACGAGATTGGGCAGATTACTGGATTGGAGGCAAGCCAAGTGAAAGTGTACATATTTAGAGCAAGAAAAAAACTACAGAAAATATTAGTAAGCGTTGAAGCAGTACTAGACTAATAATGGAAACGATTAATTTACATAACTACGAGGCATTTATGCTCGATTATATGGAGGGGAACCTTTCGGATGACCTTACCATTGAGTTGATGGACTTTGCGAATAATCATCCAGAGTTAGAGATTGATATTTTCGATAATGTGACTGACCTAAGTTTTGTGGCCGAGGATCTTTCTTACGGTGATACGTCAGATTTGAAAGTTCACGAGGACGAAGCTTTATTTGATAAAATGGTGGGTATAGTAGAGGGAGAATATTCCTCTGAAGAAGTAGCTGCGATAGAAAAAGAAATTTCTGAAAAAGAGTTAGATAAAAACTATGCTTATTTCAAGGCAGCGAAACTCATTCCATCTCAAACTGAGGTTTACGGAAATACTGCCGAACTTAAGGTAGCTACTGGCCGCGTTATTACACTGAATGCTTGGAGATATAGCTCAATTGCTGCAGCTGCTGTAATTACAATATTTGCTTTAGCTTATAACTTCACTGGAGGTGCAAATGCAGGAGCTGATAAAATGATTCACGGGTTAGCAAACGAAAAAGTGAATTTAACACCGAATAATGCTGACTTTAAACATACTAGGGGCGAAGTTGAGCAAGACGTTGAAGTTATTAATACATACAATTATACTCCTGAAAATAACTTGGTAGCTTTTGAGGAAGAAAAAAAGGATATTGTTATTGACACTGCTGCCAATACGCTTCCAATTCTCAACCAAGACTCGCCTAAAGAAAACAATATTGCTCAAGAAAATAATTTGGATAAGGATACTTCTTCAGCAACAATTACTCCTTCTATTGAGGATGACAATATTGTCTTTAACGATCCGGGTACTACAACAAAAACTTCTGAGCCTTATTCTCTATTTACTAACGCAATGTCTGAATTCATTAATAAGGATGTAGCCTACGTAAAAGAAGAGACTACAGGAGGGAATTCAGGTACGGTAACTCACCGTTTTTCACTAGGAAAATTCTCTTTCGAAAGAAAAAAATCAAACTAGCTGTAACTTTTAAATATAGGTGTGCGTCCAACGGATGAATTAACAAAAGAACCACAGAGAATAACCAAATATACTGTGGCCATTAAAAACCAAAAACACTAACAAAATGAAAAAATTAGCAATTACTTTAATCGGGATCTTCGGGCTTGTAGCATTTGCTCAAGAAGAAAGCGGAGACACTACTAAATTTAAATTTGGAAGCACTGAGTTTATTATCATTAACGGAGATACTACAATGGTTGATGGTGAAGTAGAACAAGACAAAAACATCACTGTAACTCCAGATAAAGATGAACTTACCTACTGGGGAGGATTTGATGTAGGCGTTGGAATTATGATGAATTCTTCATTTCAAAATTCATTTAACTCTCCACACCTTGATTTAGATCCTGCACAGTCGTTTTCATACAACTTCAACTTTGCTGAAACGCGCATTAGAATTGTAAAGGATTATTTTGGAATTGTAACAGGGCTAGGATTTACTAATGCACGTTATGGATTGAATGACAATAGAATGCGTTTAGCTGCTACTACAGATTCTACTTGGGGATACCAGGACACCACCTTAGTAACTGGATTCAGTAAAAACCAACTTCGTGTAAACTACTTTAATGTTCCTTTATTATTCCAAATCAACACTTCAAAGGACCCAGACAAGAACTTCCATATTGCTTTTGGTGCGATAGGTGGTGTTAGAATTGGATCGAACATGAAATACAAGTACGATGTTTTAGGCGGTCAACGTAAAGACAAAGAAAAAGGAAAATACAACTTAAATCCTTTGTGTGATCGATTTTAACAGTATCCAACGCAGACTTCATTATGTGAAAGTACAGCGAGATGACTGTGTGATCGATTTTAACAGTATCCAACGCAGACTTCATTATGTGAAAGTACAGCGAGATGACTGTGTGATCGATTTCATCAGTATACTAGACAGACTTCATTCAACTTAAAATATTGTTTTTTGACGAACGACAAATTTCTTGACAAAAGGGTCTTCTGTCAAGATAAGTAGGCGATCTGAGTTGTCAAAAAATAATCTGCTTCGCAGCAGCTTCATGGTTCCCCTGGCTATTTAGTCAGGGGGTTTTTGTTTTATGGAATCGCCTTAAATGAATATCCATGTTCCTTCCAGTATTCCAATAATTTTGGAAGCTCTTCTTTTACTTGAGGAAACGCGTTTTGCGAATCATGAAAAACGATATTGGAACCAGACTTTGCTTTCTTCTTTAGTAGTTTTATTCTTGCTTCAGAGGAGAGGGTATTATCAAAGTCATAAGAAATTAGTGTCCAAAACACTACTTGAAACCCTTCCTTGCTTAGTGCCTTGCACTGTGCATTGGTCATTTTACCATAAGCAGGGCGGTATAAATTTGTTGGGAATATCTCTCTCGATTTAAGAGCATTCTCCACATAAGTTTTAGTATTCATTCCCCATCCTTTGAGGTGTTTGAATCCATGATTGCCCACCGCATGTCCTTCGTCAATTATGCGCTGAAACAAATCAGGATATGCAACTGCATTCTCTCCAATACAAAAGAAAGTCGCCTTCGCATCATACTTCTTTAACGTATCAAGAATAAAAGGTGTTGATGTAGGCTCTGGACCATCATCAAAGGTTAAGTAAATAGATTTGGAATTCGTGTTTACTTCCCACAAACCGCCCGGATACATGACCCGGGCAAGTTTTGGAAAAGTAAAATATCTCACTAATATGGATTAATTAACACCCATTAAACTGAATAATGCGCTGTAATCTGAGAACAGCTTATCAAATGTTCCCATTACTCGTTGCTGCGTTTCAACAGAATGACCCTTAATTAAAGGCAGACCTGCCTTAACGAGATCAGTCATATTCTTAAAGCGCTGCGTTAAATTCGTTACATAAACCTCATCAGTATTCAAGCTAAAGTTCACTTGGAATACCGAGAAATAACCTCTGTAAATATCAAACATATCCATTACTGTTTGCGAAGAGAACTCAGGATCTAAACTTAAATAGTACTCCATCTCTTCTTCGTAAACATCAAAAAGTTTGTCAGTATACAATGCTCCATTTTCAACATCACCTACTGTGTAATATGCTGAGATAAATGAAGGAATTACCTTACCTAAAGGAACATTTTCCTCTGGCATCATCATCATTGCAAAGTTCAATATTTCAGTAACCTTAGCTGAATTCTCTGCCATAATCGCTTCAGCAGCTTTTTTCTCAGCAGGGATATCGCTTCTTGTAAACGTACCTATTTGCGTAGGTATAATATCCGTAGGGTTTCCTGCAGAATCAGCGGCTATAATTTGATCAAATAGCTGAACTTTCTGGTTAGCTAATTCATATTCTTGAGTATAAGCATCAGCCAACACCGAGAACTGAACTCTAAAGTTGTTGGTCATTGTTCTTCTCGTATAATAATCTACCAATACACCAGGTGCATTCATATTACCATAATCAAAGTTTACTACAAGGTTCTCGTACATCTTGGAAACATTGATTTCTCCTAACGAATTAGGGTTACGGCCCGCCTTAGCTTCAATCGGAACGAGCTTGTATACCAATCCTTCAGCGAAGAAATACTTATCTAAACCTAAGTAAGTGCTCGCATCTGCTGAACTTGCGAAGTAGATTGGACGCTCCCAATTGTTGTGTGCGATAATATCAAGAATCATTAAGTCTGCCTTGTAAATAATACGCTTAGGCACTTTCCAATAAATTCTGTCTACTATTCTATCCGCATCTTCTTGTTCAACTATTCCATTGGCCAAAACTTTCTCTCTGTCAACTGCAACAGATAATCCTTTTGATGGTAGAACGAAAATATCTTGATTGTAGACACCTCTTGTAATGTTATTGTCATCACGTAAATATTCCATCACCATTTCAGCTGGTAAATAATCGAAAGCATCATTAAACTGGTTAAATACGCTTTCTACAGCCTGTAATTCATTTGGCTTCATGTTAAACATTTCTTGACCCTTCGCTATTATGTTCATTGTTAAGTTCGTGAAATCATAGTAGGTAGCAGAAGTATCCATTCCAGGAATTGAATTGTATAAATCAGCCTTTTCAGTTGCAAAACTCGTTGTTGACAATACCGAATAAAGCGAACGTGTTGCTTGCGTAAATGCCGCTTGGAATATCTCCTCGTTCACTTCAATCTTTGTATCAATCAACTTCTTGGTTTTATCATCAATTTGAGGCCAAGTTGTGTAAATAAGAGAGGTTGTTCCACCCATTGCAAGGGCATCTCTATAACCGTATTGACGGTATTGCTCTTCGGTAAACGAAATTGGTAATGCTTCAGACTCGTATGCCTTCTTCGTCATTTGCTCGGTATACCAATCCGTATTCAATAAACTTAAGTTACAAACACGAACGTCAGTTTTAACACCTTCTACCTCTTGCAGATACCAAAGCGGGAAAGTATCGTTATCACCATTTGTAAATACGATACCTTGTGTGTCACAACTTTGTAAATAGTTATATGCTAGTGCACGCGCTGTTGTACGACCAGATCTATCATGGTCATCCCACCCTTGTGCACCCATTATTACAGGAACAGGGAAGGTCAAGGCGATAGCAATATAAGCTGCCGTAGTTTCCGATTTAATGGCAGACCTTAGTAAAATCATTATACCTAAAAGAGCAGCCATCACCAATGCTAAGTAGAACATTCCCATTGAAGCTGTTTTGTCTCCGAAATAGAACATTCCGCCTAATACTACAAAGGCTCCTACCACATAACCAAGATCTTTCCATTGCCATGTTTTAAAAGCATCGAACATTGCGGTAACCGCTAATCCAATCCACATAGAGAAAGCATAGAACGAAGCAGCATAAGCATAATCACGCTCACGCGGTTCGAAAGGTTTCTGGTTTAGGTATAAGATAATTGCGAATCCCGTGAATAAGAAAAGTAGTGTAATAATCCACCATTCTTTCACTGATTTCATCAGCATAAAAATGAATCCGATTACTCCCAAAATCAATGGAAGCATATAGAATTTATTGTGTGATGGGTTTTCGGTAATGATACTAGGTGCTTTTGTTTGGTCACCAATATGATGCTTATCAATAAAGTTTAGACCTGTAATCCAGTTACCATCCCTTGGGCTACCATGTCCCTGCTCATCACTTTGACGTCCTGAGAAATTCCACATGAAATAACGCCAATACATCCAACCCACCTGGTAGGATGCAAAGTAGCGCATATTCTCTCCAAAGGTTGGAACGTTACCCACGAAGTTCCCTTGACGATCAAAGATCTTCATGTATGATTTATCACTTTTTGGTCCTTGAACCATGAAGTCGTTATGACCACTCCAACTTTTGTATCCATTAACGTGGCGCGGTTCTGCAGAGTACATTCTAGGTAGGAAAGTAGATTGCTCAGGTTCGAAGGCCGCCTTTTGATTCGTCCCATCGAAGGTTTGGAAATATTTCTCAACAATGTCACCAGAACCTAATTGGTCTCTGAACGCTATTGCCTCAGCCTCCGATTTAAATCCTTTGATTTCGTTTCCTGTTTTAGACTGAACAACAAATCTTCTCAAATAAATATCTGAACGATCTCTCCACTCATTTCCAGGAAGCGTTTGTGCATTATAGTATTGTCCGTAAAGAATAGGCCAGTCACCATATTGCTCACGCTTTAAGTACGATTGTAAACTTACCAGGTTCTCAGGATCGTTTTCATCCAACGGCGTATTCTCGTTTGAACGAATCACAATCATTGCAAAACAAGAATATCCAATAAAGATCATTGTAGCACTCCAAACTGCAGTGTTTGCAACAGAATACCCTTTCTTTTTAGTAAACCATAAACCTCCAACTAAAAGTCCAATCAATAACATGAAGAAGACGATTGTACCAGAGTTAAATGGCATTCCCATTGAGTTTACGAAATAACGCTCAAATCCAGAAGCGATTTGAACTGTCATTGGAATAAGAATCGCTTGAATAAAACCTAGTATAAAAACACCAATAACACCAGTTAATAAGAAACCACCAATTGTTGTTTTTGGATATTTTCTAAAATAGATTACATAAGCTAATACCGGAATACAAAGTAGGTTTAGTAGATGGACACCAATTGAAAGACCAATCATGAAGAAGATAAAAATCAACCATCTATCTGGATTTTTTTCAGGAGCATAAGTAGCGTCATCCACTTGAGCTTCTTGAATATCTGCCATTTCAGAATCCCACTTAAAAATTGCCCATACCACTAAAGCAGTAAAGAATGATGACATTGCATATACCTCACCCTCTACTGCTGAGAACCAGAAAGAGTCTGTAAATGTGTAAGCAATTGCACCTATTAAACCAGAACCAATTGCCGCCCAACCTTGCGCTGCCGATAATACATTTTTCTTCTCTACCTTTTCTACCTCTGCGCTTTTATTGAACAAAGACATTGCAGGAGCAAGCTGAATTTTTTTCGAGATCATAGTAATGGTCCAGAAAAGGAACAATACCGTAAATGAACTACTCAACCCAGACATGAGGTTAACCATGTAGGCCGCGTTTTCAGGGGAACCTCCAAATAGGGAGAAGATTCGACCTAACATATTAAAAAGTGGTGCTCCAGGAGGGTGACCTACTTCTAATTTATATGCTGTAGTGATGTATTCCCCACAGTCCCATAAACTTGTGGTTCCTTCTAACGTCATGATGTAAACGATGGTAGCGAAAAGGAATACCATCCATCCTACAATATTGTTTAGCTTTTTATAGTCCATAAAGTGCGTGCTTTAAGCAAACTTCAACGCTTTTAAATGCTGGGAGAAGTGATCTGCGAATTTAAAAATATATTTTGGCAATTATTCATCAAAACGAGAATTGCTTTTAATAGATGCTTAAAGAAAATGTGATTTAAGATTTTTTAACCCGAAACCTAAAATTTGGTTAAGACGTAAAAAGAAGATTTTTCAAGAGTATTATTGGGAAAATAAAAAAAATATTAACTTTGCACTCGCAATTTATTTTGCGCATCAAACGAGATGTTGAAACTACTTTATTGTCCCATGGTGTAACTGGCAACACGTCTGGTTTTGGTCCAGAAGAGTCTAGGTTCGAGCCCTAGTGGGACAACAGAAAAATCCTTTCCGAATTATCGGGAAGGATTTTTTGTTTTTACCCGCTAGGGCGAGAAGTTTATCTCGAGCGAAGTCGAGAGAAGCCCCATTTTAATGGGAAGTTCCAGGGCATTTTTGTACTCCATAGGTTTGTGGAGATTTGGTTGTTCAAAGTTTCAAAAGAGGGTGGCCAAAATGTTGGACGATTGAAAAAATTCTATTCTCTGATACATCTTACAGCGATTTGGGTTCTGACGCTATTGAAGGTTCAAGTCCCCTAATCAGACTCTTCCTCCACCGACTGAAACGATTGGACACGAAAAATCGCTGGAAGATTAACCACGAAAGTGAAAGGAGGTGGAGGAAGATTATGGGTATTCTAAACTCTTATCCCAATTAAACAAACATCATCCACTTGCTCCAAGTCTTGTTTCCACTCATCAAAGGCTGCAGCAATTTTTTGCTCCTATTCCTTCATTGGCAATGATGCAACATCAAGGAGCATACGTTTCATTGGTTTGACTTTGAACTTCTTGCCTTTTTCCCCTCCAAACTGATCTTGAAAACCATCAGTCATTGCGTAAATAATATCACCTTTTTGAAGTTCAAATTCTCCTCCCTCAAAAGGAATATGGTCATTATCATGTTTCCCAACAGGCATTTTCTCTCCCTTAATGTCAATTAGTTCTCCTTCTCGTACAATCCAAATTGGATTGTTGGCTGCAACATACTCCAGTTTTGTTTTTTCTGGGTTTAGAATAAGCAATGAAGCGTCCATACCATCTTTTCCTCCTTCAGCCGAACCATCTTTCTTCAAGCGATCAATTATAGTAACTCTAGCTTGATTAAATATATCTCCAGCCGCAGTTGCTCCATTCTCAACCGCTTTTTCAATTCCTGAAATATTGAGGATACTCATTATAGCACCTGGAACTCCATGACCAGTACTATCTGCACAGCTCACAGCAAAGTTGCGATTGGCTAGTTCACCTGCCCAATAAAAATCACCCGAAACGGCCTCCTTTGGGTTGAAATAAACTAAATAGTTGTCTAAGTGCTTATCAAGTAATTCAGAAGTTGCCATGAAACTACGTTGAATACGTTCAGCATAATTGATATAGTCAGTAATTTCTTGGTGTGCTTCTTCAATGATTTCTTTCTGGTGTATAATGTCACTTGTGGCTTTTTCTACTTCATCCTCGAGTTCTTTTTGTCTTTTCCTGAGCTGTGAAGTTCGCCACCTAACTAGAAATAAAATTATTATTACACCTAAAAGAGTATATGTGATCAACATATAAAACTTTAGATACCAGGGCTTAGATATTCTAATTGCTAGTTTTTTCTTGTCCGAAGATAAATGTGTGTTTAAATCACTAACCCTATATTCGAATTCATACTCCCTGCGAGAAAGGTTGTCATAACTTATAGTGTTCGAACCTTCTAATCTTCTCCAATCATCATGTAAACCGTTCAACCGATACCCAACAATTAATTGTTCCGATTGTGGCAGTCTATCAGACAATTCAAGAGTTATAGTATTTTAACTGAATTTCATCCAGACGAAAGGGGTTGATAGAGATTTTTTCGCCCTTAATGAAGAAACCAGAAATAATCAAGTTGTTTCTAATAGGTGATGTTCTATAATTTGGGTCAAATAAATAGAATCCTCCATCAGCCGGAAGAACTTTAAAGTCTTCAAAATTAGGCATTTTTGGACAGCCCAATCTTGTCGAATAAACGGGGTAGTTGTTAATTGGTAATAACGAACTATCCAAACAATTCAATAAGTACCATTTCTCGGTCTCACCTCTTATGAGAAATTTTTCATCTTGTACATGATAGTAGTTTTCTACCCAACTGAAAGGCAGCGTTTGTTTGGATAGTGAAAATTCTTGGAATGCTGCATGATTTTGTAGGTTGAGTAATTGAAAGCCTCGTCCATATGTTGAAACATATGGGCCCTTTTCAGTAATATGAACGAATTGTGATGCTCCCATAGCATCCAACTCTTTCCTGACAACTGTGAATTTGTTCTGAAGTTGGTCAAATCTAAAAAGCCCATATCCTTGATTGGTTATGTATATATCACCATTATACTCGAAGATATCATTTATTCTAGGATCAGTAAAACTAGAATCTAAATTATCATGTGAATTATAATAATTAATACTCGGTTTTGTTTTCTTTAATTCATCAGAATCAAACATCATAATATTGTTATTCGAGTTAGATCCATTCGAAATCACCCAAAATCTATCTTTAGAATCAACTAAAACACCAGTTGCATAAATTGGATTTAATTGACCACTGAGTACACTCAGGTCTATTTCATCAATTCTATAATCACGTGTATCAAATGATAGAATTTTTTCCTCGAAAAGAGGTATATAAATCATGTGCTTCTTTTGCGTATAACCCAAAAGGCGTCCGAAAATATCAGTCTCGTAAATCAAAGTTGAAATCTGATTATTAAAGTTTGTTTGCCAAACTTTTCCTGAACTCGAAATTGAGAAGACGAGAGTGTCATTAGAATAGAATGGTACTATTAATTCTTCACTGTCCTCAGAGATTTCTGTCTTTCTAAATTGCATCTCATTTTCTGTTGCACAAAATGCGCCTAGCCCCCAAGTTCCAATCCAGAGATTGTTAGAGCGGTCAAAATACATTGATTTATAAGCTCTGTGACCCCAAAAGGGAATATTGTGATTAATTGTTTGAAATGTATCTGTTTTCGAGCACTGAATAATAAGTTCTCCTTGATTTGGTCGTAAAATACTTGCGATATTTTTTCCTTCGTTGTCAGGTAATAAATCCAAAGTAATTAAGGTGTCATTTCTAAAAAACACTTTACTGACCATTGAGCTCAAATTGACAATTTGATGTCGTGTCCCACCAGATTCAAGGTTAGTCGCAAGTAGAAATTCACGTGAATTGATTTTTCTCAAAATACTGTCATTTGAATTTGCTGTTTCAAGTTTAATCGGTTCTCTTAGTCCAGGTTCAAACCAAACGTGATTACTTCCAGCAATTAGCCAAATACTATCAAATTGGACTAAATTGGATTTCCCTTTTAACGAATAGATTCGATTCATTGAGTCTGCTATGATTTCATACACATAAGTAGAATCTTGATCAAAACTTGTTGCGACAAGTTCTTTACCACTTTCAATTACATTTGAGATGTATCCATCAATTTCAAATTTTCTGAAACTGCCATTTTTTAGGCCAACGAGCAAACTATCTTTATCATTTTAATACCAATATTCTCCATTAATGTAATAAAATACTGGTGTAGAATTAGAGTATCTAAATTTTGAGTCTTCAGGGGCTTTTTTGACTTGTTCAAATATACCTTCTTGGTAATTGAATTTAGCTACGCCAAAAGCTGAAATGCTATTAATCAATGAGTCTTCATCTAAATATAAGTAGTTGAAGCCGTCATAAATACAATTTTCGGATCCTTCAATGTAAAAATGCTGTTCGAACTCACCATTCGCGTATCTTCCTATTCCATTTTGAGTAACTAACCAAAGAAAACCATATTTGTCTTCTTTGAAGTCGAGAACAGTATTCTCAAGTAGCCCAGATTCAACATTATAGCATTTGAAATCCATGTTTTGACTCAGAACAGTGCTATTTGATTCAATTGATATATCCAGGTCATCCCTAGTTTTTATTTTACCGCAAGCGCAAAATCCCTAGGTCATGAGAATTAGGATATAAGATTTGTGCGGAATAAGTTTCATAGCTTCTAGACGAAGATAATAGTTTAAGCAACAGTGAGGTCTGATGTCTTTGAGTTTCTAATCCAGAACTAAATAAATTTCACCCAAGATGCACCCAACTTGGGAAAAAGCCAATTCAATCAGCCTCAACTTTGTCCAGAACATTTAAAACAAATAGATATGGCAACGAGCATTATTACGCCTGATGATCTGGAACAATTCAAATGGGAACTACTCGCAGACATCAAACAATTACTGGATAAAAAACAAGATAAAGTAGCACCGGTAAAAAAACTATCACTATTAGTTTTGATGGTTTTTTTGATGCTAAAGATTTCGCCGTATTTTCTTCATTTTTTTTGCTCAAATTCAATGGGTTTTGAACGTTAAATGTTGCTTGAATCCTTCCACTTAAATGACTTTACTTAGCATAGTGCGTAGGGCGATCAAGCCCAATGCGATCTTTGGGCATTGTCGTTACTCTTTTAGAAATCACTTTATAAAGTTCATTGATTCTTAAACTGTTAAAGATTAAACTCTATATTTGCAACAATGTTGCAATAACTGCAATTGAAACTGCCTTAAGCAGATGTAACAAAGACTAATTAAATAATAGTTTGCCGATAGTGATGCAATCGCTGATAAACCAAATAACTCCCTTATTCAAGAATTCCTTTGGGCGAATATTTCTTTTTTCTTTGCTGTTGTTTTGCAACTATTCTTTCTCACAAGCAGACTCTTGTGACTACAACTTCAATGCTAATTTAAGAGATGCGGAATCGAATAAACCAATACCTTTTGCAACAATTAAAGTCAAAGGTACTCAGAACAGTACTAAAACAGATGTCTCAGGTAATTTTGTAATCTCTGGATTATGTAATGGATATCAGTCGCTAATTATTTCTTGTTTTGGCTTTTGCGACTCAATTTGCGAGGCAAATCATCTGAAGAATGAGGGTAGTACAATTTACTTGCATAAAAAAGCTGAAGAACTTGAGAAAATTGTTATCCATGGGCATCAGGTAAAAGAAAAAGGAACAGAGACGATTGCTCAAACCCAAATTAATAAAATAACGATAAATTCTGATCATACTCAAAGTTTAGCTTCTCTAGTTTCTGATCAACAAGGGGTTACACTGATTTCTATGGGGTCCAATGTACAGCTTCCTGTAATACACGGATTATATGGCAGTCGTATCCTTATCTTGAATAATGGATTTAAGCATGGTTTTCAAAATTGGGGAGTAGATCACGCACCTGAAATTGATATAGCAGCAGCTGACAATATCACTATCATAAAAGGGGCATCTGGTGTGAGGTATGGGGCTGAGGCAATGGGAGGAGCGATTATTGTAAACTCTAATCCATTATACTTTAAAGATAGATTCTATCTGAATACTGGAGTTGGCTATCAAACAAATGGTCAAGGAATAAACGCAAATCTAGAATTTGGTGAAGGAAAAGATAAATGGAGTTATTTTTTCAATTGTAATTTCACAAAAATAGGAGATCGTTTTACACCAAACTATTCACTTACAAATACCGGAAAAGAAGAGAGCGCTGCAGCCTTTGGAACACGGTATAAGTTTAAAGATTTAGATATAAAGTTTTATTACAGTTTTGTAGATCAAAATTTGGGTCTTCTTCGTTCTTCAATCGCCCATAGTGGCAACGCTTTTATTTATGCTATCAATTCTGATGTCCCGCCAATTGTAAATTCATTCGGTTTTAAAATTAATGCGCCGAATCAGTTAACAAAACATCGTTTGGGTAAACTAGAAATGAATTGGTTTTATTCAAAAGATAGTAAGCTCACCTTTAGAACCGGTATACAGTTGAACAAACGCCAAGAGTACGATATCCGTATTGAAAGTGAAAAGCCTGTAATTGATTTAGATTTGCTTACAGCGGATTATCAATTAGAATGGAAGCATCCTAAATGGATGGAGCTAGAAGGCTTATTAGGGATTCAATATTTCAATCAGAATAATGACAACAATCCCGGAACTGGTGCGACTCCATTTATACCTAACTACAATACAAATCGTGGAAGCATATTCCTGGTCGAAAGCAGAATATTCAATAAAAACATGCTGGAAGCTGGTTTAAGGGTAGATTACGAGTTGAATAATGTGCGAGGTAGACAACCTAACCAAGAGATTTTTCGAGACGAATATTCTTTTGTGAATATAACCAGTTCTCTTGGTTATAGCAGAAGCTTATCTCAAAAAAGTGTTTTCAGAGCAAACATAGGAACCGCATGGAGAACTCCAAACATGGCTGAATTGTATAGTTTTGGGCAACATGGTTTTAAAAATTCTTATGGCCTTCTTCGCTATTATCAAGATGGTGATGGAACCTTCAAGACAGATCAAGTCATTGAGGTAAAAGAGAGCCAAATTCGTCCAGAAAATGGCTATAAGTTTGTAGGTGAATTTGAATTTAGTACAAAGAAAATAAAGCAGGTTTTCACAGTATATACACATTTTATAAAAGAATATATTTTTAGCCGACCCTTAGCTGTAATTGGAACTGTGCGTGGCCCAATGCCTGTATTTATCTTTGACCAATCTGACGCACTCTTCATTGGTGGTGATTACAGTTTCGGGATGAACTTCACAAAAAATCTAGATGGCATTTTCAGAGCGAGTTATCTGTGGTCGAAGAATATAACAGATTCTGACGTGCTCATTAATCAGCCTCCTATCTCACTCAGTTGTGGTCTCAATTGGAACCATGAGAATTTTTGGATATTTAAAGACATACAATTTTCCATCAATCCTTCCTACACATTTCAACAATTTCAAGCACCAAGAACTGTTTCACCAGAAGATCTGATAGATGGTATTGAGGTCATAACACCTTCATCAGAAATTTTTGATTTTAAAAATGCTCCGGACGGTTACTTTCTATTAAATCTTGGATTGACTTCAAATATAAAACAATTTAACTTGGGTGTACAAGTCAATAATCTATTGAATACCAGTTATCGAGACTATTTGAACGAGATGAGATATTTCGCAGATGAGATGGGCATTAATCTAATGTTCACAATGAGATACTCTTTCCAAAAACAAAATCAATAAATAACAAATGTTTAATTAAATAAAAAATGAGAAAAATGAATCAATACGCTATTCTAGCAACCTTATCATGCGCTGTTGCAGTCGCAAGTTGTAAAAAAGACGAAGTAGTTCCAGAAGAAGAAAATGTAGTAGAAGTTTTCACGGATGTAAAGCTTATTTTCACGAATGCCGCTGATCCAAGTGATGTTGTTGAAGCTAGGGCTCAAGACCCTGATGGTGAAGGTGTTCAAGGCTTAGCAATTTTGGATGAAATTACTTTAGGTGTTGATAAGACCTACAACTTAACTTATGAAATTGCAAACAACCTCACTGTTCCGGGAGAGGATATTGGTGCTGAGATTCTTGAAGAAGATAATGAACACCAGTTCTTCTATACTTTTACGAATAACGCTTTCTCGAATCCGGCTGGAAATGGAAATGTTGATAATGCATCTGATCCCCTGAATTATAGCGACCTAGATGAAAATGGTCTTCCTGTTGGATTATTGACTCAATGGACAACACCTTCTACTGCATTAAGTGGTGGAGTGTTTACTGCTCGTTTGCAGCATCAACCTGATGTAAAAACAGCTTCCTCGGGTTCAAATGACGGAGACACTGATTTTGATTTAACTTTTGTTTTGAATATTCAGTAAATCATGATTTAAATTAAAGGAAAGAAGACAAAACACTCGGTCCTTTGCGAATAGAGCTGAGTGTTTTTTTTTAATCAAAGTAATTGTTTTTTTCCTTATATTTATTCTGGCAACTTTTAACCATCATTATGCTCAAAGAACAGACTCTTGCAGATCAATAATAGTTGATTTGAAGATATCAAAAATCGCATCTTTAATAATCCAGTTAGTTAAAAATTTGAATTCTTATGAAAATTAAAATAGTAGTATTACTGGGCATTTTATTTTTCCTTATATGTCCGAAATCCCTTGTTGCAAATACAAACTGTACAGGTATTACGTTAAACAGTAGTGATGGCTCATTCATACATGCAAGAACCATGGAATGGGGTGCTTTCAATATCAAACCAGAATTATTGGTTTTCCCGAGAAATTATGCATTTGAAGGTCAGCTACCAATTGACAAACCTGGAATGAAATGGGAAGGAAAATATGGTTTTATTGGCATAAATGCTTTAGGAGATACACGTGTAGCTGACGGATTAAATGAAAAAGGCTTGGCTGTTTCGGTATTGTATTTGCCTGGATACGCTTCCTATCAGGCTTTCGATTCAACAGCTGTAGATTCAACTATTAGCCCAAGTGAATTCCCCTTGCTTTTGCTGTCTACTTGTCAATCAGTAAAGGAGGTGAGGGTTATACTTAATAAGGTAAAAGTGGTTGGAAAGCCTGAAAAAGAGCTAGGAGGAATAGTCGCTCCTTTTCATTACATGGTTTCTGATCAAACAGGAGAAAGTGTTATTGTTGAGTACACGAAAGAAGAACTACACATTTACGATAACGCTGTTGGGGTAATAACAAATAGTCCAGAATATCCCTGGCATCTCACTAATTTAAAAAACTACATCACATTGAAGACAGAAGAAGCTCATCCTGTAAATGTAGGAGAGTTAACATTGAAACCTTTCGGTGCAGGGAGTGGTATGTTGGGTTTACCCGGAGATTATACACCACCATCACGTTTTGTGAGAGCTACTGTTATGCGTAACTCGGTAATTGAACTTGAAGATGGAGAGCGAGCAATTTCGGAAGCTTTTCGTATTTTGAATAATTTTGATATCCCAATTGGAACAATGGGTGTAGACCATGATCCATCAGTTTTAGGAGATACGCAATATACAACAGCTGCAGATACTAAATCAATGCGCTACTATTATCGCACAATGAACAACCATAGAATTCGTGTTCTCGATTTGAAAAAAATTGATTTTACTTCTAAAGAATTGACAAGAAGGCTTCTAGATATTGAACTAGCTCAAGACTATGAGTTCATAGAAATTGAGACTTCGAAATAAGGCAGCTTTAATATCATTAATAAAAGTCTTAGACTACTTTCCTTAGAAGAAGGATGAATTTGTATTGCATGCTCATGAACTACTTAATGACTATAAAGGCCATTTAGGTTTTGAAATTGTGGCCATCTCAATAGATCTTGTAGTAATCGTTGCAAATTTAATTAATGGAAATCCTATTATTTGAATTTCAATAAGTACGTTTTACTGAATCTCCCATCAAAAAACTTTAATGGGAGATTTTTGTTTGCGACTCTTGCTAATTAACTTTTATTTGAAATTTTTTGATTCTTATAGGGCATACATTTGGGTTATACCTAAATTCTGAATCGCCTTTTATTAATCTTATTCTTATTTTTTCCAACTTTTTCTTCTGCCTTCATGCATCCTAATGAAGAAGAATTATTGTGCTTTGAATTCAATAAGTTTTATTGTCAAAAGATATATTCTTTTGATGACACTATAATAGCATTTCCTTTTAAAAATTGCAGTGGTCGTGAACTCCAGATAAAAGAAATAAGCTGTAACTACCTCTATAAAGATCAAGTGTTTTATGATCAAAGAAATTGGAAAGATTCAATTATACCAAGTGCTCATATGGATACTATTTTCTTTAGTAAAAAAAGATCTCTTTGATGCTAGAGACGAATTGACTGATGCTTCTTTTACCATTTCATTTGTGGGTGAGCATACCCTTCAGTATCTAAATATTTTCATAGATTTTGTTCCAAATAATGGCAGTTCAGGGGTTTCGCCTATTCATTTGCCTACAGTGTCAAGAGGTGATAGTATTATTTTCTCTGCCGTGATTGAGAACTCAGGATCTTCTCCGGTAGCATTCAAATCAAGTACTTATAATAGAGGTAGGCATGCTCATCAAAAAGTAAGGTTAATAGAAGTTGGAAAAATAATTGTTCCGGCAGAAGACTCGCTTAAAGTTAAGTTTATGTTGTACACGGATAATTTATTGGATGAATACTCCGGTACGTTTGACTTTGAGTCTAATGAAGATTTAAGAAGGTATCACAGAATTTCTATTCCATTTGATGGAAGGCCTATATCTGAAGGTTATCCGAGTATTAAGTTTGATTCTCTAGTTCTTAACAAATACATTAATAAAGGTGATCAATGTGAATTCAACTTTTGTTTTGAAAATAATGAGGATACGCCTCTTTTTATTCAAAATGCTAAAACTAGTTGTGGCTGTTTGATGGCTAGCTGGCCCAGAGAGCCAATTTTGGCCGGAGAATGAACTGTTGAAAATGATTAACAAAGCACTAGGTATGAATAGACTCTTCATTATTGCTTAATATTAATTGTAATACAAGTCGCTATAAACAGACTTCTAATAGACGTGTATTATCCTAAGTTTACAGTTTCAATATCAAAATAATTAGGTTTCATACGAAACCAGCTTTATTTAATTGGCTCTTCATTTAGTCTGGTGTTCTTAATCACTTTTAAATCAAGGTTAGGTCGACAGAATAAATTTTGAAATCTGTCTCGAAGGAGATCTGATAGTTTTAAGCAATTATGAAAAAGTTTAAACTATTATTAACCTTGGGAGTGTCTATTTTGGCATTTTCATGCTCCAAAGATTATTCATGCAAATGTGATGTAAAACACGAACAAACAGGCCCAGTGTTCACGGAAACCAGAGAATGGGATCAATCATTTACTTTTTCGGGCAAAGAAGACGATGTGAGATCAGAATATTCTTCTCTCAGTTTTAGTGAATCTTATAAAGATGGTGCTGAGTATGATCATAAAATCGAACAAGACTGCCCATTTCAGTAAAAACAAATACTTTTTTTTTGTTTTCTATGGGGCTTTAATGCCCCATTTTTATTTGTAATAACCAATACTTAATATATATAATTCATAAGGAATACATCTTTTCTTGTATTTCTATTATCTTACGTAATCGGCAGACTACTCTGCATCGGCAATTATTATAGATGCTGAGGATATTTCTATTCAAGAAGAGATTTTGAATATTTGACCTGATTTAAGATTGAACTGCTGGATAAAGTCTTGCCAATGTATATGTGTTTATGGTATCAAGCTCAAATACCCAGATCCCGCAAATCTTGAAGAATTCAAAAAAGACAATTTTGAGTTTTTCAAAAACTTACTATTCCTTAGTTTAAAATATCCTTCATGTTCTATAGCGATGATTGATGAATACGAACATAATGATTTATCCAGCTACCGAGGATTCATTTTGAAAGCGGGAAATATTTACTTAAACGAAATGGGAGATTTTAGCTAAATAATGGATAAACATTTACACGAATTTAATTCACGCAAGGTTGACTTCCATGACTGTTATGAACAAAGGCTGAAGCGATTATGCGACCAACTGGGAATTAAAGAAATAGCACTATTAACTTTTAATTAGAAACTGTGAAAACGTGGTCATTTCAATAATATTAAAAATTCATAAAAAAGTCTCCTTGCATTTACAACGTGATCTATTATCTTGATACCAACAAGCTCATATCTACTATTAACGCTATAAAACAATTAGCCCTAGTGGGACAACTTGAAAAGCTCAATCGAAAGGTTGGGCTTTTTTCGTGGTTCATGGTTTTGTGGAAGTTTCGTTGCTGAAAATTTTAAGAGATGTTGGATGTTTGAAAAAATTCTATTCTCTGATACTTCTTACATCATTTTGCACTATAACTTCACCAAAAGTCTGAAAATCATATAGATTTGAACTTTTTAAAACAAGTTCACTAGAGCCGAGTTTGTTTAACAGGTCAAATTTACTCAGACTTCTGAAGCTCTGAAAATTTCCCACTTGAAAATTAATTGCAGTTGAAAATTCAATTCTGGAGTTGATCGAATCATTCATTTGGACATTTCGGAAAAATGCCAAGAAGACTGTAAAAGAAAAACAAATGTATTTCATTGTTCTTAATTAGTTTATCTGTTCTAACCTCTAGTCAACAAAATCAAGAGGCATAGAATAATAACCTCGTTTATCACCCTAAATGAATGCCACCTTTCCCACTTGTTTAATTTTCCCTGTAGCTCAGTTGGCTTGAATTGGCCTCTGTAGAATTCTGAATTTAAACGCTTAAAAATTTTGTAATAGATGATTAGATAAAGGAATATCAGCGTTGTGATAAGTAAAATAATTTCATTTTGAAAAGGATTATTTTTATCACTTGACACCACAGAAGCAAGGATAGAAAGAATGAAAGCAATCGTTATTGGCGTGAAAAACGCAGTCAGTCTTGGACCAATCCCTTTATAGTGATCTATGAAGTCAGCAACAGAAATTGATTTCCAATGAGGCACAAGAACAATGCTTTCAAACAAATGAGCAGAAATCAGCAAAATGAGGTTGATTATGGAGACAGATGAAATTAATTCTTCCATTATAGTTTGATTCTAGATACGTATGGCACAACATCTCCTCCTAGATACAAATGTCCATTATGTTCTTTTAGGGCCCCAGATTCAGTAACTAATTCACCCGCGGGGTCAAACAAGCATCGAACGATATCTCCTTCGGATGTTATTTCAGCAACCATTCCAAACTTTTCAGGTTTAGGTTTTAAGAATTCTGGCATCGCATAGATTATTTTCTTTATCCTGGGTTTAGGGTGAGCCTTATCAAGTTGATCATTCCTTTTTGTGGTAAATCCGACCCAATAATTACCATTTTCACGCCTTGAAATATTGTTCGGGAATCCGGGTAAATTTTCCAGAAGAATCTCACTTGTCCCCCTTTTTTCCCCTTTTATCCAGTATTTTAAAATTCTATAACGGGATGTTTCAGAGATCAAAATGAAATCTTCATTCTTTGAAATCTCCAAACCATTTCCAAAATAATTTCCCGCAGATATCGTCTCAACTTTTTTAGTATTCGGATCATAACAAAAAACACCACCTGTTTTTTTCATCTCTAAAATAATTTGGTTTACGTAATCCCAAGATGTCTGTTGAATGGTTGACATGTTCGCGAAATAAATTTTCCCGTCTGTTGAAATTTTTAGACCTGTTCCCATAAGTATCGGTTCATCTGGAGCAGTATGTGTCAATAGGGTATCAATTTTCTTATCTTTCGATATCTTGATGAGACCAACTCCGTTCAACAGAGCTATTATGTTTTCGTCCTTATCGAAAGCCATTCCGGTAATCCAAGAATCTGTCTTTAAATAAATCTCGGCTTGATTTCGCGGAGAGATTTTGATGATCGCACCCTTGGAAAAGTCTTTTTCTCCAACATGACTACCGCAGTAGATATTGCCTTCTTTGTCTACTAGAAATTCTTCAGCTCCATAATAATTTAATAAATGGACCTTCTCTCCATGGGAAAGGTCATCGTTCAATTCGTAAACACCTTGGAAATCAGGTTTAAGCGGAGGTGACCAACTTGCTGGTTGAATTTTGCAACCCCAAAAAATTGTGGTTAAAAAAAGGCTTAGGGTATAGATAAATGCTTTTTTCATGATCTTGTTCGTTAAATTGTTTTAACAAAGGTCAATCAGAAAAAACCTAAATCCATTTACATATGTAAAGGAATTGGAATCAACCCTTTTTTCTTCTTATCCTGCTCAGCTGTGTCGGAGAAATCCCTAAGTAAGAAGCAATGTGATATTGTGATACGTATAGTTCGATTTTGGGAAAGGATTCTTTCATGATTTTGTAACGCTCAATAGCTTCAAGCAGAGCCATTTCAATTTCTTTTTTTTCTTTTTCCATGAAATAGTGTTCTGCTATTTTCCTTCCTAATCTCTCCAAATCATGATGTTTTCCGAATAGCTTGTTTATCTCGGAATAGTCTGCAACGAGAACTTCGCAATCAATTAATGCTTGTTGTCCTACTAGATTTTTTTCTTTTGAGATTAATGATGTATATGCACCTATAATCGAAGGCCCAGTAAAAAATTGTTTGTTATATTCCTTACCCTCTTCGTTTGTAAAATATGCTCTCACTATTCCTTTGGTTAAGAAACCAATTTCGTTAGCGACGTAGCCCTCTTTTGCAAAATGATCCTTTTTTCTCAAGGATGTAGGTCTAAATAAAGAAAGAAGCTCACTTAAAGCGATGTCAGATATTGGTGCAATGCTCTTTAGATATTCTGAGAAAAGCTCAAATTGATCTGTATTTTGTTCAGAATGCATAGCTATGAAGTTATGCAAATCTGATCAACGTCGATTCTTTATGTCGCTATTTTTCATTTTGATTTTCGGAATATTTATATCCTTCAACAATTTAAGAATACATTTGCTCAATGCAATTACATTTTTCGGTTTCGTAGCATATTTTTGTTCTTACCACTAGTGTGTAAGGGTGGCTAAAATGTTCCCCGAATGAAAATCACAACCTCTAATACCGGAGACTATAAATTCCCTTTTTCCTGACTTCTTGATAAAATATCGGAAAATAATATAAGGCTATAAAGGGCTATTGTAAGTTTTAGAAACCACTACTACCACTAGAATTGTGACAGGCCACCTTCAAAATTAGTGTGTTTTGAAAACGTTTTGTTTATGACCTAGTAGGACAACAGGAAAGCTCATCAGTAATGGTGGACTTTTTTTATTATATATTGGCCTATACTTATGAATATTCTACGTTATCCAAAATCCAGCGACCGCTCATTAAAAGCTTGGAATGCTTCTGACGAATTAATAATTCGCACAGTTTTAGAGGATAATGTTGATATAGAAGACTGTATATTACTTCATGATTTGTTCGGTTATTTAAGTTGTCACCTCAACGATCATAAACCTCAAGCTGTAATAACTTTTGCTAGTCAAGAATTTTCGATTCAAAAAAATTCGGAGAATAATTCATGCTCAAAAATTCAGCCCAAAAATATTTTAGAACATTGGACAACTTCTAAATCGGCTTTAATGCGAATTCCAAAATCCTTGGGTTTATTCGAGTTTTACTTAGCGCGACTTTGTGAAATTTTAGGTAAAGATGGAGTTGTCTATTGCGGATTTATGACTAAGTATTTTACGCCTAGTTGGCTCAAATTAGCAGAGAAATATTTTGAAGAAGTTAATCAAAGCTTAGCGCATAAAAAAAGCCGTTTGCTCATTCTAAAAAAACCCATAAAATCAAAGCTCAATTATATCGAGTCCTTTAAGGATGATAATGACATAGAATGGCAACAATATTTAGGAGTATTTTCTTCTGGGAGAATAGATAGTGCCAGCCGCTTCTTTATGGAACATTTAGAGGTGCCAACTGGAGATATTAAAGTAGTTGATGTAGGCTCTGGGAATGGCGTACTAAGTAAACATGTACAAACGAAAAATCCAGATGCAGAGATTCATTTGGTTGATGATAATTCTTTGGCTACACTCTCGAGTAAATTGAATATTAAAGGAGATCAAATACATCATCATTTTTCACGAAACCTAGATTTCCTCGATGACAATTCATGCGATTTGGTTATTTCGAACCCACCATTTCATTTTGAATATGAATTAAATCTTGACGTTGCTTTTCGAACGTTCAAAGATGCCTATCGTATTCTTAAAAAAGGAGGAGAATTATGGGTTGTAGCTAATAATAACCTGGCATATAAGCCACAAATGTTAAAGTCTTTTGATAATTGTGTTGTGATTGCACAAAACAGAAAGTTTAATATTTATCGCTGCAAAAAGTGAAAAGTCACTTGAAGGAGAATGGCGAGTTACAAGTTTTAAAGAAGATGGGGGTTGATTGGACTGTAGATGATTCTTTGGTGATCACATATACATGGAACTCTTGTAAAGTAGAAAATGAAGACTGTAGTGGAAGCTGCTCATTATCTCATCCTGATCTTGGAACAGGAACATCTGCATTCACTTATGGCATCTCCGCCGATGGAACCATTATTAGTATTGATTTTGCTTCACCAGACTTGGTAGACATGAATTCTATGACCATAGATGAACAGACGGAATCAAAATTCTCATTTATCGGATTTGATGTAGATGGATACTATATGGAAATTGAAATGGAGAAACAATAACAATAACTCCGATGAACAATTATCAACCCGCTACTTCTGCGGTTTTTTTTACTCGAATTCCCAATATGCAGACATCATCGATCTGCTCTACTAACTCCTGTGCTCTCTCTTTTACCCCTTTGTCTAGGATTTCATTTTGTCTTCCTGATGATCGGACTCTTAACTTATAAATTAAGTATACAGTAGTCAATACAAGTATTGTAGCGAGAATAACTAAACCACCAAGTTTTCCAAAAATGGAGGATGAATATCCTATGGATGTTGAGTAAGGTTGTGCTCCTAAGTTAGCGAAAAAGTAATCATTCAATATAAAGCTATTTTATCATTCTCCTTGGACAAAATGTAAAACCTGATCTAGATCAGGTTTCGCTCTGAGCACCGTCACATACCGATGATAATCAGACATTTACCTTTGATGAAATATAAAAAATTTGGATCATGGCACAAGCAATTACAAAAACTAAAGCTACAGAAGCAAAAAGCAGCTCTTCTACATTAGGTAAACTCTACGAATACGCAGAATTTAACAGATACGGTATTTATGCAGTACTACTTCTATTCAATATGTGTTTAGGGGGTATTGCTGTGGGACTTGGAGCTATGGATTCCGTAGTAGAATTAAGTATACTTGTTGTTTCGGCTATGACTCTATTAACATTCATTTTAGCTGTTCAGCCAATGAAAATTATTTTAGGATTGGCAGGAGCACAAATGTTAATTGCCTTAATCATAATTGCAATACACTTATTTTAATCTTCACCTGTGAATTAAAGAAAAATCCACATAAATCCAAAAAATAGGTATTTATACTGAGGTTTTTGGCATCTCCGTGTAGTTTCTTTGCATCAGCGTTTTTGGTAAAGCATTTTATCCAAAACCTATGAGGGCTACACTTATGTGGAGTAATAATGGTTTAAAGAGAAGTCTGGAGGGGCTTCTCTTTTTAGTTTCTATAACCCACCCATTACTAAATCGTTTAAGTTTATAGGGTGTATGTAACGGCATAATTGTTGGGCAAAAAATGTTGCTAAAACATTTAAATCCAGCTATGAGGCTAATTCTACTAATTTCCCTTTCCTGTTTATTTTCCTATTCAAATTTTTCGCAATGTGATAACCTCACCAACGGTGGCATAATTGGCAATGATGAATCGTTTTGTACACCTTATGATCCCGCTCCAATTATAAATATTGCAACACCAACTGGTGGTTCAGGTACCATTGAGTACATGTGGATTGCTACAACAACACCTAGTTCTTTTACCGCGGCAGACGCAGTTCCAGGAGCAAATAGCATAACGTACGATCCTCCATACATTACAGAAACGACATGGTATATAAGATGTGCAAGACGTTCTGGATGCGATGCTTGGGTAGGTGAAAGCATGGTGAAAAAAGAAATAAAGGCGCTCAATCTTAATCTAATTGCAACACATATTGGTTGCAATGCTGACTATGGAACTGTAAACGCATACGCCTATGGCGGGGTATCACCGTATAGTTATTACTGGGATGGCATCCTTGGGGGTAACACCAAAACATTTGACGCTCCAGGAATTGTGGTTGTTGAGGTAATTGATGCAACGGGTTGCAGCACACTCGAGAGCATTGAGGTTCTTGCCTCTGATTTAGATATTGATATTGTAGTAGAGGATCCTCCTTGTATAAGTCCCTCAGACGCTGCTCATGTTTATGTTACAGGGGGTATTCCTCCGTACGACATTGATTGGAGTGATGGAAGCTCAGGAACAACACTATCTGATTATTCTGAAGGATTATCCGGACCATATACTGTGACAGTAACGGATGCTTCAGGATGTTCATCTATGGCTACGGTTAAATTCGATTCGGGTGAATTTCCTAAAGCAGATTTAGGCTGTTGTTCAGATACTGTGATATGTGAAGGTAGTACCGCATTTTTACCAGTAGAATTAGAGGGAAGCGGACCATGGATACTAACCTATTCGATAAACGGAATGCTTTACGAAGATTCTATAGTTTCCGAACCTTACGGAATAACATTCATTCCGGATGAAACTTCAATGGTAGAATTAGTTTCAGTATCTAATTATTGCGGACTAGGAGAGGTATGCGGAAAAGCATTTATTGGTGTTGAAAGTTGTGAACCTGAAGGTTGCTGTGGTAGTAGTTTTTACAGTACAACGGAAATTACTTCTAGTATTGGTGGCTACATTACTTATCAAATCTCAATCTACCCAACTGGTTGCAGAGAAGATCTTGACCGGTTGAATATTGGTATTCCTTGTGGATCTATTCATGATATTCATAATAGTGGTGACTTTCCTATGTATATTTCAGAGAGTCCTGATCCTTATACCAGATTAACTGGAATTACAATTGAAGACATTGAAGATTTAGGACCTTACGATGGACTATTTATCTCGTTTATGGTTTGTCCTGAAGAATGTGATATAGAATACTACTGCTATCCTATTTTGGCATATAAATACGATGAATGTATTGATTTTGAAATGTCGCCTGGTTCATGGGAAATGTACTCTGCAGGAAATAATCCAGCAGAACTTAGCGCTAGCCCTAACCCATTCACAGAAGAAGTATTTATTAGCATCAAAGGTGGGCGTTTCAATCATAATTTTGATAATGGCGCACTCTTGATTTCAGATCCAACGGGAAGGCCTGTAAGAAAAATTAATTTCGGCGCTATGAGCTACAATGGCATGACGGTTCGTTGGGACGGTGAAGATGAAAACGGAGTGGAAGTTCAACGTGGATTGTACTATGTGTCATTTATGGTGGATGGGTATTTTGAAAAAGCAAGTGTACGTGTTTTTAAAAACTAAATTTTCGTTTTTCGCAAAACTATGAAGGCTATCGTGAAATTCAATTATCTCTTACTGAACTTCCAACATAATTTTGGGGTATAAATGGCACGAGAATTGCCGTAAATCATATGAGATGGAGAGAAAGAAGTATATAGAAAATCGAAAGAAAGAAGCTATTGCGTTAACACGTAAAATAAATCCGGCTGTATTATCTAAAGAAATAGCATTTACTCATATTAAGCCACAAGATTTTATTTGTTCTTTAAGAGAAATTGTTCTTGAACCGAATAAAATAAAACAAGGTTTACATCCAATATGCGGTGTAAGTGCCGCTTTAAAAATCGCTGCGGAATTAGATCCGGTTACATTGGTTAAGATGGCAGTTAATTTCTACGTAAATGGAAACTACAATCCTGGAAATTTCTTGCTGCGTCAAATCAAAGTGCCTGAGCGTGTTAGAAATACTGAAATTACGAGCGGTTTGAGTGCTGCTTCTTTTGTTCTTCAGATCTCCGTAAAAAACTTTCTAAACAGATTTTCTACATACAAACCTGTTCCAAATAACTTAAGCCAAATTCAAGGAATAACATTCCCATGGCAAATTAAGAAGTTCTTAACCGATTATTTTAGGGTAGATTCTATTAACCGCTCTTTATTTAAAAACAACTTCAATAGTATAAAGGAAAAAATAGAATCTGGTCATAGACTTTTAGCCTTAACTAGCTGGAAACAAATGAATCACCCTAATTCAAGAATCAGTAATTTTGACTTGCATTATCTTTTAATTAAAGGAATAGAAAAAAAAGAAGATCAGATTATTCTTTATGTTGACGACTCATCTGGTACCAATTCTGGAAATAAAGAATTCATTTTTCAGAACGAGAAGGAGCTTAAGAAAGCGGTCAGAGCGGTCTATACGTATAATAAAAAAGGATTTAAAGAGTCTGAATTGCTCGCGCAACCGAATTAACCACGGCGGCCATTTTTTTATAATCTAAGGTTTCTGGTAAATCCGTTTCTTGATGGTAATTGGCGTTTCTAAGGAATGCCGTATTGTTAATCATCAATGCCGGAATATTAAAATTCCAATAGTTCCTTTGATCAGATAAACCAGCTAATCCGTCGGAATCATTAAAGGCAATTTTTTGAATATCAATCTCTGCTTTAGGCAACATTCCTTCATAAAAATGATTTAAAAACGTTTCATGAGCCTTTATACCTACCGCAACAATGAAGTTTGCAGTGGAAGGGTATCGCTGACTAAGTTCCTGTGTTGGAAAGTTTTGTGAGTCTACTTCATCACTAAAATATCCGATCATATCTAGACAAACCATCCCTTTGATCTCATTTCCAGAATCTACTAGTGATTTGGCGTGAATATAACTACCCATATCGTCCGTTCCGAAAAATGGAGGTTCCTCTAGACAGTAAAATACCACTTCAATACAATAGTCTAATTCCTGTTTAGAACTCTTTAGAATTCTTAATATTTCTAGCAATCCGGCAACCCCGGAAGCATTATCATCTGCCCCAGGCATATTTCCATAAACTTCGTAATGTGTACCTACGATAAGTTTAGGTTTAGAGGGGTCGCCATATCTCGTAATGATGTTTGCGTATTCATTGCCTCTAGCCTTCCACAATTGAAGTTCATAACCATATTTCATTCCCTCAAGTTCCTGAGCAATGTACGTTCTGCATTTAGATAAACTTTCAAAATTCCAGCAGTTTCTAGGCGGATCCAATGAGCAGAGATACTCAACGCAGGACTTTAACCGGGCTATTTGTCTTTTTCGCATTAGATTCTGCTTGCTTCACTGCTCTTGCCTAGATTGAAAAAGTAAACAAGACTCGATTGAAAAAATTGGTGACGCTGAATACTCTCACCAGTCGGAGTTGATGATCTATAATCCACCATTCCAAATTGATACGCTAGATTTAAACTTAGATCATCGAACCGATACCCTATACCAGCTTTAAATCCCCAATCAAACGAACTTAGGCCTAATTTGGACGAACTTTCGGAGAAATCAGTAGTGGAAGGTGGTGGCAAAAAAGCTGAAATAGTTCCTGTCGGGTCTATCGTCGAAATATCTACGACAGAAACAAATGGCGTCACTGACTCCTCCAACTCTCTTTTTCTAACCGCAAATGAATAACCTGCATAAGCTCCTAAATATGAGTTAAAATTTCCAAATTTAAAATTCGCCATGACGGGAATCTCTAAATAGTGTTGCGATATCCGAGTATTTGTTTCTGTATACGTATTCAGGTCAAATCCATCTAACAAACCTGCCAATGGACCTAAAAAAGCTTCAAGTTGAAACGCCACTGTATCAAAACTCTGACTAGCTTGTCTTCTTTGAGAATAGTTTAAACCAGTTCTTATTCCAAACCAATTTCTGAAATCATATTCAAAGACCCCACCAGCATAATACCCCAACTGATAATCCCGACCCAAATCTGTTCTTTCTACTTCGATTAAGTTCATTCCAAATTCTGGACCTAAATGAATTTTCTGTGCTAATCCACTTGTTGAAATCAGCAAAATCATCAGAAATAAAACTTTTCTCATAAAATTTAATTTAAGTGGGTTACCTTTTTTGGAGTTGCACATAAAGGTATAAGTTCTTTTAATTTATTGTTTTTGGTTTGATGATTTTACCGAGGAAAATTTATAATAGCTTAACTGCACAGCGTTATTAATTGTCGGACTGCAACCCCTTGGTATAATCAACAAAAAAGCCCCGCTTTCGGCGGGGCTTTTTTTATAATTTCTTAATTCTACTTCACGATAATACGATCTGTCTTGTTATCATAATTCACATGATAAACGCCCGACTTTAAATTGGAATAATCGACTATGGAATTATATCCTTTCTTAACGATGTTTCCGTAAGCATCGAATATTTCATATTTCGTTTTTACACGCTTACCGCCTGCAACAAATTCGATTATCTTTTGCTTATTTATGGCATTTAATTCAGGTTCTAAAATATCCGCTTCAAAAACTACCTCTTTAGATGGCTTTTTGTTCCCTGTATTATCTACTTGAGAAACACGGACTTTATTCTCTCCTGAATGAGGTACTGTGTAAAATAAGTAGTTATTCAACTCAGGAGTTCCTGCTCCATCAACCTCTCCGATTACTACCCATTTATTCCATCTGTATTGTTCAACGTAATACGTTAATTTACCGGATTCCTCGGTAGTTGACCAAGACAAGGCTCCTTCTGGAGTGCATGATATTGATTGAAGTTGAAAAGTACTTTTAGGCAATAAAACTTCTGGATTTAAAAGTTTAGGCTTACATCCTTCATCATGCTCAAATACAATCATTACAGGATCTCCGACATCCAAATCAAACTCATCAAAGTTTATTTGAAAAGCACTTGAATTCACATCAACTGAAACGGCTTCGCCATTAACGCTAACACGAGTAATACAAAAACCAAACCCATCATCGCTCTGAGGACTTTGTACCACGATATTTCTTCCTTGGTATTGCCCTTCCACCGATGAATCTGCCTTCGCCACATTCGTCATTAAAAGACCAAAACATGCTAAAGCGACAGCACCTATTTTTGGAAATTTAAATTTCATATCATTAACTTTTTCAACAAGTTAGACGCAAAAGTATGGAAATACGATGCACCTGTCAAGGAAATATACGAAAAAGCACCCAAAAAGTTGGGTGCTTTAACATTAAATTAAGATCCTGTTAGATTAATTCTTTTTCCTTGGTCCGAGATTAAATGTTAAACCTACACCAAAGATTTGTTTAAACTGAGTTCTTGGCCCAGCTCCATCTTGCGTCCCATCATCATTTGAATCAAATCCAATATCTATGTCATCGTCATAAATTAAATGTGTCGAAAGTGTCAGCGTAATTGCCTTCCACAACTTAATCTGAGTTAGCGTTTCCCAGTTCACATCAATATTACCTGGATTATTCAAATAATTAGAGAACAAACCAAGGCTGGTTGTAAAGCTACCCTGCTTAACCCCGGCTGTATCTGGCATAAATCCAATATTGTATCCCATCTTCAAATATCCTCCTAACTCTGGACGAAAACGCTCACCTGGGGTGACAATGGCTCCAGTAATTGGATCTAAAATTGCACCAGTAACACCAAAGGCACCGGCATTTGCAAGGTCTTGGTCATTCACAAATGTGAATTTACCCGTTACAGGTGCGATAAATAAACTCAGTTGAGAACTTGGCTTATAGTCTGCTCCTAATGCTGCAAGTAAATAACCTGGTGCCAAGAATTTTGAAACTGCCACCGAGTCGTTTGGCAAAGCAAAACCATCGGTCATTTGTGTATTAAAATTAATTAACGCAGCGCTATACCAAGCACTTGAATCGTTAAACTGACGTCCGTATTTAGAGGTGAAGTCTATTCTATCGTCAGTCTTAATCCAACCTACATCTTGTTGGTTAAGCATACCGTATGCAAGTGACAAATTATTCTCCCATGTATTGAGGCCTTTTTTCAAATTAATATTGTAATTCATTAAAGCTCCTATGGCAATGGAGTTTACACCACCAGCGTTCCAATTAGTAAAACTCGTTTGGGTTCCATTAATGGAGAAGATTCCTCCTTGGCTCCAACCATCTGGTAATTCTATACGCTCTCGCTGGCGTTTCTCCTTCTCAGTTAATTGGCCAAAAGATACAGTTGTGGCCATCAATAAAACAGCCAGAATAACTTTTCTCATTATTTATTTTTTAGTAAATCTCTAATCTCAGTTAATAATACTTCTTCATTTGTAGGTTCTGGATCTGGAGTAGGTTCTTCCTCCTTCTTCTTTCGAACCTTATTGTAACCTTTAACAATCATGAATAAAACAAAACCAACAATTACTAAATTGATGATTGTGTTAATCCATTCACCATACATAATTGCATTTTCTGGGGTAACAACAGTTCCTTCAGCATCCATAACGGCATCTGATAAAACGAACTTTAAATCTGCAAAATCAACACCACCTGATACATGCCCAATTATTGGCATCATTACCAAGTTCACGAATCCTTTCACTACAGCGCTTACCGCTCCAGCAAGTATAACTGCGATAGCTAAATCAATGACATTCCCTGTCATGATAAACTTTCTAAATTCCTTTAACATAATTGTGTCTTTTAAAAAATCCAGCCGCAAATATAGCACCTTTTTTTATTATGCCTGCATAGCTTTAACAATGTGATAACATTTGAAAAAGAAGGCAATAAATAATAATTCTCCCCTCCTTAACAAAATCCCGCTAAAACCCTTATTTTAGAAATCTCTATGAAGGAAACCTCATTCATAAATCAGAATAAGAAAAAATGGGCTCGCTTTGAAAAATTGCGAAACAATAAGACGAACGACCCGGATGAGGTATCTGAACTATTCACTGAGATTACCGAAGATTTATCATACTCTAGAACTTTCTATCCACGACGTTCTGTAAGAGTATACTTAAACCAACTTGCGCAGGGAGTTTTCACTAGTCTGTACAAACAACGAAGACAACCTCTTGGAAACTTCGCCAAGTTTTGGACCGATACGGTACCCCTGGAGGTCTATCGTTCAAGGCATAATATTTTAACCGCCTTTCTCTTTTTCATGGTGGCGGCTTTGATTGGGGCAGTTTCTCAACATTATGATCCTGACTTTGTAAAAATTGTTTTGGGAGATGGTTATGTTTCCGATACAGAGCAAAGAATACGTGAAGGAAACCCTATGGGAGTGTATGGTGAAATGAGTCAAACATCCATGTTTCTCTACATTACCTTTAATAATATCCGTGTAGCCTTCCTAGTTTTTGTTTCGGGAATTTTATTCAACATATTCACTTACTTCCTATTGATTCAAAATGGAATTATGTTAGGAAGCTTTCAATGGTGGTTTAAACTTAAAGGGCTTTTACTAACCAGTTTTCTCACTGTTTGGATTCATGGTGCCTTTGAAATATCGGCTATAGTAATTGCAGGAGGTGCAGGGCTAACCGTGGGAAATGGCTTCTTTTTTCCCGGGTCGCACACTCGCTTACAATCTTTAGTTTTCGCAGCTCGGCGTGGGTTGGTTATAATGATGAGTTTAATTCCGTTCTTTGTTATAGCAGGGTTTCTAGAAAGCTTCGTAACCCGTTATTATCGAGAAATACCCGACATATTGAAATGGGCAATCATATTACTGTCCTTTGCTATAATCTTCTTTTATTATGCTATTTATCCATACGTACGAGCAAAGAAGCGTCCTGAAATTTTCGCCTGCATAATTGCTCCCGTCTATCTTCTCTTACGAATCTATATGAAGAATCGTGAGACAGAAGATGAAGTCGTATTAAAGGAAGTTCCTCGTTTTATCCCACAACGAAAACTAGTACTCTACAAGATTAGATCGGTTGGAGAGACCTTTACCGATACTTTCTACTTATTTGTTCGAAATTTTAGGTCAACATTTTCACGAATCGCCTATACTTCTATTCCTTTAATGATCGGAATAATGATATATATAGTTATCGTTGATTATCCTCGATTAAATTATACTAACTTGACTTGGTGGGAGAGTTTTGGTACTTTTTTCGGAACTAATACGGACTATGATTTAGTAAAAGTGTTTGCATGGCCTTTAGTATTCACTTGTATTATCATGTTCAGCTTATACATGGGATATCGAGAAAAGTTCAAGCATAAAACAGCGGAACTCATAATGCCGTTTATTTCACTTTACGTCTTTAGCACAGCAATTTTCGCCCTATTGGTTTCTGCACATGGAGGAATCCTATTCCTTTTTATTTTCGCCGTTCCATTCTTGATTTTAATCCCGCCAATAATGGTGTTCGAAAAGAAGAACATATTTACGGTTTGGCCTAGGACATTTGAGTTAATTCGTAACTCTTATGCCGATGGATTGGGAACATTTGGATCGTTTTCATTAATCGCAATTATCTTCTTTTGGGTATTTGCCAATCCCTCTAAAGAAATATTTGGTGGGGAAATAAGTCTTTCATCATTTATTGATCAAATTGTAGAAATGGTTACCATAACCAGTGTTACGGACTATGCTGTCGTTATTGCCGTGGTTAACATGTCTCTTTATTTAATCTACATTCTTTTCATGCTCAGTATAATAAGCTCGTCCTTTGGATTTGTATATCTAAATGCCGTGGAGAAAACTACTGCCAAAGGTTTATATGACCGCTTGGAAAAGTTTGGTGAAAGAAGTAGAACACATGAAAAAGAATTAGACTTTGAGTAAAATAATACTATTCATATCATTCCTTTTCTGTGTATTCAATTTGAGTGCACAAGAGCTACATGAACATCGTCTAAACGAGTCTAAATGGGAAGATATTCGTGATAATATTCGTTATCAAGATGGGAGTGATGGGCCTGGCCGACAGTGGACCTATGAAAGTCAAGAAGAATATGATCGGGCCTATCGTGAATATGAGCAAAACGGAGGAGGTTCAGGTAATGGGGGCCAGGGCAGCGGTGGTGGAACAGGCGATGGGTATGGAGATGGTGATAGACCCTCTGATCGACCACAAAACTATGAGGCTCCTGAAAATTACGATACTCCCGATATGTCTATTCCAACAGCACCCATAAGTCTAGGGTGGCTCGGTTGGGTATTAATTGGTTTACTTGTTGGAGCACTTATTTTTCTAATCGTAAAAATGTTTCTTAACGCGGAAAGTGATGGTAAGAAGATTACACATACTGACGTTATTGAGGATATAAACCCAACTGAAATTCCACTAACAGAGCTTCAACGCCTGTTGAAAGAGGCCCTTGATAAAAATGATTTTAGGGGGGCAATTCGTATTTACTTCATTTTTATAATTCGTGATCTAACCCAAAAAGGACTCATAAAATGGGAAAAAGAGAAAACCAATTTTCAGTATTTAAGGGAACTCTCTAACTATGAGAACTACAATGATTTCAATTTATCGGTCAGCTACTTTGAAATTATATGGTACGGCAAGCGTGAACTGGACCGCAACACCTTCGATCAGATTAAACCAAACTTTACACGTTTCCTGGATAAACTAGGAGTGAAATAGATGAATAAGTGGGCTAAAATAGGAATCATTAGTGGCGTAGTCCTCGTGTTCGTGCTGCTGATCTATTATTTCGGTACCACTGAAGGTGAGGAAACCTATACCACCGATTCTTGGGAGAAAACCTATGATCCACAAGATAAAGGACCTTATGGCACCTATGTGCTCAAGGAACTTCTTGATACTAACGGACTCTTTGGCAACTTCCTTGACTTAAACATGCCTCTTGAAGATGGTTTGGTAGATAATGATGGGGTAAATGATATCTATTTTTATGTGGGTGAATATTCCTATTTACCAGATTCTATAAGTGAATTTCTTTTAGATTTTGTTTGGGAGGGAAACACCGCGTTCTTAAGTACACATGACATCCCATGGGGACTAGAAAAAAGGCTAATGGAAGATGGAGAGGATTTTTATGAATCACGTCAGTCGGTAGATACTATTCAATATTTCAAATTTGAACACCCATCACTATCATCAAGAAGATATGAAACGCCATATATCTATCGAAATGAAATAACTGAAGATAATTGGGTTTTCATGACCAATGAAAGACTTGAACTTTATGGAGAGGATACTTCAATGGTCTTAGGTACAAATTCGAAGGGTCGCATTAATTTCATGAAAGTGAAGTATGGATACGGTGAACTCTATTTTCACTCTACCCCATACCAGTTTACGAATGTACACATGTTTAAAAAAGATGGATTCCAATACGCTGAACATCTTTTAGCACATATTCCTCCTGGAAGAGTTCAATGGGATAGATATAACCTGGAACCACATTACAACTTTGACTTCGGAGATGGTGATGGATCTGGAGGAAATGAACCTCGTGAAAGTATTCTTCAATTTATTTTGAACAATCCACCCCTACTATGGGCATCAATTCTATTGTTAGTGAGTGCTCTACTATTCGTGATTTTTAAAGGAAGAAGAGAACAAAAAATACTCCCTGCAACAGAATCTAAAGAGAATACTAGCCTAGAATATATTAACACCTTAGCTTCACTGTATTTACAGCAAAGACAACACAAGAAGCTTATTGTACTTAAAGAAAAAACCTTTATCAATTTTATTGCTGATCATTACTATATCACCAGTAAGAAACCTGACATGACCTACATCGAAAAGGTAGCGGTGAAATCTCAGGTGCCTAAAGAACATATTCAACGAATATTTAAACAATTTGAAAATTTAAAAGGAGGATACGATGTGTCAGACAATGCATTAATCGAACTCCACCAAATGATAGAACAGTTTTACAAAAAGTGTAGATGATGGAAGAACAAAATAATGAAAACCTCCCTCAAGATGGGGAGAACACAAATCCACAGAACGAAAACACAAACCCTCCTGCAAACGAGGGCAATCCTGAGGAGTCTACTACTGGTCAGCCTGAACAAGAAGACATGCTGGGGCAAACCAACTATGCCCAACAAGCCAGCCAGATGTTCTCATCCGGCTTAAACCTTGGATTCATACATGAAAAGGTAAATGCCTGTAGAAATGAGATTAAGAAGTTTGTAATTGGACAACACGACATGGTTGACCTTTTGCTAATCAGTATCTTTTCAAATGGCCATGTATTACTAGAAGGTGTTCCTGGAGTTGCAAAAACTCTTACAGCAAAGGTCTTGTCTAAAACCCTTTCTGTTGATTTTAGCAGAATTCAGTTTACGCCAGACCTTATGCCATCTGATGTATTAGGAACATCTGTATACAACCTCAAGGACAGCCAGTTCTCATTTAAAAAAGGCCCAATATTTACCAATGTTGTACTTATTGATGAGATTAACCGTGCCCCAGCGAAAACTCAAGCAGCACTGTTTGAAGTAATGGAAGAACGTCAAATTTCATATGATGGTGAAGTATATAAAATGTCCTTTCCTTTTCTTGTACTGGCGACTCAAAATCCTGTTGAACAAGAAGGAACTTATAATTTACCAGAGGCCCAATTAGACCGTTTCTTGTTTAAAATTAAGATTGATTATCCTAAGCTCGAGGAGGAAAAAGAAATCTTAAATCGCTACAAAAACAATGTTGGCTCACCTGATTTCTCCCAAATTTCTGATGTATTCAATGCAGAAGAGTTGAAGAAAGTTCAGGAGTTAGTGGAGCAAGTAAAAATTGAAGATCAAATCTTAAATTATATTGCTTCTATTACCGATAAAACTAGAAATCACGCCAAGCTTTATTTAGGTGGTTCACCAAGAGCTTCATTGGCTATGCTTAAAGCATCAAAAGCGTTCGCGGCTATACGAGGAAGAGACTTTGTTATTCCTGACGACGTACAGTTTGTGGCGCCCCATGTTTTAAATCATCGTTTAATCCTGACGCCTGAGGCAGAAATGGAGGGAATGAGTTCGGAAGATGTAGTAACCGAAATATTAGCTGAAGTAGAAGTACCACGTTAGTGAGATTATTTAAAGGATTATTCCTAACATATCGTTTTTTCTTAGCGCTTCTAATTGTCGTGATAGTATTTGTAGTGGGATTTGTATTCCCATTTGTATTTATTCTTGCACAAGGTTTATTGGCAGTAATAGCCGCAGTATTAGTACTCGAAATATTCGTGCTTTTTATAATTAAGAGCCCTTTAAAAGGCGAAAGGGAAGTGGCGAATCAAATCTCTATGGGTGATGAGAATAAAGTTGTTCTCAGAATTCGCAATGGGTTTAAATTTCCGGTCACGATTAAAACGTACGATAATCTACCGGTTCAATTTCAGGTACGTAATCGCTATTACAAATCACTATTTATGCCCAGTGGTGCTAGATCCTACACGTATTTTGTTAGACCCGAAGACAGAGGGGAATATTTCTTTGATGACATTTATTCCTTCGTTTCAATCCTCGTTGGATTTGCCCAGCGAAAAGTTGTAATTCCAGCCAAACAAAAAGTTGTTTCCTATCCTTCCATTATACAAATGAAGAAGTATGAGCTAAAAGTATTCTCTAAAACTGCTCAGCAAGGAATTAAAAAAATTAGAAGGCTAGGTCATAATAACGAATTTGAACAGATTAAATATTATGTTCAAGGGGATGATATCAGAACCATTAACTGGAAAGCGACCAGTAGAATGAATGAGTTAATGGTAAATCAGTATCAAGATGAACGTGCCCAAAATGTCTATTCCATCATCGACAAAAGTAGGGCTATGCGTATGCCATTTGATGACCTCACTCTTCTAGACCATTCGATTAATTCAACCCTTGCATTTTCAAATATTTGCCTAAGGAAAGGAGATAAAGTTGGGTTAATGACCTTTAGTGATAAACTAGGTTCAAAAATAGCGGCCGAACGCTCTTCCAATCAGTTACAGCGTATAATTGAGATACTTTACAAACAAAAGACACGTTTCCTAGAATCAAACTATGAGCTTCTCTATCAAGCGGTAAGAACTCATATAAAAGGGCGAAGTCTAATTATGCTTTACTCCAATATTGAATCAGAATATGCTTTAAAGCGTGTACTTCCTTTATTGAAGAAAATAAATCAACAACATGTATTATGCGTGATCTTTTTCCAAAACACCGAAATTGCAAAGGTGAGTGAAATGGAGCCAAAACACGTGCGAGATATTTATACCAAAACATTTGCAGAGAAGTATGCCATGGACAAGAAAAAGATTGCCATGGAACTCAGAAAGCATAATATTCAGGCAGTGCTTACAACACCCCAAAACCTAACCATTGATACTATCAATAAATATTTAGAACTTAAAGCGAAAGGAGCAATCTAATGGACAGCTTTGAATTGGACCTAATATTAAAAGAAGATGACTTCTCCATGATATATAGGGGTGAATTCAATGATGAAATGACCTATGAATTAATGGAGCTTCTAAACTCTGGTATTAATGATAAAAAGTGGGTTAGAAAACGCCTTTCTTATTTGGTAGCAGAATGTTTTCAGAATGTAATTCGCCATGCTGATACTGAAAATAGCGATAAGCCCGACCCTATTCTAATCACACGTAAGAAAAAGGGAAACCACTTCATTACATCGATAAACTTAGTTGAGAATTCAGAAATTGAGAAACTAAATGAAATGCTATCTGCTTTAAACAAATTAGATGATAGCAATATTGATGAAGCTTTCCATGAAGCCTTACAGAAAAATCAAATGAGTGAAAAAGGTGGTGCTGGATTAGGCTTAATTGAAATGGCAAGGAAAACCAAGAATCCGCTCCAACATGAGTTTTTACCATACAGTGATGATGAGTCTATCTTTGTGCTTCAACTAAAAATGACCTCTCCTGATCAAGAACCAATAACAATGTCTATACAAGAAAGTATGGATGTGTATAATGAGATTATTTCAAGGAATATTGTGCTGCTGCGAAAAGGAAATTTCAAGCAAGAGAGTTTAATGCCTGTGTTTAATCTATTTGAAGCTAATCTTGCTTATAATGATGAAGACTTAAAAATCAGAAAAAAGGGGCTGTATATTTTAATTGAAATGCTTCAAAATATTGCCAGACACGGTAAAACAACAGGTGAAGAACATGAAGGAATATTTATTCTTTCTATTGACAATAATGAGAAGTATAGTATAGAAACTGGAAACTCAGTTGATCGCGAACATGGAGTGAGTCTAGAACGGGATTTAACCGAACTTGCAGGGTTTGACAAAATTCAACTGAACAAAAGATATAAACATCAATTAATGAGCGAAAATCCTCAAGCGGGAGAAGGTGCAGGGATAGGAATTATAGAAATGTTTAGAAATTGTGATGGAAATGTTCAATTTAATTTTGAATCTTTGCCTAACGACGCTTTATTTTTCTCAATTAAAGTTTTGTTGAATTAACGATGGAACCAATTTGCCTTAACCCAACTGAGACTACTCCAGAGGTAGTTTTCGATAAGAAAGCTGGTATCTTTAAAATTACTGGGCGTTCTTTTCCTGAGGATTCCTTGACTTTTTATAAGCCTTTGCTAAACTGGTTAATGGAGTATTCTGAAGATGCGAACGATCCAACTGTATTAGAAGTTCAATTAGAATACTTCAATTCTGGTTCTTTAAAACAAGTATTCAAATTGCTTTATGTAATTGAAGACATAATGGAACTGGGCAAAGAATCAAAAGTGATTTGGCATTACAAGAAGAATGATGAGCTTATGCTTCAGAAAGGACAAGAATTTCAGAAGTTCTTGGAAGTTCCTGTGGAATTAGTTGAGCACTAAATTTCTACTCCAATTACTAATACATCATCAATTTGTTCTCGATTGCCTTTCCAATTATTAAAGGTGGTTTCTAGTTTATTATATCGCTGATCTAGCGGTATCGATTGTAATTCTAACAATAAAGATTTAAACCTTCCAAGATTAAATTTTTCGTCAGTTGTACCTCCAAATTGGTCCATATAACCATCAGAGAATAAATACACCCCATCAGACTTTTCTAATTGAAAACTCTCTAGGTTAAAGTCTACCTCTTTTTTAATTCTATTTCTTACTGTCCCCCCTATACCTTGTAGTTTGGCATCTAATTCAATTACTTCCCCATTTCTAACGATATAGGCAGGGTTCATTGCGCCGGCAAAATCAAGTTTTAAAGTAGAATCATTTAAAACACAAATGGCCATATCCATCCCATCATCTGATAGGTCATCTTCATGATTCACTTCATGTAATGCTTCCACTACCCCTTTATGAAGCTCACTTAAAATCTTATCTGGTTCAGTTATCTTTTTTTCCTTAATAATTTGATTCATTAAGGTATTCCCAATTAATGACATAAATGCTCCAGGAACCCCATGGCCGGTACAATCAATGGCCGCAAATATAATTTTATCACCAATCTTATTTACCCAGTAAAAATCTCCGCTTACAATATCCAGGGGCTTATAAAACAATACCGGATTAGGTAAGAAAGCATTCATCATTTCCGGAGCCAATAATATAGACTTTTGAATACGTTCTGCGTAGAGAATACTATCGTTGATTTTTTTGTTTTTGGCCGCTAAAATTAGATTTGCCTTCTTTTTATCTCTAGCCGATTTGAACACTAAAAATCCTACAATTAATAAGGCCAATATCAATACAATACCAAGATAAATAACATTTTGTTGAGCCGATAATTTAGCGTTTTGTTCATCAATATATTTATGCGCGGCATCTAACTCTCTTTCCGCTGCTAAGAGAAGTTCTTCTCTTGCCTTAATCATTAAGAAGTCCTCCTCCGTAACAGCGAAAGACTTATCCTTTTCTAATTGATCCCATGCATTCTTTAGTTCCTGTTCACGATTTGTTATATCGGTGAACGTTAAGCCTTCTAGCGACTTGAAGGCTTTTATTTTTACCTTTTCAAAATTGCCCAAAGTGGTGCTTTCATCAATCGTCTCAATTACATCCTCGGTATCGTCCGTAGTATAATTATTCTTCTTTTTTGTATTGTTTTTAACCACTTCATTTCCTTCATCATCAACTTCAATGTCTACATTTTTTGACGCATTCTTATTCAATGAATTCGTGATAAGATCAACAGGTGCACTATCCTCAATATTTTTAAAAAGTCTTTCCTTCTTTGAAAATTCTGTAGGAACAAAGTAAAATTTACTCGAAGAATTATTGAATTTCACTGTTCCAAAGGATGAACCGTTGTCAATAGCAGCCTTACTTTTAAATTCGTTAAGAATTAACTCGACGTGATCCAATACCAAACCTACCTCAACTAAGGATTCATCGATTCCCGTTAAATCAAGTGTAATAGCACTTTTGGCATAATCGCTTTTAGTGTACGTTAGCAAGTACTTTTTACCCAGTTCTAATTTAAGCGCATATTCCCCACCTACACCTGTTTTAGTTGATGTAACTTTGGATCCATTAGAAGTTACTTCCATGTTAACACCAGCAACGCTTCCGTGAATTTCTATAGAACCTTTTTTGAAAATCCCCTTTCCTGGGTCATATTCATAACCTAATACCGTTCCCTCCAGATTAAGATATCCTGGTGATCGTTGCGCTATGGTGGCGAAAGATAAAAGAAGAGTAAATAAAAATGCTAGAAATTTCATTGCACTGGGTTTTTCTCAAATTTACACAATGAAGTTTAACAATTAAGAAAAGAAGAGTTGTTCTAGGCGTTTTTAAAGGTAAACGAATACTCTGTGCGCCCTTTTTGCTTATCTAAAACGTATTTCCCCTCAAGCTGTTCCGTAAAAACGTCAATCAATGAAGTTCCAAAAGAATCAACCTGATCATTCTCTACCCAATTGCCATTATCCAAATATTTTAAGTAAGAACTTTCGTTGTCTTGCTTAAAATCTATGTTTATCATTGGATGATTTATTGCCTTGAACGCATGCCTTAGACTATTCATTATGAGCTCATTCAAAATAAGCGCTAACGGTACAATAGAGACCAAATTCATACCACTATTGTCTGTGCTAATGTTTAAATCAACCTCCTTATTCCCTTGAAATCCAGCAATAATTTCTCTGGCTAAACCTTCTGTATACTCATGTACCGAAACCGCTCCAAGATCCGAAGATTTATACAAACGTTCATGAACTTGAGAAATGGCTCTGATCCTTTGATTTGCATCGTTTAAAGAACGCTGAACAGATTCGTTTTCTGCTGTATTCGCCTGTAAACGAAGCATACTTGTAATAATTTGCAGATTGTTTTTTACACGATGGTGAACCTCTTGAAACAAAATTTCCTTTTGTAAGAGCGATTCTCTTAATTGCTCCTCATTGTACTTGCGTTGAAAGAAAACGGGAACATCATATTCTCCTTTATTACTCTGATAAACCTTTTCCTCCTCTAAATATTCCTGTATTCTATCGGGCGGTGCCATGATAAAAGTACAACTATCATCACCTTTCGCTTCGCAAGAAATTTCTACAGCCGTAAGCGGTATTCCAAAGCTCTCAGCACACCAACCAGAAGAATAACCGGTATTCATTATGCACACAGGGAAGTTAGGCTTCCGGCCTGCTTTAATCCAAGATTGCGCTTCAAACGAATTATGATGATGGTATTTTAAAAAGAAGTTCTCATCTGGACTCGGATTACTTTCAGGGAGGATTTCAACATTTGCCCATCCAGTATACGCAAAATGGATAGGACCCGCAGAAAGCTTCTGAATAGGATCTTTCAAATCCATCTTTTTATGAAATGCCTTCGCATCTTCTTTACCGAGTACGTGCGCAATATCGAATAAAAAGTTCTGTCCAATTGCTAGCGCTTCTTCATCCGAGCGATTTGCATATAATTCCCTGAAAACGTCCATAAATTCGTAAGAGAGTGCTGCGCTTCGAATCAATAAATAGCGCTCGCCATTGATTGTAATTTCGCCATTTTGAGCCACCTTTTCATTCTCGGTAAAATAGCGACGCACATTATTCTCTGCTTCTACAAAAATCTCCTTGAATTGGTCGGGAACAGTAACGGTCTTCGTGATTGCCAAAAAATTAAGCTCATCCTTAAGCTTTTCATTTTCAGTTTTCAATTCATTGATTTCTAACTTGAGCGTTTCTATGTCTTCAAGTTCTTGCATAAGATCGTTATCAATAGGAGTAAAAGCAAGTTAGAAATAAATAAGTTTTATTCCAAGGAAGTAGAAAGAACATATCAAAGCAAGTATTTGTTAGTCATAGGTTTGACCATAGAAGTCTTTGTACTCTTGAAGCTTTTTAGACTTGACTAACTTTGAAAAATTATCTGCTGATATTAGATAGTATTCATACTCTGTTTGAGCAGTGCCTAACACTGATGTTGAACTACTTGTTCCGTATGCATCAATGTATTTTTTGCCTTCGATTAGTGATGGGAATGATTTCACAATGATAAGCTGTGTTTTACCGTCTAGCGGCATTGAATTCACCGTATACCCTTTTGATCCAAAGAATGTATTATTGAAGTTTGATATTTTAATTTTTGTTGGTTGCTCAGGCCCACCCATTGTAGGGTAAAGTAATATGAAAAAGTGTTGTATAGTAGTATCATACGTATAACCAGCATCAACCCCTTGGTCTGTTATAGTTTCTCCATTTCCGAGTTTACCTAAATAAGTCTTTGCTTGCTTACCCTCCTCAGAATCTGGGTAATCTTTCACCAAGGTTTGTAACGGAGATGAAATAGCCTCAATTGCACCTGGATTAAGCTTTGAAATAGCAAATGCTTTCAACATATAATACTTTCTAATAAATTGATTATCTGGATCTTTATTTATTACCGAATTACATGCCGCGATTGTTCTATTATAATAACGACTGATGTACAAATGATAGGTTTCCTTGTACTTATTTATATCAATTTTATCTTGCTCCTCCTTCTTTTTAAGATAGTCAGGATCTTTAAGTATTTGAGCGATTTCACTATTCGGATAATCCGTTAGTATTCTATCCTTATAGTTACCTGCTTTTGAGTCTCCACGTTTTTTGTAAATCAAATGGAGTTGGTACATTGCTGGTAGTACTTTATGGTGGTCAATTCCTCTGTTAATCACCTTTTCAAAATAAACAATCGCCTCATTCTCCTCTTTAAGTTGTTCTTTATAGATGATGCCAAGCATGTAAAGTGAATTCATTAAACGATTGTTCGAAGAATCCAAAGCTTCCGGTGATAAAGGAATATTGGCCAGTAATAATTCTATAGCTAAAGAGTCTTGATCAACAACCGCAGAATCCAAAACTTCACTATCATCACCATCTACCATTACTGAACTCTTATTGGATCTTCGCCAATTATCTTCATCCTCTCGCTGGCCCCATTGTGTTCTAAATTCATTCACACCATTAGAGACTAATTTTGGATTGTTCCAATACCATTTACTAACATTACCTCCATTGTTATTATTAGAAGCTGTGCTGTTTAACCGATCTTGCATAGCTAAGAGTCGTTTCTCTTCTTCCGCTTTTCTAATTCTTTCTTCCTCTGCTAATTGATCAGCAATTTCTTTCATTCGCTTTCGTAAAGCTTTCTCGTCAAGGTCTACGAATTGTTGTACGCTATCTTCAAATGTGTACGTCTCATAATGGAATACAAGGTCACTTAACCCTTCAGCTTTCGCTTGAATTTGAGTGTAATTATCAAAATCCTCTGGTAAAGCCGTAACACTGGAATCGTAATATTTCTGAGCTTTTAAATAATCCTTTTCTCCATAATAGATATCGGCTAGTTTCAAATAACTCAGGCCTTTTTGACGGTTATTGTTAACCGACCAAATTGCGGACTGTGTATAATTCCTTTTTGCTTCATCCATGTTCCCATCTTTATATTCAATCTCAGCTAAAGCGTAGTAAATCTGATCTTTATATTCAGCGTTTTTACCGTCTTTAAGCATTTTTCGAAGCTCTTTTCTCAGTGCTTCACCTCCAGAGGTAGCCACCAGTGCCTTATTAATTTTCGCTTTAAATTGCATTACGTAAGGTGCACTAGAGCGCGATACCTTTTTGTAATAGTAAATTGCTTGATAAGTATTTCCTTGCTCTTGATGCAATTGGGCCAGAACAAACATGTAACGGGCCTTCTCCTTCTTATTTCTGCAGGCGTCTATTGCGGCTTCTAAATGTGGAATAGCCTTTTTATAATCGCCCTCAGCAATATAAAGTTCAGCCATGGTTGCCTCATATTCCGACACTAAACGTTTAGGAAATTCGGCTTCTTTTTCACCCTTTTTATTCTTCTTTCCTTTTTTTCTATTCTTCTTTTTCTTTGTTCGCTTATCCTTCCATTCCTCCATTTTTTCTTTGAAGGTTCTATTTCTTCGTGATTCTGCTGCTTCTTTTGCTACCTCAACCTCCTTCATCACACGCGTTGCTTCCGCAAAATTGCCTTGAGCAATGTAGGTTTTTGCCAACCATATTTTTGCTTCAAAAACAGCTTCCTCTCCGTTGTACTGCGGATTCGTAGCTACGAAAAGTAATTTCTCTTGGGCCTCACCATATTCCCTTTTTATATAGTGCGCCTTTCCTATTACCAACCAGTTATCATCAATCCATCTGCAGTTCTCTTCATCCTTATTTTTAACCTGATTAGGGTTAGGCATACTATGACGGTAGATCACCTTAGAACAACGTTCTATGGCATCATCCATTTGTGGATAAACAGAAGAAGCATCCTCTTCAGAAGGGTAAACTTTTAAGGGTAAAATCTTATTGTAATCGTCTACGTACTTTTCTCTGTAAGAATCTAGTGATTGTTGGATAATTACACCAGCATTAAAGTAACCATTATAACGAGCTGTCATATTATGATAGCCCTTATTCAACGCAGCATCTTTCTCTGTCGAACAACTAAGTCCAAAGAGAACAAACAGCAAAAGAATGCTGATAAGGTTAGTAGGTATTTTAATGCTATTGCTCACAATCGCCCGAGTAGAACGGATAATTGACAAAAATATTTTAATTTATTGGATAAGAATGTGATTAAGAATATTTATTAATTCTTCTTTCGATTCCCAAATGCTCATGTGTCCGCAGTTTTCTATTGAGTATAACTCAGCATCTATTTGATTTTCTTTCAATTCCCCTCCTAACATTTCTGTGCTAATTATTGGATCTTGAGCGCCATGGATTATACTTGCTCGTTGTGCCGAATCATAGTTGGACAGTCTATCTCTCATGGCTGATGTGGCTTCTGCTATTGAAGCTACCGACATGTCCTTGGCGCCTTGGATTAGATTTGCAATTGCGCCTTCACAATGTCCTAGATTTTCTGAAAAGAAAAGATTCGGAATTGCTTCGCTTACAAAGTGATTTTTCTTTGTCTGAATAAGTTCAATAACCCTATTTCTATCCTCCTTTTTCTGAGCACTATCTTCCCAAAAGTTTGAATGAAGAAGAATGACTTTTATGTCAATTAACTTTTTGATCTCAAGAGCCACATAACCTCCCATGGAATGTCCGATAACTGAAGGTTTTGAAATGCCCCGAATCGTCAATAAATCACCAATAGCCTTTGCTACATTCTTTAGTGTATAGGATTTTGATGGTTCTGGAGAAGCGCCATGCCCTGGTAAATCGATCATTAAAAGCTGAAAATCATTTTCAAGCTCAGGGATTAGTTCATCCCACATGCTGGAATTTTCTAAAAAGCCATGCAGTAAAACCAATGGTTGACCCTGACCTAAAATTTTATAGCCCAGAATTATTTCATCTGATTCAAAAAGAATCATGAATTCATCAGGTCTTCTATTTCCTCCACTTCAATTGGAATATTGGCCATTAAGTTTTTAGGTGATCCCGATTTTTGAACGACCAAATCATCTTCAATCCTAATTCCTAAATTCTCTTCTGGAATATATATACCCGGCTCGCATGTAAATACCATTCCTTCCTTAATCGGCTCTGTCCACAATCCTACATCATGCGTATCTAAACCAATAAAGTGAGATGTCCCGTGCATGAAATACTTCTTATAAGCTGGCCATTTAGGATCTTGGTTCGCAATATCTGTTTTGTCTATAAGACCCAATTGTAAGAGTTGTGCTTCCATTAGCTTTCCAACTTCTTTATGGTAGTCATGCAACATGGTTCCCTCCACCAATAGCTTTTCAGACTCTTTTTTCACGTGAAGTACCGCATTGTATACCGCTTTTTGACGATCGGTAAATTTCCCATTAACTGGAAAACAGCGGGTTAAGTCCGATGCATAATTTGCATATTCAGCCCCGAAGTCCATTAAAATCACATCTCCATCCTTACACACCTTATTGTTTTCAATATAGTGGAGAACACAAGCGCTTGCTCCCGAAGCAATGATAGGTGTGTAAGCGAATCCCTTAGATCTATTTCTTAGGAATTCATGCATGATCTCTGCCTCAATCTCATACTCCATTACATCTGGCTTCAAGAAATCAAGCACCCTTCTTACCCCTTTCTCTGTAATATCACAAGCAGTTTGCATCAACTCAAGCTCAATATCTTCTTTTACTGAGCGAATGCGGTGCATAATCGGGGCTGACTTCTTATAAGTATGGGCAGGATGTTTTGCCTGAAAAGCCTTTATAAATCTATCCTCTCGAGTTTCAACCTCGGTATTCGCTCGTGTATGCTCATTTGTATTGATGTATACATTTTCTGCCTGAGCCAAAACAACTTTCATTACTGACTCAAATTGGTCCAACCAATAAGTGTTTTTAATTCCAGAAGTCTCAAGCGCAGCCTTTTTATCAAGCTTTTCCCCCTCCCAAATAGCGATATGCTCATTGGTTTCTTTAAGGAAAAGCATTTCTTTATGTTCCTCTAAATGCGCATCTGGGAATATTACCAAAATACTTTCTTCCTGATCTACACCCGATAAATAAAAGATATCTCTATGCTGTGTAAATGGTAAGGTACTATCTGCACTTACAGGGTAGATATCATTACTGTTGAAAATGGCAACCGAATTTGGAACCATTTGTGCGACAAACTTCTTTCTGTTGCGAATGAACAGTTCATTATTTATTCTGTGGTACTTCATGAGGTGTAAAATTGAAAGAAAGTAAAGTTAGTTTTTTTTAGGAGTTTTCATTCGATTGTTCTTTTCCGAATCGAAGCGCAATCATAATAGGCATCCCCAGGAAAATAGCAATCATTAAGACCCAAGACTTTAGGGTTGGAGTTATTTCAACTAACCTTTCCTCACTAACAAACTCTGGCAAGTCCTGCTGAAACAGCAGGCTTGACAGAGGAAGATCTTTTGTATAAGTACCGTTGTCTTCAACGATAACTGCCTCAAATATTTCACCCTTGTAAACATAAAAGAATCCAAAGAGAATAACGGCAGCAGAAATACCAATTAACAGCTTTTTCATGCTGCTATTAGCAGAATTCTCCGTAAGCCATTTTAAGATTCTCAGCAATCATATCTGGAGTTCTTCCTTCAATATGATGACGCTCTATAAAATGTACTAGACTTCCATCTTTAAACAAGGCTATAGATGGCGAAGATGGAGGATAAGGAAGTGTGTATTTTCTTGCTTGATCAACAGCTTCAGTGTCAACTCCAGCAAATACTGTTGTTAAGTTAGATGGAAGTTTATCATTCTCCAATGATTTTATTACACCCGGACGCATTGACCCTGCAGCACATCCACATACTGAATTAATTACGACTAAAGTTGTTCCTTCTTTCTTTAAAGCTTCATCAACTTCAGCAGTGTTATACAAACTATTAAATCCCGCAGATTCTAGCTCTAGTTTCATCGGTTTTGTTAGTTCTTCTGGATACATTATATTCTAATTTTATGTGTTCAATTTACTTAAACAAAGTTATCAATTATTCGTTCATTAGATGATCGAAGCGTCGAATGCTTACATCCTGAGGTAAAGATCTTTTTCCCTGAAGATATTGTAAGAAGATATTCGCGAAATACGGTGAAATCATGACTCCTTTTGTTCCTAAGCCGTTAAAAACGTGAAGATTTTTATGCTCCTTGTGGGTCCCGAGCAGCGGCCTTCTATCTTTTACCGTCGGTCTTAATCCTGCCCATTGATCGAGTACCTCTAATTCGCAATCCACTATTTGAGATAGTTTTTCAAGAAGCTCGGCCTTGGCTCCCTCTGTGGTTCGAGGTTCTTTTATTTCCCAATTATAGGTGGCGCCAACTCTATAAATATTCTTTTCTACAGGTAACACAAACATGTTTTTATTCAAAACGTAATCTATGTTCAAATTCTCTGCTTTAATCAATAGTGTTTCACCGTGTGTTTGATTAAGTGGGAGGTATTTAAAATATGGGTTTCTCAATAATCCTCTTCCCTCAGTAAATATTATTTCACCCTCTACCTTATCGTACTCAAATTCCTCTTCAACTACGGTATTGGATTCGGCTTTAAAAAACTCTAAAGAGAGATTAATGTATTCTTCTAACTTCAAATAACCAGATCCGTTTACAACTCCCAAACCATATTCTGCTAACACCGATGAATTGTAGTTTTCTTCTACTTCATTGTAAAATTGTTGATACGCCTCATCATTATTTCTAGCCCCCCAATCATTTAAATTCTCAATATCTGTAATCACCTTTTTGATTGGAAGATTAACGTACAACTCCTTGCCTAAAACATCATTTATCTTGCAATAAAAAGAATGTAAATAAGGCATGAGATCATCCGCCATCCAGCTTTTGTTCAATCTTCTAAATACTACAGGATTGATTAAACCTGCCGCTGCTCTTGCCGTGGATCTTTCTTTATTATCTACAATTACAAACTTGATCTTCTCAAAATAAAAATGCCAAGCCAAATTAATCCCAGCTAAACCTGCTCCAACTATTTTATACGCTTTCATGATCCTAATAATCTCCCAACAAAGGTAGGTATACTTGAGTTGCCAAATTATATCTTTATGCATGCCTAATTAACTTCCCAAATATTGAATATGAAATCTTGACGCTTCAAGAATGCAAATGACAAAAGGAAATACTAGTTTTGAAAATCAAATTCATACGCTGTGTTTAAATCCATCTTCTTTCCCACTGTTCTATTGTTTTCATTTATTTCCTTCGGAAATGAATTAGATAGTCCTTCAGATTTTTTAGGATACCCTCTGGGAACTTACTTTTCAAGACACCATCAAGTAGTTGACTATTTTGAGCACCTTGAAGAAAGTTCTAATGGACAAATGATATTAAAAGAATATGGAAAAACGAATGAGAATAGAACTTTACTACTTTCTTTCATCTCTTCAGCTGAGAATATTCAAAACATTGAGGAAATTAGAAAAGCGCATGAGGATGGTTCAGCTGAAAAAGTGGCTATTGTATGGCTAAGTTACAATGTACATGGTAATGAAGCCTCTTGCACAGAAGCAGCTATGAAAGCGGCTTATACCCTTTTAACTGAAAAACAAGAATGGCTTAAAGATGTATTAGTCATCATTGACCCTTGTATCAATCCGGATGGGCGAGATAGATATGTTAACTGGTATAATCAAAAGAAAAATATATCTCCTGATGTAGACTTTATAAGTGCTGAGCATCAAGAACCATGGCCTGCCGGAAGAGTAAATCATTATTTATTCGACTTAAACAGAGACTGGTCTTGGTTAACTCAAGTTGAAACAAGAGAAAGAATTAAAGTTTATAACCAATGGCTTCCTCATGTTCACGCCGATTTTCACGAACAGTTTTATGACGACCCTTATTATTTTGCGCCTGCTGCGCCTCCATTCCATACTGTAATTAGCGATTGGCAAAAAGAATTTCAAACTGGCTTAGGAAGGCATCACGCAAGTTATTTTGACAAAGAAGGTTGGTTATATTTTACTAGACAATTTTTTGATCTTCTTTATCCTGGTTACGGCGATACGTATCCTACATATAACGGGGCAATCGGAATGACATATGAGCAGGGAGGACACGGTGTAGCCGGATTGGCGGTTCAAACTGCTGATGAAGACACACTGACTTTAGTTGATAGAATTGAGCATCACTTTACTACAAGTATCTCTACTGTGGAATTTTCTGTAAATAACAAGTTAAAACTTATTGAAGAGTTCAAGAAATACCCAACAAATCAAGAGTACGAATACAACACATACGTTATTTGGGGTGACGATAACAAATTATTGTTGCTTAAAGATTTAATTCAGGCGCATGGGATAAAATATGGTACCGGATCTGGACAAAAAATAAGTGGTTATGAATACGAGACTGGAAAACAAGGTCAAACAACCGTAACTAAGAACCATATTATTATTTCAACCCAACAAAAGAAAGGACCCTTGGCTACGGTTTTATTTGAACCAAAAACAACTTTAGAAGATTCGGTTACTTATGATTTAACTTCTTGGGCTTTACCATATGCTTATGGTTTGAATTGTATTGCTAGCGAACAAAAGATAGACATTAGTGACCCTCAAGCTTTTAGTCCTGAATTAAGTTTTGCTGGTGACGACACAGATGCAATTGCTTTTCTTATTCCCTGGAAGAGTATGTCATCCGCGCGTGTTTTAAGTGCTCTTATAGAAGATAAAATTCGTGTACGTTTTGCCGAGAAACCATTTTCATTTGGTGAAGACAAATTTGAGAGTGGAACCTTAATCGTCTTAAAATCTGAAAATGCCAATAAAGAGATAGGTACTTCAGTTTTGGGGGCTTGCAAGGAAAATAATGTTTCTTGTTTCACAACAAATACAGGTATGGTGGATACGGGAAATGATTTCGGTTCGCCAGATGTTAAACTAATTGATCCGCCAAAAGTTGCCTTAATTACAAACCAGGGATTTGCGCCGGCTATCGGTGAGTTTTGGTATTATTTTGAGCAAGAGTTAAACTATCCTATTACTCTTTTAAATGTCGATGACGTTAGACCAGATGTTCTAGAGGATATAGATGTCCTTATTGCAACAACCGGAGGTTTGGGTCTGGCTGATTCTCTAATGGCAGAGTGGGTTTCGAATGGTGGAAAGTTGATTGCCGTAAGCAGTGCTTTAAATAATTTCGGTCCTGATTCAAAATTCAAAATTCGTAATAAGGTATTTGATAATGAAGAGGATGTAGAGGAGGAAAAGGATGCATATGAAAATGCACACATTCATTATTGCTCGAGAGACCGTTATGCCATTGGAGGTTCGATTCAAGGTGCTGTTTACAAATGTGTTGTAGATAATACTAATCCTCTTGCTTTTGGATATGGCAAATCCTACTTTTCACTTAAAAATAGTCCTTCGGCCTACCACTGGTTAAAGAATGGAGAAAATCCAGTTTATTTGGATGCTGAATCTGTTCCGGAATCTGGTTTTGTTGGTAACAGGGTTAAGGATGATCAGGCAAAGAGTATGGTATTTTCCGTTGAGAAAAAAGGTGAAGGTTGCGCTATTTTTATGGTGGATAGTCCGATTTTCAGAGGTTTTTGGGAAAACGGAAAACTTCTTGTAGCAAACGCCATTTTCTTCGTGAATAGATAGAAATAATACATCTGGAGATTTCTTGTTAGAGACGCGCAGCCAATGTGGCGATGCTAATCCTACTATTATCAGCTTTTAAAATTTCTTGCGCAGCAGATTCGAGGGTTGCTCCTGTTGTGAGTACATCATCAATCAATAATATGTGCTTATTTTCAAAAAGCGACGGTCTCGTTAATTGAAAGATAGAGCGGACATTATCCCAACGATCGTACTTAGAAAATTTGGTTTGAGAAGCATTATACTTCACTCTTTCCAAACCTCTTTTTTCCACTGGAATCTTAGTAATTTCTGAAATACCAGTAGCAATTACAGCACTCTGGTTAAATCCACGCAGCCGTTCTTTTTTATAATGAAGAGGAAGTGGAATTATTAGATCTATATCGTGTTCTTTAGGTAAAACTTCGCCCAACATCCTACCCATATAATGACCGAGCTGTTTACCTCCTTGGTATTTAATTTTCTGTGGTATGTTTTTTACATTCCCTTCCTCGAAGTATTGGTATAAGGCCCAAATGTTCTCTACCTCCATTCTACCTTTAAAAACCGATTGTAGCATTTTTTTGGCATGAGCGTCTCCTTTAATAAATTTCATTTCTTGTTTACAATGAAGGCAAATGAAATCTTCTTTCATCTCTAAATCACGAGAACAAGACTCACATTTTTTGGGGAAAAATAGTTGAAGAGTGGCTTTGGAAACTTCTTCGAGAAACATACAAAAAATTCGTTGATTTTTAACGTCAAAAAGGAGGCAAGTTACGATTAGTTTTTAAACATTATGCTGTTTGAAACTATATTCCTTTAAGTTCTTGGAATGGGGGTTCTATTATCCGTACATTTCCTGTCCGCAAGATTTCATGATTGTTGATAAGCCGTGAAAAAAAAATTACGGCTCAACGGTAACACAGGGCTTTCGGTAGGGCGTGAAAGTAAAATCAGTAGTATTAGCCGTCTTCTAATCTATTGGTTTTGTATTACTTATAGAATTTTGATTTTTGAAACTGTTGAAAACTATGATTGCATTGTGAATTAAATAAATTGGCGAAAACCCTAAAATTTCGCGATTTTCGTTCTCCGAATTTCAGGGTTATTTTGATGACCAAATCCTTTTTCAAGAAGGAGTTTTCCATTGAATATTTGGGCCAAATTTTTAACGAATTATAATAAAGCGCTATGTCAGAGAGTATTGAACCAATTTTAAGAGAGAATAAGGATCGTTTTGTCATTTTTCCAATCCAACATGATGATATTTGGCAATTCTATAAAAAAGCGGAGGCAAGTTTTTGGACGGCGGAGGAGATTGATCTTGCGCAAGACATAACCGATTGGCACGAGAAGCTAACAGACGATGAAAGACATTTTATCAAACACGTGTTGGCATTCTTTGCTGCTTCTGATGGAATTGTAAATGAAAATTTGGCTGAAAATTTTGTAGCTGAAGTTCAGTATTCTGAAGCGAAGTTTTTTTACGGCTTCCAAATTGCAATGGAGAACATTCACTCCGAAACGTATTCACTTTTAATTGATACGTACATCAAAGACACTAAAGAGAAAGATTATTTATTCAATGCTATTGAGAACATTCCTTGTGTTAAAACAAAAGCTGATTGGGCTTTGCGCTGGATAGATAATGGTTCTTTTGCTGAACGTTTAATCGCATTCGCAGCAGTTGAAGGAATTTTCTTTTCAGGATCTTTCTGCTCAATTTTCTGGTTAAAGAAAAGAGGATTGATGCCAGGATTAACTTTCTCAAATGAGTTAATCTCAAGAGATGAAGGATTACATTGTGATTTTGCTTGTTTACTTTACAATAACCATTTAGTAAATAAGCTTCCAAAAGAAACGGTAACTAAGATTATTACAGATGCCGTTGAAATCGAAAAAGAATTCATTAGTGAGGCTATTCCAGTGAGATTAATTGGAATGAACTCTGACCTAATGAAACAATATATTGAGTTTGTTGCTGACCGTTTGTTAGCAGAGCTAGATTGCCCGAGAGTATACAACACTACTAATCCATTTGATTTTATGGATATGATTAATATTCAAGGAAAAACGAATTTCTTTGAAAAAAGAGTTGCTGAATACCAAAAGGCCGGCGTTATGAGTGATAGTTCAAAACAGAACTTCTCACTTGACGAAGATTTTTAAACCATTTTATTATTAACCCCACTTCGTGCGACATCTCAGATCGTATGGAGTTAAAGAAAAGAGAGCATTATGTACGTTGTAAAACGCGACTTAAGGAAAGAACCGATTAAATTCGACAAAATCACTGCCCGCATCAAGAAATTATGCTATGGATTAGACTCTATAGTAAAACCTGAGGTTGTTGCGATGAAGGTGATAGAAGGATTGTATGATGGAGTAACAACAGTTGAGCTAGATAACTTAGCCGCTGAGGTGGCAGCATCGAAAACAATAGAGCATCCAGACTATGCTTTATTAGCTTCTAGAATTTCAGTATCTAACCTACACAAAAACACGAAAAAGTCTTTTGCTGAGACAATTGAAGACTTATACAAATACAAGGATCCAGTAACAGGTGAAAACGCCGCGTTAGTTTCTGACGACGTATATACTATTGTTTCTGAGAACAGAGAGTATTTTGATTCTCACATCATTTACGATCGTGATTTTAAGTATGATTATTTCGGGTTCAAAACATTAGAGCGTGCGTACTTATTAAAACTTGATGGTAAAGTTGCTGAACGTCCGCAGCACATGTTAATGCGTGTGTCTATCGGTATTCACAAAGAAAATATTGAGGCTGCTGTTAAAACCTACAATTCTATGTCAGAAGGATGGTTTACGCATGCTACTCCAACTTTATTTAACTCAGGTACTCCAAAGCCACAAATGTCGTCTTGCTTCCTACTTCAAATGCAAGAGGATAGTATTTCGGGTATCTATGATACTTTGAAGCAATGTGCTCAGATTTCCCAATCGGCTGGTGGTATAGGACTTTCTATTCACGATATTCGTGCAAAAGGTTCATACATTAAAGGAACAAATGGTACGTCAAATGGTATTGTACCGATGTTGCGTGTATTTAATGATACGGCACGTTATGTAGACCAAGGTGGAGGAAAAAGAAAAGGTTCTTTCGCTATCTACATTGAGCCATGGCATTCTGATATCACTGACTTCTTAGATTTAAAGAAAAACCACGGTAAAGAAGAGCAAAGAGCGCGTGATTTATTCTATGCAATGTGGATTCCAGATTTATTCATGAAGCGTGTTGAAGCGAATGGTGATTGGACTTTAATGTGTCCGAATGAGTGTCCAGGTTTATCAGACGCTTATGGAGATGATTTCGAAGCGCTTTACACGAAATATGAGTCAGAAGGAAGAGGAAGAAAAACGATTAAAGCACAAGATATTTGGTTCAAAATTCTTGAGTCGCAAATTGAAACGGGAACTCCTTACATGCTCTACAAAGATGCGGCTAACTTAAAGTCAAATCAAAAGAATTTAGGTACAATTAAATCATCAAACTTATGTACTGAAATCATGGAGTACACTGCTCCAGACGAAGTTGCAGTTTGTAATTTAGGTTCTATTGCACTTCCAAAATTTGTTGATCCACAAAACAAAACGTTTGATCACAACAAGTTATTCGAGATCACTTACCAATTGACGATCAACTTGAATAGAATCATTGATGAGAACTATTACCCAGTTGAGGAAGCACGTAATTCAAACATGCGTCACCGTCCAATTGGAATTGGCGTTCAAGGATTAGCTGATGCCTACATTTTAATGAGATATCCATTTGATTCTGAAGAAGCTAAAAAACTTAATAGTGAAATATTCGAAACAATTTATTACGCTTCGGTAACTGCTTCTAAAGACCTTGCTCAGAAAGAAGGTGCGTATGAAACTTGGGCTGGATCGCCTATTTCAGAAGGTACTTTCCAGTTTGATATGTGGAATGTAACTCCTACAGACAGATGGGAATGGGATACTTTAAGAGAAGAGGTTAAAGAGCATGGTGTACGTAACTCATTGTTATTAGCGCCTATGCCAACGGCTTCCACAGCTCAAATTTTAGGAAACAACGAGTGTTTCGAGCCATACACTTCTAACGTTTACACACGTAGAGTATTATCTGGTGAGTTTATCGTTGTAAACAAGCATTTACTTAAGGATTTAGTGAAGTTAAACCTTTGGGATGAAGGAATGAAGAATAAATTGATGGCCGCTAACGGTTCGGTTCAAGATATTCCAGAAATTCCGGAAGACATCAAAGCACTCTACAAGACTGCCTGGGAAATTTCGCAAAAGAAAATTATTGATCAAGCAGCTGATCGTGGCGCATTCATTTGCCAGTCACAATCACTTAACTTGTTCATGGAGAATGCAAACTTTGCGAAACTAACTTCTATGCATTTCTATGCTTGGAAAGCTGGACTTAAGACAGGAATGTATTACTTAAGAACTAAGGCTGCAGCTGACGCCATTAAGTTTACCCTTAAGAAAGATGCAGCTCAAATCCCTGTTGCTAAAACGGAAGAAGAAAGACAAGCTGAAATTGCATGTTCTTTAGATGATCCGGACAACTGTGAAATGTGTTCAGGATAATTGTATAAAACAATTCTACTGAACTAAATTCAGCGACCCAAGGGAACTAAATGTGCGGTGGATGATAAAATGTCTGAGCTTGCTCAAGCATTTGGGAAGCCACAAACATTCTGAACGCGAGTGAAGAAATGAATGTGCAGCGGCTAATAAAATGCCCTTAATCTGTGTTCTTGTCAACTAGTTGACGGAGCCAACTAAATAAATTAAACCCTGACCTCACGGTCGGGGTTTTTCATTCTATTAAGAGCACAATGGACAAAGCAATTTATTAAATTCGAACCATGATGAGTAAACCAAACTTAATATTGCTTCACGGGGCTTTGGGATCTAAAGACGAACTGCAACCACTCAAAGAACTTCTTAAAGACGATTTCAAGACCTATACAATGAATTTTGAAGGTCATGGAGACTCAAGCACTGAAGAAACCTTATCAATGGACCTATTTGCTCAAAACTTAATCGACTTTTGTGATGAGTACCAAATAGAAAATACCCACATTTTCGGCTACAGTATGGGCGGATATGTTGCCTTGAATACTGCAAGACAAGCACCTGAATTAGTAAATACGATTATTACGCTTGGAACTAAATTCGCTTGGTCGCCCGAAATTGCAGCGAGAGAAACCAAGCTTCTTAATCCCGCAAAAATTGAAGAAAAAATCCCGAAGTACGCAGGTTATCTTGCCTCGCTGCATGGGGAAGTAGGGTGGAAAAAGCTTATGCATCAAACTGCGGTATTAATGAATGGATTAGGGGGCGGTAAAGCTTTCGGCAAAGAAGAATTCTCTTCCATTTCTCATAAAGTATACTTAGGTCATGGTGAAAATGATCAGATGGTAACCAAGGAAGAAACCAAAGAAATAGAAAGCTACTTACCAAACGCAACGTTCTATTCTCTTCCAAAGTCAGAACATCCCATTGTAAAAGTTAATAAAGAAATTTTGGCGAATAAGATTAAGGAAATCCTACTCTAGTAACGCGTTAAAGTTAGGAATCATTGATTTTAGTTTGGACTTAATGGATTCAATGTTGCCCTCCATATTCCCATATTTATCACCTCCGCAATTATAAGTGCTACCTTCAAAAATCACCTCATCCGAAGAAAATAAGGTTAGATAATCTGAAGTCCCACCTGTACATCCAACCGACTCATTTTTAGACTTATTCTTCATTTTCGCCGCATTTACCACGTCAATGAGACCATTGAATTGCTTGGAAGTTATCGTTACTTCCTTTTCGGCAATTATATCTCCATAACTATCTACAACAACTGATATTGAAGAGGTAGTAGCCACAATGTCATAGCTTCTATGGTATGGTGGTGGAACAGAAGAGTCTCCAAAACTGTATACTACTTTGTCTATTTTATCTGTTTCTATCAATTCGTCTGAATTACCGCATGAGCTTAACATACTCACAACCACTAAATATAAAAATAGCCTATTCATATAATTCTTTGTTATTTTGAGTGTTTTTAGTCTGATTTTGACACGAAAACTTCAAAAAAGGGATGAAAATTGACAAATTTTTCAATTTCATAAATCTTGAGTATTAAGGTCCTCCAAAGAATCGAGTTGTATATCGGCAATCACAAAACGCTTATCCATTTGGTGCGTTTTTTCAGGAACTCTAATTACTTTCATTCTAGCAGCCTTAGCAGCCACCATTCCATTGAAAGAATCTTCTACGACCCAACAATCTGTCGCTTCGACACCCAACTTTTGAGCGCAGGTTAAAAATACCGCAGGATGGGGTTTACCTAGAATCTCATCTTCTGCTGAATGAATTGCATCAAAATATGATTCAATATTAAGTCGCTGCATAACCGCTGCAATAATTGCTTTACTTGAGGAAGTGGCCAAGCCAATTTTATAACCATCGTCTTTTAAGGCATTGAGTGCTTCTTGAACTCCAGGAAGGGTCGTTCCTTGCTTTAAAACTTCTCGTATTAATATATCAATAATATCTTGTGTTACCGCTTCTAAGCTCTTTCCTTCCCATGGGCGTTTATTGTACCAAAGCTTTACAACCTCATCAATTCTTAAACCTACCGTTTCCTCACAATCGGTATGTGTAAGATCTAAGCCTACTTTCCCAAAACCTTCTACCTCAGCTATTTTCCAGAGCGGTTCGGAGTCAATGAGAACTCCATCCATATCAAATATTATTGCTTTCATAAGAGATCTAACACTTTCTTTACATCCTCTGGAACGTCAATATTTGGTGTGTCTAAATCAGATATAATACAACGGATTTTATAACCATTCTCTAACCATCTTAACTGCTCTAATGATTCTGATTTTTCTAATTCAGTGGGTGATAATTTCAATAACTCATTTAATGTTTCTCTTCTCCAAGCATAGAGCCCAATGTGTTTGTAGAATAATGTGGATGCCAACCAATCCTCATGCGGTTTTTGAGCAACATGTGGAATTGGACTTCGTGAAAAATAGAGGGCATCTTGATTTTTATCCATAGCCACTTTTACGCGATTTGGGTTACGAATTGCCTCAATATTGTCAATTTTTCGCGCAATTGTTGCAATTTTTACCTCATTTTGGTCAAAAACTGAAATAATTCGCTCAAGTTGTTTCGGATGAATTAACGGCTCATCACCCTGAATATTTATAACGACTTCAAACTCCTTTAACACATTAACCACTTCTCCACATCGTTCCGTCCCGTTTCTATGCGTATCCGCAGTCATCATTACTTCACCTCCGAATGATTTAACCTCATCGAAGATTCGTTGATCATCCGTTGCCACAATAACTTTTGAGATCAGTGAGCATTCAGAAGCTCTTTCATAAACTCTACGAATCATTGTTTTACCCTTAAGATCAATTAATGGCTTCCCAGGAAAACGAGAAGACTCATAACGTGCAGGAATTATTCCAAGAACTTTCATCCCTCAAAGATAGATTTATGGGTTGACTTATTTCAAATCGAAATCGAAAACATTGGCCATGTTCTCTGTTAAAGCTTCCTGAACCTCAGCCATATCAACTTCATGACCAAGTTCCTTGGCCATAGACGTTACCGCTTTATCTACAATACCGCAAGGAACGATATTGTTGAAATAGGTTAGGTCCGGATTTACATTTAATGCAATACCATGCATGGTTACCCATCGTGAACTCTTAACACCCATTGCACAAATTTTGCGTTCCTGTGGTGTTCCTCCATCCACCCACACTCCTGTAAGCCCTTCAACTCTTCCTGCAGTAATGCCAAACTCGAATAAAGTTAAAATTACCGCCTCTTCAAGAAAACGCATGTACTTATGAATGTCTGTAAAGAACTGATCAAGATCAAAAATTGGATACATAACCAATTGGCCTGGGCCATGGTAGGTAATATCTCCACCTCGGTTAATTTTATAGTATTGGGCGTCTTTCTCTTTGAGCATTTGTTCGTTGATCAACAAGTTTCCTGGAGATCCACTTTTACCCAAGGTATATACGTGTGGATGCTGGCAAAATAAAAGATCATGCGAAGGAAGATCGTTGGTTTCTTCTTTTCGAAATGCAATCTTAAGATCAACCTTCGACTTGAATAATTCCTCCTGATAATCCCAAGCCTTCTTGTAATCAATCAATCCTAAATCTTCTACCTTAACCTGGTTCATATTACAAAACTAAAGAATAGTTAGACTACCCCGATATACTCTGCCTGTTTCTTTGAGTTCGAGAACATAGAAATAAACGCCATCAGCCAATCCCTGCGGAATCCATTGATTGTAATAATGATTAGAGAGGTAAACATAATCTCCCCACCTATTTAACACAGTAAGTCTTGTATCCTCTGAAAGTCCGCGTATAATGAAGGCATCATTAATACCGTCGTTATCTGACGTAATGATATTGGGTATGATAGGATTCACAAGAATATTGTAGGATTGAAAAATCAAGCAACTATCCGCACTCCAGTACCCCAACTCAACCTTCGTATTCTGATTAAAAATTGGATGAATCGAAGAAGTATCTTCGTACGTCTCCCCTGTATTTAAAGTCCATAATTCCGCTTCACTGTCAATCAATGCCGAAAGAGTGAGTGACTGCCCATAATCTACCGTATACTCTACTTCAGGAAATGGAGTAGTGAAATCCAAAACGAAATTATCGATTAATATGGAGCCATTTTCTTCAGGTTGGCTCCCTTTGGAAAATTCCAGGTAGATAAAGTTAATTACTTCATATGCCTGGAAAACAGCATAATATTTTCTCCACCTACAATTAGAATCGGCCTCAAAAGTTCCCAGAACCTTACCATCCGTGCAACTATACTCGCTCGAACCTCGAATAACAAGATCACCGGGATTATTTAAATCGAAATGATAAAGGTTTGAAATACTGTCTTGACAAGCTTGAGCCAAATGAATTTCGATTAGGAAACAGCTACCTGCTGGCAACGGATTCTCTAATTCTTGATATACGGATTCTTTCGTGCCATCCTCTTTGTACAATAAATCTAGGTAGGTTTCTCCATCCTGAGGAGGTAATTCTACGTTCCACCATCCAGGTTGGGTATCAGGTGTATTAATACTTCCGCAACCCGCTTGCCAAAACTCAGGAATATTTTCAATTCCAGGTGTGCCTTCAAAACTTCCATTCCGTATAAAATTATCAGCCCATGAAAAATGGGAAAACAAAATACTGGTGATTACCAATATATATATCTGATATGTTTTATGCATGAGTTAACCTCCGTACTCCACGAAATTCCTAGGGGTTTCATACAAACGAACCTTTAATTCAAACTTGTTTTCCAATCGAGACCTCAGCTTATTCCAAATAACGATTGATATATTCTCCGCGGTTGGGATTAAGTTTTTAAACTCTTCTGTATCCAAATTTAAGTTTTTATGATCAAATCTATCTTCTACTTCAGTTTTAATCACATCTCGAAGGTAGCCTAGATCAATAACATACCCCGTTTCTTCATCCACCTCTCCAGTTACCCAAACTTCCAGTTCATAATTGTGTCCGTGGTAGTTATAGTTATTACACTTTCCAAAAACTTCTTGATTTTTTTCATCTGTCCATTTTGGATTATACAGTCGATGTGCTGCATTAAAGTGTGCTCTTCTACAAACCGAAACCGCCATTTATTGCCTATTTAAATTATTGTAATCTATAAAACTAAGGAAATCCAAAATTGTTTTGGGTTTACTGGCTTCCTTTCTGATTTTTAAAAGCAAAAAATGGCAAATAATGGAGTTTTTTCGTTTCTTTGTCGTGAAAAATCATAACCCCAAAAGTATCGTCATGAAGAAGATATTCCTACTAATGCCCCTTTTCTTAGCTATAAGCTTGGTATCGTGTGGAGGAAATGATGGTGAGGTATCAGAAGATAATACGGATTCTATAGCTTCGGCAGATTTCAATGGAATGAATGAAATTTCCCTTGCTGAGCACGGGTTGAATATGGGAATAATGCTTCCTCAGGTTGAATCAGCAACTGGTAGTTCAATTGAGCCTTCTATTGAGCACGCTGATGGGGACTACCTTTGGTTTGTAGATATTGGAACTCACTTTCATATGGTAATAGAGGATTACGGTAACGAAAAAAATAAAGTGGGTAATGAAAAAGAGCGTTTAGCAGATTTAGAAAGAATTTTCACCATCGAATATATTGTTGATGAGCCTAACCTTATCATGTATAAAAGAACGCTTCATGAAGGTCAAGGTGGTAAAACATCTTATCACTGTTACGGAGAAACAACTATTGAAGGATATACTTATGTACTTCACTCTGATGAGGATGGAAGTTTAAAACCAATTATTGAAGATATGGTTAAGACTATTCGTTCGGCGAGAGAGTTATCTGTATCATAAGGGTTCTGTTCAGAAAAAATATTGACAACAAAAAAGGGAACTCAATCATGAGCTCCCTTTTTTTATTTCTTGAATGATGATTAGTAAAGTTTACGCTTTAACCAAGTTCTCATTTCTTTAATCTCTTCTCTGTTGAATTTATTTTCTGATCGCTTAATAAGTTCTAATAAGTACGTTAAGTTTTCAGCATCTGTTCCAGGCTCTTTCAACTCTTCATCCTCAGCGTCTTCTGGTGCATCCTCCGGTAACTCTATTTCGATTTTCTCAACAGTGTGATCGAAACATCCTTCTTCAGTAATGTATTCTGAACTTAATCTGAATGTTTTTGCCAATAAGGGATCCTCATCTTTTAACGCATCCTCACGTAAATCCATTAAGCTCTTCACCAATTTTTCTCCATCGAAACCTTTGGCTAAATCTTTAATTACTTTATCTATTTTTTTGTTAGACTCTTCTCTGATCATGCGTAAAAATTTTGCCAAAAATAGTCAATCCGATTGAAAATTCCTGAATAATTCTTAGTGGCTTAAAGTTCTTGCTTCATATTTTGTATTTTCAAGCATTAAAAGAAAGACTCTTGAAGAAAACGGTTGACATAATAACCTCCAACAATATTTCAATTCAATATGAGGCCGCGAGCATCGCAAGCAGAGGCTTAGCCTTATTAATTGACTTATTGGTCATGTTTGTCTACATGATATTCATGTCTATTCTCTTCGCAATCATGGGAATAGGGTTTTTTACAAGTGGTGACTTTTTTATGGTTTTTCTCTACATCTTGATTTTATTACCACTTACATTTTACTCTCTAATTATGGAGTATCTCGTAAAAGGACAAACTGTTGGGAAACTAGCTATGGGGATTCGAGTGGTACGTTTAAACGGACAAAACGCTACGATCAACGACTATACCATGCGTTGGGCTTTTAAAATTGTAGATTTCTGGTTCTCATTAGGTGCTATTGGCGCAATATTCATTTCAACTACCGATAAGGGACAGCGTATTGGTGATATTCTAGCACAAACAGCCATCGTTAAAAACAAGCCGGAACAAGCCTATTCAATCCGTGATATTCTCAATATAAAGTCGCGTGCCGATCATGAACCTACCTATTTAGGTGTTACGCGCTTTACTGATGAAGACATGATCTTGATTAAGAATGCTATTTCAAGAGTTCGTAAATATCCGAACGAGCCGCATAAGCAATTGGTGAGAGATTTAGCAACCAAGTCTGCCAAGCTTTTGAATTTAGAAGAAGTTCCTCAGAAGAAGTTGACTTTCTTAAAGACATTGCTCCAAGATTATATTGTATTAACGCGATAGGAGCTCTTTCTTATTTACTTTACCAATGGGATTTAAGGGTAGTTTTTCTAGAACATGGATTTTTCGAGGAATTTCATAACGTGCTAATTTAGCTTTTAGATATTCCATAATTGAATTCGTTTCAATCTCCTTATTTAACTCAAGAAATACTTCAAATCGTTGGCCATATTCATCATCATCAACAGGCAACACCTCTGCTATACGAACTTCACTTAGTTCCATCAAAGCATTCTTAAGATTCACAGGGTAAACATTTTCACCACCAGAAACAATCATATCATCTATTCTTCCGCATAAATAGATGAATTCATTTTCTATTTCAGCAGCATCGCCAGTAGGAATCCATTCTCCTTTTTGAAACGCCCATTTGGCTTGGATCATTAGTTGGCCATTCTCAATTTTGGTTTTTACGCCCTTAATGGGTTTACCAATTGTTCCAGCATCTTTTGCGCTAATAGTTGGGGTTGACATAATACAAAACCCAGCTTCAGATGTGCCATATAAATTCCAAACAATTTCGCCAAAATTCCTTTCCGTTTCTCTTAAAGTAGATTCGTGCAAAGCCGCTCCCCCAGAAATAATGCACTTTAATTGCTCGGCCTCAATTTTTGAATCATTAATACATTTATTTAACCGATCTAGCATAAGCGGCACAGCGGTTAAGACTTCTATTTTAAAATGCCTCAAAGTATTCGCCAACTCTTTCTCGTTAAACTTCTGCGACATATGAATTTCAGCGCCTAATACTATTGAAATAAACAAAGCAGAAATACCAAATCCGTGGTAAATAGGTGTTGCAATATAGATCTTTGAATACTTATGAAGTTCTAGTTGATTTATTAAGGCTCTGAAAGGAGGAATAAAAGTGGCTATTGACGATTTTCGTGAGATCTCTTTTGGTAATCCAGTAGTTCCGCTTGTCATTACTGTGAATGGTCCCATGGATGTGGGCTTTACCTTAGTTTTAGATTGCTCAGAGTGAAAATTAATATCCCGAAAGTTAAATGGTTCGAATTTCGATTCAACTTTATGTTGGTTATCATAGTCGGTTAAAACATGCGTCGGATTTAGCTTATCTAAAAGCTCATTTAACTGGCTGGCACTTAAGTTTGGATTAATTAATATTGTTTTTGATCCTATAGCTGATAAACCAACTATAGTTAAGGTCAGTGGAACTGAATCAAGACTGATTAAGCATACCTTACTCGTTTTATTTATACTTAATTGGTTGGTGAAAATTGAAAATGCAGTTTTGGACTGTGAAAAGAAATCAGCGTAGCTAAGCAAATATTCTCCATCATCAAGAGCAACGTTACTTGCATGTGTTTTCTGTAAAAAATGTAGATATCCTAAAAAATTCTTTCCAAACTTCTGAAAACTAAAGAACAATCTCAAAAGCTTAAGCGGAGAAAGAAGACCAATATTGTTTAAAAGTCTTAACATTCTATTTCAGCTTAGCCTTTACAATTAATCTGTAAATAGGAAAGAAAAACCAAACGAAAGGAGCAATGGTATAATGCCACCAAGGTTTATAACTCCTTCTGCGCCCAGACATAAGTTTCGCAATTCGTTTTGCTGCCTGTACTGGTGACATTGCCGGTACCTTTTGGTATTTTTCATTTGGCTCTATCATTCGAGTTCTAACAAGGGGAAAGTAGATAGTTGATGTAGATAGACCCAACTTGTTTAACTCTATTTCATTCGCCCTGAACCATTGATCAAATGCCGTTTTTGATGCTTGATAAACTGACCAAAAAGGAGGTGGCGGATAAAGGACATTAATTGCAGACACATTTATTACTTTTCCTTTAGTCTGCGCCAACGAAGGAATTAAACCCAACATGAGATGTACTGGAGCTAAATAATTAATATCATTAGTTCGTGTTACGTCATGAAATCTATCTAAAGATTCGAGTAAAGGACGACGAATTGACTTACCTGCATTTAAAATCAGAAAATCGACTGAGCTGTTTTTGATACAATTAATAAATTCTATCCGTTCATTTTCATTTCTCAAATCAACAGCATATACTTCCGATGTAGAGTTTTTGGAATCTACTAGTTCCTTTAGTTCATCTAACTTATCCTTCGTTCTGGCAACTAAAATTAAATGCGTTTGAAATTCCGATAAGTAAAGTGCAAGCTCCTTACCAATGCCAAAGCTCGCACCAGTAATTAAAATAGTTTTATCCTCAACTACACGTCTAACCTTATTCTGAGGCAAAAGTACCGGTGGAAATAGAATGTGTTTTAACAAGTAAAAAGCTTTGGNTCTAATTTAGATTTTTTTGGAGGATGTTAAAAAATATTGGTTTGTTAAAACTTGCAAAAACCATTATAAATTAAGAACTTGATGTAATAATCGTTCTTTTTATACGTACAAATAATACAGATTAACATGATATTGTTATAAGTTTATCGAAATTTAACTTGTATTAGTCGATTAAATCTGTAAATTAGTAGAAACAAAAATCAAACCTTAAACCATGTTAGATTTGTGCAAAGAAATACTGGTCAAAGTGAGTTTTGACCGTGCCCTATTTCAAAAAGAGTTGATGAAGGCGTTAAGATGGATTAGTAAGGAGGATGTGGCCAAATTCAGAGAATGGTGTACCCTCACGTTTGGAAAAAAGTATCCAGCTGAACTTCAATTAGCTTTCGCTAGGGCTTAACTAAAAAAATGAAATGAAAAATATAAAGTGGATTCAAATGAGTCCACTTTTTTTATGCCTTTTCGAGACGTTGATCTCCGATCAGTCTTCAATGACCTGAAATCAAGCTTAGCCATTATCCTTAAGAGAGTTTAAAGTTTAATATAAAATATTTCAGAAACCCCGTAAATTTATTATTGAATAAGTAGTTTTCGTTTCTCTATTACACCATTCCTATGTTCTACATTTATTAGGTAGGTTCCTTTAGGTAGATCAGTATTAATTTGTACATGTTTTGAATAAACCTCGTTTTCTAAAACTAATTCACCAAGTAAATTATAAATACTGTAGTGAACAATCTCATCAGCACTACTCAAATTAATTATTCCATTGCTTGGATTCGGATAAACCAATAAGTTGTTTGCTGTCTCTTTCTCCTTTTTAGCACCTTCTCCTAACCAACCCGTTAAACCTTCTGGGTTATATACCCAGATTTTTTCAACACCTAAAATCCAAACGTTATCTGCGGTGTCGATCACAAAATCCATTATTCTGTGAGGGAGTATTGGTGATGTCCAACTATAAAATGGTTCCCAGTTTACTAGGTCATAAGAATAGGCCATAGCCGTATCATGAAAAAGCCCCCACATTCTACCTTCACTATCTATTTCAAAACGTCGAATATCGTTTGTAGGCATATTCGTGTTAGATGTATTGTAGAGAGTAAAATCTTCGGTAACCTCATTGTATTTAAATATTCCTATGGTAGAGGTTAAAAGTATGCCGTGCTCAGACGATTCACGAACATTGATTACGTTATTTGTCGGAAAACCTGTTAAAACCTCATGTTCCACCTTCCAATTAGTTCCGTCTAACATACTAAATCCACTGCCATACTCATCCGTTGATGCGTCACTCCAATGGGTAATCCAAATGCGATCTTGAGAGTCTTTAAGAATATCAAAACAATGGTTGGAATAAAGTTCCATGTCATAAGCATTATACGTTCTGAATCCACCATCTTTGTACCCATAAAAGGCCCGAGGTTCTGATGATTCTATTCCCGTCGCCACCCAGAGCGTATCATCAGAATCTATATAGAAATTGTATCCTCTTTTTATAGACAGAGATTCAACTCCTATCGATGTTCCATCGTAAGTGATTAGACCATAGACCTTATCTGAAGCCCAAATTGTGTCGTTAATTATAGTTATGCCAGTAATATTGTTAATCGAAGCTCCAGTGAGGGTAGGAGTATCTATCTCGTCTTCTAAAACACCTTCTTTAATGTGAAACCACTTGTCTTTATCTCCAAACCATATCGAATTATCCGATCTGTTAACTTCAATGTAGTCTTCGGTAAAAAAAGTTGTGCCTAATTCTGCTTGGGTTATTGTCGTCCATTCTTGGGAAATCCCAAAGTTGGTAATAAAGCAGAATAATACAATGCTTAAATTTTTCATTGCTTAATTATTTTAATTCGTTCTGATCGATTCCCTTCTAATTCAACAGCTAAAACGTAAATTCCTGAAGAGAGGTTAGTATTCGACACGATAATATTTTTTGCAGATAAGTTATTTTCCATTTCAATAACGGAGCCTTTTAAATCAATTAATTGATAAGAATTTATGGTTACAGAAGAAGTAATGTTGAACTCATTGTCAAATGGATTAGGGAAAACTTGAATTTCATAACTTTTTGATTCTTCAATATTTGCCATTGTATCGACTAGAATATTCACAGAATCGCATGGAAAATCAAGAAAGATTCCTGAAACGGTATCACGCAAGTATAAACTGTACGTTGCCTTAAAATTAGCAGTATCTGTTGGGTACCAGATATCCATTGGACTGGATAGGAGTACATTCTCAATAAAATGGTACACATAACCCGAAAAAACGGCACTGTCATCGTCGAAATATTCTAATTCTAGATCTTTTTCTAACAAGAATTTTTCGTACGCAGGCGTAGGCGGGAAAAAATCTATTATTGGTTCATCTTGATCTGTGCCAAATGTACTAGTATTAATGCGCGGCCATAAATCCAACAGTTCAACATTCGATGAATAAGATGTCCACTCAGAAATATCATAAGTCATTGTAACGAAAATTTTCTTGGCAAGAACAATTGGCTCTGGTAACTCATCAAGAACTGACGGTAAATCAATTAAATCGGCGTCATAATAAGGGCCATAGCTCTCGAAAGCTTGACCAATAAATTCAACAGAATCAACAACTTCTGCCGTGTAACGAATTAATGGTCCGTCTTGATGCACAATTTGATAATATGGCCGTTCAATTGTCTCGAATAAGTTTTTAACATTTAGACGTCCATGACCA
>JAKVAQ010000010.1 GCA_022447665.1 Crocinitomicaceae bacterium
ACGGAAATAATCTGAAGGATCGGAGAGCAATGATTCCGAGAGAACTATTGCACCTCTATGGTAAAGAAATGTATCTCCAAATTTATAGTAGTAAACATAGATTAAAGCGAATGCTACTCCACCGAAAATCTTTATTAAAAGACCTCTTATGTAGTATTTATAATGATCTTCCTGCTTTGTGGAACGGTAAATAAACATTCCAATAAATATTAGAACGAAATAAACAGACCATATCAACCAATCAAATAGTGTAATAGAACCCACATTATCATGTACGTAAGTTGTAGGTTTAGGTTAATTCAATAGCCTTTTTTTATCACTAACTTTGTTTTTACTTTGAGTCTATCAAACGGAATATTCTGTATATCTCTTGATTTTGAGAAGTTTTGGGGCCTGCATGATGTTGCGGACCCTGATGAAGTTTCTGTTAATCTGATGAAGGTTTCAGATATAATCAAGCGTAAACTCGAAATCTTTGAAAAAAAGCAAATTCATGCGACATGGGCCACCGTTGGTCTATTATTGGATGAAAAACCTTTAATAACTTACGCTTACAAGAGGAGAATTAACTATGAAAATAGTGACTATTCACCTTACCCTTTCGACGAGAATTTTAAAGGTATTAACCCTTCGATTTTTTCTGGGGTTGATGAAGTAAAGCAAATTTTAAATACTGAGCACCAAGAGTTAGCATCGCATTCTTTTAGTCATTTGTATGCTATTGAAAAGGGAATTGACAGACCAGCATTTATTGAGGATATTGATGATATGACATATGCACTATCCAAATTTAATTCGCAGGCCACATCTATAGTTTTTCCAAGAAACCAAGTAAATGAGGTATGGTTGGAGCTTTTGAATTCTGCAGGCTATAAGGCATTTCGTGGAAACCAGCAAAACTCTTTATGGTCGAATGAATCTTATAGCAAAGAATCATTAGTTAAAAGAGGGAGAAGATGGAGTGACGCCTATTTTGGAAAATCGAAAACCCAGTTTTCTAGATTAAAGGATCTTCAAAAAATAAATGGGATGATTAATATTCCAGCTACTAGGTTTTTACGTCCTGTTTCTGCCAAAAAATCTCTGGAAAAAAGGAAGATTAATAAGATAAAGAAAGAAATGGAACTTTGTGCACAGGAAGGTTATTTGTACCATCTATGGTGGCACCCACATAATTTTGCAGGAGAAGTTGAAACGGCATTTGAACAATTAAATCAAATTTTAGATCAATACCAATTCTTGAAAGAAGAATACGGTTTTGAATCGTTAAATATGAGAGAAATTAGCGAACGTGCAGAATAAAAAAGCACTCATATTAGCAAGGGACGGAGTCACTACTAGACTTCTGGGGCAGGTAATTGAAAAGCATTATTCTGAGGTTACATATTTAATTGAGCAGGCTCCTTCGAAATGGGAGGTTTTAAAACGGAGATCAAAGAAAATTGGATGGTCAAAAGTATTCGGTCAGTTAGCGTTTTTAAGTTTGGTACTTCCTTTTATTAAGAACAAAAAAAGGGTTTCCGAGATAATATTGAATTCGGGATTAAACGGAAACTTTGAATTAAATCCGAATCAACATAATCTCATAAATATCAATGATTCAATTGATCATTTAGACCAACTTGAATACGACATTGTCTTTGTGAATGGTACACGCATATTAAGTAAAGAATTGCTCTCAAAAATTTCGGTTCCTATCATAAATATTCATGTTGGAATAACGCCAAAATACCGTGGGATACACGGTGGATTTTGGGCTATTAAGAATAATGATTTAGAGAATTTTGGAGTGACTATTCACCATGTAGATTCAGGGATTGATACTGGCAAAATAATTGATCAAGTTCGAATTAAACCTACTAAAGAAGACAATTACAGCTCCTACTCTATTTTACAATATGTGGCGGCTGTAAAGCGCTTAAATGAGCTTTTAAATGAGAATAAGGAGTTTTACCTGCACACATTTAAAAGTCCAGATTTACCTAGTCAGCTTCATTATCACCCTACTATTTGGCAATATCTTTTCTAAAACTTTCCGTCTAGAAGATTATCGTCAACCAAATTAGGAAGTGTAACCTTCAAATCTGGTGTACGCTCCATTTCACGCTTAATCGCAAAAATAGCGCCTTCATTTCGCGCCCATGAACGTCTTGCAATTCCGTTATTTACGTCCCAATGCAACATCATTTTCAAACGACGATCTGAATCTTCAGAACCATCCAATAACATTCCAAAACCACCATTAATTACTTCTCCCCATCCTACTCCACCACCATTGTGGATTGAAATCCATGTTGCTCCTCTAAACCCATCACCTATAACATTATGGATAGCCATGTCAGCAGTGAATTTAGATCCGTCATAAATGTTAGATGTTTCTCTAAAAGGAGAGTCCGTACCTGATACATCGTGATGATCACGACCTAAAACTACTGGGCCAATTCTACCTTCTTTTATGGCATTATTAAAGGCTTCAGCAATTTTGATTCTACCTTCTGAATCGGCATATAAAATTCTTGCCTGAGAACCAACCACGAGCTTATTTTCTTGTGCTCCTCTTATCCACTGAATATTGTCTGCCATTTGTTGCTGAATCTCAGCTGGCGAGTTTTTTCTAATCTCTTCCAATACTTCACAAGCAATATCATCTGTAATCTGTAGATCTTCTGGCTTACCTGAAGCACAAACCCAACGGAATGGACCAAAACCATAATCAAAACACATTGGCCCCATAATATCTTGAACGTAAGAAGGATATTTAAAATCAATTCCATTTTCGGTCATGATATCCGCTCCGGCCCTACTCCCTTCTAATAAGAAAGCATTTCCGTAATCAAAAAAGTAAGTTCCCTTCGCTGTATGCTTATTTACCGCATCAGCATGACGACGCAATGTTTCTTGCACCTTTTCTTTAAATAGTTCCGGTTGCTTAGCCATCATTTCGTTAGACTCTTCCACCGAGTAACCAACTGGATAATAACCTCCCGCCCAAGGATTATGTAAAGAGGTTTGATCTGAACCTAGATCAACATAAATATCTTCAGCTAAGAACTTCTCCCAAACATCTACCACATTTCCTTGATAAGCGATAGAAACAGTTTCTGTGTTTGCTTTTGCTTCTCTTACTCTAGTACAAAGTTCATCTAAATCTGAAATAACTTCGTCTACCCAACCTTGAGAGTGACGCGTGTGCGTTGCTTTTTCATTTACCTCAGCGGTAACTGAAATTACTCCAGCAATATTACCCGCCTTTGGCTGCGCACCAGACATTCCACCTAAACCTGCAGTTAAGAACAATTTTCCTTTTGTGCTTCCATCACCAGGTAACATTCTGCAGGCATTTAGCACTGTGATGGTTGTACCATGAACGATACCCTGTGGTCCAATGTACATGTACGACCCAGCGGTCATTTGTCCGTATTGTGAAACACCTAATGCGTTCATTTTTTCCCAATCATCAGGTTGAGAATAGTTGGGAATTACCATACCATTGGTTACCACGACACGAGGTGCGTCTTTATGTGAAGGGAATAACCCCATAGGATGTCCCGAGTACATCACTAAGGTCTGCTCATCAGTCATTTCAGCCAAATATTTCATGGCTAATCTATATTGCGCCCAGTTTTGGAAAACTGCACCATTCCCTCCATAAGTGATTAATTCATGAGGATGTTGTGCAACTGCGTAATCCAAGTTATTTTGAATCATGAGCATGACCGCCTTTGCCTGCTCACACTTGCCAGGGTATTCATTAATACCACGTGCATACATGGTATAGTCTGGACGATAACGGTACATATAGATACGACCGTATTCTTTTAATTCTTTCGCAAAATCTTCGGCCAACTCTGCATGTTGTTCTTTTGGGAAATAACGCAGCGCATTTCTTAGTGCTAATTTTTTCTCTTCAGTTGAGAGAATTTCCTTACGCTTTGGAGCATGATTAATAGCCGGCTCGTATTCCTTCTTTGGTGGAATATTCGCTGGAATTCCTTCTAATATTTCTTCGTGAATTTCTGTTAATGTCATACCGAAAATTTTGGTGGAACAAATTTAAGATTTAAATAAAGAATAGCCTAGTGCTACTCTTCTACTTTTACTCCTATAATGCAAATGTCGTCCAATTGTTCAAAGCTTCCCTTCCAATTTTCGAATATAGACTGAAGTTCTACTTTTTGATCAGTAAGCCTCGTTTTTGCCAGTTCAAGAAAAATCTTTTTCAAGTTCTTATACTTCAGCTTTTTGCCTTTTTCACCACCGAATTGATCAGCAAAACCATCGGTAAATAAATAGATCGTTTCACCCTGCTTCAATTCAAGTTCTTGTGACGTAAAGTCTTGTTGGTTGTAATGTACACCTACGGGTTGTTTATTTCCTTTGACTTCGTCCAACCAAAAACCATTAAGCGTTGTCACATCTTGATTTTCAGGACTACCCTTTCGGATGATCCACACTGGATTGTTCGCTCCTGCAAAAAAGATTTTCCCCGTAGATTTTTCTTTCACGCACATGGATATGTCCATTCCGTCTTTTACATCCTGACCACTTTGTGTGAAGGTTTGAATGACAAGTTCTCTAGTTTTGTTCAGAATTTTTGCAGGGTCTACCAAGTCAAATTCATGCACCGATCGATTTAATGCCCCATGACAAATTACAGAGACCATGGCACCAGGTACGCCATGACCTGTACAGTCTGCCGCAGCCCAAAAAACATGCGTTTCTGTTTCGTCAACCCAATAAAAGTCACCTGAAACAATGTCTTTAGGCTGGTAATAAATAAAATTTTCTGGTAATAGTTTTTTTGTTAGCTCACTACTCGGAAGTATTGCATCTTGAATTCGCTTCGCATAAGTAATAGAATCCAAAATTTCTTGGTTTTTCTCCTCAATTTGGTGTTTTTGCGCAGTAATCTCACCACTCTGCTTGAGTATTTCCGTGTTTTTTGAAACGAGTTGTTCATTTGCTTCCTTTCGTTTTCTGTTAGATCTTACGGCGTAAACTAACATAATCAAGACGACCAAACCAATAATAGTACCGATGACAATGTAAATGTTTTGGCGGGCTATTTCCTCCTCCTTCTGCCTGCGCATCACATCCGCAGTTTCCAATTCAGCCTCTAACTTTGCTTGCAGGATTTTATTTGACTCACTTTGATATTTCGCTTCTATCTCATTGGCAGCTTCTGCTCTTTCAACTTGATCAATGCTATCGCTCAAAACTATATATTGAGAAATTGATTTATAGGCGACATCGTATAAACCTAATTCACCGTAAACCTTCCCCCTTATCTCGTATAAATTAGATTGCTTTTCAATGGTTACAAAGCCCTTTTTACTTTCTTCGTAGGCCTCATCAATCTTCTTCTTAGCCATTGCATAATCGTCCAACTCGATGTAGATATTGCTAATGTTCGTTAGGGTATTTACCGAACCGTCTACATAATTCATTGAACGCTTAAGTGCAAGAGAAGTATTAAAAGCGGCCAAAGCTTCATCATATTCCTTCAAATTAAAATGAAGAATGCCAATACTATTTTGATTTCTTGCTATCCAACCAGTGTCCTGTATTTCTATTGAACTATTTAATGAACGATTGAAGTAATACATTGCTGTATCATATGATTCGTTATTCCTGTAACAAACACCTCTATTTTTATCATTCGATAACTGAGTTTTGATTACCCTTCCCGTTGGTTCATCTATTTTTTGAAAGTAGTCATCGGAAATATCAAAATAATAGATGGCCTTATTCCATTCTCCATTAGATTTCATTAAGCCTGCAATTCGATTATTCAGAATACATCCATACGCAGGTACCTCCTTATAATCTTTTAGCGCTTCGGTGAGCACAGTGAAAGCCAAATCTATGTCGCTATTTTGTTCACAGATATAACTCAAAGAAATCGAAAGATCAACAGCTTTTTCCTTTTCCCCAATTTCCGAATATACTTTAATCGCATTGCTATAATATTCAATTGTCTTGTCAAAATCTCTATACCAAATAGCGTAATAATACCCAATAAGTTTAAGGGAATTCCCCTCTCCAAGTTTGTACCCTATTCGCTGTGAAGTTTTAAGTGATCTTTTTATTAAAACATGACTTTCTAAAGAATCAGTTTTAATTATCTCTGAAGCCTTCTCAAGCTCAGTATTAATAATTGCGGTATCACTTTCGTAGTTGGCTAAACCAAACTTTGATATAAAGAAAAATAATATGACAATTAGTCTTAAGTGCACTACAATTTTCTGCGGCCGAAGGTAGGTATTTGATTTCGCTTAGAGTCTTATTTTCAACTGAAGTTTTACATCTGACTTTAGGCTACCGTCTATCTCTTCTAACCCTGAGGATATATTGTCTACGTTACCATAGGACCACATGCCATAGCGAAACCACATATCTACACGTGAGCCTAGCTCAATTTTAGCCATCAAATAAGTTCGGATTCCACGATAGAAATAACTCGGAATGCTAAAAACATACAGAAGATCGTTCTCATAAGCGTAAATTCTTGCGTCGTAATTATCGGTATCAAACATAGCATATCGCGCATAAAGGCTCATTGGAATTGACCTGAATTTATATCGGATATCTTGGAATAAGAGGATTCCATGAGAAACTTGATCACCATACCTAAAGTTGATATACTCCACTCTTGATTTTAGTCTTATTTGAGAATTCACATCATGATCAAAGTGAATACGGAATTGATGTTTTTGAAGATCTACCTGACCTTTGATACCAAATTCATCATCCTTAGAGTTTCGTTCTGATAAATCGTTACGGTATCGGATGTAAAATTTATTTCTTCTATTCAGCTTAATGTTAGCTTGTAAAAAGAAGTCCCTACCTTCAGAATCATCATCCGTAAGCCATGACAGGTAGTTGATATTATATTGGTCATAAAATGCGGAAATACTCAACCATTTGGTTAATCTTGCTTCGGCTCCAAAATACAATCCTGTTTCTCCGGTATTATCAGAACTTTCGCTAAAAGCTGCTGAATAAATGGACTGGAATTCTTTATCAAAATGACGATAAATCACCATAAAATCAAGGCGAGAATCAGCATGCCATGAAACTCCATTTATGGTTCCCATTTTCATATTGTCACTCATAGCTGTTTCACCAAAAAAGACCATTTTTTTATGGTATAAGCGATAATTGACACCTCCTGTAAACAGTTCTCTTCCGCTAAATTTATAACGTTGATAGGCACGAGAACTTGGCGCTAACTCTTGATCATATTGGGTGTAAACACCAGTAATCCCAATTCTTAGTTTATCATTGCTATAAGCCAGTTCTCCACCAGTAACAAATTCTTGCAATGAATTTTTGTCTTCTAGCTCACCAGGAGTGCGGTGAAAACCCGAACGTTGAAATGAAGAAAAACGAGCATCAAAAAAATTGTTCAGTGTATCCGGTTCAATAATGTTGGCATCGATACCTTTATATGAAGCAAAACCCGTAAAATTCCAGTTATCATTTCCCAATGAAAAAGCGCCTCCGCGCAAGAATTGTGTTTCATTTACCGAAGTATAAGGTCTTATTCCAATTCCGAACCTTTTTCCGGACATCACATCAGCACTCTTGCCCAAAGCAAAACTGCTCCACATTGTTAAACCTTGCCCAAAATTCACTTGATAATCCCCAAGAGCCACCTCTTTGAATTTCCATACTTTGGTAGCATAAAGGTGAGCAGAATAATAATCAAAACCTTGTTCTTGGCTTCCTCTAAAAAACTCCTCTCCGGCATCTTTTTCCATGGTAACTCCAAAGCTTAAGCGATCTTTGTATCGGTTTCGATAACGTACATAAAACTTATCAGGACTACCTAAATATTGTCTATTCGGATTTTCAGCTAAAACACTATCTGGCTTCTCAATGTAACCTTCCTTTTCCTGAATTACACGCTCATATCTTGTTATGATTTCATGCTTTCCGTATTTAATAGCGTTCTTCCATTTAAAATCATCTTTCTCCACTTTTTCTACTTGAACAAATGGAGTGATCATTTCAATAATTTGTGGATCTAATTCCTCGATTGCTCCTAGTTCATAAATGCTTAATAAATCCCCAAAACTAGTTCTGTAATTAATGATGGATTGAATTTGAACATCTGACAATAAATGTAGTCTTTGAAACTCTTCAAAAGAAGCTGTATTGAGGTTTAGAGGAGTGTCAAAAAAGAAAAAGAGATCATCAAAGTAGGTGGTAAAATCAACATCCGAATCTTCTAGATTTTCACCAATAAACTCGATTCGCTGTTCTACTATACGTTGTTTCTCCTCATCATCTTGAGCTTTCCCATAGGTGGACGCGCAGAGAACAAACAATATGAGAAGTTGATACTTCATTAAAAACTGAATACTAAACCAACTGAAGGACTAATGCCAAGTTGTGCATGCCAGCCCGCAGAAATATCGAACCTAAATTTAGGCATCGTTACACCAAGCCCAAACGTTGATTGAAACGGATATGAATTCACCCCCATCCGCAGCGCTATTAACTCATGGGGCTGAAAGCCTAGTCCTGTCTTAATATTAATTGGATGTGCGAAGTTCTTTTCAGCTTCCATATTCCAAAACACTTTCTCCGAGAAAATATACTGAAGCCCTAAACCAAATGTAGTTGGAAGGCGCTCATCTTCAAATTCAGCGAGTCTTGTCCTCGTTAAATTGGCCACGCGCATCCCGAATGAGAGTTCCTCATTTACAGAATAGAACATTCCCAAACCAAGAGATAATGCATTTGTACTACCATAATTATCACCTAATTGAATGCGATGAAAATTTACAGAAGTACCTAAAGAGAAATTTGGTGCTAAACTAATTCCATAACTAACTCCGGTAAACATCTCTCGATATAAACCAAAACCATAATGCTGAAGATGTAAACCTATAGCACCGTTCTTCTCCATTTTATAGGCTGCTGCTAACGATTGGGTCGAGAGTTCTTTTAATAGAAATCGATTGTCATAAGTAAATCCTACCCCAGTATTTTCAATTTGCCCGAGTGCTCCAGGATTGTTATAAACCGAAAAAACATCTTTGCTTGACAAAGAAGTACCTCCGAGTCCATTCGCTTCGGCTCCTATGGTTGGAGCTATTTGTGCAAACGAAAGTGAATTAAGTAAAACGAAGAGTATTAGGGTAGGTCTCATTTCAAACGGAAAATTACGCATTTAATCCCTATTCTAAGAATAAAGAGATTACCATTTTATTAAGTTTTTTGAACAGAATTTTCCATGTCTATACTTGCATTATCTTTTTATCTTTAGTCAAAATGAAGAAAGTCCTTCAAATCTATAATGCATCGGCGGGGAGTGGGAAAACCTATACCCTTGTAAGAGAATATCTTCGCTTAGTACTGCATCCAAAGAGGTCCGAAATGTATTTTGGCCGAATATTGGCCATGACGTTTACAAATAAGGCGGCAGATGAAATGCGCAATAGAATTATTGAAGCCTTAAGGGATTTGAGCACGCCGGAGGCTAAAAAATCTAAAGGTCAAAAAAGACTCTTAAATGATTATGTAAAAGAGTTTAACCTTTCACCTGAATTCTTAGAGGAAAAAGCAGAAAAAGTATTGCGAAAGATTCTTCACCGATACTCGTTTTTCTCGGTAATGACACTTGATAAGTTCACGCATAAAATTATTCGAACATTTGCACGAGACCTTAACATATCGCTAGATTTTGATGTTGAACTAGATGTTGAAAAACTAAGGAAAGAAGCCCTTGATTTACTTCTTGAAAAAATTGGTAGAGATCAAGATTTAACCAATTTAATGCTGGGGTATTCTATGCGTAATTTAGAGGAAGAAAGTTCATGGGATTTCTCAAGAGATTTGATGAAATTTTCCAATGAGATTTTTAAAGAGAATGCCATTTCAGGACTCAATAAATTAAAAAACATTGAACCAAAGCAATTTCTTGAAATTCAGAAACAATTAATTATTGATCAGCAGAATTTCAAACGAGACCTTGCTACTATGGGGCAAGAAGCGCTTGATTTAGTTCATTCCAAGGGATTAGATCACGAAGACTTTAACAGAAAAGGGGGCTCCGTTTATGGGTACTTTAAAAAAATTATTGCTCAAAATGATCTTACCAAAGATATGGTTCCGGGCAAATACGCACAATTAGCTCATAACCCAGAAGACATTCCTCATAAATCGTCTAAAAATGCTGCGATAGTCGAAATTGCTCCGCTTATTACACAATACTTTGAACAAATATTAGCGCTTGTTGATTCGGAAGGTAGTGAGTACCATATTCGAGCGTCACTAATTAAAGAGCTGAATAACCTTTCTTTACTGCGCAGCCTCAACGAAATTATTGACCATTTAAAGGAGGATCAGAACATTTTATTGATTTCGGATTTCTACAAGATGATTTCGGAAATTGTGTTGAAAGAGCCGGTACCCTTCATTTACGAACGACTAGGGGTAAAATATGATCATTTTTTGTTGGATGAATTTCAAGACACCTCTCACCTTCAATGGGTAAATGTTGTACCGTTGATTCACAATTCTATCGCATCAGAGAAAGAAAATCTCATTGTGGGCGACGGGAAACAGGCCATTTATCGTTGGAGGAATGGTGAAGTAGCGCAGTTTGTGAATTTACCTGAAAAAGTATTTAACCCGAATCAAATAAGCACTTTATCAGAAGCAGAACCACAATTCAAAGAAGCTGGAGAACGAAAAAACTTAGAAAACAATTACCGTTCGGCTAAAACTATTGTAGAGTTTAACAATGAATACTTTTCCTCTTTACAACAGAAGCTTGAAGAGAATGAAGTAAAAATATATGAAGGGCTTAAGCAAACACCTATTAAAGAGTTTGAAGGACTTATAGAGGTATATTCAGACAAAGATCTTGAGGAAGATGAAGAACTCAACTACATAAAATTGTGTATTGAAAAATCGATTGAAAAGGGATATGAATATGAAGATATCGCTATTCTTGTCCATAAAAATGATCGAGGAATTCAAATAGCGTCTTTCCTTTCTGAGCTGGGAATCGGAGCAATTTCTCCAGATAGTCTTTGGGTAAGTAAAAGCACAAAAGTGAAACTGATTACCCAAGTGCTAAAAAGCCATTTTAAACCGAATGATCGAAATACAAAAATTCGCTTTTTAGAATTGTTTGGGTCGCTTCAAAACGCAGACTTAGCCTTAGAGTTACTTGTGCAATTTAAAGAAGATCTTGATAACAAATCGCTTGCAGAAATTGCACACGAATTGGGAATTGAAATTCCGATTTTCTCTGAATACCTTAACCTTTACGAATTGAATTTAGCTATCATCTCTGCCTTTGGCTTTGATATAGCAAATGACGTTTTCATAAACTTCTACCTCAACCTTGTTTTTGATTTTGAAAAAGGCTCTGGGAATAACCTCCGCGGATTTGTGGGCTGGTTCGAAGATATAGGATTTAAAAGATCCGTACCAGCACCAAAAGGCAATCCTGCTGTCAATATTATGACGATTCACAAGTCAAAAGGACTTGAATTTCCGATTGTCATACTCCCTTTCAATGGTAAAAAAGACAAGCATGGAAATGTCATTTGGGTAGAGAACAATGATGATACATTGCCTTCGTTCTACATTAAAAGTGCTAAAAAGTTTGAAAACACACGATTTAAAGAAGAATACGAAGAGGAAAAAGGAAAGTCCGTTCTAGATATCATGAATCTCCAATATGTTGCATTTACACGTGCAAAAAATGCCTTATTCATTTCAGGTAAGGATCTCGGATCTGGTCAAAAATGGTTAAATGCCTTTCTACAAGAAAAGTATCCTGATCGGATCATAAATAGCAAGTATAGCCGGGGTACACTAGTAAACAAAGAAAAAGAAGAGGAAATACTCAATACGCTAGAAGTAGAGCATCATAATGTTCAATTTTCAAAACCTGAAATAAGTATACAAGAACGAACCGAGGTTGAATTTGACGAAATTGAACTTAAAAAGAACTTTGGTTCTGAGCTTCACTTATTGCTTTCTAAGGTGATGAAATCGGAGGATATTGAAAAAGAGATACAAATTCATATGAGCAAGGGCATTATAAGTCTCGAAAATCAAGACGCTCTTAGAAGTGAATTACAAAAACTCTTTGAGAATGATAGGTTTAAAACTTACCTAAAAGGTGATCGTATTTATAATGAAAAAGTGATTCTAGATATCGACGGTAAAAAGTACATTCCCGATCGTATTATTTCAACCTCAGAATACACTATGGTTGTCGATTTCAAAACAGGACATCCCATGAGAAGTCATTTTTCACAAGTAAGAAAGTATATTTCATTACTTCAGGAAATGGGATTTAAAAACGTAAAAGGCGAACTATTTTACACCCACAACTTAGAGGTTAAGGAACTGTAAAAAAGAGATTTGTTAGTTCAGGAGATTCAGCGATAGACAAGGTTGTTCTTCCACCAACATCCTTATTTCCTTCAGAAGCCTCTCTGTTATTCTTCATTTTTTTCATGTTTCCAATGCCAGCAATCGTTGTAACAGCGCCTGCAGGCTCATCTGCTTTGTCTATATCAACAGCATCATCCAAAACAACATCCTCATCCGCTGAAAATTCTAAATCTTGCATTACAGGTGCATTGGTCACATTATTGCTTCCGGTCACTGTCATTTTCTCGTCAGCTACTTCATCCATTTCCTCCAACTCTTCAGATACAGCAATTTCATAAGCAAAATCCGTAGAAGTATTTCCTGCGCCTGTTCCAAGACTTCCATCTTCTACCCCCATATCTGAAAAAGTACTAATCGTATTTACCTCTTCTGTATTTAATTGATTAATATCCTCATTGCGTTGGTCTTCTATTGCGTTGCCACCAGTTAAATTATTCCGTTCACCTGAAGTCTCTTTATTCGTTGTCCCCGAGAATAGATCTTTTTGCTTCAAATCTCCATCTCGATAGAATTGATTTTCTTCCTGTGATTTTGTTAATATATCTTTAGGTAAATCTTCTAAAGGAGAGACATCTAACTGTTCATTCACCTCCATATTTTCCGCATTAAATTTAACGCTATCTAACCCCGCTTCTTCTATTACAGTTTCACTCACGGTGGTATCATTTAAAGCTAATTGGGTATCATCTTCCCCAAAAGGATTTGCAATTAAGAAAAATCCTACAACTATACAGGCTGCAATCGCCACCTGGAAGGTAGGCATTTGATAAATTTTCTTTTTCGGCTTAGCTACTGTTGCCCCAGCACCTGAATTGAGCCATATTCTCTTGTTTGCAGGATTATTTAGTTCAGCAAATACACTTTTTTTCAAATCCTCACTTGCCGTAATTTTTTCATTTGCTGCAACAGTTTTAGTAGAGGTTAAAAACCACTTCAAATCATTATACTCCTGCTCATTTTTTGCAAGCTCCTGAACTAAATTGCGCTCGGTTTCGTTCAGCTCAAAATACTCTTTATTCAATATTATTTCTTCTACTTCCATTAACCTGCAATTGTTTTCTTAAATACGGCCAACTTATCAGCCAAATGCTTCGTTGCGTGATGCAAGCGTGATTTTACTGTACCAGTATTTATCTCTAAAATCTCCGCTATCTCATTCAAAGCCAAACCATCAAAATGCCGCATCTCAAATACTTGTCTGTGCTTATCTCCCAGCTTATTCAACTCCTCTTTCAGCGCCTCTGCAAAATTCTTCTTGTCAACCAGTTCGTCTGCCGCAGCGGTACTACCTGCAAATTCCCTATCCTCTGGCATGGACTGGGAACCTTCATGGCGAACGCTCTGTTTTTTATATTCATTTTTACACATGTTATTCGCAACAGAGAAGAGCCAAGTTTTAAACTTTCTTGAAGTATCAAATGAATCAGGATTCTTGATAATCTTCGTAAATAAATCATGTGTAAAGTCTTCCGCTTTTTCACGATCACTCCAAAGCTTTCCGTAAAAGAAATTCAGCACATAGTTTTCGTACCTGCTATACAATTCTTTGAAGGCATTATTATTCCCTTCTTGAAACTGTTGCATCAAGTTTTCATCTGTAAAGGCGCTATAGTCTTTCTTAAAAAGCTTCATTCAGCGTCGTAACCATTTAATATGGTTTCCACATTATCTTTTATCCCAAGGTTCCCTGCCATTCCAATAATGACCTGTCGCAGTACCTTATCTGTATTTCCCTCTAGTTTTTTCAGTTTATAAAGAGTAAGTAATGGGGGGATATAGTTTCTATACAACTTCTTTTCTGCACTCGTTTTAAACTTAATTTTCTCAAGCCCTCGCTCCTGGAAACTTATCCAGAATGCTTTTAAGTTCTCCATTTGCTCAGAGTCATTTGCAGAATAATAAAGCCCGGATAAATAGAGCTCATTCGCCAAATGTGAGCAATAGTTTTGATGCACTGTTGTAGAGATATAAGCTGGGTAAGCATCGTTATATACCATATTGCTCAGGAATTTATTTTCATTCCCTATGAACTCCATATTCTCAATTTGAAGAGCTGCACAAATGGTTTCTCGATACTTTTCGCTTTGCATAAAGTCTAGATTAATCACCAATACTTTTTCACCTTTATCTTTCAAAAGTTGAAGCACATAAAGAGGAAAGCTATCGTCCTGCCCACTCACTATTACTGCAACCTTTTCCTTGTTTTCTAAAAGATGCTCGAAGTATTTATATTCCACAGATGAATACAATGGCTCTATGATTTTTGCAAATTTGATTTGATTTGTTCTGTCACCAGTTAATAAATAGTAACCAAACATTTCCTTTTGTACTTGAGCATCATCTGGACGCAAAGAATAAGCTTTGAACAAGAAATCGGCTCTATTGACATCATAATTTCCATTCATGTAATGTACCAGGTTGTATTCGAAACTATTCACATCTTGCGCTTCAAGTTCATTACTAATCCCATCTAGTTCCTTACGCTCAGCATCGGTATAACCTTTGGTTGAAGTATGTTTAAACTCCGACTTTTTCTCGATGTACTCATTCTTTAATTCCTCAGAATTTGGCGAAGACTCCGTCTCTTCTGTTGTAGTCTTACTTTGCGCGTAAATGAATCCATTCAAGCTGAGTAATAACGCTATGAAAAAAAATCTTTTCATTCTCAATTTTTCTTACTGTACAATCTTAATTCTATTAGGTTCATTTTTTTATCTTAGACCTATCTTACTGTTGTTAAGATTTATTGAATTTAACTTAATTTGAGCGATCATGAAAAGATTTTTCCTTTTGAACATATTATTTCTTCTTGTCTTGGGAGGATGTCAGGCTGTTGGCAATGCAGAACGTGTTGCTGATGAATTTCATGAAAAATTGGATGCGCATGATCACGATTACATCATCGACAATTTAATTGATCCCGAATCGCTGGAGTCCGAAGGGGAAGAAAATTGGAGATCGTTTTTGGAATTAATTTCATCATGGGGCGAAATGACAGATAGAACTTCTTCAACTGGATTCAACTACAAGTCCAATAATGGCATTAGTACAGTTAAGCTAGAATACACTTTTAATACTGATTTAGGTTTTGTTTACGAAGCCCTTGTTTTAGTTGATAGAGGTGATGGTTACAAGGTAATGATTGCGTCCATGAACTCTGATAAATCAGCAGTTGACGAGTATACAAAGGAATTCGATTAATTCCCTTTAATTCTCTCCCATAAGTCGGAAATGGCTTCGCCCATATCTGTCATAGCTGGTTGATTTTTCACCACCTCCTTAATCTTTCCTGCTTCAATAAAAATGTCATACGACCATACGAAAGGTGCATTGTCTAAATCCATCCCAAATTGGCCAAAACGAACATCCCAAAACACCAACCTATCCTCAAGCTCTTCGATATAATACCAGCCGCGTGAAATATTAATGAGCTGCTGAATTACTCTTTCTTCTTTGTAGGGAGCGATCAAATGATGATTTTTAGAAAACTCACGTGAAAACTGAATCTCCTGGGTATCAAAAATAGAGTAAGCACCTGTTCTATAACCAGACTCTGTTTCAACCACCGAAGTCCATAGAATAGTGTTCAAGGGAGATGGTTTCGTATCCAAATCGGTATATTCAATGTTTTGGTTTTCTAAACTTTTTTCGAAAACAGTAAATGTGTACCATTTCAAAAACAGCGCAATCACCATGTAGGATGAACTTACAATCAATCCCCAATTATTAAACTTTCTACGCTTTGGATTGGTCCGCTTGTGAAACATCGCAATCAACGTAAACGTCAAGAAAGGCAGGGTATACAATGGATCAATAACGAATATATTTTGATACGCCAATCGGTATTCAAACGGCCAAAAGAACTGCGTACCCCAAGTTGTATGTGCGTCTAATAAAGGATGTGTAACTGTAGCCCAAAAGAACAACCAGCACCAATTTTTGAAACTTGCCTCCTTCCATTTATGGTGGATTTTTTTTGCAATAAAAGCTAAGAGTGGTGAAATCAAAATCGCAAAAACAATTGAATGTGAAAAGCCACGATGCAATTCTGTTGAAGAAATTTCATCCGTTGTATAACGCAGTAAAACATCTAAATCTGGTATTGTTCCAGCAACCGCTCCCCATAACATAGCACGGCTTCCAACCTCCTTTCCAAGCACGGCTTCTCCAACCGCGGCACCCAGTACTATTTGCGTTAATGAATCCATAATGTCAAAACAAAGGTAGTTCTTAAATGTTCCTTTTTTAAATCTTATTTTAGAGTACGGAATAACTAAATCCTAACATATCAAATGGCAAATAACAAACTATTAGTTAACGAGAGACAAGCAGACTTAGGTAGCTTTTTAGTGGGTAGGCTTTTACCTTTTAGAAAAAAACGTCAAGTGGGTCCATTTACTTTTATCGATCATATGGGACCTGGAATAATGGGCAATGGAAAGTATGCAGATGTGGATCAACATCCTCATATTGGTTTAAGCACATTAACCTATTTGTTTGAGGGAGAAATTGAACATCGTGACTCCGTTGGTAGCGTTCAAGTTATTGCTCCAGGAGACGTTGGTTTTATGACTGCAGGTAGCGGTGTAACGCATACAGAAAGAACTCCCCAACATTTAAGAGGAGAGAAGGGTTTCACCATGCACGGATATCAGATATGGGTTGCACTACCCCATGAGAAAGAAGAGATGGATCCTCAATTTGATTTTTACCAAAAGGAGGAAATTCCAACATGGGAAGAAAATGGATGCGAAATGCGCTTAGTTGCAGGAGAGGGTTTCGATAGGAGATCTCCATTAAAGGGGTTTTCGCCGATGTTTATGGTAGATATTAAAGCCAATTCAGAGACGACCATCGATTTAAAAGATAGACTAAAAGGAGAAGTTGCTTTTGTTATTGTAGAGGGTTCAATTGTTGAAGAAGATGAAAAAGTAGAGGCAGGACAAATGATGATTAGTAAAACCAATGAAGTTTGTTCAATTTGTCTTGAGGAAGGAAGTAGAATTCTGTTATTTGGTGGTGAACCGCTAGAAAAAGAGCCACTACTGTTATGGAATTTTATTTCACATAGTAAGGAAAGACTGCTAAAGGCCAAAGAAGATTGGAAGAATAGAAAGTTTCCTAAGGTTCCAGAAGACGATACGTATATTCCGATTCCAGAGAGAAGGAAGTAATGGACTTATTTAATACATCTTCGAACATTCTGCCCTATGATGGTGAAACGATTTATTATGGTCCTATATTACCATTAGCTAAAACGAAACGGTATTTTGATCATCTATTGGAACATCTCCCGTGGGAAAGTGATGAAATCTTCATTTTCGGTAAACGTATTATTACTAAAAGAAAAGTAGCCTGGTTTGGCGATGAACCTTATGAATACACCTATTCAAAATCCACGAAAACGGCACTTCCTTGGACGAAAAAATTATTGGAATTAAAAGAGTTGGTAGAGAAAAATTCTGGTGAAACCTATAACTCTTGTTTGTTGAATTTATATCACAGCGGCGAGGAAGGAATGGGTTGGCATACCGATGACGAAAAAGAAATGAAAAAGGACGGCGCTATCGCTTCTATGAGTCTTGGTGCTGAGCGTTATTTTGTTTTTAAACACAAGGGAAGCAAAGAGAACATTAAAGTACTTCTTCAAAACGGAAGTTTATTGGTTATGAAAGGCAAAACACAAACTTTCTGGCAACATCGATTACCTCCTACAAAGAAGATTAAAACTCCAAGAATTAACCTCACATTTAGAACAGTTGTAAATCAGTAATTAATAATTTTGAACATGGCATTGACAGAATCAAATCCTTTAGCAATTGGCACAATAGCACCTGATTTTAACCTTGTGAATACAAAAGATGGACTAAACGCTTCTTTAAATGAACTTAAGGGAGAAAAAGGCACTGTAATCATGTTCATCTGTAATCATTGTCCTTTTGTTATCCATGTCAATCCTGAACTGGTGCAGCTGGCTAACGATTATTCAGATCGCGGTATAGCATTCATTGCAATAAGTAGTAATAATGTCGAAACGCATCCTCAGGATGGCCCGGAGCATATGAAAATCCACGCCAAGGAAATGGGCTATCCTTTCCCCTATTTATACGATGAAACTCAGGAAGTAGCCAAGGCTTATGATGCCGCTTGTACGCCTGATTTCTATTTATTTGATGGAGACTTAAAGTCAACATACCATGGCCAATTGGATAGTTCAAGACCTGGAAACGATGTTGAGCTTAATGGCGTTGATTTGCGTAATGCTATAGACGCGCTTTTAGCAAATGACAGCCCTGTTGAAAATCAACTTCCGAGCATTGGCTGTAATATTAAGTGGAAATAAATGAAACGTATTTTACTCTTCGTGCTAATGATTCAATTTATTGGAATCAGCTTTGCACAAGACTCTTTCAGAAAAACGAACCCACTTAACGAGGATGCATACCTCCACCCTGTCGATGCAATAACACCTTATACCTTAAAAAAAGGTGAATGGATTTATGCTCAGAGCATGCAAACCTTGCCTTTTCCAAGTTGGGCGTTCTATGGAATAACGGATAAATTAACAGCGTAAGTAGGCTTACTACCGTGGATATATGGTAGTTTTTCAGAATTAAAAAAACCTATTCCAAGCCTTAATTTAAGGTACCGATTTAAGAACAAGAAAACGCTATTCCTACCATAGGAGTCGAAGCTCTGTTTGTTCATTTCTGGGATACCCTTGCGCGTTTTGAGGGGCCCAATCTTAAAATCGCAGAGAATGGCTCGTATTTTCACTTAAAACCTTCCGTCAGCTGGAAAGTCAAAGACAAGTTTTACATCAATCTTTCAGCTGGTATCGACTATATGGGTGAATTAATTATGGAAAATAAGGATACAACCAACCCTGTTAAAGCGAGTTTTACTAAAACATGGAATGCCAACTTCTCCTTTGGATTTAATTATCGCCCTAACAAATGGATTAGTTATCATTTTGGATACACGTGCGGGGCTACATTGGCCTTCTTAGAAAATGTCCCTCGTAAGCATCAAATAACATATGGAGCCAGAATCGCTCCATTTCATAAAGCCAAATGGGGCCTATTCCGTTGCATGCGCATTGAACTCTTGGCGATCAATGGCTTTTTTCCTGATATCAATGCGCAACAAATATTCCCTATCACTGTTTACCCTTATATATATTGACAATGGAAAAGAGATAAGGACAAAAAGAGAAAATAATGGCTTCATTTTATCAGAATGCAGTTGGGTTAATGACCAAAGTGTTTTCTAAAAAATTTGTGTTCAAATACGGGTTTAACATATCCCCAATGTACAGAAGAACAACAGCGAAAGTAACCTATGTTTCTGAGGATATGAGTACCATTAAAATTCGACTGAAGCGTTCATGGCGAAATAAAAATTATGTCAACACTATTTTTGGCGGAAGCATGTTTGCCGCGGTTGATCCGATTCCAATGACACAGCTTATAAATTTGTTGGGAGAAGATTATGTTGTATGGGATAAATCAGCTGAAATTAAATTTAAAATACCTGCAAAGGAGACTCTTTACGCCACGTTCCATTTCTCTAATGAAGAGATTGAATTAATGAAAAGTAAAGTTGAAGCCGAAAACGAATTTGAATACGTGAAGCAAACCAACTTAACCAATAAAAATGGAGATAAAGTTTTCTGTGAGGTGCATAAAAATATTTACATCGCTGAAAAAGACTTTTTCAAGGAAAAGCGACAATTAAAGAAAGAAAAAAGAGCAAAAATGGATTAATTTTTTGGACAATTAAAATTCCTTTCCTCATTTCTTTGCATAGTCCGGCCAGGTAGTGTTTCAGATTGAGTGGCAATAAAACACAAACTCTAGAGCCACTGAAAATCAAAATATCTCTGAAGAAAAATTATTGCTCGCTCGAGGACTCCTGTCCCGTTCGCATCATTTTAAGGCTCTAAATCGAAAATCTTCGCTCTACGTGTTATAGATTGCGTGTTAACTTCCGAGTGAATAATTTAATTCCTACGTATCTCTTATCTGATCACACAGCTCAAGATTAATTGTTTTATTCATACGAAAACGTACAAAACTAAGCTGTCAAAGAACTGCAAAAGAAACGTAATCACTCTACTCGTTGCATTTCATCTTGATTAATGTTCTGATGATAATAATTAGGTTGTTTTAGTTTGCCAAAACTATAGCGTAGCGAAAATCGATAAAATCGAGTATCGAGCGTTGCCGATGAAACGTATGAATTGTTCCCAATAATCATTTCTTGTTGCGGCCTAGCCCATTGAAAAATATCATTTGCCGTAATTTGGAAAGACCATTGATTTAACTGTTTTGATATTCCAAAGCCTAAATCTCCCTGCGCTTTCATGGTGCGAAGACCATCTGAGAATGGTCCGGTAAAACTTCCAAAAACCTCGATATTAAACCAATTCTTGATGGGAAATCTATTGTATCCATAAACATATATTTTTGGGTTGTTAAATTGACGTTGTATATCAAAATTTGCATCCTCCAGTAAAGTATAGGTCATATTCACCATCAAATAACTGTAAATATATTTCTTGGAAAGGGCTTGAGAAACTTCCACATAGTATTCTTCCATTTTATCTAGATTAACGGTTTGAAGAATATTTGTTGTGATAGAAGAATCTCCTTGTAAGGTTACAAATCTTAATGGATTATTGGTTTGATTTGTTCCTAACCCTAAACTAAATCCTAGATTGTCATTTGAAAATTTATGTTCAAACGTATAAACGAAGCTAGGCTGAATCAATGGATTACCATAAACCGCCGCAAAAGAGCTTAAATAAAATATGTAGGGAGTAAATTCCGAATAACTTGGTCTTGAAATTTTGGAATTAAATTGCTCCGATATAGTCCAATTCCCAAGTAATGTTGTGAAATTGAAATTTGGAAATACAGAAAAGTACGAGGAATCAATAAAGGTATCACCAATTTGACCTTCTTCAGCTCTTAATTGTGTATTTTCAATACGAGCTCCCAATTGATAATGTCCTTTTTTCCAGATCCCATTCCAGTTAACATATCCCCCGAAGACCTCTTCTTGATAGAGAAAATTATTCCGAATCCCCTCTATGAATTCATTCTGTGTATAGGTGTCTAGTGCATACTCTGAACGCGTATGAGCTCTGGTATATTTTGTACCTATCTTTAAATTTGCTTCTGATTTAAAAAGCTTCAAGTAATCTATCTGCCCAATTAGAATATTGTTGAATGAGCCCCCTGTCGATAGGGTGGTGCTATTATAGCCTATAGAATTTCTAACTCCTTCTTCTCTAATAAAGTCTTCATAGGTTTCATCCAAAATATTCATATTAATGCCAGCAAAAAGATGGCTACCCAATGAATCGGTGACCCAATTATAATTCATTGAAAAGAGGTTTTTTTTCCAAATACTAACGGCGGTATCCACTGTAGTTATATGCAACATTGAATCCTGGAAGTCCTGCGCTACTTCTGTATCTATCCATAAATCATATGAACTGTAATTTCCATTGTATTGAGCCGATATAGATTGACGATCTCCAATCATATACTTCAGGCCTGCCGCTATATTTGTAACGTTGGTAAGACGAACCTTTTCGGAATAATCTGTATTCGCGATATACGATTCGTTATCCGTATTCACATTAAACTCACTTTCTCTTAGCGTTCCCGTACTTCCAATATTTGTATTTGCAGCGAAATTACCACTCCATTTACCCTTATTGAGAATTGTAGTAAAGTCAAAAAAGCCTAAATGATAAAAAGCATTTGTATAATCTGCATAAATCTGAGACTGCATTCCTTCTATACCTAAATCTTTTAATTGAATTAAAATAACAGCCTTTCCCTTTGCGTCATAACTAGCATCTGGATTTTTAACAATTTCAATAGACTCAATCAACGATACGGGAATCGCTTTCGCTGCTTCTCTTGTGGTTTCTTGTCCATCAACATAAATAACAGCCTCTCCCCTTCCTACAACTGAAATTTCAGTTTGACTAATTAACACGCCGGGTGATTTTGTTAATACTTCTTCCAAAGAATGACAAACCGCAAAAACATTATTGGAAACATTAATCTTCATGTTCCCCCCAATGGATTCAAAAGGAAGCATTTGCCCTATCACCACTACCTCATTGAGCTCATTTCCAGAAAGCTCAATTTCTCCCAGCGTTATACTCTGAGTCACGTGAATATATTTATCGTTAAATCCTACTGCCTTTACCTTTAATAAGACATCTGCTTTAGAAACAGCTACACTGAATGTCCCTTCATTTACTACAAAACCTTGAATCAAACTGCTATCGGCAGTGTTTAAAATAAGAAGATTAGCATATAAAATAGGATTCTTTTGGGCATCAACAAGGCTTCCGCTAATAGTGATTTGAGCATTTGAATTTGCTCCGTAAAACATAACAAACAATAAAATCAAGTAACGAAGTTGCATAGTAGTTTTTTTGTCAAACCTACTTCTCAAATCCTCTGGTTATTCTTTAAACTACCAGGCAGCTATAGCCAATTTCCAAACGGTTGAACTGAATTTTCGAACGGCACCCGATAAACTCGTCAATTACCTAACTTTGAACAACCATATATTTAATTGGTAAGAAAACTGTAAAAAGAATTCTCATACATGAACGTTGTTGTTGTAGAGGATCAGGTTCAATTGCGAAAAAGTCTGATTCATAAAATAGAAAGCTCCAATTTAGGATTTAACGTTATTGGAGTGGCAGCAGGTGTTAACGAAGGAATTGGAGTTATTCTCAAAACAAAACCTGATATCGTTTTTTTTGATATTGAAATAATCGAAGGTTCGAGCTTTGAAATTTTAGATGCACTACCTGAAATTAATTTTAAATCAATCTTTGTTACAGCTCATGGTCATTTCGCGATAAAAGCAATTAAGTACAGTGCTTTTGACTTTCTGCTAAAACCATTTAGTGATGAAGAACTATTTGAAACTCTCGTAAAACTCAAAGAGAATATTGGATTACAGGATAATTACAAGGAAAAGTTTCAACTGTTGTTTAATGAATTAAAGGGAAAAACAAATAAGAAAATTGCTGTTAGCAGTATCAATAGCATTCGTTATATCATTGTCGGAGATATTCTTAGGATTGAAGCAAGCAGAAGTTACTCTACCATATTTTTAGCTTCAGGTGAAGAAATATTAAGTTCAAAAAACATGGGACACTATGAAAATTTGTTACCGGAAGGACATTTCATAAAAGTACATCGTTCGCATATCGTTAATCTCAACTTTATAGAATCTATTTCGCGTTCCGAAGGAGGATTTGTGAAGCTATCAAATGGTTATGAAGTCCCATTATCACGCAGAAAAAAAGATGATTTTTTAAAAATAATTACCGCGCAATTAGGACAATTATGAACTCTCTATTCTCAAAATACGGCTCTGCGATTCTGTTGAATATACTTAGTCTTATAACAGTTGCACAAGAAGAAGGAGATTGGGTAAGAGAACGATTAGATCAAGGTTACTCACTTGTTTCAGACCATAAACTTGATTCTGCTCGAGTACTATTTACCGAACTAAACGAAGCGCTTGAAATAAGAGATAGCGATCGTCTTGCTAAAACCAATTTATACATTGGAAGAATCTATCATTCATCCTTTATATTTGAAGAATCAATCTATTATCTCCAGAAGGCCGTTGAGCAAGTTGACTCAATAAATCAGAAACAATTGCGGGTAGATATTTTAATTGAGTTAGGAGCAGTTTTCTTCGATTCCGGAAGGCTTGTTAACGCAATGGAGGAATATACGCATGCTACTGAAATTGCGTATTCGATTCAAGACACATTTGGACTCGCAATTCTAAACAATAACATTGGATTGATATACCTGGAAACGCATGATTATCAACGTTCTATCGAGTATTTCAAAAACGTTACGCACTTTGCCAAAACGGAAGAGACAGAATTTCTAAGAGCGATTAGCCTTAACAATATGGGAATTGCCTATTACCACCTTGAGGAATACACTAAAAGTATAGATGTTCTTAACGCAGGAGAAATATATGCCTATTCATCACAAAGAGATAAAGAACTGGCAGACATACTTTTCAGTAAAGGACTTAATTACATTGAATTAAATGAAAATAAAAAAGCACTAGAATTATTCGAAAAAGCAAAGAAAACATATTCAGAACTAAACTTTTCACAACGGATTATACTTTGTGACGTTTCGCTTTATAAGGTGAATTATGACTTAGGTAATTTTGAAAAATCAAAAGCCCTTGAAGTTGATCTTATAAAAGTCATGCGTGAATCCTTACCTACTAATATTAGGGTAGATTTTTACCAATACCTTTCCACTAATTACGCGAATGAAGGAGATTCCTCTACGGCTTATAGATATGCTCAAAAGTTAATTGAATTAAATGGAAGTTTATTGGAAGAGCTTCAAAGTAAAACGTTGGTTAATTTAAAAACCGACGTTGAAATCATGAAGGTTTCTGAGGAGCTCTCTGAGATTGAAGCTGCACACACTAAAACTAAGACAGAAAAAGAAAAAATTGAGAGTATAAATGCTAAACTAAAAAGCATGAACTTTAAAATAGTTTTGCTCAGTGCTCTTGCAGGAACCTTACTAATCCTTATTCTTTCATTACTGGTTAGGTCTAACAAAAAAAAGAAAAAGACGAATAAAATACTAGAAACACAAAAGTCCTTATTGGCAGATCAGAACAGCCAAATTCTTAATTCAGTTTCCTACGCCAATAGCATGGAAAAACTTCTTCTTCAGCAAATGAGCCCCCATTTTATATTTAACGCACTTACTACAGCAGAAGCAAGTATTTCTGTCGGCGATTATGACTATGCTAAAAAATATCTTGCAATGTTTGCATCTCTTTTACGCCAAACCTTAGACTATTCTAGAAATAACGTAGTAAGCTTAGAAGAAGAGATCAACTTTTTAAAATCATATATTGAAATTAATTCATTGAAGCAGGGTACTAATTTCAATTGTTCATTCCTCTACGATAAAGATGAAATTGAAGATTTTGTTTTTACGCCTCCCATGCTCGTTCAGCCATTCGTAGAAAATGCGCTCATTCACGGGCTCTATCATAAGATAAGTGGAGATAAAGAACTTTCTATTAAGGTAATCCCTAAAGAAAATTACATTTTATGGGAGATTAAAGACAATGGGATTGGACGTGAAAAATCAAGGCAAATTGCCCATGTACATAAAGGAATTTCTCATGGTATAAAAATTACTTCAGATAGAATTAAATGGATGAAAAATATTCATGGAGATTATTTTTCCCTTGAATATAAAGACCTTGAAGAGGGGACACTAGTAATACTTAAAACCCCTATAGTTGAGATGAAATAAAATCATCTTTGTTTCTAGATCTCATAGCGAGTTTCTGCTTTTTCCTAAACGTGACAATGAGCGTGTTAAAGTGCAATATTTAACTGTGATGTTCAAGTTTCTTTTAATTTAGAGTCATGAAATTTGTATTATTTTTTTTAATGTTCATTCCGCTATGGAATTTAANCAAAGCTCAGGACTGGAAGTTAATTGACTCAATATTAATAGATGGAGAGCTGGTAGAACAAACTCTTCAACATACATAACTGGTCAACTAAGACGAAAGGAATATGAAGAGGGGCATTTAATACTGATTAAAGGTGTCCCAATGCGAAATCCAATTCGCCCTTGATACCAATATTTATTTCCATCATAATGGAATAAAAGTAGCCGTTTATGTAGAAGATCAAAATACATTGAGTTACTCTCTTTTACAATTTTTGATACTTTAGGTCTGATGTATTATTCTGGTCAGTGCAAAGAGCAAATGAGAGTAGGCACTTGGAAAGAATATGATAGCCTGGGTAACGTATTATCAAGTGTTACCTATATTCATAGGTAAGAAGATGTCATTTTAATAAATGGTGAATTGAAGGCCTTTAAATCGGATGAAAATGAATTAGAAGATATCATGCTATACAACGCATCCCCCGGCTTTAATCGTCCTTACACCAATAACTCTTTAAGTATTTCCAGAAGATCACGGGGTAAAGTTCATACTATTGAATCCCCTACTAATCTGCCATT
>JAKVAQ010000011.1 GCA_022447665.1 Crocinitomicaceae bacterium
AAATAAGAGTCAAGCAATACCGCTCTGTTGCTGCTCCAGCTTATCAATAAACATCGTCCTCTAATTCAACTTCAATTTTACGTCTGAAGTTTTGGATGGTCTTCTCAATACTGCTAAAGAAACGTTCTCTTTCCTTGGCATTATCTTCTGTGATAATACTTGAATTCTTTTTAAGCTTATCTAGTACGAACTTAGACTCTGTAATATAATAAGGATCCGTTGTATTCAGATAGTTCATGATATTGTGCGAGAAGTAAACTGCGCTTCCTCCATCCCAATCAATCACGTAAGTGTTATCTGCTATATAAGTATCATTCGAATACATGTAAAACTCATTTCCTGATGAAGGCGGTTCGTTTCCTGCAGCGAACTTACGACCAATCTCACATTGCTTTCGCATGTGTTCAGCTAATACTTGTAGGTTATCTAATAGTTCTAATGCATATGATGGATCCTCAAATTGTTGAGAATCGAAATAGTATTTTATTTGCCTAAGCGTTCCACGTAACGTTTCAGGTCCATAAATTTCTGTGGTTGGAATTGAGTTGTAAATATTATGGGCTTCAATACCAACAGCAAGGGTCTGTTTGTCGATTTTCTCTCGCTTAAACTTCTCATTTTTATATTCTTCTATACCTAAGTAAGTTTTGGCCCAAAAGAAAAATTTGAAACGAGTTAAATGAGGAAGATTAAAGAGCTGAAATAACGGGGTGTCATTAACGCACATTATTAAATTCACATCTTTTAATTGCTTCGCTTGTTTCAACCCATCTCGAATACCTTCTAAATAGGTTGTGAAGTTAAGACCAATAGTGTTTAATGGTGTATAAAGAAAGTTAACCTTACCTCTTTTAAACGTGCCATATTCATCAAACGAAAGATTGAACTTCTCACAAATTGTCTTAGTCTCGAAGATAGAAAAAGGAACATCACCACGAATCCTTCTATATACCGCATCTGCACTTAAAAAGAGCGTGTCTTGTAAAACAGCAGCAAGTTTTTCGCCTTCTTTCAACTGCATCCTTACCCCATCGAGTAATTGCTCTTGGATATCTTTTACTTCTTCCATTTTAAAATATTTTTTGTTCTACGAGGTAGTTCTGCACATAGTCCTTCACCCCTTCTTCCAAGGTCTTAAATCCGTCTGAATAACCTTCCGCCAAAAGCTTGCCCATCTCAGCCTTAGTGTAATATTGATACTTATCTCTAATATCTTCAGGAGTATCGATAAAAGAAATATTAGCTTCCAAATTAAGTGCAGTAAAGGTAGCTTTGGCTAAATCTAGAAAGGTTCTTGCTTCTCCAGTTCCTAAATTATATAGCCCAGGGGTCCTTTGTTTCTCTCCTAAAAACAGACAAACATTCACCAAGTCTTTTACATAAATAAAATCACGTAGCTGTTCACCGTCTTTGTATTCAGAGTTATGAGATCTAAATAGCTTAACCCCTCCATTGGCTTTGATTTGATTAAATGCATGCATAATCACTGAAGCCATTCTTCCTTTATGGTATTCATTTGGACCGTAAACATTAAAAAATTTAAGTCCAGCCCAGTAAGGAGGCTTATTCTCTTGTGCCAAGGCCCAAATGTCAAAGTTATTCTTTGATTCTCCGTATGGATTCAGAGGTTTTAAATCATTAATGATATCGTGTGAATCCGCATACCCTAATTCACCCAATCCATAGGTCGCAGCACTACTAGCATAAATTAGAGGAATATTGTTCTTAACGCAATAGTTCCATATTCTTTGCGAGTATGCCTCATTTAATTCATCAAAAATACTTTTGTCAAATTCAGTGGTATCTGTTCTAGCACCAAGGTGATAAATGATATCAATAGCGGGATTTTCATTTTCCAACCAATCAAAAAACTCTCCTCTCTCAACCTTATGTTGATACTTCTTTTTAAGAAAATTTCTTTCTTTTTCTGTCTTGGAAAAATCATCCACTATAATTAAATCCTCTCTTCCTCTCTGATTCAATTCTTCAACTAAACATGACGAAATGAAGCCCGCGGCTCCTGTAATTACTATCATTTAATTCTTTTTAGTGCCAGCTTGGCAGACTTTTATGGTTGGTAAATAATTTGTATGGTTAAAGATAAAGATTTAGATGTTGCTTTTTGATGAGATTAAAAAAAGATTAAAAGAGTCTGATAACGCTTGATACGAGTAAGATCTAATCTATTTAATAATTAACTTTAGTAAAAAAATAGGAAAATGGGAGAAATGTTTTCAATGCACATGGGTGCTGTAATCATTGGGGTAGTTTTTATGCTAATTAGCCTTGTGGTTGCGGGAAGACTGAGAAGTAAGTTCTCGAAGTATTCCAAGGTTCAATTAATGAACGGAATGACGGGTAGAGAAGTAGCAGAAAGAATGCTACGTGATAACGGGATCACTGATGTTGAAGTAATTCAAGTAGGTGGGCAGCTAACGGATCATTATAATCCGGCGAAAAAGACAGTAAACCTTAGTGAAGCAGTGTATAACCAATCCAGTGCAGCAGCAGCGGCGGTTGCGGCGCATGAGGTAGGACATGCTGTTCAACATGCAACAGCTTATAAGTGGTTGAATTTTAGATCGGCAATGGTCCCTATTCAAAATGCCAGTGGTATGATTATGAACGTAATTGTGATGGCAATGATTTTTGGAGGAGCTGCTTTGGCTAGTACTTTTCCACTGTCTACTGTAATTTGGGTAATAGTTGGTGCACAAGCTGTAATGACATTATTTACGATCATTACATTACCGGTTGAATTTGATGCCAGTAAAAGGGCTGTTCAATGGATAGAGGCGAACGGAATTGTAACATCGCAAGAACATGGCATGGCAAAAGACGCCTTAAAATGGGCAGCAATGACCTATGTTGTTGCAGCACTTGCGGCAATTACAACGTTACTGTACTGGGTAATGATGTTGGCCGGAAGTAGAGATTAAAGAATGAGAATTCAAATATTGTTGCTCTCCTTATCGATAAACTTCATAACTAAAGGACAATTTGATAGTAGCGGAGTAAACACATTCGAGTTCATTACTCCAAGGAGTTATGCTTTCACCAATACGCGACATTTAGATCAAAATCCATTTCATTTTAATGAGAGTTATTCATGGAACCTGAATAGCACTCCGCTTAACGGAAGAGTAAAACGAATTGATTTTGATGATGGATTTGAAAGCCATTTGTGTTTTGATAGCATAGGAAGAATCACAGAATATCAAAGAGGTGAACTGATTGACAGCACTAATTCGTTCTTAAAGGTCTACGAGTATGATTCGTTAGGTAGATTAAAAACGGTTACTCAAAAATCAATTTACTGGGGCAATTATATAGATCAATATCTTTATAATGAAGATTCAACGGGAATAAAAAAGCGTATACGAAAAGACAAAAGAACAATCAATGAGAACTTTATTCTTCAAGCCGGAGGATATCTATGCTTTTCATATCACCATAGATTAAAGTTGGACAGCTTGAACAGGATTATTGAGATTCCGGATAGAATGGGTTTTACACCGAGATTCTTTATTTATGATACGATTCAAACAGACAGGATAAAATTCGAAAGGGTTAAAAACTCGACTAGAGAGTTTATTTATGATGATCAAGGCAGACTATTTAAAATAGAATCGAAATTTGAAGATCAAAATGCAGAATCTCTTGAATTCACTTACGACCCGGAAGGGTATTGGGTTGACACGAAATATGTTAGTTTTAAAGATGGCGAAGTCAGATATACTCAAAAATGCATTATGATTTCACCTTTGACAGAAATGGAAACTGGGTAACCATGAATAGTACATTTATGAATGGAATCTTGGAAGGAACTACATTTTATTCATCCAGAACAATTACATATTATTAATTGCCTTTTCGTATGAAACCCATAATAGATTTTCCGCTATTTAATAAAGAGTTAAGAGATTAGTTAATTCGAGAAAGGGCCTTCAAATGAAGGTCCTTTTTTTATGCTTTAGTTTTTCTCCAAAGATTCACTTCCTGCTCAAAATTGATACTTCCAGGAGTGGTAATATATGTCTTTACCAACTCGAATCCCAGAGATTCAAGTAAAATATTTGGTGGAGGATTAGATGACATTGGCTGTGCGTATAGATCTTCTAGTTGAAGGTTCTTAAAGAACAATGGAATCGTTAACTCCATGTATTCCTTACCAAGTCCTTTTCTCCTATTTCTCTCATTACAAATATGAAGATGCATATAGGCATCTTTCCCGAAGGTTGTAGGGTTTGTATTCGAATGACTTATAGCTTGCCCCTCCAACTCCCAGATTAGACAATAACTCCTCTTTTCCTTAATTGGTAGCGAGAATTGATTTTTCAACATATCAATAAAGTCGGACTTATTAGGAAGTAAGGATTTATCAGCACCCATTCCTCTTAGATATTTTTCAGGGGCATTGTTTCAATAATTTGCTATTAATTCAGCGTCTTCTTCTATGGCATCTCTAACACTAATCATTAACCACGATATGAGGAACACTATCCAATTGCCAATCAATCACCATTCCTTCAGCAATTTCATCAGCGTTCTTTTTACCATAAAGGAGTTCACATAAATATAAACTCGCTTCAAAACTCTTAGCACCTCCAGCAGAAGTAATGAACTTACCATCATGAACGAATAGCACGGAATCTTTTACTTGAAGTTCGGGATACCTAGATCGGTATTCTTCAACATCTGCTGGAAAGGTTGTAGATACTATTCCATTTAAAACACCTGCCTCGGCCAAAACAAAGGCACCATCACAATGTGAGGTAACGAATAAAGCAGTTTCACTTATTTCTCTGACAAAATTTAGCATTGCTTCGTCTGCTAGATCGGAATCCAAATGATGTTCAGCACTAGGAATTACTAGGATATCAACACGTGGTAATTGTTCCGAAGTGTAATCATGGTCTGGTAAGATTTTGATGCCTTCAAAAGTTGTAATTGGGTCCAATGTGTTGGCCACAGTAAAGACTTTCATTGGTTTAATACTATCTCTAAAAATGGTGTGATGAAAGATATCGTAAGGTGCTGTTAGTTCGGTATTGTAGGTTCCATCCATTACGAGAAAAGCAACGTTATAAACACTGGTATCTTCCTCTATCGAAACTACTTTTTCTATATTCTCTTGATGAGTACAGGCAAGAAAGAAAAAGGCCAAACAAGGGATTAACTGGCTAAATTTCACTGTCCAAAGTTTCATCTTCTTCTTGATTTTGACGGTTAACAATCTTACCGGTTTCACGTTCTTTGGTTAGCTTATAAATTCCATGACCAATTGAAAACAAACCATAAAGAATAAGAATAAATCCAAGCGCTTGTACACTATCAGACGCCAGCCGTAACCCTCCTAAGACTAAAAATAATATACCTACAGTTATCCTTCCAATACCTCCGTTCATGATTATTGATTTGATCACAAGATAAGGTTTAATTAGACCTCCCTACTTGTTTTCCTTTTATACTTAAGAATTGGTCTTTCTATTAGTTCAAATGAGAGGATGGCAACTGTTAATGTTAATAGAATATTTTGTGGATAGGTTTGGAACCAGTTCCTTGCTGCTGGACCAGTAGTCAGAAAGATTCCCTGGAATATGTACACACCATACGAAATTTGACCTAAATATCTTATCGGAAAAAACTCTAAAGTACTTGTTAGAAAAGAATCTTGATTATTGTAGATCCATAGAATTAAAAAGGCGCAAGCAAATGATTGAACGGGATCAACCAAGGCCAACCAAGGAGTATAAAGAGGAGACAGAAATAAAACTATAGAAAGAATAAGAATTAATTTATTCTTTGAGTTACTGGCCATGACAAAGTCATGATTGTTTAGCAAAATAGCAAACAGGGAGCCAATAAAAACGGAAACTGAGGCCGGAACAAACCAGCGAAAAGGGCGCGAATAATCTCCAATTTCAAATACAGGATACAAAAAGAACGCAATACTGCATAAAAGAATGATAAGAATTGTAATTATGACCCTTAACTTTCCTTTGGTATAGATCAAAATCCACGGCCAAAATAAATAGAATTGCTCCTCTACAGCCAAGGTCCAAGTATGCCCTAACTCACCGGTGTAATAAACATTGGACACAAAGTTATACGCATAAAAACAAGCGTATAAAAGACCGTTATACGACTCCCAAATCACACCTTGCCGCATCAAAACAAACACGGCCAGCAAGAAAAATATAAAGGGAGGTAGTATTCGTAAAAAACGTCTTAAATAAAACCTTCCGAATCTGATATTCCCGAATTTGTTGTATTCATGTAGAAGCATTCGAGTAATGAGAAATCCACTTAAGGTGAAAAACATCTTTACACCAACCATTCCATGAATTAGCTCCCAAACACGCTCTTGAAAGAAGGGAGTTCTTGGTAATTTCCAAAATAAGCCCAAATGGGTTAACAATACCAATATAATTGATACTCCCCTTAATCCATCAAAGCCCTTTATATGCTTCATTAAAATAAACTATAACCTGTAGCTGTTGTGAATTCCTCTAAAAGCTTCATTCCTTTATATGAGTTTCCTTTTTCGTTAAGACATGGACTCCAAACAGCAATGCTATATTGATCTGGAAGAATAGCCACAATCACCCCTCCTACACCACTCTTTCCTGGCAAACCAACTTTGAATGCAAATTCACCAGCCTCATCATAGAAACCACATGTTTGCATAATGGCATTGATTCTTTTAGTATTCTCTAGTTTGATAACCTGTTTATCATTCATTGGACAAATTCCATCTTGGGCAAATAGTAAAAAGGTCTCCGCCATTTCTACACAACTCATCTCTATAGAGCAAAGATGGAAGTAAAAATCTAACACCTCTTCTACTTCATTATTAATATTTCCAAAGTCTTTGATCAAATTTACTAGTGCTGCATTTCTGTAACCACATAGCGCTTCGCTTTGGGCCACCTTTTCGTTATAATTCAGATTAGGAATACCTGCAAGGTCTCGAACAAATTGAATAAATTCTTGTTTTGGGTTCTCTAGATTTGAGATTAGTACATCACTTACGACAAGGGCTCCAGCATTAATCAGTGGATTTCTAGGAATACCTAAATCTGTTTCTAGTTGAACCAAGGAATTAAAAGCTGTTCCTGATGGTTCTACTCCTACACGATTCCAAAGTTTCTCCCCCGCCAACTGGTATGCTCGTAGTAGCGACAAAACTTTAGATATACTTTGAATCGAGAATTTCTCGGAAGCGTTGCCAAAAGAATGTTTCGAACCATCTACACATGAAATATGTACTCCAAATTTATCGCCCGAAATTTTAGCCAGTTCAGGAATATATTTTGCTACCTCGCCCTTGGAAGGTTCTCTTCCTACATCGTTAAAAACCTTCTCTAAATGTATACCATAATTCATATGTTGAATTTATAAATTAAATTATTTCAAGAATTATTCGATTAATGAAATACCTATAATTATCTGTTTAATAAACATTTAGTAATTTTCAAACACTTACAAATGTATTTTATTCGACTACAATCATTTAAATTACGATTAAGTGATTTCAGGTCTCACATCTTTGCAGTGTCGCTTTTGACAAACAACTAATTATCAATTATTAATCTTTAAATTTTATTATCATGAACAATTTAAGAAACAAAGTACAATTAATCGGAAACTTAGGACAGGCACCAGAAATCATTTCGTTCGAAAACGGAAATAAACTAGCAAAGATTTCACTCGCCACGAATGAGACTTATTATAATTCAAAAGGAGAAAAAATAACGGATACGCAATGGCATAATTTGACTGCATGGGGTAAAACCGCAGACATCCTAGAGCAATACGTACAAAAAGGTCAAGAAATTGCTGTAGAAGGCAAACTGAAAACATTCGCTTATGAAGTAGAAGGAACAAAAAAGTATAGAACAGAAATTCAAATAAGCGAGCTACTTCTTCTAGGAAAAAAGTAAACGAAAGAAAAAGCCCTAATTCTTTTTAACTAACTAAAATTTACACGAACATGAATCAAATTAAAAATGGGGTAAACCTAATTGGAAGAATCGGAATTGACCCGATAGTAAGAACACAGAAAAACGGCGTTAAATTGGCGAAATTTCCCTTAGCAATTAATGAAACAATACAAGAAGCAGAAGGACGCGTACAAAAAACGCAATGGCACCAAATTGTTGCCTGGGGAAGTAAAGCCGAGCTCATTGAAAAATATGTAAGCAAAGGTCAAATGTTAGCCATAGACGGAAAGCTAGTGAATAGAGTTTTTAATGATAAAACGACTGGTGTAACTAGGAAAATTACGGAAGTACAGGTAAATGAAATACTCGTTATTACCCCTAAGAAAATGGCAAGTTAGCAAATCAATACTCTCTGATAAACCGGACTCACACAATTCCTTGGTAGAAGAATAAATTTGGGTCCGGTTTTTTTGTGCTCGAAAAATTGACTAGGTATATATATAACACAATGAAACTCCCAAAACTTCTCATATTAATTGTTCTATTTCACCTGTCATGTAAAAAGGAGGAAATGGATAAGTCAATTGAGCCTAAAATCACAGTTGAGACTAGTCTTAAGACTGGTGAAACTATGGTCGGGAATTACGAGGGCGAAAGAAGCTATTACCGATATGATTGGTGGACTTATGATGGCTTCACGACTTACGACCTGGAAGAAGACTCGACCTCAAATCACTTCGCAAAAATGGAGATCATAGGAGGAGATTCGATTCTTACATTTGATACTTCTTCTGGTAGTGCAATTTCTGGCTACTGGACACATACAGATTCCTTAGTTTACGAAACATATGAATTTATTTAGGGATATCATATTACGAATAGGTTGACTTTGAAACCAGATGAGGATTCAGTATACTGTGAATATATTCTTCATTGGGGCGCGGGAACTTGGGACGGAGGTTCTGAGTTAATCACCTATTCTTTGAAGAAAATATAAGAGCATTTTTTTTCCGGTCACTTTCTAAATAATCTTACAACATAAGATTTACTTATTCTAATTCATAACAGCCATTGCTTTTCCCGAAATTAGAACTGTTACTCTATCAGCTTTTTCTCCAAAAAATTTATTTACTGCTCCATGCAATTCTATAAATCGTTTGTCTTCTTCTTTCATAGAAGGGCCCCAATAAGAGAGCTCGGCAGAAGTGATTATAACTTTCGCTTTAGTTTCTAGTATAATTGAGCACTGTTCTTTACAAAAAGCAAGTGCTTGACCATAGTCTTTATTCTTTTCAAGAAAAACATTCTCGATCCAATTGGTAAGAGAGAGAATAAGCACTACTTTATTACCTGCTAGATTAGAAGAAATATTCAAGGGTACAAACTCATGTTTTAAAAGTGTACTGTTTAACGATATGTCTTGTGAGGTTCTGATGCATTTCCCATTTGGCGTAAGGCCAAGTCTATTGCATATTCTTTTTGGCCTGAGTTTGGAGCCCCTGTAATAAGTTGAACTTTTGCTTTCATTCCTTTTTTTGGTTTCAACGAGATAAGTATTCCCTTTGGGATTTTTTTTAGCGCAAAAAAAGGGAGTGCATATGCACTCCCTCACTATTGAAGTAATTTGAATTATAATTTTACTAATCGTACTGTTTGCACTGTACCATTTACTTCAACTCTTGTTAAGAAAATACCCGACTCTTGATTGGTAAGGTCAATGGTTGTTTTATCGTAGGCCACTCCTGCTTGGATTACTTTTCCATCTGCCGAGAATACTTCATATAAAAACTCACCCGTTACTTCCAGAGTAACATTGTCTGAAGTCGGTACTGGATAAGCTTTTAATTCAATTGACTCTCCATCAACGCCTAGTTGATTCCCCAAAACAATTGTTGTTGTAGCCTCACAACCAGCAGAATCTCTTACAGCAACAATATAAGTTCCTTCATCTAATCCGGTCAAATCTTCAGTATCATCATAATCTCCTGTTCCATCGTTATCCCAATCAAATTCAATAATCGGAATTGCCCCTGTCACGGTTAAATCAATTTCTCCATCAGCTCCAGATAAAACCGGCACTACAGATGAAGTAAGTGCAACATTATTATCCATCACATCAACAATTACTGTATCTGTATTCTCACAACCGTCTGCATCAGTTCCAGTTACTACGAATTCAATAAGTCCTGCCGATGGAGGAGTAAAAGCAACTCCTTCCGTTACTCCACTATCCCAGGCATAAGTAACTGCAGTTCCTGTACTAGTAAAGGTTACAGAATTCCCTTCACAAATAATTGTATCGTCAACACTTCCAGCTACGTCTGGCAAAGGAAGAATGCTGTAAGTTATTGTAAGGATTGAATCACATCCCGCACTGCTCATTATCGTATCTGTAACAGTTCCGTCTACCATATAAGTTTCATCTCCACTTGGTACTGTATAAGTTCCGCATCCTTCGTCCGTCATTGTTCCATATGTGTAGAAACAAACATCATACGCTGTCAAGTAATCAACGTAGTTACCTCCGAAAGTTCTAAACGCAAATCCCCCTGGAGTTACACCTGGCAACGTCTCACTAACTGTTGCTAAAAGCGTTGTCCCGTCTGAATCATAGAGATTACCAACGACATCCGTATCAGTAACAAAAATCACTTCCATTCTGTACCAGTTTCCTGTCGTGAAAGTGAATGGTGTAGTTGAAAGTTCTGTGTACCCATAGCCATCATTTTGCTGGAAACGAATATCACTCGTGTTAGGCGCTGCAACAAAAGAATAACATCCTGCGGCGCTGGCTCCAAAGCCCCAGTATGTTCTTCCCGTTCCTGCTTTCGTCCAACAAGAGAGAGTATCACCAGCAGAACCATAACTCACGTCCGTTCTGTATGGCCAGGAACCTCCAGTATCAAACATTTGCAATCCACTGTGTGAATCTGCAGTACTTACTGTTCCAGTTCCAACCCATGAACCCCATGGAAATGGGTCCGTTGATTCAAAGTCATCAATGACCGTGTACTGCGCATTCGCAGTGATGCCTGCAACTAGCATCGCAAATAGGTAAAAATTTTTCATAATTGGTTGGTTTAAGTTTTAGTTAAAGTTATGGCAACGTTGAGAAAGAAAAAAATAAATGCAGTGAATAATCAACTAAAACAGTAGAACTTATAGATTTCTACTTATAATTCTGCGATAACTTCTTGGCGTTGTTTTATAAAACTCCAATAATAATAATCTATCAAACGAACTCCGGTAAAGTAAAAATTCAGAATCTCTTCGGCAGAAAAATTAAGCTTAGCCATTCGCATTGCTCCTTCCTGACAGAGGCCTACTCCATGTCCAAATCCCTTTCCTTTAAGTACAACATAATTGCCCTCAAGGTTGCTTGTGAACCAGGTAGATTTTAATTTGAATTTGACACGTAAGTCTCTGAGTGGTATACCTAATTGAGGTGCCAAATAAAATGCTTTTCGGTTCTCCTGAACAAAATTGTATAAACCATCTCCAAATATGCTATCGTTTACAGGAAACCCAAAATGATTAACCAGGTAGTTCCGCCATTTACTCTTATCAATTTTCTTTGTCCAATTAGCCTGTTTACTATGAATACAAAAGGTATCCTTCACACTTTTACAATGATGAACTGGCTTATTCCAAACAAAATCTGCTTCACTCGTTTGTCCTCCGCAGTTAGCGAAGAAAAAACCGTCCGCTAACTTGAAGTTCTCATCAATCATCACTTGATTCTTTGTTTGAGCTATTGCCGAATCAATATCTGGCGTATACCTCATCATATTATGGTATGCTTGACAATGAACATCACTACATAAATGAAAGCCCTCCTTTTTATGTTTTCCTAAATGATCTAACGCATATGTTCTACTTAAAATAGCCTGAACTTTGTAATACTCTATATGCTTGCTTCCTCCGCCTTCGCTTTCCACTACTCCAGCCAGATAGTTCGCCATATCAACCTCATTAATGATTTTGATTCGACTACTCTCCTCAGGAACGATTAAGAAGTTATCCTCATACTTTTTAGTCTTCTTCACTTTTGGGGCAACGGACTGAACTTTCAAATAACCATTTGGTTTTCTTTCCTTCACATATACTGTATCATAATAACCAATGGTTCTATCGCCTTTGACCACTTTGACTTTTTCCCCCGAACGCTTAAATCTAACAGTTTGTGACTCCCAAATAGATGTAATTAGTGAAGAATCAGCATATATATCATAAACCGAATTACCATAAGTAAACTCCACCGCTGTTGACTTATAGGTACGCATCAAACCAATCTTAAGCTGTTGCGCAAAAGATAAAGTCGTCATCAACATAGTGATCAATATGATTGCCTTTCTAATCAATTTATTAATTCTAACATTTTAGCCGCGGCCTGGTCCGATGCTCCTCCTCCGCCAAGCTTTACTATTAAAGACTCATATTTCGAAATCAAACGATCACGCTCCTCTCCTTCCTTTAGTTTAGATAGTTCCTGAACAATATTTTGAGATGTTAAATCTGCTTGTATCAATTCTTTCACCAATTCTTGATCCATAATTAGATTGACCAAGGATATATAATTGACTTTTACTAGACGTTTAGCGATCGCATAGGAAATTGCACTACCCTTGTAGCATACCACTTGAGGAACTTTAAAAAGCGCCGTTTCAAGTGTGGCAGTGCCCGACGTAACCATAGCCAAGGTTGCAAAATTTAAAACACTATAAGTGTCGTTCGTTACGACTTTCGTACTGGTTCCGCCTACAAATGACGCATAGAACTTTTCATCTCTATTAGGAGCACCACAAATAATGATTTGATAGTCGCCAAAGCTTTTCGAGGCTTCTAACATAATAGGTAGTTTCACCTTTATTTCTTGCACTCTTGAGCCCGGAAGCAATGCTAATATGGGTTTATCTTCAAGTTTATACTTATCATAAAAAACAACCTTTGTGGGCGCCTCTTCTTTGAATGCATTTATAGCGTCAACAAGCGGGTGGCCTACAAACTCTACTTCGTATTCATGTTTTGCATAAAAGTCCTTTTCAAATGGCAGGATACAGTACATTTTATCTACAACCCTTCTAATTTTCTTTACTCTTCCTTCTTTCCAGGCCCATACTTGTGGTGAGATGTAATAGAGTACCTTAATATTATGTGCTTTCGCGAATTCAGCAATCCTCAAATTAAAACCGGGATAATCGATTAGAATTAGGGCGTCAGGTTTATAATTCAGAATATCTTGCTTACACATTTTGATATTCTTAGTAATGGTTCGAATATTCGCTAGAACCTCTACAAATCCCATGAACGCCAGATCACGTATGTGCTTAACAGGTTCACCCGCAATTTCGCTCATTTTATCACCTCCCCAAAACCTAAAGTCTAAATCACTGCGTTTAGATTTAAACGCCTTCATCAGATTGCTTCCGTGCAAATCTCCTGATGCCTCACCCGCTATTATATAAAGTTTCAAGATTTAGATTTAACTATCAAAGTTAGATCAGAAATGACCTAAATCCACCTAAAAGAACGGATAGAATTAACAGCATATTGTTTATACTTAACACCAATAAAACCAAGGATTACAAGCGTTTCAATGTAATTTTGATGTAGTATGAAGTATTTTGTTGCATTCCTATTTGTTTTCACGCTTGGGCACAGCTATTCTCAGGATAAAAAGATTGATAAACTCGAGATACTTTATGATCAAGGGTATTATAAAAAAGTATACCGTAAAGCCAATAAATTGATGGCAGACCCTTTATATGATTATAGTGGTTTACCAGAGTACTACAAAGCGCTTTCAACATTCCGATTGGCAGAAGATGAGCATTGGTTTAAGAAACATCCTAAATGTATTTTTGATGCAGTTCAACTCTACAAAGTGACGCAATCAAATGAAAAATATACTGACTATGTGAAGGCCCATTACTTTGAACTTGCTCACTTAAAAACCTATTTAGTTGATTTGGAAAAGAAATTGAGAGGATGCGGATTAACAGGTTCTGCTGATGAGCTAGATCTATTCATAAGCGGAACTTTAAATAGTATTGACGCAGCTCCAAAACCAGTAGATGAGCCAGTAATTACGGATGATGGTGGGAAGGAAATTATAACGGCTGATAGCCCTTTAAGAGATAGAATGGTTATTTATGCTAAATCCTTAATTGGGATAAAGTATGTGTGGGCTGGCAGCGATGAAAGCGGATTTGATTGTTCGGGGTTCACCTCCTATGTGCATAAAAAATATGGGTATACTATTTCCAGAACCGCATCAGGTCAAGCTGAAGAATCTAAAAAAGTAAAGCTTACAAATGCCCAAAAGGCGGATTTGGTATTCTTTAGTTCTGGTTCTAGAATTTCGCATGTGGGATTAGTAGTATCGGATAAATCAGACGAACTATCGATGGTGCATGCCTCAACCAGCAAAGGAGTAATTGTAACTAACGTAGAAAAATCTACCTACTGGAAACCGAAATTAAAAAGCGCAGGAACTTACGTTGAAGACTAATTTCCAGATTCAGCTTTTAACTTTTCGATAGCTTTATTGGCCTGTTCTCCTTCCATTAACCTACCTTCCCAATAAACTATCATACCTTCTTTCACTCCCTTATCATTATAATAGATCCAAACGCCATGTCTAGTTGCATACTTATAACGCTCAATACGCTCCAGCTTCCCATTGGTATGATAATACTTCTTGGCTCCGTTAATGTTACCATCAACGTAAGTGCACTCACACTTTAATCTAGTACTTTGATAATACTCCTTATGCTCTCCATGTTTAACCCCGTTTTTATAGTAGGTTGATTCCATTACTCGGTATTGACCATCAACAGGAGCATAATAAACGACTCTCTGACCATCTAGCTTACCTGCCTTATATGTTTCTTGATAACTGAGCACACCTCTATCGTCAAAGAAATACCATAAACTATCTTTCTCCTGATCTACGTACTTCCCTTTGCTCATAATCTTACCTGACTGATGATACATCTCGCAATAAGAAGATCCATCTTTTCGGTAAATCATTACTGTTTGTAGCTGACCAGTTTCGTAATAGTAAAGAAACTTGCCTACAGGCTTATCATCCTTAAAAGTTCCAGTATAACGCATGGCACCAGAATTGGCGTGGAATTTTTTCCATACACCTTGCTTTCGACCCTGGCTATCTTTTTGATTTACCTGAGCCATTCCAATCGCCATAAAAAGCGTAAAAAGAAGAAGTAATGATCCTTTCATAATCGTAGTTAAAGAGACTTTGAAACGTCTAACAAATTTTCAAAAATATAATCAGCTTTTGACGTTTGGTTACGGTCCGTTTTCAACATTATGGTTTTCATCTCCAAATTCATACCAAACTCAATATCACTCTCTGAATCTCCAATCATTAGTGACTTTTTAAAGTCTATTGAAGGAAAATCTTGCTTTGCTTGAAGCCCCATGCCTATTCCTGGCTTTCTATCAATATGATTCTCCGTGGCGAGCTGAGGCGCGAAATAGAATTTCTCGATTGCTCCAGAGAGTTGCGCGTTCATCTCATCGTGGACTACCTTGAGATCATTTGCAGTCATTAGCCCTTTTCCAATCCCTTGTTGATTAGTAACGACAACAATTTTGCCAAATAAATTCTGAAATACTTTTATTGCCTCTGGAACCCCAGCAAGAATTTCAAGTTCGTCTAGCGTTTTAACGTAATCACCCATTAGGCGCTTATTGATAACACCATCTCTATCTAAAAAGAGGGTCCATGACTTATCAATATTTAATTTCTTTAATTCTTCCAACGTATTATTAGTTTAGCGCGTGTACCCTTACACACCCAAAACTAAAGATATGAAGTCTATTTTTCTCTTAAGCTTCTTGCTTTTTTGTTTTTCAACATCATTTGCCCAAAACTACCAGAGTATTTACTCTCATGACATAAACTATTTCATGAATGGAAGCGGATATGTTTTAGGTACACGCACAGATTCTGTTCAATTGATTGGAAGTGATTCCCTTTTCTTCTCTTACCGAAGTTTAAGAGTTGATGCAGATGCAGGAGAAGGTTATTTTGATAAAAATTGGTATGGAACGGAAGTCCTTATAAAAGATGACGGGTGGAATGTTTTTTATAATGAATTTGACGAAGAGATAACCCTAAAGACTAATGCCGTCTTGGAAGACACCTTCTTGGTATATACATATCCATCTGGAGACTGGATTAAAGGATGGGTGAGCGCTCATGACACCATGCGTATTTTTGGAGACTTAGACTCGGTTAAAACAATATCATTATTCAGTAATATTTCAATGGAGATAGATTTCGACCATTTTGTTTTATCGAAGCACCACGGCTTTGTAAACTTATTTCCTTTTTACTCTTTCCCTGCCGCCTATAACGGGGTATATTTAGGTGGCGCACATACTTACCCTGATGATTTGGATTCATTAACCCTTGTGGGGAGAACGTTCCCTGAAGCGGGAATACTGAACCCAACCGTGAATCAGGTTTTTGATTTTGAAATAGGCGATGAAATTAAATACACACACGAATCAGATGGAACTGATTATGGCTCTAGTTTTTGGGATCATTCAGTGTCTGAATACGCGAAAGAAAAAGAAATTATTGGTGTTAGCTATCCACACCCTGATACCCTCGTAATCGACTACTCATTAAAAACGAGACATAAAGGCTATAGCAATGTATATCCAATGCCCACTAGCTATTGGGACAATGTGAATACTTCTACAGAAACGGATATCTATTGGGATCTCGAATCATATTACTTTGAATTACTTCCAGAAGAAATAAACTATGAAACAAATGAGCATAACTTTAGTATTCTTTACCTAAATGATTGTGACCGGCTTGAAATTATGATTTCAGACGAACTTTTTCACATCGTTGAGGGAGACACGATCTCTTACGCAAGTTTAGATCCACAAATGACAAGATATTTTGCAGTTGTTGGACTCGGTGAATTTCCGGTTCAAGGCTCTAGCGAATTTCTCGCGCTCGTGACTACCTATACCTCCGCTTTAGTTTATTACAATAAGATAGGAGAAGATGAATGTGGTTCAAATTTCTTTGTGAGTAATGAAGGAATTGGAGAGAAAATAGCGTTAACCGTTTATCCAAATCCAGCTCAGAACATCCTGAATATTGAAACTACCGTAGCATTGAATAAAATTGAAATACGAAACTTAGCAGGCCAACTCGTTTATAACTCGAATAAAGAAATAGGAATTATAGATGTGAGTTTTCTAGAAAGAGGAAGTTATGTGTTAACTGTTTACTCTGAAGATAACAGAGAAAACATAAAATTCTCAAAGCTTTAGTTACTTGGGAAAAATGCTAGATTCTACAAGCTCACAAATAATGTGTCCTATAGTGATATGACTTTCTTGAATGCGTGGCGTATCGTTGGACGGAACGTTGATTAACACATCTACAAGGCCTGACATTTTTCCGCCACTTTCTCCCGTCATTCCTATAGTAATCATTCCTAACTCTTTCGCAGCATTAATGGCTTTAAGCACATTTGGTGAGTTTCCAGAAGTAGAAATTCCGATTAAAATATCATTCTCTTTTCCCTGGGCCTTAACCATCCTGGCATAGATTTCATCGTAGCCATAATCGTTTCCTACAGCAGTTAAATAAGAAGAATTTACGTGTAACGCTTCCGCATTTAATGGTGGTCTATCATAATAAAATCTACCCGTAAACTCAGCAGCAATATGCTGAGCATCACCTGCACTCCCCCCGTTACCACAAAGCAAAAGCTTGCCATCATTTTTATAAAGATGAATTACCTTCTCAACGGCATTATGAATCCTTTCTAGTAAGGCTTGATCCTTCAGAATCCGACTTTTAACTTCAGCCGATTCACTTAATATGCTTTCTATTCTCTTTTGATGCTCCATCTTATATTGATGAATACGTAAAACTTAAGCGCTTGTTACTGAATCTGATAATTTATCGAGATTATCACAAAGTCTCCCCCACTCAAAACGCTTCTTCTCTTCTTCTATTCCAGTAACGAAGGAAGACAGATTAGCTTTATTACTCATATCTATCAAAGCATTTGCAATGCTCTTTATATCATTTTCACATACCAAACCCACCTTGCCGTTAGGGACCATATTCATTAAGTCTCCAACATTCGTAACCAGCATAGGTAGATTCATGGTATACGCTATTTGTGTAACCCCTGACTGGGTTGCATGTCTATACGTTAACGCTAAATAATCTCCTGCCGAAAAGAAATATTTTACATCATCATTTGCAATGAATTTATCAAAGCGAATAATGCGTTCGTTTAACTTATGTTTATCTATTATTGCCTGATAATCACTCCAATCATCATAAGCTTCTCCGGCTAATATGATTTTTTGATTCGGTAATTGATCTTTAACGCTGGCAAAAGCCTCCAACAAAAGATCAACTCCTTTATATTTTCTAATTAATCCGAAAGAAAGGATGTAATCAAATTCAGGAGAGATATTTAAATGTTTACATCCCTTTTCCTTGCTCATTGGATCTCCGTAAACATCAAACAATGGATGAGGAGAATAGATTATTGGTTTTCGATAATTAAATGTTTCCTTCAATTGAGCAATTCCTTTTTCAGCCATTACCAAAAAAGCATCCACTCGTTTAAAGAAATACTTTGACAAAAACTTATCTCCCTTTCTAGCTTCGTGAGGAACAACATTATCTGCCAAACAAATAATCTTAACCCCTCCCTTTTTTCCTATTCTTGCAATGTTTCCAAAACAAGGCCCAAAAAAAGGAAGCCAAAAACGGATAATCGCTTTAGATGCTCCAGATTGTTTTAAGTCTCGACCTACCTTGAACCAATTGAATGGATTTACAGAAGATATTTTACGGATGATTTTAGTGCCCTCCGGTCCTGGAGTACCTTCTTCTTGATATTGAGTTTTACCCGGAAAAAGAAACTTAGGGTACATCATTTTGAAGGTCCATACTTCAACATCCGCACCGCGCTTAAGATATTCCTGTGCAAGCCTATCTGATGTTGCTGCTATTCCACCGCGATAAGGGAAAGCTGGTGATATAAGTATGATTTTTTCGGAGCTCAAGGCTAAACCTCTTTTTCTATCAAGTAGTTATTTCGAATGGAAGAATTTCGCGATATCATTTCCCCTAAGAACCCAGCTAAAAACAACTGAGATCCCAAAATCATGGCAACTAAGGATATGTAGAACTCTGGTCTTTCTGCAATTAATCTCCCACTCTTATCAATGAAAAGCTTGTCAATTCCTAAATAGAAGGCAAACAAAAACCCAATAATGAAGAATAAAGTTCCCCATAAGCCAAAAAGATGCATTGGTTTTTTTCCGAACCTTGTCATGAAGTTTATGGTGAACATATCTAGAAATCCATTTACAAATCTTCGCGATCCGAATTTAGAAGAACCATGCTTTCGTGCTTGATGTATTACTACCTTCTCCCCTATATTTCCGAACCCTGCAGCCTTCGCAATCACTGGAATATAACGGTGCATTTCGCCATAAATCTCAATTGATTTAACCACATCCTTGCGGTAAGCTTTTAAACCGCAGTTCATGTCGTTTAATTTGATTCCAGAAAAACGGCGGTTTACTCCATTGTAAATCTTGGTGGTCGAGTTCTTAATAAAACTATCGAAACGCTTCTTTTTCCAACCTGAAACTAAATCAAATCCATCCTCCAAAATCATTTTTCTTAACTCAGGAATCTCTTCAGGACTGTCTTGTAAATCAGCATCCATTGTAATAACAACATCACCTTTACACGCTTCAAAACCCACATGTAATGCGGCTGATTTACCGTAATTTCTTTTGAATTTGATTCCCCGAACATTCGAATTGTTCTTTTGAAGATCCTCTATGATTTGCCAAGAATTATCTTTACTACCGTCGTCAACGAATAGAATTTCGTAAGAATAGTTGTTCTCTTTCATCACTTTAACAATCCAGTCATGAAGTTCTTGCAACGATTCGGCTTCATCGAGAAGCGGAATCACCATACTGAGGTTTAACTTTTCTTGTTTTTCTTCCATTTCGAGTGTCAAAGATAAGCAAAGGAGCGTACCTGTTTTATTAAGTTATATTAAATAATGTGTACGTACGTAAAATAAATGGTTACACTCTTTAAGCGTCTGAAATCGAATTCGTTCAAAATTTCTATTTTCATCCCGCTAAAAAATTATGAAATGGTAAAATTATGTAAACAAATCGCTGAGGTTAAGTGGTTTCAGAACACTGTAACAATAGCTATTCTTGTTGCTGGTGTATTGGTTGGTATGGCGACCTACCCAGAATTTTATTCGAAAAACGAGACTTTTTTAGAACTGCTCAACAAAATTGTTCTTGGGATATTCATCATAGAAGTAGTTGTGAAGCTAGTAGCGGAAGTTCCAAAACCATGGAACTATTTTAAGGATGCGTGGAACGTTTTTGACTTTATTATTGTTGCCGCAGCCTTTTTACCTTTTGGTGGAAGTTCAATTGCAATCTTGAGGCTATTAAGATTACTTCGTGTTCTTAAGCTCATTAAGGCTTTACCTAAACTGCAAATGTTAGTTGGAGCCTTATTAAAGTCCATACCTTCTATGGGTTATGTATCGATTTTACTTCTATTACTCTTTTATATATATGCAGTAGCAGGCGTATTTTTCTTCGGCGAAAATGATCCAATTCACTTCGAAAATTTACAGACTTCCATGTTGAGTCTATTTAGAGTAGTTACACTAGAAGATTGGACAGATGTGATGTATATAAATATGTTCGGATGTGAGAATTACGGATATGATGGCAATATGGATCTTTGTACCGTGTCAACCGCTAACCCGGGTGGTTCAGCCTTTTTCTTTGTTTCTTTTGTACTTATTGGTACCATGATTTTCTTGAACCTATTTATTGGTGTAATCATGAACGGTATGGATGAAGCCAAAGCAGAGATGGACGTAGCAGACAAAGCCGCAAACGCAGAAAAACAAGTATCTGTTGAAGATTTAGAGAAGAAACTTGCAGAAATGCATGATATCATTTCGCAAATTAAAGTAACGAAGAATAAGTAATTATTAGCTCTGCGAAGTTTCAGTTTTTAAATCCATAAGTACGCTAAACGCGTTACTTACCATACTTGTATCTACAACTATAGTAAACTCATTGGTTGTTGAAATAACCTCTGATAGGTTAATTCCTTCCCATGCAATTTTCTTAAGTAGGTAATAGTACACCCCTGAAATCTCTGTATTCACAGTTGGCAGCTTCATTGTGATCGATGATAAGTTATCCAGTTCGTGGATTAAAGAATCACGATCAAAATAGGTCATTAACTCTGAAGAGAACTGCTTGTTTGTAATAATGGTTGTTTCAGTAACACCACGAGATACCGTGTAGAAGTTATCTGAGATATCTTTAATCTGAGATAAAAACTTTGCTTGGTCTTGTGAAATACCAACGTAGTTCTTGAAAGTAAATTTAGTAAGGTTTGAACGCACTACCAAATCACCTAATTGACTCATGAAGTTTCTAATCTTCATTTCAATCTTTTGATTCGGTCCCGGAGGCATTCTCTTAATGGCCATAATAATGGCACTGTCTGAAACCTCTTTATTCATAATCTTGGAGATCTCTGGATTTAACCTTCTAGCCAAAGAACTAATATTAATTAAACCTTCTGCAATCGCCTCTTGAATAAAGGGTGAGCGGTGCACCAACATCTCAATTACTTTACTTAATCTATCCATTTGTTAAATATTGAACGGAATGTTAAAAATAAATATATTTTCGATCCGTTTTAACGAAACACGCGTTATATGCTATAAATTTGGTGAAAAATTTTGAAACAAATGGAATCAACCCCTTACTATTTTTATGATTACGACTTGCTTAACGCAACTTTAGATCTCGTTCAAGAAGAAACAAAAGGTTCAAATTTTCACGTATACTACGCGATCAAAGCAAATAATAACAAAAAAATAGTCAAGACAATCGCCGAAAAAAAATTTGGTGCAGATTGTGTCAGTGGGGCTGAAATTCAATTCGCTTTAGAGGCAGGCATCCCAAATTCTAAAATTGTATTTGCAGGAGTTGGTAAAACTGATGAGGAAATTCGCTTTGCAATTGGTATGAATATAGCCGCTTTTAATTGTGAGAGTTTTGAAGAAATTGAAGTAATTAATGAAATAGCGCAAGAATTTGGCAGAACTGTAAACGTAGCTCTTCGACTGAATCCAAATGTGAATGCTTATACACACGAAAAAATCACCACTGGGTTAAACGAAAACAAGTTTGGAATTTCACCTTATGAATATGAAGAAATCAAAAACGCTCATACTTCATTAACTAACGTAAGCTTTGTTGGTCTTCACTTTCATATTGGTTCTCAAATTACCGAAATGAAAGCATTCAAAAACTTATGCTTTAGAATCAACGCATTAAAAGATGATTTCATTGCTACTTTTGGTAAGTTACAGTACTTGAATGTAGGCGGCGGTTTAGGCATTGACTACAATAACCCAGTGGAGAACTCCATCCCTGACTTTAAAAGCTATTTCAGAGTATTTAAAGATCACTTAAATATTGGGATGGATGTTCCTGTTTATTTTGAACTTGGACGTTCATTAGTTGGGCAATGCGGAACATTATTTACAAAAGTACTTTACGTAAAAAGGTCTGAGCAAAAGCAATTTGCCGTTTTGGATGCTGGAATGACTGAATTGCTTCGCCCAGCAATGTACGGTGCTCAACACAAAATAGAAAAGTATAATGCTTCTTCGAACGAATTATTAGCACCATATGATGTTGTAGGACCTATTTGCGAATCGTCTGATTCATTTGGTGAGAATGTATTATTGCCAAAGCTTAAAAGAGGTGACTTGATTGCAATAAGATCTTGCGGTGCTTATGCAGAATCAATGTCATTGAGATATAACGGTAGAGAAGCTATTCCTTCTTACCCAAGTGCAGTGAATGCTACTGCATTTAAAGTTGCCAAAACCGCATAAATCAATTTCGTAACTACGTTTAAGACCTTCCATCTGAATTTGTTGTTTGAGTTAAGATGGGAGGTCTTTTTTATTCATCCCAATAAAACTCTTCATCTTCTCGTATCATTTCTTGTCCTAATTTATAGGGATCATCGAGTCTTCTTCTGTTCTTTTCAGGTTTATCTACAATTATCAGACCTACAAAATGAAGTTCCGAGTTCTCTTTCAACTGAATATTTACTTCATTATACTTTTCAAGCTTAATTAATGATGTGTCCTGCAATAGCCCCACGAAACTTATAATAATTTCAGCTGAAGTTCCAATTAGAGTACCATCTAAATTTATTTGATATTCACCAACATAATTGGTTCTCGCACCAACCCATGTACTGTCCAATTTCACTAAAACCTTTGCAAAAGGTAGTGCTGAGCTATCGGGATCTACTACTTTTCCTTTAAGTATAATTTCTTCAGATTTATCTACCTTAACAGTATCTGTTATCTTTACATCAGATTCCTGCGCATTTAAAATTGGCGCATCTAAGCCGAAAAAAAATACCCAAACAAAGGCAATTCTAAACATAGTTTGCAGTCGGCTGGACTCGTTGCGTTTTATTTGACTACGCCTGAATACACCACAAAAACCTGGTTTAACCTCTTGTAGTTTTTGGATCTCATTGATTGACTTGTCTCTACAGTCAATAACTTCTTTTTGACATAAATTGCATTTATTCTGTTTTATTGCTGCTACGTCTATGGGACAATTAAAAGCTAATTCCATAACTAAAAAGAAATTGTTATCGCTAAATTAAAACTGATTTAATGGAATTTCTAGCCCTTAACCTTAGCTTAAACTAAACTTAAGATGAGCGCTTTTTACCAGCGGATATCATCACCAGAAAATGTATGCTTATTAAAATCGTAGGGATCAAAAGGATTACGGATTCCATCATTGATAATAATTCCGCAAATTATGGCACTACCATGTCCCAAGATGAAGTTATATTGCTGATTGAGAATTTCATTTAACTTAACCTCGACTTTTTCGCACCCTACAAAGCTACACTGCATAATTGTAGAATTATTTAGAGCCTCCTTAGGCACAGAGATGGAATAATTCCCGTCAAAATCGGAACGCGCGAAATACAGCAATGAATCATGGCCTACGACAACTCTGGCAAAAGGTATTAGTTCACCATCCTGGTCTCTAACACTACCTGTGAAGGTTATCATTGAATCCTTCACAATCTCATTTCTCACAGTGATTGAATCGCTCTGCGCAAATAAATCATTTGAACTCCAACCAAATAGAAATACACAGACAAAAGCCATTCGAAAAGCTGCTTTTAATAAACTCGAATTCCCATTTGAGATTTGATTGGGCGAATAAATTCCGCAAAAACTTTTTACGCTCTGNAAAGCATAAATCTCATCCGTAGATTTATCTCTGCAATCCACTAACGTTTTTCTACACAAANAGCAATTATTCTTTACATCTAAGTCACTTTGTGTCATTGGACAATGGAATTCTAAATTCATACACTCTATTTTTTACCAGTGGATATCTTCATAAATAAAACGGATTGCATTTTCTCCTTCACGACTAATCAACTCTTTGTCTAGCCTAATTTTTACTAGACCATTCAAGATTTTAACTTCTGGTCCTTGTTCAATGCTAATTTTATAGTTTTCGTCAAAAGAAATCTTAAAAGATTCAGCCTAATATCCCTCTACCCAAACAAACAATTTAGCCTCATGAAACTGACCTCTTGTAGAATCAAAATCAAGTGTGTAATTTCCTTCTTTATCCGTTAGAGTAGACCAACCGCAGGTACATGGAGGTTCCAGCCTTAGATAAGCATCAAAAATTGGTGCCCCAGCATAATTCACGACGGAACCCGAGACCGTAAGCGAAGTCTGCGCAAATGATGGAGCACCAATAATAAAAAGGGTCGCTAAAACGAATATGACATTTGTCTTTGGCATTCAATAGAGAGATGCCGGAAATGGAAATATTCCACAAATTAAGTCAGCAGTTTCTGAAGTTTCTTCAATTCTTTTCTACCGCGATTTACGATTCCTGCTGAAACCTTCTCCTCTACTAAAACTTCTATGCGCGGTATTAACTCAACCGTAAGCTCAGGATATTTCTGACAAATTCTTCGCGCCACGGTCATCCCAAAAGCCTTAATGGCTATTGCCTCTTCCGAAGATTTCAGGTAATCAATAATTTGATCAAATAGTTCACCTTCTACCTCTTCAGGAATCTCACAAAATTGAAATAATCGAATTATACTTCGCTTTGAAGCGTCTACAGGATTTGTTCTTAAGTGCTGCGCCAAGGGAATCAGGAAAGGATTAATCAGGGATTTATCTTGATCGCAAATTTTACCAAAAACAGCGGCCGCGTTCTTTTGTTGATGCGGTTCACCATTAAACATGAATTCCAATAAATCTGGTAAGAGGGCAGGATTGAGCACCAGGTAATCAGCTATTTTATCCCAATTCCACTTTAAATTTCTATCCTCTAATTGTGCTTTTAAATCCACTATTGCCAACGATTTTCTTTGATATTCCTATCTTTGCTCTGCAAAATTAAAGTTAAGAAGATGTTCGAAAATTTAACCGATAAATTTGAAAGGGCCTTTAAGGTATTAAAAGGTCATGGTCAAATTACTGAGATTAACGTTGCCGAGACTCTAAAAGAGGTGCGTAGAGCTTTACTTGATGCCGATGTCAACTTCAAAACGGCCAAAGAATTTACCACTAGAGTTAAAGACAAAGCTATCGGGCAAAACGTATTAACTACAATTTCGCCTGGTCAATTAATGATTAAAATCTGCCATGAAGAGTTGGTAGACTTAATGGGAGGTAAAGAAGCCGAGCTTGAATACCAAGGAAACCCAGGAATCATTTTAATGGCCGGACTTCAAGGTTCTGGTAAAACAACGCATTCAGGTAAACTTGCCAATTATTTAAAGAATAAGAAAGGGAAGAATCCACTACTTGTTGCTTGTGATGTTTACCGTCCAGCTGCGATTGATCAGTTGCATGTATTGGGTGATCAGTTAGGAATAGATGTATTCTCGAACAAAGAAGAAAAAGATCCGGTTGCCATTGCCAAAGCTGCTTTAGCGCATGCAAAGAGCAATAGTTATAATGTAGTAATCGTCGATACCGCCGGTCGTTTGGCTGTTGATGCCGAAATGATGGACGAAATAGAGAACATTAAAAACGCATTAAATCCTACTGAAACACTCTTTGTTGTGGATGCGATGACTGGTCAAGATGCAGTGAACACAGCTAAGACATTCAACGAAAGAATTGATTTCAACGGTGTTATTCTAACAAAGTTAGACGGTGATACTCGAGGTGGTGCCGCGCTATCGATTATGAGCGTGGTTGAAAAGCCAATTAAGTTTGTTGGTACTGGGGAAAAAATGGATGCACTAGATGTATTCTACCCAGAACGTATGGCCGATCGTATTCTTGGTAAAGGTGACGTTGTTACCCTTGTTGAGAAGGCACAGGAACAATTTGACGAAAAAGAAGCAAAGAAACTTCAGAAGAAGATTGCTCAAAATAAATTTGATTTCGATGACTTCTATGGTCAGTTGCAACAAATCAAAAAAATGGGTAATGTGAAGGACTTGATGGGCATGATTCCTGGAATGGGTAAAGCTATGAAGAATGTTGATATTGATGATGACGCATTTAAAGGAATTGAAGCCATTATTCAATCGATGACTCCTCATGAAAGAGCAAATCCTGAAGTACTTAAAGGAACCAGAAAAAAGCGTATTGCGGCGGGATCTGGAACAAACATTCAAGAAGTGAACAAGCTAATAAAGCAGTTCAATGAGACGAAGAAAGTAATGCACATGATGAGCAATAAAAAGAACATGGCTAACATGATGCGTAGAATGAAAGGAATGGGCGGTGGAATGCCTAGAATGTAATTCTTTTGCCTTTTAAACTTACCATACTAGGTTCTGGTGCGGCGGTGCCTACAGGTGATAGAACCGTTACGGCACAATACCTCAACTTTAACGAACGAAGAATTTTAATTGATTGTGGCGAGGGGACGCAGCTTCAAATAAGGAGGCGTCATAAAAAGCTACAGCGCATTGAATATATATTCATTTCTCATTGTCATGCTGATCATTTTCTAGGGTTACCTGGACTTATTGCTACGATGAGCTTATTAGGGAGAACTAATGATCTTAAAATCTTTTGTCCACCGGCGGTGAAAGAATTATTAGATTTTCAATTTAAGCTCTTACAAGTAAGGTTGAGTTTTAAACTAGAGTTCCATGTTTTAGAAGGCGGTGAGAAACGTATGATACTAGAAGATCGTATTTTGAAGGCCTATTCATTTCCTTTAAATCATGGTATTGATTGCTGGGGGTTTTTATTTGAAGAACAACCTAAAGAAAACAACATTATTCCTGCCAAAATTGAAGAATTTAAACTTTCAATTCCAGAGATTGTAAAATTGAAAAAAGGAGAAAATATTACGCGTGAAGACGGTTCAAAATTACTTTCGGCAGAACTAACTACTCCTCCCACTTTACCAATAAAATACGCGTTTTGTACAGATACGCGACCAGTAGATGAAGTTAAGAAATCCTGTGAAGGTGCCGACCTTATGTATCACGAGGCCACATTTGTAAATAAGCAATTGGATCGAGCAAAGAAAACACATCATTCAACGGCGCAAGAAGCAGCGACTTTAGCGACTGAAACTGGAGTTAAACATTTGTTATTGGGCCATTTTTCTGCACGTTTTAATTCTACCAAGGAGCTTTACGAAGAAGCACGAATATTNCATGAAAAGGTAACCTGTGTTGAAGATGGGGATGAGTTTTTGGTTTGATTTTTGACCTTAAATGATTATGCTCAAAATTATCTTTTTCCAGGTTATACTTCTAATGCCGATTGCAAACTATTCTCAATCCATAGATTGCCACGAAATATTGGAATCTTTTGACTCAACTTATAATCTTCTTTCTTTTCCGGTTACGAATGAATTTTGCGAAGGAATTGTTGATTCCTATAATAAATCTCAACCGACCTACTTTATGCCTGAATCTGATATATGCAAATATTGGGCGCTTGAGAAAAACGGAATTAGAATTGTTGAGAATGATCTAGATTTAGCAACACCTGAAGCCATAGAATATACACGTGGCTTTAACCTTTGTACTGAACTGAGAACAGAAAGAGAACTGAACGTAAATTTTGATTCAATTCGTGTTGTAGATTCTTCATGGACTGAGCTTAATGAAATTGAATTCGCTGTTCATTTTTCTAATTGCTTTGAATACTTAAAAAATGACTCTGGTCAGATAATGTTAGCCATCAATGAATTAAAAAGTGAGGAAACTATTTTTCAGAATCTTGAAGGAATTACTTTCACAAATAAATTAACTGAAACTCAATACAGCTATGAACAAATGCTAAGCGGTATGATTGTAGACGAATGTGAATTGCGCCAAAAATGTGTTTATCTCGAACTAAACCTTGAAAATTACTCGAACCCAAATAATATCTGCCTATTGAAATATGGCAAATACCTAATTCCTCTAAGATTTCCCGAAACCTTTGAGATTGAAGACTAGTGACAAAGTCATTAGATACTAACCCTCAATACCACCTCAGTACCAGCAGCCTTCCCTTGATCATCTTTCTTATCAATGATTTCAAAAGACTTATAACCGAGGTCTGCATTCAGGTTATTGAGACGTTCTTGTGTTACATTGAGCGCGGCTGACTTATGGTAAGATTCTTTTTGAGCGTTAGCCACTGCTGCGGCCTCCCGTCCTTTTCCGTTATCAATAATTCTACACTCTAGAAGGTGTTCATTTAACAATGCAAATACCACTTTAATCTTCCCCTTCTCGCCAAGCTCTTTAATTCCGTGGATGATTGAATTTTCAATGAATGGTTGAAGTAACATAGGCGGAAGAATTTCCTCAGTAGTATCTATTTCTTCATCAATATCAATTTCAAACTCAAAGGAAATATCATTGGTTAATTTCTCGAGTTGCACATAGTTCTCAATTGTCTCGACCTCATCATCAATGGAAATAAACTTTTCGCGAGAATTCTCTAAGATTCTGCGCATAAGCTTAGAGAACTTTGCCAAAGCATATCTCGCTTTATCAGAATCATTGAGAATAATTTGGTTGTGGATTGTGTTCAGCACATTAAAAATGAAATGAGGATTCATTTGCAAACGAAGTGCCTTTTGTTCCAACTCAATCATTTCTTTTTCTAGCTTAAACTTCTCTTTTAGTCTTCTGTTTTTCTGGCGGATTCTTACCCAAATAATTAGAATGATAATTAGGAAGACCAATACAATTCCCGATACATAAAGCGCTTTAAACCAGGTTTCCTCCCAAAATGGATTATCAATTGAAAAGGCTAACGTCAATTCTTCCTCATCTTCAAAAGCATCGGTAATAGATGATTTTAACCTAAATGTATAATCTCCTGGAGCAAGATTAGAATAGGTAGCCGAAGTACTTTTTGTGGCAGGTGTCCAACGTTTATCTGCTCCTTCTAAATACCAGCTAAATCTAACCTTCTCTGGATTTGCATAATGGATAGCCGAAAATGAAAAGCCTATATGATTTTGGTCGTACGGTAAATGAAGATATTCTGTAAATGCTCCGTTTTTGAAATACTTTGCATAAACCGATGAATCAATGGACTCATAAAAAATCTGCACATCATTAATACGTAATGAAGGAGGGTTATTCTGCGCTGAATCTTTTGTCCCTCCAATGTATTGGTATAAACCTTTTACTGTACCGAACCATAGGTTTCCTTGCGCATCTTTTTGACAAGCATTAGTATTTGTTTCTAATCCTTCAAATCCATCATCAAAATCAAAAACCTCGGTACTTTTTATTTTATATGCACTATCTAATTCAAGCCGTTGTAATCCTTTTTCTGTTCCTACCCAAATATTATCTCCATCACCCAAAAGCTGATATACATTATTCGACATCAAGTCGTTTTCCGTATTCAAACTTCTAAAGGAAATTAAAGAATCGTTTCTCAATACATAGTGTAAGACTCCTTCATCCGCTGTTCCAATCCACACATGATTATCCTTGGTTAATATATTTCGTAATGTTCCCGACTTTGCCCCCTGAACTATCGCCTGATCTTCTCCTATGAATCCAAAAACTCCACTCGGATTGGCGAACCATAGTTTTCCATTGGCCCAATGCACATGCGTTATCTTATCTGGAATATCGACACCATTGAATCTCATTTTTCTGAAGGAAGCAGTTAAGGGAAAGTCAACTCCCTTATTCACACGATAAATCCCATTATCACGAGTACCGATGTAAATGTTGCCTCTGTTATCCTCTGTAAAACTCCTTACCCAATTGGCAGAGAGTCCTTTTTCAGCCCCAAATAAATAAAGAGTATCCTTTCCATCCAACGGAGAATAAACTGCAAGACCTTTGCCTTCGGTTCCTATCCATACATATCCTCTAGCATCCTCGTGAATGGCTTTTACCTTTTCATCATAAAACCCTGTTTCGCCATCAAAATAAAAGACAGAAGTATCATTTAATCGCATAATACCACTTGCATCAGTTCCTACCCATAAATTATTTTTAGAGTCGTAACAAGAAGAAAATACATAATCACTATTCAGTCCTGAAATGGAATTAAAGGTGATAAATGGTGAGTTCTTATAAATTGAGATTCCTCCGCCACTCGTTCCAATCCAAACATTCCCCCAAGTATCCCTTTGAATAACCTTTATATTATTACTTGATAAACCATTGGTACTTCTAAAATTCTTGATGGATTGATTAACCAGATTATAAGAATATAGCCCGTTATTCATGGTACCTATCCAAATCTCATTCTCCGATTTTTTGGCGAGTGAAAGTATGATCTGATTATCAAACAAATCTGGAAAAAGAACTTTGTTTCTAGCGAAATCAAAAAGAGCAATGCCCTGTCCATAGGTACCTAACACCCAATAATTATTGAATTCAAGTGCGCAGTTCAAGTAATGAGATTTAAGACCTCGTGCTTCGTTTATTTTTTGAAAAGCATCATTTAAATTCAATAACCCTTCGTTTGTACACACCCAAAAACTATTGTCATTAGGCTCAAAAAAGGAGAAACAATTCACATTGGTAACATTCGGGTTGGAATCATAAGCATTAAGCTGATCTCCTTCCACATAAAATATCCCTCCACTAGTGGCAAGATAAACAAGAGAGTCATGCATAGTTAAATCCTGAACTACTACTTCATCATTCGTAAATCTATAATTCGCAATGTGATCTCCATGAATTGTATAATGAGTCAATCCACCTTTTTGTCCCACCCATAAATCATTGTCTTGAATGTAAATGCTGTAAACTCTGTTTGATATTAAAGAATCCTTTTTCGTGAAATAGTCAAATTCCTCGCCATCAAACCTACAAAGTCCACCACCTTGCGTGGCTATCCATGCATAATCATGTTTGTCAAACGCAATATCAAACGCTTGAGATTGGGGTAATCCTTGTTGAATTGAAATTTCTTTGAAGTTGTAACTCTGCGAGAATCCCGCGATAGAAAAACCGAATATAAAAAGCCAAATAAAGCACTTAAAAGGGAAAGTACAGCGGTAAATAAAGCTATGTTTTTCGGTGAACAAAAATTCGTAGTTTCAACAAATAAAGATAGCCGTTGAAGTTTATAAAAAAAATATTTGGTCGATTTTGGAGATTCGTAAAGCGATTCAAATACTTCTTTGGAGGCACCTTTTTACTCGTATTTTTTATTTGGTTATTCTGTTTACCAGATGAGTTATTCAACGATCCTACCTCTACTGTGATTTTGGATAAAAAAGGAAATCTTCTGGGTGCTACTATTGCCGAAGATGGTCAATGGCGTTTTCCACACAACGATCATGTTCCTGAAAAATTCAAAATTGCTATCACTCAATTTGAAGATCGCACTTTTGACTCTCATTGGGGAATAAGCTTACGTGGATTAGCCAGGGCTACGTACCAAAACTTAAGCGAAGGAAGAAAAGTTAGTGGAGGCAGTACAATCACCATGCAGCTCATGCGGATGAGTAGGAAGGGACAGAGCAGGAATGTATGGCAAAAAGTGGTTGAAATTTTCTGGGCTACCCGCGCCGAATGGCGATACGATAAAGATGAAATCTTAGCGATGTACGCCTCAAATGCTCCTATGGGCGGGAATGTGGTTGGTTTAGACGCCGCGGCCTGGCGGTATTTTGGTCGAGCACCTGATGATTTAACCTGGGCAGAAACCGCTACGCTCGCCGTACTGCCAAATGCTCCTTCTTTAATGCACCCAGGCAAAAACAGAACTGCGCTGAAAGACAAAAGAAATCGACTACTTGATCGGCTCTTTGAAATTGACGTAATTGATTCAACCACGTGGGTGCTAGCCAAACTTGAAGAATTACCGGAGAAACCACATCCTATTCCTCAGCTAGCGCCACAATTGTTAACTCGATTAATTAATGAAGGGAACAAAGGAAAGGTAGTTCATACCACTATTGATGCCAATATTCAGGATCGTGTCAATAAGATTGTTTCCTTTCACCATCAAAATTTAAAGGAAAATCAAATTCATAATGCCGCCGTATTGGTAATGGAGGTAGAAACAGGAAATGTTGTTGGATATACTGGAAATGTTCCAGATTTAGATCCTGAATTTCAAAGTGCTGTAGATGTGATAAAAGCACCTCGAAGTACTGGTAGTATTCTTAAACCTTTCTTATATGCAGCTATGCTTGAAAGTGGAGAGATTACACCTGAAATGTTGATTACGGATGTACCTACGGTCATGTCTGGTTATTCCCCAAAGAACTATAATTTAAAGTACGATGGAATGGTTCCTGCTGACCAAGCCCTTTCAAAATCATTAAATGTTCCCTTGGTGCGTATGCTGACCAAATTTGGGGTGGAGAAATTTCATTATGTTTTGAATGAATTACAGTTCACCACTATAACAAAATCACCGCGTCATTACGGTTTATCTTTAATTCTCGGTGGTGCCGAAGTAACGCTGTGGGATTTGGTTTCAGCCTATGGCATGATGGCTAGAGCATTAAATCAATATCCTAATTATGATCATCGATTACCGCTTAAAGCAAGTTTAACTGAGCGATCAGAACCTGAGAATTTTGTAGCTCCGGTCTTTAACCCTGCCACTATTTGGTATACGTTTGAAGCGATGAAGGAGGTAATGCGGCCCGATGAAGATATTAATTGGGAGTTATTTTCATCATCACAACAAATAGCATGGAAAACAGGAACAAGCTTTGGTTTTCGAGACGCATGGGCGGTTGGTGTAACACCGAAATATTGTGTGGGGGTGTGGGTAGGTAATGCCGATGGGGAGGGCCGGCCAGGACTAATCGGTAGAGAAGCCGCTGCTCCAATTTTGTTTGACGTGTTTTCGTCTTTGCCACAAAGTGAATGGTTCTCAAAACCTTTTGACGAAATGAAGGAGGTTCATATATGCAAGAAATCAGGTTATAGAGCGAGTGAAAATTGTGATGAAGTTCTAGAGAAATGGATCCCTAAAACTGCTTTAAGAACTACTACCTGTCCTTACCATAAGAAAGTATTCTTAGATGAGTCGGGGGAATATCAAGTAAACGCCACTTGTTATAATTTATCTAAAGCACAAGCTGTATCCTGGTTCTCCTTGCCTGCGACAGCCGAATACTTTTATAAAAATCACGACCCTAATTATAAGACTCTACCGCCATATATGGATGGCTGTGGTGTTGTTGAACAAGAAGAAGAAATGGCCATAATTTACCCTAAGCGCAATTCTAGTATTTATGTCCCTTTAAACTTTAATGAAGAACGAGAGAAAGTAGTACTAGAAGCTACACATATTATTAAAGACATGAAACTATTTTGGCACATGGATAATACTTATTTGGGAGAAACTGAAATTATTCATGAGATAAGTATTATTCCTTCAGAAGGAGAACATACATTAACTGTAATGGACGAAAAAGGTAATTCTCGAGTCGTTAAATTCGAAGTCATTGGACGTGATTAAGCTTCCTCTTTTTTGGCTTTCTCCGCTTCCTTTTTCTTCTTTGCCAATATCTTATTTCTTCTTATGGTAAGTACAATAAATCCGCCCACCAAAAACGCTGGCAACAATACATAGAATATAAAAGTCCAAACCGATTCGAAAAGATAAACCGGTTCACTTTGCGTATTTATGTGCTGCGGAGTTTGACTAAAAATAGAAGTAATTCCGAATAGCAAAATCGAACTAAAAATAAATCTGGCTAATTTCATCTACAGACAAATTAGTCAATTATAGAAGAAGGAAGAAAAGTCTAAGATTAGATTTCCGTTAAAATTAGACTATGCTTTAAAAATTAAAACACTAGCATAGGCTTGTATCCCCTCGCCATTTCCAACGTATCCCATCTTTTCACCGCGGGTAGCCTTAATTGAAATAGCATCCTGGTCGACTTCTAAAATCTCAGCTATGTTAGCTCTCATTAAAGGAATATGAGGATTTAATTTTGGACGCTCCAAAAGCACTGTAGAATCTAGATTTACCAATTGATAACCCTTTTCTTTTACCAAGCGGTAGGATTCTTTTAAGAGTAGTTTGCTATCAATTCCTTTAAACTGTGGATCTGTATCTGAAAAATGATAGCCTATATCTCGAAGATTAGCTGCTCCCAATAAAGCATCACAAATACTGTGAAGAAGTACATCGGCATCTGAATGACCCAAAGCTCCATGATCAGAAGGAATATGCACTCCTCCTATAATTAAATCTCTTCCTGATACGAGTTGATGGATATCAACCCCAAAACCGGTTCTAATGTTTGGGATCAATCTAAGCTACTTTCTCCGCCGTCTTTAACAGCGTCATTACCGAACTTAAAGCTTAATGAGAATCTTACTGTATTTGCTAGCGGGTTGTTTTGTGTAACCGATGCAAGATAAGAAACATCAATTCCAAAGATGCTGTAGTATATACCTGCACCAAATGTTAAATACTTTCTATTTCCTTTTGAAGTAGCCTCATGAAAAAACCCAGTTCTAACGGCAAGAATATTTGAATACCAATATTCGATACCTGTTCCAAAATTGATCTCATTCATCTCTTCAAAGAAACGGCTGTTTTTTTCTACTGAAGGGTTTCCAGCAGCATCGAAATCAACGTCACCTGGTGCATCGTAAAATGATTGAATCATTCCTAGTGTAACACCTACGTTTGGATCTTTTCCTGATATGATGACACCATCTGCATCTCGAACAGGCTGTGTAGGTACTAGTAGTTTATTCACATCGAAAGACCATGTTAAAGAATTATACTTATCAAAGTCTACTTTTAAGGCATTACCAATTCTTAGGTTCGTTGGTAAAAAGTCACGATCTGCGTCCACCGTATACGCAATTTTGTTTCCAATATTTGAAATCGTAGTACTGAATGACCATGTTGCATCTTTACTTCCTAATCGGATGTCTGGATTTGTGAAATTATAGGATAAATCTACCGCTCCAGCAATACCTGGTTTAGTTCCAACGTTACCCACATTTACTCCACCAGTTAAGTTTGAGAAAATGAACTTTCCGTTAACTCCAATCGCTGATCTATCTGACATCCTAAATGCATACCCACCTAAAACTTCGAATTCATTTGGATTGAATTCACGAATTGTACTACCAATTTGGTCTGTAAAAGTAATGTTACCTAATGAGAAATATCTTAGCGATCCTCCAAATACATGATTTCTTCCAACTTTAGTGTACCCGCTTAAGTATGATAAATGAATATCATCCACTAGTTGACGTAACCAAGGAGAATATGAAATTCCTAATTCAGCATCTTGTTCGGTGAAAGCCAATTTTGCAGTATTCCAGTGAAACGAATTTACATCAGGAGAAAGTGCTGCTCCTGCATCACCCATTGCTCCGGCTCTCGAGTCTGGAGTAATAATTAAGAAAGGTACAGCAGTCGTAATAGTATTTAACTGAATTTGTTCAGCCTTGTCTCCTGCTCCACCTACATCTTGCCCGAACAATGCTACTGGACTCAATACTAATACTGCTACAAGTAGTTTTTTCATCTTTTTGGATAGAATAATTTACCAAATATACGTATTAAACAAAAGTATATTGTGTATGTTCAAAAGGATTGGAAAAAAAATGTGATAATCGGCGATTAATCCTAGAGAATAACGAGTTTTTCGGTTTTTTCGGCCTTTAATCCTTGAGGTGTTTCAATCGTTAATCTGTAAACATATACTCCACGTGCCAACTTATCTCCATATTCATCCAAACCATCCCAATGAATGCCTTCAGATCTGAATCCTTCATTGTTTACAATTTGTTGGATTGTTTTCACCAATTTCCCAGACACCGTGAAGATTTCTAGCTGAACTAGGAGGTTGCTGCATACTTGATTATGCTCAAAGAAAAACTCTGTACTGGTCGTAAAAGGGTTTGGATAATTGAGAAGGTTTGAAATTGTAACTTCTTCCTCTTCAACTACATTGAACTCGAGCGTGGATTCAGATGAGTTATTGTTTACATCCCACACCTTAAAAGTAACCGTATGCAACCCAGGATCTAAGTCAGACAGTGGGTAACTTACTTTTCCACTTTGGTAGGTATCCAAATCAGCCTCATAGAAATTGTTAAGAATAATAGCTTCTGCGGAATTACCATCAATCACAAGGGTTATATTGTGTCCTATACCATTACCGGTGGTGTTAATACCGTTTTCGTCGCGGACATGGGCTAAGAAAATTGGACGATCATTTGTTAAGCCCCCATTTACAAAACTTTCATCATTCATAAATAGCTCAATCTCGGGACCGTCATTGTCCACAATCCCATTTGGATCAACCCCTCCAACCACAAAGGATGTATCCCAGCCATATTGATTTGAATTATCGTCGTGCGCATAATGAGAAAGCTTTCCTTTTCCATAGTTATAGTCAATATCTTTTGGCACAATGAACGAAAATTGGAAGTAACCGTTGTTAACAGATGATTTCCCTTTGTAAATTATATTATTCTGTAAATCAAAGGGCTGAGGCGAACCTGCATCTTGTCCTAGAGTCACCCTAGTTTTCCATTTATCATAAACCGTTGGAAACACGAGGCCATTGTATGAAGTTAAAGTCGTCCCACTATAATCTTCCAAATGCCCCGAAATAGTAATTTTTGATAATGCTTTCAATGTATCCAATCCACCGGTGGTAATAGCAACACCGTTTAAACTATCGGTGATTACACGTGGAGAAGGTTTACCTAGAACTAAAGCAGGGTCTCCGATTACTGAGAAGTTACGCATATTATTGTCTCCTGCAGTTAAGTTTTTTGTTCTTCTAGTAATTTCACCAATGCTCAACGGCACTCCATTTTCTTCCAGGAATAATACAGTATATAGATTCTTAACAAGCTGTGTATTTGTAATTACAGAAACCAAACGAGTAGTAGTTAAAAGTCCAACAGCACCGCCAAAGGGAGATGTTAAGGTGATTTCTCCAGCAGATGTTCTTTCAGGATCATCAAATCGACTAAACTCACACGTTGCACTGATGAATATGGTTAGATTGTTAACATTAGTCCATTCCTGAATCGAAGCAGTGGTGAGCACCCTTTCCAGCGTCAGTCCTGTTTCTCCTCCATGCCCTACATAATTGAAAACTAAAGCGCCGCGATTTATATTTTGATCGATTGCCTCCTCTACATCAGGATAACGCTGTCCCCCAGATGTAACTGTTTGTTGATAAGCATCTAAATAAATTTTTACAATGTTCATTTCAGGGTAAAGCTTTTCGGTACTATCACTCAAATTCTCGCAGTCATCTACGAAATTATCGAAAGACTTGTCTTTATCGTCAGCAAGCAAAACGAGTCGATTTCTCCAGTCTCCAAAACTTGAAGAGTAACCATTATCATCACATTGAACACCAGTGGCATTGGCAAATAAAGTAGATCCAAAATTCATGTAATGCTCAATCTTATCAACGACTTGATCCGCTTCTACTGGAGTGGTAACAGGTATTCTTCCTACTCCAATATCCATTAAATCAGCAGCTCCCATAGCCTCCGAATCATCCAAAAGCGTAAAGAAATCATCTGAGGTAAACGAAGATATAAACTCAATAGAACCAGCCTCTGGACTTCTATATGTTGGAATTAAATAATTATTGTTTTCTATTCGATTGAGTGGGTCATATGTCCCATCTCCAAATAAACATAATGACTTTGGCTGAAGATTCACATTCCCAGCAGCCCGATCCCAGAACATTTTCATGAACCAACGAATAGCAATTGGGTCTGCCATTCCTGAAGTAAACTCATTGTATACTTCAGCTACATCAACTACCTGCACTGAGAGACCATTCGCTCTATGAAGGTTGGCTAAGCGCTCTGCCTGTGTTAGAAGGGTTGCATGTGAGATGATGATATAATCAAACTGACCTAAACCATGCAAGTTTTGATTAGGAACAAATCCTACTGGTGTTGGCTCAAAAGCTTGGGAAGGAGTCGAAACAACAAACCTTCTTAGCGAGTCTGCATTTTGTTTGAATATAAAATTGGTTCCTGAAACTGTACCGTTCACTCTTGAAACATTTGTACCGTCTGTTACTTCCCATACCTGAACTGATGAATTATAATTTGAAATAGTGTACTCTGCTACATTTCCAATTCCCACACTACTTAAATCATGAATTAAAAATTGGTTTGTCGAAACCCGAAGTCTCCTGCGGTAATTGATCAAAATATAATCCAACCAAGCTTGTGATGCCGGACTTGAGCGCTGAAATTCTAATTCATAACTAAGGTTAGAGCCGGAAACATTAAATACGGCTGTGCCATCTTCGGACAGCGCTACTGTATAGCTTCCCATTGACCCTGACACATCAATTGTATCTACATTCACACCATTAACACGAACGTACATACGGGCCGTACCAGATTGTTTAGCGGACACAAAAGCTACTCTGCTATTAATAGGTATTGAAGTGTCAACTTCTTCTAAAGTAATAGGTATTGTTTTAGTTAATTCTAAATCAAACAACTCACCGAACCATCCATCACCAGACTTAAGCAGGTTTACTTGATCCAGCTCATGTAGGTAAACAGCAGAGGTGTTATTCAAATTATGTGTGCTTGGTGTGGGAGAATCTCCTATGCTAGAAATTCTCTTTGCAGGGTCACCTGCATCAATATGAATGAAATAATAAGCTAATGAATCATTGTCGTTTTTACTTAGCTGAAAAGTAGGGCCTGCATCCGCCAGTACCTCAGGTCCAGTAGCATAGAATAAAACGTAATCGCTTGTTCCAAAACTTCCATCGCCCTCTCCTTCAATGTATATACTATTCTTTATTAGGTCATCGGGATGATAATCGCTGTTCGTCACTGTATGTTGGGCAATATGATTACCATATATATTTAAATGTAAAGGATTAAGTCCAGACATGTCCACCCCTAGCCCGTTCAAGAAGTCATAATCAAGGCGGTAAACACCCGATTTATCAACTCCAAACTTGAACCATGTTCCAGAACTAAGAACCGAAGTAGAAGCGAAGGTTGCGGTTCGGTCAAAAGATGTTGTTAAATTTTCAACAACATCAACAGTGACTTTTATTTTTTTTAAAATTGAAACCGAAGATCCATTTAAGACAATTGGGTTAAATCTTGCAACTAAAAAGTTTTGATTTCTTCCTCTTGCAAAGTCACCTTGAAATTCAATTTCTCTTGGTAGATATTCTTTATTGTAGTAGGATGGCCACGCAATTGATTCCGACTCTAGAATCTCATAGGTATAATTAAATGAGGCTTTGCCGCGGTAGGGCAACTCTAATGTTCTTGTTTCATACAATTCTCCAGTAACATCATTATAGGTGCATGCCATGCACTGTTTTTTCTCCTCATCCCAATCCTCAACAATCGTATAAGTGTACGACTGAGCATACCCAAAAGAAGACAAATAACATAGCGTCAAGAAGGCCAATTTCAGGGAGGATTTAAAGAGGTTTATTGTCATTTTATAATTATGATGAACTTTTTTTTTTCAAAAACGAAGCATTATGCTTAATATTGCAACGTTCACAAAATTATTAATGTTTTGTAACCCTTAACGAATTGCAGCGTAAAGTTGGTAGGTATTTATATTGTATATGAAACTATTTAGCCAGAATTTAAAGGGCTTATTGGCGATATTATCATTGTTTTTGTTGACTACCACTGGTAGAGCACAAGATCCTGAGTTCACTCAGTTTTACGCTAATCCGATTTACTTGAATCCAGCATTTGCTGGAACTCATGGTTGTCCGCGCCTTAATATGAATCACAGAAACCAATGGCCTTCTATTTCAGGAGCCTTTGTAACAAACTCTGTGTCGTATGATCAATACGTAAATGTTTTACAAGGCGGTGTTGCTTTGATGGTGACAAACGACATGGCAGGTAAAAACACGATAAATTGGTCTACTATTAATCTAGCATATTCATACCACTTGCAAGTAAG
>JAKVAQ010000012.1 GCA_022447665.1 Crocinitomicaceae bacterium
AATCACAAATGATTTGGAATATCTATAATGATAATAATGACAATTTACTTTTTGGAATGGCAGATGGTGGAGTTTATAAGTTTAATGGAAAATCATTTGATAAAAAGTTTTGAAAATAAAATACGAACGCACAACACTGTATATAGCAAATAGGGCGTTCAATGGGCTAAGTAAGTTTGGTGGTTAATTGAAACACCGCCAAGCTAAAATTTTGATATTGAAAACGAATAAATTAAATATAAAAATGTTTAGCTCGGCTCAGTAGTAAATTGATACTTCATCTGTATCCTATGCCCTACTTTCCATATACTAAACGTTGTCATCAATTGAAGAAATGAGGAGGATATTTTTTTTTACCGTAATATTAATTAGTCAACTGACCATTGCTCAATCCGCCAATGACGAATCAGCGGAGAATGTCATTATTGAGAGCAAAATACTTTCTGAATCCAGAGAATTACTCGTTTCATTACCCAAGAATTACTCAAGTCAAAAAAAGTACCCCGTGTCTTATGTCCTGGATGGAGAATCATTGTTTGAGGGACACAAGGACGTTGTCAATTACCTCTCCGAAAAGAATGTTATCCCAGAAATGATTGTTGTGGGAATTGTTAACAAGAACAGAAGCTCGGACCTTACTCATGTTTCAGATTCTACAAGTAATTTTCAGCCAAACGGCGGAGGACAAAACTTTGAATCTTTCATTGAAGATGAACTTATTCCATATATAGATTCGGTCTATTCAACAGCTCCATTTCGAGTATTAACCGGACACTCGATAAGTGGGTTGTTTGCAACAAGATTAGCTCTTAATGGTCCGGATATGTTTAATGCTTTCTTGATTATTGATCCAGCAATATGGTGGGCAGAAATGGAAGTTCTTAAGAATAGGAAAACGGAGCTCGTTTATTCAAAACTTAACGATAAAAAGTTATTCCTAGGCATTGCTAATAGTCTTCCTTCTAATATTGAATCAATTGAAACAGCTTTGAAAGATACCACGAACGCTACCTTAGGAATTCGTTCAGTTTTTAAATTTAAAGATTTACTAAACAGAAGGAATCCAGAAAAAACATTTTGGAGGAGCCAATTTTATGAAAACGAAAGTCATGGAACCATCCCGTTCATTAGCACCTATGACGGATTTAAGTATATTTTCAATTTCTTCAAAAGGCCTTCCTTTCAAACATTAACAGATAATTCTCCGACTATTCTGGATGATCACTACAAGATGCTTTCAGAAAAAATGGGATATACTATTCTCCCTCCAGCTTATGATTTAAGTGGACTTGCTTGGAGATGTACGGAATTAGAAAAGAATCATGACCTTGCCTACTTGTTCCTTGAATTGTTCCTAAAGTACTATCCGGATGACCCAATGGCATATATGCAAATGGGGCAGCATTATGAATTAATTGGCCAAAACGAAAAAGCACAGGAGTATTATCAAAAAGGAATTGAGCTTGGATATGACCCAAATGAAAATAATAACTGATGACAACAAAAAATAAACAGCATTAAAACGCCTGTTTATTCAAAACGTTGTGCACAATTGGATAAATTTGAATGAACCTTTTATCCTTTCTTGAGTAATACAAAAAAACACTTGTGAAGAACACTTTACTATTTATACTGACACTTCATCTGCTAGGGTGCACGAATAATAAAAAAGGAACAAATTCCGAATCAATTCAAACTGAGGTGATCATTGAGGAGGAATATGAATTACACAAAACGGATAATGAGCAAAGCCCTCTTTTAATTTTATTTCCTGACTTGGGAGGAAACGCACAATCAACAAAGGAAAGTTCCAATATTACGGCTGTCGCTATGGAAGCAAATGTATCAGTGCTACTGATGAATTTTAATCATCATCTTTTTCTTTCGAAAGAAGACAAGATTTTACTTACGGGGATTTTAGATAGTTTAATCACGTATTACAATTTATCGCCAAAAAAAATAATTGTTGGTGGCTTTTCAAGTGGTGGAATAGTCAGCACATTGTGGAGCAACCATTTGATCAAGATTAATCATGAATTTAAGCCCCAAAAAGTTTTTGCAGTGGACTCACCTCTCGACTTAGTGCAACTTTTCAATAACGTTACTAATGTTGATTCCTCCTCACATGAAGTAAGTCTAGAAGAGGCCGAATATATTACCAACTATTTTGAAGAAGCATTAAACACGAAGGATTCTCTTATTCAGAAAATTGGTAAAGTATCTCCTTTTAATTATTCCTCATTGAACTTTGAAAATATTGAAAAGCTCAAGGCGATTGATTTCAGAATATATACGGAACCCGATTCCATTTGGTGGAAAGCAAATCGCAACTTTAAGTTTAACGAAACAGATTCATACCAGCTTATCATATTTGCAAAGATTGCAAGAGAACATGGATGGAATAATTTGCAGCTTATCCAAACTACCAATAAAGGATATAGGAATAATGGGCAGAGACATCCACACTCTTGGTCAATTGTTGATCCAAAAGAATTAATAGAATGGATACAAAAAAAATAAATTGTGTACAACAAGGTATAAAACGGCATTAAAACGACCGTTTATACTAACCGTTAGGCTTAATAAATGTCAACTCAAAACAAATATCACGGAGCGCTGACCAAAACTGTTTCAACGGAAAGTTTTGTGATTTCAATTACCCATCATAAGGAGGACTCATGGATTCCTTTTCACGCTCATGAAAAACCTTACTTGTGTTTTTCAATTGCAGGATACTATGAGGAAAAAAGTCTCACAGCGAAAATAATTAAACCAGGAACCGTGCTTTACCGAAATGCAAACTATGAGCACGAAAACCAGTTCGGAAGTGCTTCTGGAATATGCCTAAACATTGAAATTAAGGACGCAGAGAGATTCATGCTCCAAAACCAATTTCAATTACCTGAACTTGAATTCCAGCGAAAAGCAACAATAAATATCTCTAAACTTATTGTTTCATTAAGCCAGGGTCTGACAAATGACATTCTTGATATTCAGTGTTACGAATCCCTTTTTACCCACTTTATAGAACAAAATGACAAAGGAAAATTAAAGTGGGTAACTCAGGTAATGGAATACATCAATGATAATCTCGATAAAAATATATCATTAGATTTTATTTGCAATGAATTTCAACTTCATCCCAACTATATCATCCGAAAATTTAGAGAAGTTACGGGCTACAAATTATCTGAATACCTCATGAAAATTAGACTTGAACATTCTATTCAAGATCTGATACAAACTAACAATAGTGCAGGTATAATTGCATTAGACAATGGTTTTTACGACCAGAGTCATTTCAACAGATCATTCAAAAAAAATATAGGAAAGTCGCCTATGCAATTCAAAAGACTTATCAGAGGTTAGTTTGGTACAATTTTAATTCAATTAACGATACTACTTTTGCTTCCATGATTGCAAAACTAACGGTTCTCTATAATAAATACTTAAGCATCAAAATAATCACGGTTACATTGGTGGTCTTTCTTTCTATAGCAGTAATGCTCCCTCTCATTAAGTTAGCGGAGCTATTTGGAGTAAATATTAGAGAAAACACTGGCTTTGATTTTGATGCAAGTTTCGGAAACATTTTTTTCTTTTTTCTATTCGGAATTAGCTCCATTGGGATCATATGGAGTGCCCAAAAATTCATTCACGAGAAACCTCTAAAGGAACTTGGTTTCAAACCGAAAACTGGGATTACATTATTCGTTGGATTTGTGATTGGAGCATTCCTCGTAAGCCTTAAATACCTTGTTCTAATCTTAAATGCTGAAACAGTAAATTATGTTCCAGTTGTAAATTCAGAAGTTCCCTTATTATCTTACATTGGTTATTACGCCTATTTCTTGATTGGTTTCATATTCTGGAATTCTTTTATTGAAGAATTAGGGACCAGAGCTTACCCCATTGAAAAATTAAAAAATTATATGAATCCTCACTTGATTTTCACTATAATGGGATTACTTTTCGCTCTTGGTCACTTAGTTCTAAATGACTTTAGCCCCGGATATTTTAGCAGTCTTTTCGTGGCATCATACATTTACTCGCTGATCTATTACTATTCTGGATCAATCTGGTTAAGTATTGGAGTTCACAGTGGTGTGAACTGGGTCGGCTTCACATTTTTTGGAACGAACTGGAAAATGGGTGCGCTTTATAATATCGAAATACATGGTGACATCCCCTACTGGATCACTGAATATTCCAACGTTATTATTCAACTTACATTCTTAGCGTTTGTAGTTTATCTAAAAAATAAAGGAGCATTTGAAAAGTATTTCCCAAATTCAAATCAAGATATATTATTAACAGAAACTAAGCCTAACAAAACCTAAACTGCATTAAAACGCAGTTTAGCCAAACCGTTGGCAAACATTAAAACATCTATCTACTTTCTGAATTACTCTCGAAATCGACCAAATACTAAATCTTTAATCTAAAAGACTAATAATATGCTTTAAAAGCATATTATTAGTCGAAATTCGGGGATAACCGTGCATCATTTTTTATAAAAATGTTAGCCTTATCTCCGACAAGAAAATAATAATACTAACTTAGTATACACTTTTGAGTAGCAAGCCCAACAGACTTGTTTTGTTGTTTTTAATTTAGAAAAAATGAATTCATTCCAAATAAACGTGTTTTACAAACTTCTAATTGTTGCATTTTTTCCGCTTTTCGCAAGCAATGCTAGCGGTCAGGTTTTTAAAGAGCATATAATTGATTTAGGAGACTGTAATGATGATACCAGAATTGTTCAAGGAGATATTGATGGAGATGGTGATTTAGACTTTATCACCTTTTATGCTTATTATTCGGTTAACCATACCCCAAAAGATATTCGTCTTTACGAAAACAAAGGAGGAAATGTTTTTGAAAGGCATGTATTGTTTGACAGAGCTTGCCATTATGCCACTTTAGGAGACATCGATGAAGATGGAGATATGGATATCATTGCCTCTATTAGAACTGAGGATAAAGTAGTTTATTATGAGAATCTTGGCAACTTCACTTTTTCTACAGAAAAGATAGTAGATCAGTTTTGTGATGAAGCTTTCTTAGTAGCTGCAGGAGATTTTGATGGAGATGGAGATATAGATGTTGCTACGGGTTCCGTTGCAGGCCTTAATGAAGTTTCCATAATATTTAATGATGGGAATGGTAATTTTTCTAATGAAAAACTACTATCCTCCCCGACTAAAGATCCTATTCAATTCATCGTAGGTGATGTAGACAATAATGGAATTGATGACTTAGCTTACAGAAGGTATCAAGATGATGATATTATATTGTACTCAGGCACTGGCGGAGGAAATTTCAATGTTAATGCATACAATGGAACATCATCTTATCCGGTAAATCATTTCTGTTTCTTGGATCTTGAGCACGACAGTATACTGGAATTAGCCTTTATTGATGATACCGAAATAAGGGTGATAAAAGACTTATTGGGTTCTGCAGTTATGAGCCTTGTGGATAATGGCGGAAACTTTCATCACGTAGCAGGAGGCGATATTGATGGCGATGGAGATGATGACATTATACTAAATGGAGGTACCAGCACGCCTAACATTTACTATATAAACGATTTATCGAATGGTGGGGGTTATATTCAAAACTTTCACAATTCTACCATACCACATGGAGCAGATTTAATTTCTGGAGACTACGATGGTGATGGCCTAGATGATATAGCATATCCGGGATCCAGCTTTAGTTTTACTGGCATTACAAAGTTTATGAACTTTAATGGTGGTGTAGAAATAGACACTACTTACCAGTTGAGTATAGAAGAACATTTTGATGGTTTTACTAACCCGCTGCTATATGCCGATATAGATTCCGATGGAGATTCTGATATAATAACCAAACAAGGTTGGTATGAAAATTATGGCGGGGGTTCATTTGGCGATTACCAACGTATAATACATGATACTTTACCCGATGGAACCGACATTAGCACACACGACATAGTAGCTATAACCGATGCAGATTCCGATGGAATTAACGATCTGATTTTGGAGTCGAGCTTAAGCGTATGGTATTGGCTAAAATTTGATGCTAGTTCGGGCGAAATTTCCATCCCTACAAACGTTACTTACAACACTGTAGATGACGATTTGTTAGGCAGAACACTTATAGATTTAGATAATGATGGAGACCTAGACTTAATGGGATATGATAACGGAAACTTCAAATGGTGTATAAATGGCTTCACCTGGTTTGGTAATTTCGAACCTGGAGCTTTTGATCCTATTCCCAATAACATTTTAGATGCAGGTTCCACAACCGTAACTGGCTACGTGGAGCCACAATCTTTTGGCGACATAGATAACGATGGCGACCAAGACTTATTTGGATTAGCCTCTGGCGATTCGCTCTACTATTATGAGAATTTTGGAAATGCCAGATTTTCTCAAAAACAACTACTAATCAATAATTTACCTAGCAATACGGGTAACATAATTGGCACAGGAGATATGAATGGAGATAACCGAATAGATGTGTTGGCTCGTGTGTCGGATCCAATCGTAATTCCTCCGGGAATCGGTTATGGAAATATATTGGTTTATTATGCAAACCTTCCTGGAGGCTTTACCGGCCCTCATTATATCGATTCAATATCAGCAACAAGAGCCCATAAGCCATTCGCTCAATGGGGAGATGTAAATGGCGATGGACACAACGACTTGTTTGTGACGTTTGCCATTACCACAAAACATTACTTCGCTGGTTGGTACAAAAGCAAAGGAGATGGTACTTTCCACGACATCCAATATTTCGATAATATGGAAATTACCTCCTTCCCTGCTATAGCAGATATGGATGGAGATGGTGATCTCGATTTATTGGCGTATTCAACATTAACAGCAAAAGTAAGTTGGCTCGAAAATTTAAGCGGTGAATGTACTTCGTGTACCGTGCACAAAGAAGAAAATATTTGCATAGGAGATTATGTAGTATTGGGCGATTCAATAATTACTGCAGAAGGAACGTACAGAGATACTTTACTCTCTTCAGGCGGGTGCGACAGCATTGTGGTATTGGATGTAAGGTTTACCAATGAATTTTGTGTCACCAATCAATGTTCAGAGTTAATAATATCTGAATACTTGGAAGGGTCTGGAAACAATCAGGCCATAGAAATCTACAACCCTACGAATGCATCTATTAATCTTAACACCTATTCGATTGGTGTTTTTAACGGAGCTTATTCTCAAGATTCTATTATACCGCTTACTGGGGTTATTTATTCCGATTCAACTTTTGTTATTGGTAATATCAACGCCACATTATCTGGTATTTTGAATAAATCTAGCCTGCTCTCTTCAAAACTGGTTTTTAGTGGAAATGATGCCATTGTGCTGTACAAAGACGGCCACATAATCGATCGAGTTGGTGGAGAAATAATGAACCACACGGTAATTACCGAAGGAAGCTTATCTACACAAGACCAAACATTAGTTCGATTACCTTCCATAACATCAGGTTTGGTTCCGAACGCTACCGATTCGTTATCGTATCAATTTTCTGGGTTAGCTACAGATGACACCACTAACCTCTTAATACATACATCCCATTGCCAACAATATTTATGTAACACTTATGTTACCATAGACTCCTCAATATGTGCTGGAGATAGTGTTTTTGTTTTCCAAGATACCTTAACACAAACTGGTATTTATACAGATACATTGACCAACTCCGCTTCTTGCGACAGCATTGTCACACTAAGACTAATTAGTAGTTCGAACCATACCTTTCTTTACGACACCATTTGTGCAGGCGACACCCTATTTTACAATGGAGATACTTTAACAACACAAGGGGTTTACCTCGACACCTTAATGGCATCTTCAGGATGTGATAGCTTAGTTGTTATGAACTTGCACACAACATCTTTATACGCTGATTTTTCTGGATTAGCAACAACTTACATGGTGTTGGATTCAGCCGATACTTTGGTAGGAGACCCAGTAGGTGGAATTTTTAGCGGATCAGGTATTTCGGGCAACACCTTTAACCCAACTACTGCTGGTGTTGGAACACATACCGTTACTTATACCTATTCTTATGGCAGTTGTTTAGGAATAAAACAACAAAATGTGACAGTAACCAATTGTACCGTTTCCTTTTCCGGGCTAGGTAACTCATACACCACATCAAATGCTCCCGTTACACTTGCAGGAGATCCCGTTGGGGGAACTTTTTCTGGGCTAGGAATTTCAGGCAATACCTTTAACCCTTCAGTAGCTGGAGTAGGTACACACGATATCGTATACACATATAATGCTGGTGGTTGTTCGGGTACCGATACACAAACTGTCACCGTTACAGGTGCCCCTACCTATAATTATGAACTCATAATATCAGCCGTATACGATGGGCCACTTTCTGGAGGCACACCAAAAGGCATAGAGTTGTTTGTTGCGCAAGACATTGCCGATTTAAGCTTATTTGGAATAGGTTCTGCAAATAATGGAGGTGGTACAGATGGGGAGGAATTTACATTTCCCGCTGTTGCAGCTACTGCAGGGTCATATATTTATATCGCCAGCGAATCTACTCAATTCAATAATTTCCTTGGCTTTGCTCCTGATTACACCGATGGTTCAATTGGCATCAATGGTGATGACGCTATTGAGCTTTTCAAAAGTAATGTTGTAATTGATGTTTTTGGAGACATTAATATTGATGGAACTGGTCAACCCTGGGAATATCTAGATGGTTGGGCATCAAGAGACTCTTGTTCTCTACCCAACAATGGAACTTTTACTATTTCAGAATGGAATTTTAGTGGCATCAACGCGCTTGATGGAGAGGCAACTAATTCTACGTCAACTACGCCAATACCCATCGGTATATTTGCTTGCCCCCCCCCCTGTACTCCATCTTATGGTACCGACATGCAAACAACTTGTGATAGTTATACTTGGATGGATGGGAACACATATACCTCCAGTAACAACACTGCCACTTACTCTATATCCAATGGTGCAGCATCTGGATGTGACTCTATTGTTACACTTAATCTGGTAATAAATCAATCTTCAAGTAGTACAGATATCATACAGACATGTGGAAGTAATTATACTTGGATAGATGGAAACACTTATACCACGAGTAATAATACGGCTACACACACTATAACAAATGCAGCTGGATGTGATTCTGTTATCACACTCAATTTAACCTTTGGAACCCCAAATACAGGTACTGACATAATAATTGCCTGTAATTCCTATACCTGGATAGATGGAAACACTTATACTACCAACAATAATACCGCTACATATACTTTAACAAATACAGCGGGATGCGATTCTATTGTCACACTAAATTTAACCTTTGGAACCCCAAATACTGGCACAGATGTAATAACGGCCTGTAGTTCTCACACCTGGATTGATGGGAACACCTACACCTCTTCTAATTCTACAGCAACACATACATTAACTAATGCAGCTGGATGTGATTCCATAGTTACTCTTAACCTAACAATCAACCTTGTGAATTCTTCAGTAACACAAGCTGGAATGTTATTAACTGCTGACGAAACCGGAGCAACTTATCAATGGCTAAATTGCCCTGGAATGTCTCCAATTAGTGGTGCAACCAACCAATCATTTACTGCTCCAGAAAATGGGAATTATGCCGTAATCGTTACCAATAATGGATGTTCTGATACTTCAACCTGTTATACTGTAACAACAACAGGAATCATAGAAAACAATTTTGGAGATAAACTTCTACTTTATCCGAATCCAACGGACGGTCTTTTTTCGGTTGACTTGGGAGAAATCCACACTGCTATTACAATCACCATTTCAAATTTAAATGGAAAACTAATCCAATCAACATCTTACAGTAAAGGTCAATTGTTGAATTTAAATTTAGAGGAACCAGCTGGTGTCTATTTGTTGATGATTGAATCAAGAGAGAAAAAAGCTATAATCAGATTAGTAAAAGAATAAAACGATTTGCCAACACTATGTAAAAAGCATTAAAACGCATTTTACATTAAACGTTGTAACCAATTAAAAACTTATGAGAAACCTACTTTACATCTTTTCTCTTTTAATATTATTGAATTCTTGTGCTAATAAACAAAAGAAGAACACAGTAGGTAATGATCTTATCAGTAGGTTATTTACAAGAATTGAAAATGGCGATTACCCAAAGACCAATGCTATACTCATTTCTCAAAACGACAGTCTTCTTTTTGAAAAATATTTTAATGGATACGGAAAAGACAGTTTACAGGATGTTAGGTCGACTACTAAATCAATAACCGCTCTATTGGCAGGGATAGCTTTTGATAAAGAAATTTTAGAAGTAAATGAACCTTTTTTAACCTACCTTCCTCAATACAATAAAGAAAATATTGAAAACTGGGACAATAGAAAATCTCTGATAACAGTGGAAGATTTATTGACAATGCGTACAGGAATTGGTTGCGAGCAGTTTTTTGGAGATATGGGACTTCCTGATTGTGAAGAAAAAATGTTTGATCAAAAAGACTGGGTCAAATATGGACTCGATCAAAAAATGGCTTTTGCTCCAAAAAAAAAATGGTTATACACTGGAACAGCACCAATGATTATGGGAGCTGTGATTAGTGAATCATCTAATACTAATATTGCTGAATTTGCATCTAAACATTTATTTACGCCATTAAAAATTACAGACAATTATCAATGGACAAAAAACAGAATGACTGGAAGATACTTTACCGCAGGTCTTCTGAGAATATCACCTAGAGATATGCTTACAATAGGTAATATGGTTATCTACAAAGGAAAATATAATGGGCAGCAAATTATTTCAGAAAAAATGATAGGCGAAATTCTAAGCGAAAAAGTAGAGTTACCGCAAAACTATTCGTTTTTTGATGTTGCTGGCAATTCCTGGGAAGGGCAAAAATCAGCTACTTATGGTTATTACTGGTATACCGAAAAAGCAAAAATAGATGACCGAGAAATTACTTTAAAGTTTACTTTTGGAAATGGTGGAAATTATATCCTACTTATTCCTGAGTTAAAAAATTTAGTTNTTGTTTTTACAGGTAGTAATTATGGTAAGCCCATTNTAAATAAACAACCTTTTGATATGATGTACAAATATATATTACCCTATTTCCTTTCAAAATAAACTGGTTACAACAATTTATAAAAATAATAGCGGTCTCATCGCTAAAGCGAAAGAAGGTAAATATTAAAAATTTAGGGATAACCGAAAAATTAGTGTGTAAAACCCGCTACTATTATTATATTATACGTTGTAACCAATTGACGCAAAGATGACGTTAACTTGACGTAACAAGTAAATATGGATTCGATATACATTTGCTGAAACAATAAATAACATTCAAAATGGAAACTAAAGATTTAGCAAAAAACTTAAAGAAATTAAGAACATCTCGTGGAATGTCCCAAGAATATTTAGCGGATGAATCACGAGTAAGTTTGAGAACAATACAAAGAATTGAGAACAATGAATCGGAACCAACAGGCGAAACGATTAAAAGAATAGCAATTGCATTAGATGTAGCTTTGACTG
>JAKVAQ010000013.1 GCA_022447665.1 Crocinitomicaceae bacterium
AACCACTTACACCTTGTTGTAAATTGTGACGACCCTTTTGAGTTAAAAGATGTAATTCGAGATTTTAAAAAGGCATACCGTAAAACAAATAGTTCATCAAATAATAAACGAACCTGAGAGCAGACGCGAATGGATTCTAAAAATACTTCATGAGAAAGGTGAAAAAAGTTCTCAAAATTCCAAAATCAAATTTTGGAAATCCGGTAACCATGCCATTGAGCTTTACAGTGAAAAATTTGTCTGGAACAAGATTAACTATATTCAAAATAATCCTGTTACTGAAAAGTTTGCTAGAAAACCAGAAGATTGGATTTATTCATCGGCCTCAAACTACATATTGGACCATGGCATTATTGAGGATGTAGTTTGTTTAACGCCACCTTTGAATAGATAGCGCAGCAGCACAGCTACTGCGCAGCGTGGAACAAACTTACCACACTTGTGCTGCCAACTTATATTGGGTTTGCTCAAAAACTCTCGGCAAGAAAAAATAATCTATAAAGCATAGATTAGTTATACAAAAAAGGGATCCTTGCTAAGGGTCCCTTTTTTTGCTTAAACATTCTTAAAAAGACTAACCTAATTTTATTCTAGCTAATTACCTGTTCTTAGTCGATCCTCATTGGGATTATCGTATCCATGAAGCGTAAAATTGGCTATAGTATTCATTCCCAATTTATCATTAATTACTCCTACGTGCATTACACCGTTGTGTGTATAGACAGGACAGTCTTCGCCATTTTGAGGGAAACATGAATGAATAATTCTTGAATCCTCTTGTCCGTATTTAAGGTAGTCATAGGCAAATCCAATAGCTCTTTCTTCATCATCTGTTAACTCTTGTTGACGGCCTTTTTCAATGAAAAATCTTTCCATTCCCAGAATTGGCATATCGTTGAATGTGTCTTCTCCTTCGGCAATACCAGATACTAAGTACAGTGTTGAGCGAGGATACAGGACAAAATTAATTCCGTCTTTCTCCTTTTTATCCGTCAAGTTCATCACCATTATATTCTCTTGACGCACAATCTGAGTATTTCTAAAAGTAGATTCAAAAAGTGTAAATCTGCATGCCGGTACCACCATAATTACCTTTACTGTTAAATCCTTATAAGCGTCTGGATTATTTAATTTAATCTCATCCATTTTCTTAATTAGCTCGCAAACAAAAATTGCTCCAGTGCTTGAACCAGATAACGTTACTTCACCTTTACGATTAACCAATTCATAAGCTAGTTTTGTGCCTGCACTTTCTTCAGTTGCAAAGCCACGGGCAACATTATCTTTTGTTTCTCGCCAAATAGCTTCTATGTACTTATTTAACCATTTTTGAAGATTGATCATACCAAATATTTTAAGCTTACTATGATCTACAAACTCTTCAAAAAAGGTGCACCATAAACCATGATCTCTATTTTTTCTAAATCGAGAAACGATTCCTTTAACAATCTGGTAAAGTGCAATAACCTTACCCACAACAGCAATGTCCATCTTCTCTATTTGGTTTAGCCCTTTAATCTCATATTCATCCATCACCCTTCCTTTGTCTAATTCTTTTTGAAAATTAGGATCCTCGAAAAGTTCCGCAGTAAATTCTTCGATTTCTTGTTCTGTAAAATCTAATTCAGGCGAATCCCAGTCTATTTCATCCTCACCTGCACCAGTTTTTATATCAGAAATGGTTTTATCGACATCAAAAAAATACAGCTCTTCCATTTCATTCATTTTATCAATCTCAAAATCTTCATTTCTTGATTTTCGCTGAAATAGTCGCTTTACTTTATCAAATACATATAGGAAGAAACCATCTTCTTTTATCTGCTTAAAACCGTCTTTTACTCTTCCTTCAATATCGTCAACAATGTACTCTGTTGTTTCTGCGATTCCGGCTCCATAAACAACATAAAAAGGATGTATTCCTTTGTTTTTCATTAGCTGATGAAACTTATCTTTATACGGCTTGTGAACAGCTGTATTCGCCCCTACTAATCCTCCGTGCGCATAGATTAACAGAGGCTTGGTAGTGTCATTATCTTCCCAATAATCCAATGAATAAGTCAAATCTTCGGCTGTAGTATGTTCAAATTTGTCATATCCAGTCTTTGAGAGGAAATTCCCATCATGAATTCTCATGTAATATGGCTTTTGTATTCTTGGTTTATTCGCCTTATTGATTTCAGTACTTTCCTCAGCTCCGTCTTCAGCTAAATCATATTCGAAAAACACCTCTTCAGTTAATTCTCCAGCAGATTCTTCCTCAGGATTTTTTTCTTCTTGCATCTCCTCATTACCGCCACATGCAAAAGCAAAGAGGACCGCAAGCAAGTATATTTTCTTTTTTAAATTCATGATTTCGGTTTTAGGTTATAGAATAAAAGTGACACCAATGGTAGCATAATGATGGTTTCGTTCATTCGGATTCAAAACTCTACCATCATCAGTATATAGGTAGCCGGGTGTATTAAATTCCGGTGATTTATAACTGTATTTATAAAATAAATTCAAACGCGTAAATTGAAATCCACCTTCCAATTCAAGAAATGTCACCAGTCGCTCAACCCGATCACTCTCTAGGTAATATGGACTTGGATCAGCAAAAACTCCTTTCTTTTCTTCTGAAGAATTTATTACTCCAAAACCTTCCAAGGTAGAATTATGTAAAACCCCTCGCATTGTCATTTCAATCGCTCCATACACTCTAAATTTCTTGGAATATTTAAAGCTTCCTTGTCTTACGCCCGAGTTCCGACTTCCAAAGGAACGAGGCAAAATACTATTAGGATTGTATTGCTTAAAATTATGCGTTGATACTTTTAACCCTAACTCACCAAAAGTCATAAAATGACCAACTGCAATTTGTGCAGAGCCTGAAGGGTATAGCTGAAAATGTCTGTTGTCGTTAATTCGAATATCTATAGTCGGTTTTTCGAAAAATTGTCTTTCTAATTTGAACTGTCCTTGCAGGGCTAGCCTGCTAGGATAGGCAATCTGACCGTCCCATCCTACAGGATAAGGACTCAATGAGATGTCTTTGTGCAAGAAATATTGAAAATTGAACCCAAATCTCCCTCCCATTTTACCTACTTGCAAACTAGTTGTCCATCTGGTATGATACGACTTTGAAATACCGTGATTCTCAAAGGAAAAATACTCAAAGCAAGCATGGGGTCTATCAAGAATATTAAACGTATCGTCTTTAATAAAAATATTTGTGTCTTTAAAGTATGGCGTATAAACCTCTCCTCCGTAACAAACAACTTGATAGCTTTGGTTCGGTCTTCCAGCATCCAGTTTTAGTAAGTCGGTAGCGATGGAAATTTTTAATGCTCCGGTATAATCCATGTCGTCATTCTTTTGTCGAATACCTGGTCTAAACAAATCGTTAGCAGTCATTATTTGCACTCCCTTAACTTTCTTTGATCCAGCAGTAGAATAATTGTACCACGCCTGGTTATTATCAGCCATTACTTTCATTTGAGAAGATATAGCAAGCATTAATTTTTTACGTACCGTTAAATCATGAGGAGACCCTGATTCATTATACTCACCAACGTAATTCAATATTAGGGAAAGACTGCGTAATTTTTCAAAACTCTGAATTATGGCATTACTTTCATTGGTAAGTTCCGTTTCAGAATAATTGCTCTTCTCAAGTTTATAGAAGTACTCAACAATTTCCTTTGCATTCTCATATGACTTCCAAAATTTGGATTGACGCGTTAGTTGGTTTGTTTCAAACCACCACATTTTTCTATCAGTACTGTCTCTTTTGTATGTCTTCCTCTCGTAACGATCGTACTTAACAAAATTCAGGATGTACTCGTCCTGATCAATTTCATTCGCCTTATTATACATGCTCATAAACTCAGATGAATCCTGAATAACCTGTGAAAGAGAATTATTAAGGGAAAGCAGGAAAACAAATGAAATGATCGCTAACAGTAATTTCATTTTTCTAGGATTTTTGGTTTTCGCCCCAAATGTAGAAATCATATTATCCTTTTAATTAGGTATTTATACGTATTTCTTCATTAAAACCTAGAGATTATTAGATTTCTATTTACCCCGACCGTTACTTTCTCCCCCAACCCGCATTTCATCTTTACAAACACGCAAAGCTCCATAATCAAATCAAGCCTTGCCTTAAATGAAATACCATGACATCCTTAAAAATCACCTCAGCCCTAGCAATTCTATTTGCATTTTCTTGTAGTACTGAAAACCAAACGGAAACTGCCGTAACCAAAGTTAAACCCACTTTTGAAATTGCTCCTCCGGTTGAAGAATACCAACCCGAAGCTGAAGTTTATACCATTGACAATACCAAAGACACCATTATTATCTCAGACCATGGTTCTTTTGTTAATATACCTGCCAATGCTTTTGTAGATAAAAGCGGGAAGTCGGTTGAAAGCGTGGAACTCAATTTTACCGAGTACACTAACCCGGCAGATATTCTCTTTTCTGGAATTCCAATGGAATACATTACCGAAGAAGGCACTGAAACTTTCCAATCTGCTGGCATGTGCGAAATAAGCGCAAAAGCAAATGGCGAAGAGTTGAAAATTGCTGAAGGCAAGACCATAGATATTGGTTTAAAAAACAAAGCACAAGACTCAGACTATAACCTCTACTATTTTGATAAAACCAAAGGGGAATGGATTGAAAAAGAAAAGGAAATTGCGGTGGAAACTACGCCTTTGCCAGTTCAACCAATAGATCCTTCCAAAGTAGACAGTGCACGTATTATTGAAGTAAAAGTGGAAACGGTAGAATTAAGACGACAAGATGCTTGGTCCGGATCAAGCTTTTATCTTTTGCCCGGCGAAGAACCCCAATACCAAAACCGTCCGGTAGGTTGGTTTGAGGCCAATATTTATAAGACCGCTCAAAAAGGGGCTTTTCGCTTACAGCTTAATGGTGTTCTTGATGGAAAAGAAGTAAAGGAAATATTACTGGTACAACCTATGGTAGCTCCCGAAGATTATGAAACCGCTGTAGCAGAATTCCAACAAAATATGCGACTTCATGCGGTTACCGTGATGTACAAACGCAATAAAGAAATGGCAGATGCCTTCATGGAAGAAGAAAAGGAGCGAGCAAAACAAGATAGTCTTATCGCAGAACAAGTGGCCTTGATTAAAGAACTAGTGCGCCAAGATTCCATTGCCAATTATGCTAGAAACAAAGCGAGCGAAATCCAAACTGAAGTTATACGCACTTTCTCCATTAATCAAGTGGGGATATACAATTGCGATAGATTTTATCGCCGACAAGTTATTGCTACACGCACCTTTAAATTTACACACAACAATAATCCGCTTGAGGTAAATAACTCCACCCTTTGCTCTCCTTCCGACAATGCTATACTCCGCTCCGGCGCTTTTGTCCAGAGCACCTATAACTCATGTACCATTCAACTTACTGCAGTAGACTACTACTTTGTAGGCATTAAAGGAGATAAAATTTATTGTAGAAAAGTGAATGCAAATACACCAGAAGGGAAGTTAGAGTTAGAGGAGATTAGCAAATCTGAATTCGAACAGATTATGATTTAGTAATGCGATTCGTGAATTCAGATCAAGAATCATTAATTTTTTTTTGAATTGTTTTCTAAAACCCAAATGAACAATAAAACTGAGTTGAAAGAATACAGGTGAGGGATAAGATGTCGTAATAATTTTAGGTTTGTTCGAGTGATCACGCCCAAGCGGGATTGTATCGAGAATACACCGGATTGTGTGAATGATTCCTAACGCGGCGTGTTCTCGATACAGTTGCTCATGCCTCGCAACCACTCGAACAAACCTACATACGCGTTAGGGTAATCAAACCCCACCCAACACCCCCAATATCTCAACCATAGCAAGGGTATCCAATTTACAATAGGCTAAAAGATCTTTACGTGCAGCATCATAATCTCCTTCGTACGAACCATCTGTCATTTGGGCGTAAACCGTACTCGCGGTGCCTCCCTCTGAAATGGTTAATGAAGCATAAGAATTATTAAAAGCAGGAACCAATGCCGGTAAGACTTTCTTAATGGAATAAGAACCCTGCATGCTTGGGGTATAATACCATTTTTGTTGGAAGGGTACCATCAAATCTACCAAGCGGTCTATGATGGCATTTATGGCTGGAGCTTTCGCAGGAAAAAGCTCAGCTAAATCATTTAACTTTCCTCTTTCAAAAGGTATATTATAGACAAGCACATCTCCTTCGGTTCCGAGGTCTTGAATGAGCTGATTTACAAACTTAATGCGAGGATCTTCTCCATTGGTTTCGGCCAAGAACTCAAAATGGGTAGGCGTGGCACCAGGTTTATCTTGAACGTGTAATGAATACTGAAATACAATTTGCTGATAAGGTTTACTCCCTTCAAAAATAGGTACGGCATGGCCCATGGTTTCAAAATCCAAATGATAAATGGGGTAATTCAATTCTGCTAAGAAACCTTTAATCTTTTCTTTCTCAATAATAGCCTTCTGGTCTTGTTCTGCAACCACTTGTAAACGCTGGTTCTCACTCAAAGGAAAATCATCCGGTACATCGGCCACATTTACGATTCCCTTTTCATAGAGCTCAAAAGCTTTCTCTTTCTTTAATCGACTAATATCAAAAACGGAATAAGCAGGCACACCTTTCCAACAAGCTCCTAAGAAATCACAGGCATAAGGCTCGTGGCAATGCATTCCTATTCCAACTTCTGGTGGTTCAGGTGCATTGAGTACGCTTTTAAAACGACGAACCTGATTAGGTATCCGCGCCAAAGGGTTTTGAATCGCCTCCCAAATAGAAACTATGGTAAAGAGTTCATGAATATCTAGCGTACCATTCTTTACATATTGGTTATTGATGTGAATCACCGAAACGTCTTCTAAGTGCACTCCTGCGTTTTGTATGGCATAGGTTTGTAAGGCCACATCTTGAATGTATTGTTCGTGCACCTGAGTTGAACTTTTTACCTCATAGGCCTTATACCCATTGGCCGACTTCACCAAAATATCCATAGCTGCCAATACTCCGTCGTACAAAAAAGCAGCTTCGCAAATTACGGGCGTTCCATTGGCAATGGCTTCTTTTGTTTTGGCAATAGAAGGACCAAATTCATAAAAGGTTTCTGGGGTAAGATCTATTCCGCNGGGAAAGAGTTCCTGGGCCAATTCTCCCACTTTGGTGCCTTGGTCAAAAATGGCTTCTTGCTGNGCAGAGGTTTTATCGCGAAGGTATTTGCGGCGCTTATTGAAAAATAAGTTCTTTTCGCATTTTACCCCTCGCATAAAGGTGGATTTCGATAGTTCGTGAGACATGGTAGAATGTTTGATTTTTGATTTTGGGACTGGCGATTTCTGATTTAAGATTAGTGGATTATGAATTTAGCATTTTTGTTGAATTCTCTTTTCATTGTTTATAGCAGGAATTTAGGTTTGTTCGAGTGATCACGCCCAAGCGGGATTGTATCGAGAATACACCGGATTATAAGCATGACTTTTAAAATCATTATTCGAATCTCCTCCTTATGTCACTCGTTTAACCCGTCTTTTTTAGATGGCACTCGATCTGCGAAAGCGGTGCTTTCTTTTCCCTCCGAAGGGGAAAATAATTCTTGCAATAATTAAACTTAATTGTCAAGATTTAAACCCCTCCCCTGAATTAGGCGCCGTGCTGAGCTTGCCGAAGTAGGAGGTGCCGCAAGGCGGAGGGGTATTAATCTAACCACCCGGTACCCGCAAGGGGGAGGGGTAACTATAACCACCCACCCCCGCAACACAAAGACTAACGAAATTCCCCTACTTTAGCACTCAAATTAAAACCCCAACCTATGGAAAACTCATCCAAAAAACTAGGTCTAGCCCTCTCTGGCGGAGGATACCGCGCAGCAGTATACCACATCGGAACATTCCGAGCACTGAAAAAAATGGGCCTATTAAAAAAACTCAACGTCATTTCTTCAAACTCTGGTGGTTCCATTACCGCAGGGGCCTACTCCCTTTACCACAAAGACTTTGAGAAATTCGAAAACACCATTAAAAAAGGCGTTAAACGCGAAATTGTTTGGCAAGCCGCCATTCTCCTCATCATTGTACTGGGCGGAATATTCACTGCCCGGTATTGGGTGCCTTTTGAATGGCCTCCTATTGTTTTCAGTAGCATTAACTTGATAACCATTGCAGGACTTTTCTTTTTACAGTTTAAGCTCTTTCCTATTAGCCGTTTTATTGAGTTTAAATACAACCAAATTTTCTTTAACCGCAAAAAATTAAAAGACCTCTCCCCCGATTTTAAAACCACCATTAACTCTACCAATGTAGAAACTGGCCGTATTTTTTATTTCTCTAAAGAATCCATGACCGACTCTACCTACCTGGTACCGAGCGAAGGGGAAGAACGCATTAATTTTAAACACGAAGATTTTCCCATTGCCCGCGCCGTAATGGCTTCTTCTTGTGTGCCGGGCGCTTTTTCTCCGGTACTCATTGCCCGTAAGTTTTACCAAAACCCTGCCGATGCCCGAAAAATCAATCCTAAATTGGTGGATGGCGGCGTATACGATAACCAAGGAATTCATAAGCTTACCTTCCCTAAAAGTTCTAGCTATTGCGAAAATGTAATTGTTTCTGATGCCGGTAATTTTTTACCTACCCGTAACTGGACCTTCAATGCCCTGCTTTTACTTATTAGAACAGGAAGCATTTTTATGACCCGCATTAAAAACATGCAAATGATGGCCAACCTTTACCGGGAAGACAATTATTCTACCGTGGCCTTCCAATCCTTAGGGTACCGCTACGAAAAATGCCTGGGAGAATTTATTAAAATGCTCCAAAACGGACATATAGACCAAGTGGTAATTGATGCTCACGGCATTTCCCCAGCCGACATTGAAGCCAAGAATTGGAGTAAAATCCAAACCCAAGTAGCGGAACGCATCAACCTCAACGCCATTATTACGCAAGGTTGCACCCAAAAAGAACTGGCCATAGCCCGCAATGTAAAAACAGGTTTATCTAAACTCAGCAACGAAAAAATTAATGCCCTCATTAAACACGCCGAGGTGATTACCGAAATACAAGTAAAACTCTTTTTACCGCATGTGCTATAAACTGTTGCCTAAGCGTAAATACTGAATTTCACCAAAACTGAGCCATATCATGTGCCACAGGGGTTGAGTGTATTGGGATAATTCGTATTTTGTGTACTTGTTGAATAAACTGACCCAAAATGGAAAAATCTTTAGCTACCTTACAAAAAATTGACCTTCGGGAGTTTTGGGCCCATGAAGCGCTGGACTTTACCCAATGGCTTGCAAGGGAAGAAAACATACAATTGTTGAGCGATG
>JAKVAQ010000014.1 GCA_022447665.1 Crocinitomicaceae bacterium
AATGTCAAACAGCGGTAAAATCGTATTCTGACAGTATTCAAGCTGTAGAAGATGAGAAAACCTCGCAGCGCTTTAAGCAATTCAGGGAGACTTCGATATTCCCCCCGCTACCGCGAGATTGTATCTCGTGGTTTAAATTAATTGGTTAGTTTTAACTCAAATGCAAGAAGAAGAAATCAAAAAAACTTGGCGTCAATTACTAATCCCATTTTTTATTGGATTATTCATTCTAGTAACAGCGATCTTGTTTCATAGATTTGGAAGTAAAAGACCACTTCCTCAAACTATTGCCCTTTTTGCTAGTGTTCTAGGATTTATATTCACTTTGATTCCTGGTATTAAAATTATGAAGTTCAAGAAGTATTTGAACAATCTGAAGTAACAAACCAAATTTAATTCTTTAACACCCCGCTGCACATTAGCTGAACTGCAACGCCTTTCCCAAATTAAAAGGTTACCTTCCAATCACCACCACATTAAAGGGCATGAAAGCAACCTTTGGAATAAATACTGGCTTAGGTTTTTCTATCCGAAATACCTGCTGGAAACAACGATACTCTTACAATCGTCCCATGGAAAAATCATATGTTTCAGACGAAGCTTGGTGGGGCCCATTAACACTATTAAGCGGGTTTGGCCAAATTAGTTTTGGGTATCAATTGGGGAAATAACCAATTACGTATTTATACTGATTACTAGGTACCATTTCTTCTATAACTTTAAACCTCAAAACAATTATAGTATGAGCACCTATGCTGAACAGACTGAGGTAAAGGAAAAATCCAACCATTCACACGCCAATTCTAAAAGTAAAAATAACGAAGAGCAAGGTGCATCTTTTGTTGACAACAGACCAGAAGCAATTGTCCAGAAGAAAATTCAAAAATACTCGGAAGAAGGGGGTGTCAAGAATAAAATCACGGGGTATGAAACTCCAAAACAATTGGCAAGTAAGAGCGTTACCAACAGTAAAAATGACACATATACTGTTTGGGATCCTTCAGATATTATTGCTGATTTAACTACTCCATTCAAAAATTGGAAAAAAGGACAGCAAGATACAAGTGGTCATAGCGCTGGACAATCTAAACATGTGCTTGCTTCCAAATACAATACCCTCGCCAACATGTGGAATGGACGAAATGATAAAACGGCACAAAAATCGGTTATTACTTTCTCTACAGGAGGTTCGTTATCTGGAGGTAAAGGTGTAAAACATTTGAAGGCTGTTACTTTCGAAAATAAAAAGCGCTATTCTTTTGTTTGGCATGTGAGCGTTGTACCTGATTAATCCTCAAATTAATTCCTTCTAATTTAAGAATGTAAAACCTGTTACTTTATCGTATTTTAGAATTATCGTACTAGATAGTATGACTTTCTAGAAAGCTAGGAAGTCATGTTAGCCACCAAAATCTAGTATGAATCTTAAATATTCTAATCATGAAAGAGTTAGCAATGCTTGTGGTAATCCTAATCGGATTTAACACAATGGCGCAAAATTTTGTTGCCCAAAACATTGAAATGAATAATGTCCTCTACCGGGGATATGAGAACAAATACAACTTCGGCCAATTAGGTTGTGAGGAGAAATATGTACTGGAAGGAGTAAATTGCGAACTCATCAAAGTGAACGATGACGCCAACGACAATCTCTACATCGTTAAAACCAATTCGAACGATAAAACTGCCTCGGTTCATTTTGTCGCCAATGGTAAGGTTTTAGGAAGTGTCGATTTCATCGTTAAAAATCTTCCTCGCCCTGATTTATATTGAGGAGAAAAAGCGGAAGGCACCAACTTTTCAGAAGCCTCTGAACTTTCTGTAAAGTATGAAGCTGGATTAGCATTCAACGCTTCATACTCAGTAGTAAGTTGGTCATCTACACATGGTGATAAAAACTTTGAAGGAGAAGGGAACCAGCTTTCAGAAGATTTCCTTGCCTATTTAAATGGTTTAGCTCCAGGTGAAACCATTTCTATCACGGTAAAGGTAGAAGATCAAAATGGAACTACACGCCTAAAAACAGGTGTTTGGACCAAGGCTTCGGTTTAAGAATTTTATTTCTTTTTAGAGCCGCACTATTGAGTGCAGTTTTTTTTTTACGTAATCCGCAACTCCAATTCCAGCTTGCGTACTTCAATTATGGCATGCTATCTTTGTGCGCCATCTTTGTATTAAAGATTGAAAAATGAAAAAGCTCCTAATTATTCTTCTACTTGGTTGCGCACCATGTTTTGGACAAAGTGATAAAAGTGGTTCAGATTTCAATGAAACTTCTAAATTCCACAAGAACGCTTTATACTTTAATGCTGGTACGGCAGTTCTTTGGCATCAAGCAGGAGCTTCATATGAACACATAATTAATCCCCGCATATTTGACCGTAACATCATGTGGACCGTAAAAGGCTCGTTAGGAGCGTACATGTGGTGGGATTGGTCCTTCGATTATGGAGGTGTTTATTCTAACGTTCAAACTTGTTTAATTTTCGGAAAAAAGAACCACCATGTTGAAGTGGGTGCCGGAGCTGGATATATTTTTGGTGGAGATATTGGTGGAGTTCCTTTTGCAACAACACTCGCATATCGCTATCAAAAACCTGGAGGTAAGGGCATCTTCAGAGCTGGACTTTCATTCCCCGAGGGATTCTTTATAGGTGGGGGATTTAGTTTTTAGATTCGATTTAACTTTAAAGCATGAAATATTTATCACTCNTNTTGTTNACNNNAATNGCNTTTTCGTGCACCGAATCAGAAAAAGATCCTGAACCTGTTGAAATGGATGAATCTGCAGTAATCGAAGGCACGTTTGAGGAAGAGGAAGAAGTAGAAGTAATTGAAGAAGCAGATGTCCTTCCTCCGCTGGATAAAAACAAAGACTATTCAGTAGATATTCTGCAAACCGGAATAGTAGACGATGTAGAAGGTCTTGATTTAGAAAGTGAATGGTGGGGCCTTTTTGAAAAAGATGGTCAATGGCGCATCGAAAAAACCTTTTTAACCATTAATAAAGTTCATAACCCAATGCTGGATGCCGAAGGTGAAGCAACTGCAAATGAAATCGTCACAGATGTTGAAGATGAATGCCTCGTGCTATGGAGCGACCTA
>JAKVAQ010000015.1:0-157924 GCA_022447665.1 Crocinitomicaceae bacterium
GAACATGGGGTTCAAAAAGAAAGATGTGCTGGTTCATTATATCAAGAAGATAGGCTAGGCTCGGTTTCGTTTTTACTTGATTTCAGAAATTATATCAGCAGCATCTAAACTTCGAATTACAGGATAATCCTTGTATAAAAAGATTGCCTATTAATCTATGAGTAGCTATTGATAGCCATGAATAAAAAAAAGGGGAGAACGACACGATCTCCCCTTTTTTGAGACAATCAAGTAACTAGTTACTTTGCCCTAGGATTGTTTCGTATCCACTTCCGCTCTTAGTAGCGGTATAGGTAGCAATGTATTTACTTCCATTGCCTGCAATACCAACTCTGTCCGAAGAGGCGCTTCTACTAACTTTACTCTGGACAGAAGCAGCGACCGAGCTTCCCGAAATTTGTACTTCTGAAAAGTATACCTCGTATGGTGAAGTTTGTGTGGCCCAAATTAGTCCATATGAACTTCCAGGTGTCTTCACTACTAAGTCATGGTAAATTGAAACTTCATTCATATAAGGGTTAGAGATAAGTAATGAGTTGTCTACTGCATCAAAAAGGTCCGTTGCTTCGCTTGCAGAAGTTATGTTTTCGCTGGCGTCACATCTTGCAAATTGAATAGCAGGTACTCCAGTAACTGGCTCTGCATTGCCAATTTGTACTTTTCTGAAATCTCGCCAGGTAATGGCGAATCCAGATCCGTCAGCTACAATTCTAGGTTGTTGTACTTCCAATCCATCAGCAGGTATTAAGGTCTTTGCACTTGTAACGATTGTTCCGCTTGCATCCACCGTCACAAAATTTTATGGATCTTCCGTTTCCGCTTCCAACCATATAAACTACTCCAAAAACTCCAGCGCTTGAGTTCCAAGCAATGTCTGGGAACAATGCGTCTGAATCGCCTACAGATAGTTCAATGCCGGTTTGCGTGCTGCCCGCAGCTGGGCTTACTGTGGGGCTAGAGGCACTCACATCAACAGTTTTGAATCGAATTGAAGAAGTTGTGCTTGTTCCAGAACTTGAATGGTACACAATACTAATAATTCCACTTCCGTTTGCTTCCATTTTTGGGTAACGCGGACGCTCATTGGTGTAATTAAAAGGTCCTTCTATGTCAAAAACAGAGCCAGTCATATCTCCAGGAGTAAAAACCTTTCCTTTTAAACCATAATCGCTTGACTGGGCATGAACATGAGCAGTCATGTATTTGTCTGCAGAACTAGAATAAGCTAAGTTAGGATCAACATCGGTTGCGCTAGAAATCGTTCCCGTGTTATCAACGGCAGTTCCCGAAGCACCATCAGCTGTGAATGATGCTGTTAATCCTACGAACTTTAACTCGCACGGACTAGGGCTTTCTGCCCAAAGAACACCTGAATTTGAGCCGTTCAATACGATTTGAGGAAATTCTTGTGATTTACTTGATGCTATTAGTGTATTCGTAGTAAAAGTTGGACTAGCGATAGCTTGATCGCCTTCAGTTGGTGTAGCGTATGTACACGAGCCGTCATCGTTTTTTGCACTTTCGCCATGATTTTCAGCAGTAGGATCTGTGCAACCTTCTTTTTTACAAGAGGCTAAAACTAATCCTCCAACTAGAAGCATTAAACTCAATTTTTCTAGGGACTTCATAATTTTTCTTTTTTGATTAATTATGACTCGAAAGTATTGCTGTTGTTGGGTTTTTGGAAATTAAATAAGTGAATCACTGGATTTTTTGAGTGAAGCCACTATTCTTCTAAATATTCACTTTTGGTTTATTAATCTCTTAAACTGATAGATTATTTTCTCAATCTGCTTGCTATCACTCATCTATTTAAGTATATTTATCGTCATTGTTTAGGAAAAAACGCTTAATCAAAAGGAATTATTATTAGGATTAAAATCATACTGACCCTCTTCTTAATTTGCCTATTTGGCCTAGGTTATTCTCAGGTTACTTGGGATGGAGGAGCTGGTACGAATAACTGGAACGATGCGGCAAACTGGAATCCAGACGGGGTTCCAGGAGATGATAACGATGTTGTAATTAATGGCGATGATGTTGGTGGTAATATAACTGTGGATTTCTCTGTTACTGACTCTTGTAGGTCTTTACAAATGATTACTGACAACGCAAACGGTCGTTCTGTATCTCTAAATATTCTTAGTGGTTCGCGACTGGGTATTCGTGTCGACATGAACATGGACGACAGGAATAACAATACCAATACGGTTGCTGTAACTGTTTCTCAGGCTTCGCAATTAATTGTAGGTGGTAATCTTGAAATGGATAAAGACAATGGTGATCAAAACGGTAACGATATGACCATTACAGTGTCTGATGATTCGAGGGTTGATGTTATTGGTAATTTATCGCTGATCTGTACTGAAGGAAATCCAGACAATGATTTCGGTATTACGTTAACGGAGAATTCAATATTCAATGCGAATTCGGTTTCAGGAACTTTGAATGATGATATCCAAGGTATTTCACTTATTAGCTTAAATGCTACTGGTGTAGCCGGTGATGCTGCTATTTTTAATGTGACCAACGATTTTGATTTAGATGTTGCAGGTAATCAATTTGATATTGAATTTGATTTGGATTACAGCGCTCAGCTTATTGTTGGAAATGATTTTAATGTTTCGGCGAATGGAAATGATGATGGCAGAAACTATCGATGGCATTTGGATCGTGACGCTTTGATCAATGTTGGAAACGACTTTGTAGTTAATGCACGTCCACGAAGCAATGGGGATATTGAATTTCATTTGAATCAAACCACTGCTGGTGCATTAGGGGCGCAAATAATTGTTGGGAACAATATCTCATGGTCTAATAACGCAGACAATGACGGTAGAAATCTAGAGGTGTTCTTAGCTGATGACGCCTTGATTGATGTTGAGGGAGATTTTGCCATTGATATGGATGGTTCAGGAAGCAACGAAGATCTTCTTATTCAATTGGCTGATAATGCTGTTATCGATGTTGAAGGTAATATTGATTGGATTGTCAACGATGGAGATAATGTTGACTTCCGATTAACAATGAATGATCAAGCTCAAATTCTGGCCGGTGATGCCGTTACCGATGTTTTTAGTGTTGATATGATTAACGGATGTGGGGAGTTCAGAATCTTTATGAATGAAGATGCGACGATAAATGCTGCGGGAGATATTGATTTCGATTATGATGGTGATTTAACCTCTGCCATACAAATGAACCAGACCGCTGCAGGTACAGGTTTAGATGCGCGAATTCTTTGTGGAAGGGATTTTTCATGGGGTGCAATTGATGGAGATGACTTTGAAATAAGAATGAGTGAAGATGCATTTATAGATGTCGAAGGCACTTTTCTATTCTCAGCAACGGGTACAGACGGTGATGATGATGATCAAGAGTTTGTTTTGAATGATAACGCGCTAATTGATGTTGAAGATGGTATGAGTTTTACCATTAATGATAATAGTAGAGTGGACCTAAGATTTGATTTAACGGATAATGCTCAAATCTTGTGTGGTAATGCTTTGGGAGAAGATTTCACGGTGAATATGCAAAATGGTCCTGGCGAGTTTGATATTGAGCTGGATGGGGATGCGTTGCTAAACGTTGCTGGAGATTTTGATTTAACCCATGATGGTGACGAGCCTATACGTATTCATTTGAACGAAAATACTGCAGGTGTAGGTGCTGATGCCCAGTTTTTAGTGGGTGAAAATTTTACAATATCCCAAGTCGATGGAGATCAATGTCAAATCTTTTTGAATGAGGGAGCTGATATAATTATACCTGGTGACTTAACTACAACGCATAGTAATATAGATGATGGTGGCGATGATATAACCTTCGATTTGGCAAATACTTCAGCTATAGATGTGGGGGGAAGTTTTACAACCACACTCAATGATGATTCTGGAGTTGATATCAATCTATTCTTATCTGGAACCTCAGAGCTGAACGTAGGTGATGCAATTACAGACTCACTTTATCTAGGCATTTTAAATGGAGCAACAATCTTCATTCGAATGGATGATTCTCCTGTGATCAATGTAACAGGGAATATTCAATTGCAACAAGAAGATGATGATGATAATGATCAGATTCAGGTTTACCTAAATCAAACCACGAGTGGGGCTGGAGTTGATGCTGTAATTAATGCTGGAGGATACTTTTATTCAAACATGTCTGATGATGCAGGACGGACCGAGTTTTTATTAGATGCAGATGCTGAATTAAATATAGGTACTGATTTTATTGTTGATCATATAGGAACTAGAGAAGTGCGAATATATTTGAATAATACCGCCGATGGTGATGCGGCCGATGTGCAAATAAGCATCGGGGATGATTTTATCATCACGAATGCGGATGGTGAGGATTTGCAAATTTTCTTGCGTCAAGATGCCGACATAATTGTTTCTGACGATTTTGAAATCAATGCATCAAATCAAGATGGGAACAACGATGATATTGATATCGAGCTTGCGAACAATTCATCTGTAGATGTGGATGGAAGTTTTACAGTTGTCGAAAATGACAACTCTAATATTGATATTGTTTTGGATATGAATGGTACGTCAACTTTTAATGTTGGAACTACAATAGCGGATACAATGTATTTAACCATTGAGGATGGATCGGTTATTCGAATTGATTTAGATGATGATGCCACGTTAGATGTTTCAGGAAGATTACATCTGCACAATCAAGATGCTGGCAATGGCGACAACATCGAAGTAGATCTTAATCAAAACTCAGCGACCGAAACAAATGATGCTCGCTTAAATGTAGGAAACGATATGTGGTTTATTATTGACAATGCTGCAGTTGGAGGAGAGGTTGATTTATTGATAGATCACGATGCACAAGTCAATATTACAGGTGATTTAAGAATTGATCAAAACGGTGATGGTAACATAGATATATGGTTAAATGAGGCCTTTGATGGGGGAGCACTTGATGCTCAACTAGTAGTTTCTGAAGATGTGATAATTAATAAAACGGATGGTGATTTAGGAAGAATTTTCCTTGATCAAGGTTCTCTATTTGATGTAGAAGGTGATTTTACTTATTTGGCCTCTAATATGGATGGAGATGATGATGATCAAGAAATTCAACTTGAAGGAAGCAGTCAATTAGATGTTGAGGGTGACTTTCTGTTTCAAATGAACGATGCTTCAAGAGTAGATCTTCGAGTAGACATGAGCGGAACTTCGCAATTTACCGTTGGTACCACTGTAGCCAACACTACAACATTTAATGTGATTAACGGATACGAGATTGATGTTGAGATTGATGAAGATGCGAGTTTCAGTGTTTCTGGTGATGTTATAATGAATAAAGCAGGGAATGAAGAGATTCTAATTCACCTAAATCAGATTGTAGATGGTTCAGCTGCAGACGCTCAGTTTAACATTGCACGAGATTTGATAATGACTAAAACGGATGGCGACCAGGTACAGGTCCATGGGAATGATGGTTCGGATTTAATTATTGGGAGAAATCTTTCTATTACAACTTCTAATACGGATGATAATGGGGATGATGTGCGATTCTTTTTTGGTGATAATGCTGATCTAACCGTAGGTGGTGATTTTACTGCTGTTCTAAACGAGAACCCTGGCAGATTGGTTGATTTATTCATTAGAGCAGATAGTAACGCAGTTATAGATATTGCTGGTGATGTAGATATTGATTTGACAAATGCTGAAGATCTTGAGTTAACCTTAAACAGTTCTGGACAGTTCAATTGTACCAACTTTAATATGGGTAATACCACAGGAAGTAGAGGGGTTTATTTTGATTTAAACGGGAATGGTGCTTTCAATGCATCTGGAAACTTTAGGTCTGAAAACCTGAGTACAACAAATACGCCTACTGCTACATCTATTCGTATTGATGAAGATGCTAGTTTAACAACTGGTGGAGATTTTGAATTGATCCATAATGGAAATGACGATTGCCTAATCTGCTTAAACCAGAATGTTGCAGGAACAACTACAGATGCACGGTTAATTATTGGTGGAGATTTCATTGTGGACAAAGACGAGGGAGATGATCTAAACATGTTAGTGAACGAGGATGCTCAGGTAACTGTCGCAGGAAATCTAACTTGGGATTATGGAGACACTGAAGGTACCAATGATGGACTCAGAATTCGTTTAGATGATAATAGCGCGGTCGATATTGAGGGTTCATTGAATATTAATTATAACAACTCAACCGCGGGAGGTGTAGAGCCATTTGAACTAACCTTAAACAATACCTCTCGTTTCGATGTTGGTCCTGCTGCAGGTCCTTATACTATAGAGTCAGCAACTTTTATTTTTGCAGCTGGTGGGAATGTTCAGGGAAGAATGAACGGTACCTCTCAAATGAATGTTTACGGTGATTTAGTTTTTACAAAGCAAGATGTTGATGATTGGAATTTTAGAATGAATAATGCCGATGGAACCAATGCAGAGTTAAATGTGTTTAATGATCTTGTTCTGGATAACGTGGATGATGATGAAATTATGGACTTTGAGTTGAATCAAGATGCTACCTTAGATGTTGATGGGAATATTGATATTACTGGAGCGCTTTCAGCAGGTAAAATTGAACTAGAATTAAACAATACCTCAGAAATTCAAATTGAGGGTAATTTTCTGCGTAATCCAACACCGAATAAGTTTGGGATTTTAGACTGTAATGGTGCTTCTGAAGTAGAATATGATGGTGTTACCAATACGCAGCTTTTCGCTGAGGACGCAGGCGATGGAGGAGACTTTTTTGATTATCAAAACGTAACTGTAAACAATACCTTTGGAACATCTCCTCAAATTACAATGGAAGGTCTTGCTACTGTTCATACGGGTGTTACTTTTGTTGATGGGGTTGTTGCAACTACATTAACAGATATTCTAGTTTTTGACAACGATGCGACTTCTACTGGTCCCTCAGATGTGTCTCATGTTGATGGTTGGGCAAGAAAGATTGGAGATGATGCTTTTGAATTTCCGGTTGGCGATATTGGTGTGTTTAGACCGATTTCAGTTTCAGCGCCTGGTGCAACTGCGGATCAATTTAGGGCGATTTATACAAGTGTTGATCCGAATGAAGATGGTTTTGACGATTCCGCTATTGACCCAACAATAGATCATATAAGTAATTGTGAGTACTGGGAATTAGAGTTAGAAAACGGTACTCCAACAGTAAGCGTTACACTTAGTTATAAAGATTTTGATCCAAGTCGTGGGTGTAGTGGCGTTGTTTTTCAGCCAGATTTACTCGTCTCTCGTTGGGATGGTGCTGTCTGGCGTGATGAAGGGAATGGTGCAACTGCTGGAATCCCTTCTGACGGCACAGTTACTTCTGCTGGAGGTATTTCTACTTTTTCACCTTTCACACTGGCTTCTACTACGCCAATCAATCCATTGCCAATAGAGTTGCTTTCTTTTCAGGCAACAGCTCAAGATGATCATGTTCTTTTAGAATGGGTAACGGCATCAGAAAGAGATAATGATTATTTCACAATAGAGCGTTCAATTGATGGAATCAATTTTGAAGATGTTGGAGTTGTTGATGGTGCAGGAAATTCGAGCGTGACACTGGAATATGATTTAATAGATCCGAACCCTTATTTAGGTTGGTCTTACTACCGCCTAAAGCAAACCGATTATAATGGTGAATTTTCATATTCAGAACCAGATGCTGTTTATTTTGGAACAGAATCTGAATTCACGATCTATCCGAATCCACTTCTTAAGTCTGGGCAAGAATTAACCATTATTTCAAACTTTGAAATTAATGACAAAACTTCAATTATTGTAATGGATGCTAAAGGGACTGTTGTTAGTCAGAATGTGCAACGAACTTACTTAGGTGACCGAACTAAGCTCATTAACCTTTCGCTTTCTCATGGTGTGTATTTTATCTCCATTACTCGTCCAAATGGTGAGGTAGTTACCGCAAAACTTGTGGTGATTTAAGTCAAAAATTCTTCTAAAATTATAAGCTGTTCGCATAATTTTTATAATGTGAATTGATCTATTATTAGTTATAAATCGCGCTCATCAAGAGCGCGATTTTTTTTGTTAATAACTCGAACAGTTTTCAACAATTATTTAATCAACTACCACTTTTTACCACTAAGGATGTGCAGCCATAAAACCCCAATATTATTAGGATATATGTAACTATTTTCTTTACATTTGTTATTAGTTGTAGAAGAAGTTATTAACAAGTGGTCATTTAGTGGTAATTTGTGGTAATCTTCTCTTTATTTTTACATCCGATTAATAGTTGATGGCAAATTTGGTAGGTGAATATGAGTGCAAGCTTGATGCGAAAGGTCGCTTCTTGTTTCCTGTTGCTTTAAGGAAGCAAATTGCGAGTTCAACGCCAGAACGTTATGAGGATGGGGTGTTTATGGTGAACAAAGGGTTTGAGAATTGCTTAACCATTTATCCGATGCATGAATGGGATAAAGTTTCGAGTAAGATTTCAAAACTCAATCTTTTTAAGCCTAAAAACCGAATGTTCTACAGGCTCTTTCATCAGGGTGCTAAAGAACTTAATCTCGATAAAACAAATCGACTTTTAATCCCAACAGCGCTAATGGAGCGCATAGGTTTAAAAAAGGACATTATGCTAACTGCTTATAATGACCGCGTCGAAGTTTGGGATCGAGAGGAATACATGGCATTGATGAATGAAAACATGTCTGATTTCGCTGACCTAGCCGATGAGGTTATGGGCGAAATTGATGACGTGGATGATAAATAACTATCATGATCCTGTACTGCTGAAAGAGTCGCTTGACGGCTTAGATATTCAGGGCGACGACGTGATAGTAGACGTGACTTTTGGTGGTGGAGGTCATTCCCGTGAAATTTTAAATCTACTCTCCAACAAGGGCTTGTTGTTGGCTTTTGATCAGGATAATGAAGCATTGGAAAATCAATGGGATGACGAGCGATTGCTTATCGCTCCTTCCAACTTCAGGTTCCTAATCAATTTCGTTAAGTTCTTTGATGTTTTTCCTGTAGATGGAGTTCTAGCAGATTTAGGAGTTTCATCTCATCAATTCGATATACCAGAAAGAGGGTTTTCAATTAGGAATTCTGGCGATCTAGACATGAGAATGAACCAAGATAGCAGTCTTACGGCTGCGAGGGTGGTGAATCAATATCAAGAAAAAGATCTCTATAGAATCTTCAATAATTATGCTGACATCAAAAATGTCAAGCGATTAGTTAAGCATTTACAATCTTCTCGAAAGAATAGAAAAATCAATACTACTGGAGAGTTGGTGGGTGTCTTAGAGACGATTGCTCCTGGTAAAAGAGAGAATCAGTTTTACGCGCAAGTTTTTCAAGCGATAAGGATTGAGGTGAATGATGAGATGGGGGCGCTAAGAGATATGCTTCATCAAACAGCAAAAGCAATTCGGCCTGGGGGCAGATTGGTGGTGATTTCATATCACTCTATCGAAGATCGAATGGTGAAGAATTTTATTAGAACAGGAAATGTTGATGGCAAAGAGGAGAAGGATATATACGGAAATAACAATGCTGCTTTTAAAGCAATAACGAAAAAACCAATTATACCAACAGATGAGGAGATTGAAAGAAATCCTCGTGCAAGAAGTGCAAAAATGAGAGTGGCTGAAAAATTATGAGCGGAAACGAATTCATTGAAAAAGAAGAGCTAGCCGAGATTGAGGAGCTGGAGACCAAAAAAAAGAAAAAAGAAAAGGTCAAAAAGAAGCGACAGGGGAATAGAATTTTGGTGCAGTTAATGAATGGAGAATTCCTGTCAAAAGACAACTTCATTGGCAATCTGCCTTTTCTGTTCTATATCGGTTTCCTCATGGTTGTGCTGATTGGTTGGGGTTACTACGGTGAAACAGTAACCAAGCAAGAGGTACAATTGAAAAAAGAATTAGGAGAATTGAATTCAGAGTATTTCACTTTGGGTTCAGAGTACAATACCCGACGTGGACGACGCCAAACAGCAGATAGATTGGTTGGAACTGGAGTGCACGAAAGTACAATTTCACCACGAAAAATAAGAATACCAAAATACGTGTTTCACAAGGATGAGTGATAACAAAAAACGAAACCAAAAGGTCTATTTGATCTACTTCATTATTGCCATTTTCATGGTGGTGGTGGTATTTCGTGTGGTTAACATTCAGTATGGTGATGTGGTACAGGTTAATCCTTTCGATAGTACAGCTACTGATGAAATGCCTACCCGTTATGATTCCATTGCGCCTTTGCGTGGAAGGATTTTGTCTGACGATGGTTCCGATTTAGTGACATCTATTCCGCTTTATGATTTGCATATTGACCTTACGGTGCCGAAAGACAAGTTGTTCAATGAGAATGTTGATTCGCTTGCATACTACTTGGCGAATACCTTTCCTGAAAAAACAGAGGCGGAATGGTTGACTGATTTAAAAGATAGTCGTCAGCGAGAAAATCAATACTTCAAAATAAAAAATAAAGTAAAGTATGAAGTCCGCAATAAGGTGCGTGAGTTTCCAATTCTAAGAGAGAGAAAATATAAAGGTGGATTTATTGAAGAGAAACATTCAAAACGTCAATTACCATGGGGGTTGTTAGCGCAACGAACGCTGGGGTATAAGCGAGATGGTATACGACCGGTTGGCTTAGAGGGTGGTTTTGATAAATACCTTTCGGGTGAGCATGGTCTAGTGCTTAAACAATATGTTAATGGAGGTTGGAAGCCAATTGGTGCTGATTATGTGAAGGATCCAATTGATGGTGCGGACGTGGTTACAACAATTAATATTGATATTCAAGATGTTGCAGAAAACGAGTTGAAAACTCAGCTTGAGGCCCAGAGTGCAGTTCATGGTTCGGTTATCGTAATGGAAGTAAAAACAGGCTTCGTTAAAGCGATTGCCAATTTGACCAAGGGTCAAGATGGTGGTTACTACGAAACATATAACCATGCTATCGGAACTAAATCAGATCCAGGGTCTACGTTTAAGTTGGCATCTTTGATGGCACTATTAGAAGATGGTAGGGCGGATATTACTGATACGGTTAAGGCATACGGGAAATATACATTCTACGATCATACCATTACAGATTCAAGACCACAGGGTTATGGTAAAATATCCCTTCAAAATGCTTTTGAGGTGTCTTCAAATGTTTTTTCAAAAGTGGTGTATGATGCTTATTACTCTGACGCGCAAAAATTTGTGGATCGCCTTCGCACATTTGGTTTAGGTGATACATTGGGGATTGATATCGCAGGAGAGCCAATCCCGGTTTTGAAAAACAGAAGTGACGATTCATGGAGTGGGATTACGTTGGCGCAGATGGCCATTGGTTATGAGGTGGAAATTACTCCACTTCAAACCCTAGTCTTGTACAATGCAGTGGCTAATAATGGAGAAATGTTACGTCCTCAATTCGTTAAAGAAATACGTAAAAACGGACAATCAATTAAACGTTTTGAAAAGGATGTTTTGAACGAGAAAATCTGTTCCGATGTCACACTGGAAAAGGTGAAGCTTTGTCTAGAAGGAGTTGTTAAAAGGGGAACTGGTAGAAATCTTCAATCGGCCAACTTTGATATTGCTGGCAAAACAGGAACTGCGAAATTGGTAAACTCTAACCGTGGTTATGGCGACGATTACCAAGCATCATTTGCTGGGTATTTTCCAGCAGACGACCCACAGTATTCGTGCATAGTTGTAATTGCCGGTCCAACGAAACAAATCTATGGTGCAGAAGTTTCGGGTACGGTGTTCGCAGCTATAGCGAATAAGGTCTATTCCTCATCACTGGGGTATCATAAGTCAATCAATTTAGAAGAACCAACAGTGGCAGATCTTCCACAGGTTAAATATGGAAACGTTGCTGCGTTGACTACTGCTCTTGCCAAAACAAGAACGAGTTACAATAACAATACCAATGGAAGTGAATACGTGGTTGGAATTTCTTCAGAAAACAAGGTCGATTTACAGCCTCGAATTATTGCTGAGAGTGGTGTTCCGAATGTGAAAGGAATGGCTGTGAACGATGCTGTTTACATACTTGAAAATAAAGGTTTAATAGTGCGCCTAGAAGGCAGTGGTGCGGTTTCTCAACAAATTCCTGCAGCTGGACAACCGATACAAGAAGGTTCAATCATCAAACTCATATTGAATTAGTGAAAGAATTACAAGATATATTATATAAAGTAGAGCTCGTCGAAGTGGCGGGTCAGTTAAATCGCTCTATTAATAGTATTCATTTTGATTCTCGTCAAGTGGAATCGAATGATCTTTTTGTGGCGATAAAAGGAGAGGTGGCGGATGGGCATGATTTCATCCAAAAAGCTATTGACTTAGGTGCGTCAGTAGTGGTTTGTGAAAATAAACCTGAGGGTGTTGATGAGGGAGTGACCGTAATAGTGGTTAAAGAATCTTCCAAAAGCTTGGCTCAAATTGCAGCTAATTACTATGATAATCCTTCAGAGTTTATCAATATGGTGGGGATTACCGGTACTAACGGTAAAACTACTACTACAACCTTGTTGCATAACCTCTTTATGGGGTTAAATGCCAAATCAGGATTAATTTCTACGGTAGTCAATAAGATTGGAGAAGAAGAAATTCCTGCTACCCATACTACCCCAAATCCAATTGAGCTAAATCGTCTTTTAAAAAAGATGGTTGATGAGGGTTGTGAGTATTGCTTTATGGAGGTGAGTTCTCACGCGATTGTGCAGCGTCGTGTTTACGGAATCAATTTTAATATTGGAATCTTCTCAAATATCTCCCATGATCACTTGGATTACCACAAGACATTCAAAGAGTATATAAAGGCGAAACAAGGATTGTTTGATGCTCTTTCATCACAAGCAATTGCGCTTACCAATATCGATGATAGAAATGGAATGGTAATGGTGCAAAACACCAAAGCCAAAGTGAAAACATTTGCCTTAAAATCAATGGCTGACTATAAGGTGAAGATTCTAGAAAATGCCATTTCAGGATTGGTGCTTAACATCAATAATCATGAGGTATGGACAAAGCTCGTTGGTGATTTCAATGCCTATAATATTTTAACAGTTTATGCTGTTGCTATGGAGTTTGAATTGGACGAAATGGAGACGCTACGAGTACTAAGTGAGCTTGCGCCAGTTGAAGGTCGATTTGAGCAGTTTGTGTCGCCTTCGAACATTATTGGAATAGTTGATTATGCACACACACCTGATGCTCTTGAAAATGTATTAGAGACCATTGGTAAAATCAGAACCAGAAATGAACAGGTAATCACAATTGTTGGTTGCGGAGGAGATAGAGATGCGGCTAAGCGGCCTGTAATGGCGGATATTGCTAGTAAATTGAGTGATAAAGTGATCCTTACTTCAGATAATCCAAGAAGTGAAGATCCAGATCAAATAATTCGTGAAATGCAAGCGGGTGTTCCTGCTGAACGTACGGCCAAAGTTCTTTCAATAACGAATAGAGAAGAGGCAATTAAAGTAGCCTGCTCTCTAGCCCAAACAAACGATTATATACTTGTGGCCGGAAAAGGTCACGAAACCTACCAAGAAATTGCAGGTGTTAAATACGATTTTGACGACCTCGATATCCTTATAACCACCCTTAAATCCCTTAATAAGTAATGTTATATTATCTATTTACATATCTCGATGAACTAGGTTTTCCAGGAGCTGGCTTGTTCGATTATATTTCCTTCCGTGCAGCAATGGCAATTATTACATCGCTATTGATTTCAATGGTATTCGGGGGTAGAATTATTAACTACTTGCGCAAACTTCAAATTGGTGAAACGGTTCGTGATTTAGGTTTGGAAGGTCAAAAGCAAAAAGAGGGCACTCCAACCATGGGAGGGCTTATCATTTTGGCATCTGTCATTATTCCTACGCTCCTGTTTGCAAAGCTCGAGAATATCTATGTGATTATTATGCTCGTTGCAACGGTAATGCTTGGCTTAATTGGGTTTATAGATGATTATATCAAAGTATTTAAGAAAAACAAAGAAGGTTTAGCTGGGAGATTTAAGGTGGCTGGCCAATTATTGGTCGGGATTTTTGTTGGATCAATGCTCTATTTTCATCCTGATGTAATGGTGCATGAAGAGGTTCCGGCGGATGTGGTAATTCCTAATGCGGTGGATGTATCCGATCGTCATGTTTCAGATAATGAAGGAACAAAATGGGTGGAGACCAAGGATATGACCACAACGATTCCTTTTGTAAAAGGGAATGAATTCAATTATAACTGGTTGATTGGTGATATGGATAAAAGCTATGGCTGGATTCTATTTATTCCTCTAGTGATTTTCATAGTTATAGCTGTTTCTAATGGTGCCAACATGACGGATGGATTGGATGGTCTAGCTACTGGAACATCTGCAATTATCGGTATAGCCCTAGCCATATTCGCATACGTGTCAGGGCACGTAGAATTTGCTGATTATCTGAATGTCATGTATATCCCTTACTCAAGTGAGCTGGTGATTTTTATATCTGCGTTCATGGGGGCGTGCATTGGTTTCTTATGGCATAATTCATATCCAGCTAAAGTGTTTATGGGTGATACAGGAAGTTTGGCGATTGGAGGTATTATAGCGGTTTTCGCTATAGTAGTTCGGAAGGAGCTTTTAATTCCTGTGCTCTGCGGAATCTTCCTGGTTGAAAACCTATCAGTAATGATGCAAGTGGGCTGGTTCAAATACACTAAAAAGAAATACGGCGAAGGTCGAAGAATATTTAAGATGGCGCCTTTGCACCATCACTATCAAAAACTCGGAATGCACGAATCTAAAATCGTTTCGCGCTTTTGGATTGTAGGAGTGATCCTAGCAGTAATAACGATTGTAACACTAAAACTAAGATAAAATTAATCAAGGTCACTGAGCCTGTCGAAGTACTGGAGACTGTAAGTAAACATGAGTAAAACTTTCAAAAATATCGCAATTCTAGGAGCTGGAGAAAGTGGTGTAGGTGCTGCTCTATTAGCAAAGGCTAAAGGCTTTCCATGCTTCGTTTCTGATCGCGGTGAAATCAAAGAAGATTTCAAAAGTGAAATGGAAGCGAATGGAATTGAATATGAAGAAGGAAAACACTCAGAGGAACGAATTTTAGAAGCTGACTTAATTATTAAAAGTCCCGGAATTCCTGAGAAAGTAGACTTGATACAAGCAGCATTAAAAAAGGGTATTCCTGTGATCTCTGAAATAGAGTTTGCAGGGTATTATACCGATAAGAAAATGATTTGTATTACCGGTAGTAATGGTAAAACAACGACTACTATGTTGGTGCATCATATTCTTGATAAAGCAGGAGTTAAAGCTTCTTTAGCTGGAAATATAGGCTATTCTCTGGCGCGCCAAGTAGTTGAGGACAAGTCAGACTATTATGTTCTAGAATTGAGCTCATTTCAGTTGGATGGAATGACAGAGTTCAAGCCCTATATCTCAATTTTAATGAATATCACACCTGATCACCTAGACAGGTATGATTATAAAATGCAGAATTATGTCAATTCAAAATTCCGCATTACCCAAAATCTAGGTAAAGACAATTGGTTCATTTATAACGCAGATGACCCAATCATTCAAGCAGAGCTTTCTAAAAGAGAGTTTGACTGTAATATGGCGCCCTTCTCCATAGAAAAGGAAGAAGGGATGACCGGATTCTTAAGCAACAAACAAATCAATATACAACTTAATCCCGTTTTAATTATGTCGATTCACGATTTATCGCTCAAGGGCAAACACAATGCCCAAAACTCTTTGGCAGCTGGTATAGCGTCAAAAATTATTGAAATCAGAAACGAGAACATTAGAGAGTCTCTTTCAGATTTTAAAAATGTAGAACATCGTTTAGAATTCGTTGCCAAAGTCAATGGTATTGAATTCATCAACGATTCAAAAGCAACGAATGTAAACTCAGTTTGGTTTGCGCTTGAAAGTATGATGAACAAGACCGTTTGGATTGTTGGTGGTGTAGACAAAGGAAATGACTACGACTCTCTGAAGCCTTTGGTTCAAGAAAAAGTGGAAGCAATCATTTGTTTAGGTAAAGACAATGCAAAGATCAAGTCTTCTTTTGGAGGATTGGTTGAAAATATAGCTGAAGCTGATACTGCTATGGAGGCTGTGGCTCTTGCTTACCGCTTTGCAAAACAAAACCAAACAGTACTTCTCTCTCCTGCATGTGCAAGTTTTGATTTATTCGAAAACTATGAGGATAGAGGAAACCAATTTAAAAGAGCTGTACGCTCATTATAAACTAAATATACTTAGTTGAAAGAGGTCTTTAAATATCTTAAAGGAGACCGAAATATTTGGGTGCTCGCAATTTTGCTAGGAGTCATCTCAGTGGTTTCGGTGTTTAGCTTTATTCCCATCTTGGTGAAGGTGAAGGGACTTAGCTATTCCTATCTCTTTTTTAAACATTTCTTTCTTCTTGTTCTAGGTTTCGTGATTATGTTCTTAGTGCACTTGGTGCCCATGAAAGTCTTCTCACGACTCTCTAAGATTATATTTTATGTTTCCATTATCCTTTTGCTGTTAACCATGCTCATTGGGGAGTCGGTGAACGGTGCAGACCGATGGTTGAAAATTCCATTTGTACCATTCTCTTTTCAAACTTCCGATTTTGCTAAGCTTGCTCTAATTGTGTATCTATCACGACAGCTTGTGAAGCGCAAGGATCAATTCAAAGAATTCTCTGTAATTGCTCGCTACATTTTACTGCCGATAGGAATTACCATGTTCCTTATTTTGCCTTCTAACCTATCTACCGCTGCCTTAGTAGGGGTTTTTTGTTTTGTTATGTTGATTTTGGCAAAATTTCCATGGAAATGGATTGGTCTGTCCGTAGGTTCTGTAGTAGCACTTTTCTTATTGCTCTTAATGATTGCTAAAGTTCAACCAGATGTATTGCCACGTGTTGAAACTTGGAGAATGCGATTGGTGAGGATGTTTAGTGACGAGTCTGATCCTAAAGAGAACATGCAGGCCACGAATGCATTGATAGCAATAAAGAATGGTGCAATTACCTTTGATCATCCATTGCCAAAAGGGCCGGGAAACGGTGTGTTGAAGCACTATATACCCGAAGCCTATGCAGATTTCTATTTTGCGGCAATGATTGAAGAGGGGGGGCTGCCAATGGGAATAGTCATCATTATGCTTTACATGTGGCTCTTGTATCGTTTCATTCGAGTCGCCTTGAAAACTGAAAATGAGTTTGCCTTTTACATGGTTATGGGAATAAGTATTATGCTCATTTCTCAGGCATTGGTAAACATGATGGTGAGTACGAAACTAATGCCTGTAACAGGGCAAAATATGCCGCTTCTGAGTATGGGAGGTACTTCTGCTTGGTTTACTTGTATTGCATTCGGGATGGTGCTAGCGGTAAGTAGAGAATCAAATAAAGAAACTATAGAAACGTCAAATGAGCTTGAATAAGGTTATTATATCAGGTGGTGGGACGGGAGGACATATCTATCCTGCTATTGCTATTGCCAATAAAATTAAAGAACGCAATCCTGATTGCGAGATTTTATTTGTCGGAGCAGAGGGTAAAATGGAAATGGAGAAAGTTCCAAAAGCTGGCTACAAAATAGTTGGTTTACCTATACGTGGACTTCAGCGTAAATTGACATTTAAAAACCTCGCGGTTCCATTCAGGCTGCTTTCAAGTTTATGGAAAGCAAAACGAATAATAAAAGATTTTAAGCCAGATGCAGCCATTGGTGTTGGTGGGTATGCAAGTGCTGCGGTATTGCGAAAAGCTTCTGGGCTCAAAGTTCCTACATTGCTCCAAGAGCAAAACTCATATCCTGGTGTGACCAACAAATTACTTTCTAAAAAGGCGCAAAAAATATGTGTTGCCTATGAAGGCTTAGAGCAGTTTTTCCCAAGAGAGAAAATTGTACTTACGGGCAATCCTGTTCGTAAAGAGGTGGCTGAAATTGAAGGGAAAAAGAAAATAGCAATAGAACATTTTGGATTAAAGGAAGGGAAAAAGACAATCCTCATTATTGGTGGTTCGCTTGGAGCAAGAACGCTAAATGAAAGCGTAAAACATCGTTTCGAAGCATTGGTCAAGGCAGATGTTCAAGTGATTTGGCAATGCGGTAAGTTCTACTTTGAAGAGTTGAAAAAATTCATGGCAGAGAATCCTAATGAGAATATTTATTTATCAGATTTTGTTTACGAAATGGACCTTGCCTACGCGGCAGCAGATGTTATTCTGTCGCGGGCAGGTGCGTTATCTATTTCTGAACTATGCCTCATAGGTAAACCCGCTATTTTGGTGCCTTCACCGAATGTTTCTGAAGACCATCAAACGAAAAATGCAATGGCATTGGTAAATAAGAATGCTGCAGTCTTAGTGAAAGATTTAGAAGCGAGAGATGTCCTCATTCCAAAAGCTCTTGAATTATTGAATAATTATACGGATGCTCAAAATTTAGGAAAGCAAATCTTAAAGATGGGCTTCCCAAATGCGGCTGATTTAATCGTGGACGAAATCGAGAAATTGAAGAAAGGATGATGATGATGAACCAGTTCCATACGGTTTATTTTATTGGTATCGGTGGAATCGGTATGAGTGCTCTTGCACGCTATTTTTCAGCGATGGGTAAGAAGGTCTTGGGCTATGATAAAACAAGCTCCGTTCTGACCAAATCATTAGAATCTGAGGGAATTGAAGTGCATTATGAAGATTGGGGAAGTGAGGTTTTAAATAAGGTGGATAAGGAGTCAACTCTTGTGATTTATACGCCGGCAGTGCATAAAAAATTTGGTGAATTATTAGCCGTACAAGAAGGAGGGTATGAAGTGGTGAAGAGGGCAAAAGCACTTGGGATTATATCGCACGAATTTACAACTTACGCAGTGGCGGGCACCCATGGAAAAACTACTACTACATCCATTTTGGCGCATGTGCTGAGTCTTTCAGATGAAGGGTGCAATGCATTTATAGGAGGTATTTCATCCAATTTTAATTCGAATTGTGTCATAAATGAAAACTCTAAACGTGTAGTTCTTGAAGCAGATGAATTCGATCGTTCATTTTTGACACTTAGACCCAATTATTCTATCATTACTTCAATAGATGCTGATCATCTAGATATCTATGGTGATGGTTCTGCATTAGAGGATTCATTTAATGATTTCGCGACATTAACCAATCCTGAAGGAGCGCTAATTATCGAGCATAAGTCGGTTTCAAAAATCAGGACAGAGAGAAGAGTGATTACCTATGGTAGTGATGCAGGTGAGTATCAATTAAAGAACTATCATTTCAAAGAGGGTAAAGTATACTTCGATGTTGTTGTGGGTGATGCTAAATACAATGAGTTGGAATTTGGAATCCCTGGCCGGCATAATGCAGAGAATGCTACAGGAGTTTTTGCGCTGTGCATGCAAATAGGTGTTCCGTTAGAGATTGTAAGGGAGGGTTTTAAAACGTATAAAGGAGTTAAACGACGGTTCGAATATCACATTAGAACTGAGAATCAAGTGATGATCGATGATTATGCCCATCATCCAACTGAAATAGCAGCCTTCCTTTCTGCGGTGAAAGAACTTTATCCTGATAAGAAAATAACTGCTGCGTTCCAGCCACACTTATTCTCTAGAACGCAGGATTTTATGGATGATTTTGCAGAGTCATTGAGTATGGTAGATGAATTGTATTTATTACCTATATATCCAGCACGTGAGCTTCCAATTCCAGGAGTTACTAGTGAGGTTTTGTTGGATAAAATAGGGCTGGAGAATAAACACATGAGTTCCAAGGCTACCCTCGCTGCAGATATGAAAGCGGTCAACCCAGAACTCTGTCTAATTCTTGGCGCTGGAGATATTGATACCTGTGTTATTCCTGTTAAAGAAGCCTTAGAGTCATGAAGAACTGGTTGAGAAGCATATTGTGGTTGGGCTTTGCTGTTGGCTTATGGGTGTTGCTCATTTGTGTGAATAATGCGCAAGAAAATAAGGTAATTGGTTTACCGACGCTTGATATTGAGTTGATTGATGATATGAAGTTTCTGACCGCAGAGAATCTTATGGAACGGTTAGAAACTAGAGACTTAGTTGCTGACTCAATGACCTATTCTCAGGCTGATATTAATGAAATAGAAACGTTTATTCGTGAAATGCCAGAAGTGAAAAAGGTTCAGGTGTTTACTTACGTCTCTGGGAAGTGGGTGATCGATGTAAAGCTCAGAAAACCATTGGTTAGGATCTTTAATCGTGACGGTTCGAGTTGTTACTTGGATGAAGATGGAACGTTGATGCCTTTATCGCGAAATTATGCTGCTCATGTGATTACTGTAAATGGAAATATTAATGAGACGGATTACTCGAAAACAGTAGAAAACATAATCAACAATGACAGTTTGAAAACTAATGAAATACTGGATGATTTGTACGCCATTTCAACCTATGTTTGTTCAGATGAGTTCTCATCGGCTCAAATCACGCACATCTATATTAATGAATATGATGAGTTTGAACTTATACCTAGAGTCGGTGATCAACGCATTATGTTCGGCGACGCTAGTCATGTTGAAGGGAAGATGAAGAAGTTAGAATGGTTTTATACTGAGGGAATCTCCAGAAGTGGTTGGAGCCAGTATGATACCATAAACATAATGTATAAGAGCCAAGTGGTGTGCTCACATAGAAATTAAGAATTACAAGATTATGTCTGAAATTATAGTAGGGTTAGATATTGGAACAACGAAAATCGCTTGTATTGTTGGTCGCCGCACTGAACACAACAAGATAGAGATTTTAAGTATGGGTAAAGCCGAGAGTGTTGGCGTTACTCGTGGTGTTGTTTCAAATATTGAGAAAACAGTACAGTCAATAAAAACGGCTGTAGAACAAGCACAAGAAAGAGTGGTTGATGGCAAGCTGAATATTCAGGTAGTGAATGTTGGTATTGCAGGACAACACATTAATAGCTTGCAGCATAGAGGTATGCTTATGCGTGATAATCTTGATACAGAGATTTCGCAAGCAGATATCGATGCCCTGATTGAAGACATGTACAAATTGGTAATGCAGCCTGGAGAAGAAATAATCCATGTATTACCGCAGGAATATATTGTAGACAACGAGCAGGGAATTAAAGACCCAATTGGAATGGCGGGTATTCGTTTAGAGGCGAACTTCCACATCATTACTGGTCAAATTGCTGCTGCTAAGAACATTAAAAAATGTGTTGACAAACCAGGTCTAGAGGTCGATGAAATGATTCTTGAGCCTTTAGCATCTTCAGAAGCTGTATTGAGCGATGAAGAAAAAGAAGCTGGTGTAGTATTGGTTGATATCGGAGGTGGTACAACTGACATTGCAATTTTCCAAGATGGAATTATTCGTCACACAGCTGTAATTCCTTTCGGTGGAAACATCATTACAGAAGATATAAAAGAAGGATGCACAATCATGAAGCGTCAGGCCGAGTTGCTTAAAGTGAAGTTTGGTTCAGCTTTAGCTTCTGAGTCGCAAGACAATGAGATTGTTTGTATTCCTGGATTACGCGGAAGAGAGCCAAAAGAGATTTCAGTAAAAAATCTAGCGGCAATCATTCAAGCACGTATGGAAGAAATCATCGAGCACGTGTATTACGAAATTAGAAACTCGGGTTACGAGAAAAAGTTAATTGGTGGTATTGTAGTTACAGGTGGTGGTGCACAGTTAAAGCACATCACCCAGTTGTTCGAATATATCACAGGTATGGATGCTAGAATTGGTTATCCAAATGAACACTTGGCCCCTTCAACAATGGTAGAAAATATTACAAGTCCGATGTACGCAACCGGAATTGGACTTGTAATTAAAGGGTTCCAGAATATAGACAGGAATTCAACTGTTGATGCAAGCAAATATGGAGCGGCGAAAAACCACTCTACTAAAACTAAAGGTAGCTTCTTTGAAAAAATTCTTTCGAAAGGAAGAACATGGTTCGAAGAAGAAGATTAACCCTTCGAGAGCCTCAGGGACCGAAGAAAAACTAAAACATTATAGGTGGCTGAGATGGTTATTGAGCTAGTCGAAATACTGTCGAAGCCCCGCAAATAAAAAACATTGCTATTCGGTGTAGCAAATAAATAAAAAGAGAGTTATGGAATTTGATTTACCAAAAGACCAATCTTCAATCATCAAGGTTATTGGTGTTGGAGGAGGCGGTGGGAACGCAGTAAACCACATGTATAGTAAAGGTATTAAAGGGGTGGACTTTGTTGTTTGTAATACAGACCAACAAGCACTTGATATTAGCCCGGTTCCGTTGAAAATTCAGTTAGGTACAAGTCTTACTGAAGGTAGAGGAGCTGGAGCAATGCCTGAAATCGGTAAAAATGCTGCCATCGAAAACATTGACGACATTAGAGATATTCTAGGGTCAAATACTAAAATGGTATTTATCACTGCTGGAATGGGTGGTGGTACCGGTACTGGTGCTGCACCTGTGATCGCTAAAATTGCCAAGGAAATGGGAATACTTACAGTAGGTATTGTTACTGTTCCATTCTCTTTTGAAGGTAGAAAGCGTAGGGAGCAAGCAGAAGAAGGTCTTGATAATCTTCGTAAAAACGTAGATACGTTACTTGTGATCAATAATGATCGTTTAAGAGAGATGTTCGGAAACCTTTCGTTAGGTTCAGCATTTGCTCAAGCGGATGAAGTTTTGGCAACTGCGGCTAAAGGAATCGCTGAAGTAATCTCGGTAACAGGTGTAATAAACGTTGACTTTAACGATGTAAATACTGTAATGCGCGACTCAGGCGTTGCGATCATGGGATCGGCAATGGCAGATGGAGATGGAAGAGCTATGGAAGCTGTTAGAAATGCATTGTCATCACCATTATTGAACGATAACGATATTCAGGGTGCGAAATACGTACTTCTTAACATTACTTACGGAGATCAAGAAATCCTTATGGATGAGATTGGTGAAATCACCGATTACATTCAGGATGAGGCTGGATCAACTGCTGATGTTATTTGGGGACACGGCTACGATGAAACACTTGGAGATGCGATTACGGTTACCTTAATAGCAACTGGATTTAAAACCTCTCCAGTAACAGGTTTTGAAAAAGCACCTGAGAAAACGGTTAGAAGCATTGAAGAAAATGTGGCTACCGTAATTGAAAGTCCAATTGAATCTCCTACTCAACCAACAAACACGGTTGAAACCGATTTGAAATCAAACTGGACTGTAAATAAAGTTGAAGAAGTTGAGGAAGAAAGAGAAGCAGAGCCATTCTTGATCGTTAAGGAAGAGCCTGAAGCTCAGACGGAAATTAACTGGGAGTTAAAGTCTGAAGAGAAATCGATAAATGAAGTTGAAGGTAAAGATGCTTCGACTCCGCTCAACACAGGAGAAGACGAGGAGGTAATACGTCACTTCTTAACTGACGATCTTGAAGAAAAGGTGAATGAAACACCAACTTCAGTTGAGTCTACAAAGACTATTCTTAGTGCTGAGGAACAACAAAGGAAAGCTCAAGAACGTTTAGAAAGAATTCAAGAATACACTTCTAAGCTGAAATCATCTTCTGGTCTTAACGATTTGGAAAACGAACCGGCTTACAAGCGTAAGAACGTAAACTTGAAAGATGTTGAACATTCATCAGAGGAGAAAATGTCTAAGTTTTCTTTGAATGAAGAAACAGATCATAATGGTCAAAAAAATATAGGATTGAAAGACAACAACTCTTTCCTACACGATAATGTAGACTAATCAATTAGTACCAAATTATCTACTTTGAATCCCGGCTGAAAAGTCGGGATTTTTTTTGTAATCATTATTATTCCTAGCGGTATATGAAGTTTCTGTGAACAGAAGTAGAATTTCTCGGTTAATCTCATGTACATCCATCGGATCAACTAAATTTGTGTAAAAGATTAAAATCATGAGCTTAACAGACAGAATCAATCAAGACATTAAAGAAGCAATGAAAGCTAAGGACAAGGAGAAATTAGCTGCATTGCGTGATATTAAAGCTAAGCTTCTTTTAGAGGCAACTAGCGGTGCGGGTGAAGTAGATGAGGCTGTTGAGAATAAAGTTGTCTTAAAACTGCACAAACAACGTGTAGATTCAATTAAAATTTACGAGGAGCAAGGAAGAGATGATCTAGCAAAGGATGAAATCTTCCAGGCTAAAATAATCGAAGCTTATCTTCCGCAGATGATGGGTGAAGACGAAGTGAGAAAAATCGTTCAAGAGAAAATTGCTGCTGTTGGAGCTAGCGGTCCTGGCGATATTGGAAAGGTAATGGGACCATTAATGGGACAGCTTAATGGTAAAGCCGATGGTAAAATGATCTCTACCATCGTAAAAGAAGAATTGAACAAGTAGTACACCGCGGTGCAAATCAAATTTGGTAAACTTTTTATTTTAATTGTTCTAAGTGCCTTTGCACTTGGTTTCAGTTACCCCTTTACAGGGGGGCTATTTCCGCTTGCTTTTGTTGCATTTGTGCCACTGCTAATTTTTAATTTTCAGCTCGATAGAGAAGAGTTTGAGATCGGCTGGGCGAAAAGATTCTTCCTTCGTTTTGGAGTTAATTATCTCTACTTCGTTATTTACAATGTTATTACTACTTGGTGGATTTACTGCGCTTCGGAAGCGGGAGCATATATGGCCTTCTTAGCGAATTCCATATTAATGACATTGCCATTTTTCTTCACAGGATTTTGCCGCAGAATTTTAGGTGAATGGAAAGGTTTACTGGCCTTTTTTGTAATGTGGATGAGTTTTGAGCACTTACATTTCTATTGGGAATTGTCTTGGCCATGGCTAAATTTAGGGCACGTGCTAGGAACACAACCTTACCTAATTCAATGGTATGAATATTCTGGTGTAATGGGAGGTACCATGTGGATTTTACTGGTGAACATATTTATTTATGTACTTATCAGAAACCTCTATTTCCGCAAGGAATCCCGCACCATTCAATTTCCTTTATTCCTACTCTTAGGAGCTACTGTGCTTATTCCGATTATTTCTTCATTAATCATTTACGGAACTTATGAAGAAAAAGAAGATCCAGTGAACATTGTGGTTGTGCAACCAAATATTGATTCTAACCACGAAAAGTTTGTATGGCCTGCGAAAATGCAACTTGATATCTTATTTGAGGAAGCTACGCCACTTTTAGATGATAATGTAGATTTAATCGTTTGCCCTGAAACGGCGATTACGGAGTCTTTAAATGAAGGGAATTTAGAGATTCAGAATCCCATCGTATATATCAAGAACTTCCTTGCACAGCATAACAATGTGCCTATGCTAATTGGTGGAGATAGTCATGCCTACTATGATGAGCCAGCCTCTTCGGCCTCCATACCTTACAAAGATCAATGGTACGAGAATTATAATACGGCTTTTATGATTGACCCCACGCAACCTACTCAAACGTATCGCAAGGCTAAGCTGGTTATGGGAGGTGAACGAATTCCGTTTATTGATTATTTCTCATTCTTAAAGGACTATTCTGTTTCTCTTGGAGGGTCCTCAGGAATGTTAGGTGCGGGAAGTGAAGTAAAGAATTTTTCGGCGAGCGGGTTAAATTTTGCACCCCTTATTTGTTATGAATCTGTGTATGGTGATTATGCTTCTTATTTCACAAGAAAAGGAGCCGATATATTATGTGTAATTACCAATGATGGCTGGTGGAGAGATACTCCAGGGTATAAGCAACACAGAGCCTTTTCTCAGATTAGAGCCATTGAAAATCGACGTTCTATGGCGCGCTCTGCCAATACAGGAATTTCTTGTTTTATTGACCAACGTGGAGATATCATTTCTGAATTGTTGTGGGATGAAAGAGGTGCAATTAAAGCGAATCTGAACCGTAATACTGAATTCACCTTTTTCGTGAAATATGGAGATATCATAGGACGATTATCAATTTTTATAACGCTCGCCATGTTGCTCTATTCAATCACCGTAATGGTCAAAAGAGGAACAAACCCTGGATTCGGGAAATGACAGTTTCTGTGTCATAATTACCTCCTTACAGCTACCAATTTTACTGAAATCTGACACCTTGGCGGGTTCTTGTCAATGGCAATCTTTTTGTAATCATCCCTTTGAGTAAAATTAGTTATGACAACACAAGACGAAAACAACGAGGAATTACAAGATAATCTTGAAAACGAAACACAAGATCAAGTAAACGCTGATGCAGAAGAAACAACTGAAGAAACAGTTGAAGAAGTGGATGAATTGCAAGCGTTGAACGACAAGTACATTCGTTTATATTCTGATTTCGACAATTATAGAAAACGTACCATCCGTGAAAAGGCTGATATAATTAGCTCGGCTAGTGGAGAGGTAATAAAAGATTTATTGGGGATAATGGACGACTTTGAGCGTGCAATTGCTAATAATGAAAACGTAGAGGATGTAGATAGTTTGAAGGAAGGCTTCAAATTGATTTATCATAAAATGGAAACCTTCTTGACAGGCAAAGGAGTTGAACATTTAGAAGCCAAAGAGAAAGTATTCGATCCGGAAATTCATGAGGCGGTGACAAATATTCCTGCTCCAACAGACGAATTGAAAGGGAAAGTGGTGGATGTAATTGAAAAAGGATATACCCTTAAGGGCAAAATTTTACGTCACCCAAAAGTTGTTGTAGGGCAATAGAGAAATGCCAAATTTATTCCTCCTTTGGAGGGGAATGAGCTACCGCGGAATAGGTAGCGACAAACGGGGGAGGTCCCTGGTATAAAATTTTAAAATGAGCAAAAGAGATTTTTACGACATATTAGGAGTAAGCAGAAGTGCAGATGAGAAGGAGATTAAAAAGGCCTACAGAAAGATTGCATTAAAATATCACCCCGATAAGAATCCGGATGATAAAGAAGCGGAGGAAAAATTTAAAGAAGCTGCCGAAGCATATGAGGTCTTGAGTGATCCTAATAAAAAAGCACGTTATGATCAATTTGGTCATGACGGATTAAGAGGTGGAGCAGGAGGAGCCGGTGGTGGTTTCGGTGGAATGAACATGGAAGATATATTTGACCAGTTTGGTGATATCTTCGGTGGAGCCTTTGGCGGTGGTGGAAGAAGAAGTAGAGGAGGCCAGCGAGTTGCACGTGGATCTGACTTAAGAATTAAAATCAAGCTGAACCTAAAGGAAGTCCAAGAAGGAGTTAAAAAGAAGATCAAGGTTAATAAGCTTGTTAATGCAGAAGGCGTTACTTATAAAACGTGTACTACTTGTGGAGGAACAGGTCGTGTAATGCGCGTAACGCAAACGCCTTTTGGAGCTATGCAAACCCAAAGTACATGTAATGCATGTCAAGGCTTAGGTAAAATTATTGACAAACGTCCTTCAGGAGCAGATCATCAAGGGTTAAAACGAAACGAGGAAGTCGTTGAAATTAATATTCCAGCTGGTGTAGAAGAAGGAATGCAACTTAAGGTCGGTGGTAAAGGAAACGCAGGTCCTTTTAATGGGGTGCCAGGTGATCTTTTAGTAGTGATTGAAGAAGAAAAGCACGAAAACCTAAAAAGAGATAGTGAAAACCTTCATTATGAAGCGTATGTGAGTTTTGCAGATGCTGCTTTAGGTTCAACTATTGAGGTACCATTGGTTGATGGCAGAGCCAAGGTGAAGATTGAGCCAGGTACACAATCAGGGAAAATGCTGCGCTTAAAAGGAAAAGGATTGCCTTCTGTAAATAGTTACGGAACGGGTGATTTATATGTGCATCTGAATGTGTGGACGCCTAGAAAACTTAACTCTGAAGAAAGAGAGATTTTAGAAGGATTAAGAGATAATGATAATTTCAAACCAAACCCTGGTGGGAAAGATCAAGGATTCTTCTCTAAAATGAAGGAGTTTTTTCACGGGAGGTAAGCTACTTTGAGACACTTAATAACGAATCGAATTCTCGCGACTGACCTAAATTGAATTTGAAATTCTCATGAAATTTGACTGGAATTCTGTAGAGATTTTTTAGCGGGAATTCAAGAAAGTAAGCCCAGAAACATCGAATGACTCCGCCATGAGTTACGATTAAAACTTTTTTGTGATTCGTTTTTCGCAATTCCTCAATGAAATCGGATATGCGCAAATACATTTGATTTAAAGTCTCTCCATTGTTTGGCGAAACGTGAACAAAATCTTTCATCCATTTACCCAATTCATTCTGATTGATTTCATCCCATAATTTTCCCTCCCAATCCCCGAAATTCAACTCAAGTAAACGATTATCCGTTAAAACTTCTTTTCGATTCAACTCTTCTGCCAACCGCGTGCATCTGTCTTTAGGACTAGAAAATACAGCGTCGTATTTATCCTCTACGAGTCCCTCCATTTTTATTAAGTCCTGATCAAAACTTGCAGATAAAGGCACATCGAGTTGCCCGTAACAGCGATTTTTATCAAAATCAATTGGTGTATGTCTGATTAAATGAATTTCCATAAGCCAATAAAAGTCAATAAGCAAACTAATTCTCCTAATTGTTCCACCGCACCTAAACAATCTCCTGTGTAGCCATCGATCCATTTTTCAAAATACCTTTTACTCAGAAAGTAGAGTAGAAACAATGGCAGAAGAACAATGCTAATTTTCCATTCGAACCACATCAATACGGCCAAAGGCATCAATCCAAATATATACGATCCTAGAATTTCTTTCATACCATGCGCTTTGGCAATTGGTTTTGCTTTACTCTTTTCGTCTTCTCTGGAATATTCTGAAGTAAATACGATATTAACTGCGGTTAATCGTGATAATGAATGATATCCAATAAAGAGAATTAAAAGAATTAAAGGGTCTTGGAATTTCTGAACCAAAAGTACCAAAGCCATGAATTTAAGTAGGAATAATAGAATTAAAGCTATTGCACCGAAGGCTCCAATCTGACTATCCTTCATGATGTTCAAAATATCTGATTTACTCCATCCTCCCCCAAATCCGTCAAAAACATCAGCCAAACCATCTTCATGAAACGCACCAGTTATTAGTACTCCTCCAATCAGGGAAAATATGACTGCTATAAAAGGGTCAAAAACAAAGCAGGCTCCAAAATAGAGTAAAAAGGAAACCCCACCGACTATCCATCCCATTAATGGAAAATATCTAGTTGCCTTATTAATATAATCCGGACTATGGTCTATGTTCTTAGGGCAAGGAATTCTTGTGTAAAACATTAAGGCAGTAAAAAATATCCGTATTTCTTCTTTCATTATTCAGACTTTATTACTGACGCCCGCACTTTCAAAACTGGCCATTTCATTTAAGAAGTTTACTGCACTCTCAATAATCGGATATGCTAGTGCGCAACCTGTGCCTTCACCTAGGCGTAAACCAAGATTTAGGATCGGTTTTGCATTTAAATATTCAAGTAATAATTGGTGTCCTTTTTCATCGCTTTGATGGCAGAATAATGCATTCTCCATAATTCGGGGATTCGTTTTATACGCCGCAAGAAAAACTGCAGAAGCAATAAATCCATCCACAAGAATTAGCATATTCTTTTCATATGCCTTGAGCATAGCACCATACATCTGTGCCATTTCAAAACCGCCAAAAGTCGAAAATATTTCTTCCACAGTTTTGAGTGGCCCATGTAATTGTTTAGCTTTTTTTAAAATTCGGATTTTCTCTTCTAATTGTTCAGTGTTAATTCCTGTTCCTTTACCTACACAATCTTCAACAGAATAATCACATAAATAACTCATTAGCATAGCCGAAGAAGATGTGTTTCCTATGCCCATTTCTCCGAATCCAATAATATTGGATCTATTCCCTGCTAATTCTTCAACTAGATTACTCCCTTTAAGTACACAGCTGTTGAATTCTTCGATACTCATTGCCTTTTCTCTGTCAAAAGATTTAGTACCGTAACTTTCTTTATTTTGAATTAATAAGCTTCTTTCATCAAAGTCATAGTTTACACCTGCATCCACAATGTGGAGCTTTAAATTATGCTGTTTACTAAAAACGTTAATTGCGGCTCCTCCTCCAAGAAAATTTAACACCATTTGAAATGTTACCTCTTGAGGGTAAGCGCTAACCCCAGAATTGGCAATACCATGATCTCCTGCAAATACTATCTTCAAAGGGTTTTTTAAAGAAGGAGTTAAAGTGTTCTGAACGTTACCAATTTTATAAGCAATTCTCTCGAGCATGCCTAATGCCCCAATGGGCTTTGTTTTTAGGTCAATCTTTTTTTGCAGCTGGTCTTGCATACTTGGGTTAATGAGTTGATTTTTTTGGCAAATTTAATCAATGAATTTTGCTAACTATTTTTAGGCATCAATTTTTGCAGAGAACAGTGAACTTTTAATATTGTTCAGAGTTCATAAATGATTCCAGTAGAATTTATTCAATGCAATTCTAAACCTTTCCCTCAATTTTATTGAGTTGATTCATCTTCTCAATTAAGTCCCCTTTAATGGCCACTACTGATGGTTTAGGAATATTATCTTCATCAAACGGCCAAAGGCTGGTAGGATTATTAAGATCTGAAGTCTGTTCTCCAGGATGCTGAACACTAAGGAATAATGTTTTACCATCCGGAGCAAACCATGGACCGGTAAATTCAGCATCTCTTGGTGCAGACGCCACACGAACCACGCGTCCTTCATCCTCACCGAATCTAGGAATTACAAAAAGGCTATTATTTTTAAACGGCATATATGGTCCATCTTCTATATTCATTGCACTTCCGGACATATCTGTCGTAAACCATAGATTTCCAGATAAGTCAAAAGCTAAATTATCAGGACAAGAAAACCCGTTGTCTTCTCCACCTGCTAAATACACTGAAGATTCAAAAGTCAATGAATCATAAGCGCCTTCTGTTTCTTCTATTTTTAGAATTGTACCATGAAAATCACCTTTTCCTTTGTTATTGGTAAGTGCTACAAAAACGTTCCCCGTAATTGGATCTATTTCAATGTCTTCTGGCCTGTTCAGTTCAGTTGCACCAAGAAGTTTCGCAGCTTCACGCACACGAATCAGTACTTCTGTTTGATCTGTAAATTTTTCTTGCAAAATGGGCTGAGTTTCCCAATCTAAAGAAATCCACTTACCGTTTTCTGTGTCGGCAACATACAAGGTTCCATCTTTAAGTGAATTTGGCTCAGAAGAGATAAACTTATAAAGGTGTTCATCATTTGAATCATCACCTGAATAAGCCACAACTCTTTCATCCTCTAATTGGAATAATGTACAACATTCATGTGCAAATCTGCCAAGAGCAACATGTTTTTGAGCCTTCCCGTCTTTTGGATCAATTTCAACTACCCATCCATAATGTTCAGGAGGATAATCATAATACTTTTCCCAACCGTAAAAGCTGTCTATATGCCTAACACTTCCATCTTCTTCATAAACACTTTCGCCATAACATATATCGTAATTCTCTTCACATGTAAGAAATGTTTTCCAAGGAGTGATACCGCCAGAACAATTGTTATTTGTGCCTATAGCAATACTGGCACCTTTAATTGGAGTATCCCAATTGAAACTCATTTCTGTTTTAGCTGTGATTCTTCTATTGTGAGGATCGTTTTGAACAACTTCCCATTTTCCATCAATCTCTTTTATTCTAACGATAGAACCTCCAACATTATACATCTCTTTATCTACCTGCGCTATTGTTCGCGCCTGATTTATGTCCGTATAATCATAATCAGAAACAAAAAGAGAGTTGATGTATTCATGATTCACCCAGAGTAATCCATCTTTTGGATTATCATCATCTAAAGGAATAAAGCAGGTAAAATCACAATTAAAACCAAAAGAATCCTCATCAGATATTTTATCACCCCATTTAAGGAGTGTGCTGTAATTTAAACCATTAGTAAGTAGCAAATCATCGATATCTGATGCTGCGAGGTGTTCTAATACAAAGTCTTTCAATTTATTCAATTGATCATTTGTTAGATCCTCAAGGATGGGTGTGCTATTGTTTCCACAAGCTACTAAAAACGAGGGTGCAATTGCCGCTCCCAAACCAACTTTTCCTAAAAATGAAATGAATTCTGTACGACTATACTTTTTTGCCTGCATGTATGATTCTTTTGAATAAAATAGGGGTTAAACTATAGCTAACTAGGTTACAATAAAGATAGTTGTTTTCATTCAAAAATTTTACTCGTAATTATCAAAACACAGGAATCTTTCATGAGATTATGGACGCTATGGGGTGGATGGAGAAGAAGTAATTAAGGCATATACGTCGTAGGACTAAATTGTGCAAACTTTATACTTGCCGTTACTCCGAATTGGTAATCTTGAATAAACTCATTTAAAAGCCGTTTAAATTCAGCTTGTTGTGCAGGAGAGGGCTGATATTCAGGCTTTCCTAAAAAATTAAAAAGGAAATAATCAATACCGCCATCTGCACTAAAGTAAATTCTATTGTAGCATGGGGTGCGTTTCTCCCAAACAAACTCGTTCTCCGCTAGGAAATTTCCGAACTCCTGCAGTAGTTGAATGTAAGCGCTTTGTAAAGAATCTTGTTCCTGAGCTGTTTTAAAAACAGCTAATGAAGTGTCCACATGCACAGCACTTTTATAAACGCTGTCAAGATGGGGGAGGGTGAGACCATGATCCTCCGCCTCTTGAAAAGTCATGCCCAAGTGTTGTGCCCGAGAACTTACGGATACAACTATAAAAATGAAGAGCAAAAGAACTCGTTTGAACATTAGAATGAATTTTAAACCTTATCTTAAAGATAACGATTTATGTCTCTCAATAATTCTGTCCTTGAAAGACTAGCCTTTAATCACATCAAAGAAATCTAAGATAATTAGTGTGATCCCAATAAATGATTGAGCTAAAACCAACACTTTATAACCACGTTTTAAATCATGCCATTTAGTTTCTCCAAAAGGTGAAAAAGCTAACGCTAAACATAAACTACAACCTGCCCATCCAACATCCGTAAAAACGGTGAGAAAAAGAATGGAATTGAGGGTAAAAATCAAGTAGAGCCATTTACCTGTGTCGAGTGAAATTGTTTTCATAATCTTTTATTTGATTAGTAACAATAACCTTCACTTTATTGCAGATCTTTTTCTACTTTTTTGAAGGTTTCGTAAATGGTTTTAATGCGATTTAAGTGACGTCCGTATAGGCGCTGAATATACTTTGTTCCAAGCCAAATTAAAATCAAAAGAAAGGGAATAGAAATACCGGCTAAAAATAAGATCTTGTAAATATCAAGTTCTTCTGTTTTTAAAGGGATGTACAATCCAAAGAGGAAACCAATAGGCATGAATATGAATAGAAGAAACCGCATTCGTTTAACGTACCTGGTCAGAATATTGACTTTGGCCTCTAAAGATGATTTGAGGTCAAGTTCTTGAATGGATTTTAAGCGGTCAAAATAACCCTTATACTCGTAAAGACTAGCAAATAAAGCAGCAATCATTGTTACTAACATAAGCCAAAATTCAGTGGAACCAATTTCAAACGTAAATGGGGAAATTACGGCTACTACAATAGAAAGGAATCCTTCAACTAGTATATTTCGCTTTATCGCAGAGAAAACATCGTTGCTTTGCTGTGTAACTATTTTTCTTTGATTCGCTAAGACCTTGTTTTTATGATCGTCCTCGCGTTGAGAACCTTGTTCCCATATTTCAAACAATTCATTATCCTTCATTTTCCAACGTCTTAATTAATTCAAAAAGCTTCTTTTTAATTCTATTAATTTTCGCTCCTACATTAGTAGCAGTTATTCCTAGAATTTCAGAAATCTCCTTGTAACTTTTTTTATCCAAATAGAGCAAGATTACTGACCTGTCGTTCTTTTCTAATTCTCTTACTGCGCGCAAGAGAAGCTCTATTCTTTCTTCCAATTCATTTTCCGAATCATCTTGAACTTGATCCATTTTTTGATGACCAGAAGAGAAGTTTTTATTCCGCGTTTTTTGATTTCTACTGTAAGTAAGAGAAGTGTTTAGGGCAACACGGTAAACCCAAGTGGAAAGTTTTGAATCCCCTTCAAATGATTTAAGTCCTTTCCAAATATTAATGAGGCACTCTTGGTATAAATCATCAAAGTCTTCATCGTCAGCGTAAGCACGGCATATTTTAAACAATATGCCGTGATGCGCTTGTATGATGTCTTCAATTGTGCTCATTTTAATGTGCCGACAAAGTATTTAGTCTAAAATAGGTTCAACGGTATATCCTTTGGCTCTTAGCAAGTTGATTAAACCATTTTCACCTGATAAATGTGCAGTACCTACCGCGAAAAAAGTGGTTTGTTTCTTCGCATTTTTAATAATGGGTTTAATCCAGCTTTTGTTTCGGTTATCCAGCAAATCTTCCTTTAAGGTCAAGAATTCAGGCGACTCTGCAGTAGAGTTTAAAAAGTAATTGATGTCTTCATTTTCATATGCTTCCATCATTCCTACCAAATCGGCTTTCATTTCATCTAATTCTAAAATGTATTTATTCACCCATGATATTTGTTCGGCCACCGCAACTTGATCAAAAATTCCTATCTGATCCTGCAGTTCTTCAAGTCCATAAATTTCCCATTTTTGTTCCTGTGCATACCCTATCAGTTCAGCCTCAATAGAAACTGTGTTTTCACATTCAAAACAACTGTTGGTGATTAAAGAGATTAATCCAAAAGGCTTCATAATTCCAAACTGCGTCATATCAGCATCATAATTCGCCTTTAGAAATGAGTTTAAGGTGTCCAGTTGCTCTTGTTCAAATTGATCAGATATGTTGGCCATATCGGGATTTAACATAACGGTTTGCGCATTTAAGGAAAATTGAGGGTCATCCATATCTAACTCTAAAAAGAGCTGTGAAGATTTTCCTAGAGCCTCTTTAACTTTTGGTTTAAACTCAAAACTATCTGCACAAATTTTATGCATGGTTCCATATAAGTAGGATTCTTGTTTAAGGTTCTTTCCTGAGATTTTCCATAATAGTGAATTTGAATCTTGGCCATACGAAAACAGTGTAATGACCATTATGAAAATCGTTGTAATAGTTCTTGTTAGTTTCATCATTAAATATTTTAGCTGATAGGTAACGGTCGAACTTGATTTATTACAAAAAATGATGAAATAATTTTTAAGGCACTGGTTATTAGTTTGATAAATTTATTGTTGATAACAACATTCTGGAGTTATTACTGTTCCCACATGCAACGGAAAAGTAAATTGCGTTCGAATAGGTTGGCCATTTTTATATGCTGGAACCCAACCTGTTGAATTTTCTAGAAGTGAAACTAAATTATCGTCCCAATCACCATTTTTATTGACAGGTAGTTCTACTTTGGAAGCAGTTCCGTTTATTTCAATTGTAAGTATAAAAAACGCTGTACCTGGACATTTGCATTTTGATGAAGCAATGATTTCTTGAATTCTTTTATTTAAAGCGCTATTTGGTTTTGGTAATGAATCTACAGATACTTCGAAACCGTAACTATATTCTAGAGTGTCGGCGCTTTGAGCAAAGGTAGTGCTTGAAAAAATTAGCAACAGAAAAATGAAAATATTTCGGTGATTCATCAAGAATCCTTTTTTTACTAAGATACTTTTTCTGCATGGGCAATTAAATGATCCATAGACACATACTCAAGTGCTTTTTCGGCACAGGCTTCTAAAATAACTTTGGGAGCAACACCATTTTCATAAGCTTCTTTCCAGCGCAGTGCACATAAACACCATTTGTCCCCAGGTTTCAAACCAGGAAATTGATATTCTGGTCTCGGTGTGATTAGGTCATTTCCAGCTGCACGTGAAAATTCTAAAAACTCTTTCGTCATTATAGCACATACAACATGCCGTCCAGTATCCGAATCGTCGGTTCTGCATAATCCATCTCTGAAGTATCCTGTCATAGGTTCATAACAACAGGGGATTAAATCTTCTCCGAATATATTTTTGCTCATAGACCAATTTTTATTTCAGAACAAGGAAAATATGTAATAGTTTATCTTCTATAAAAGATGTAATCAGTAATAATTGGCTCAACACCAACACTTCTTAGCTTCGCTAATAGTTGTCCGCGATGATGCGTAAAATGATTACCTACATGATATAAGATCTCTTGAACCGTGCTTCCAAATTGGTCTCCCTTTGAATTGGCGTATGCGATTTTCCGCTTCAAATCTTCTTCTTCCAATATTTGCAAGGTGGTCTTGTAATTCTCCTTGTCAAAAGTAATGCAATCCCGCAAAGGGCTTATTTTAAACACTTCAACAGGAGTTCCTCCTAAGATTCTGGCGTTCCAAATTTGTTGAGCGTTTAAGGAATGAGAGATCAATAAATGAATTTTTTCAGTTAGTTGATTATCATTTTCTATGAGGTGATGAATCATCTTCTGATTTACCACATGGTGAAATTCAAATATATCTTCAAAAAAGGCTTTCATTCTATTCTTTTGTTACAGGTATGCCGTCCTTAAATTCTTGTTTAAAGTCTATAGATCCTTCTTGCTTATAATAAATCCATTCACCGATTTCCATGTCATCTTTGGTCTTTCCTTCTTTCCAAACTTGGCCGTTATCATAATACCAAATCCATGCACCTTGCTTTAAACCGTTTTTATATTTTCCTTTAGCCTGGATAGTACCATTTTCGTGGAAAGCGATGAATTTGCCATGGAGTTTTCCATTTTTTAGTTTTCCTTTTTGTCATAGTTTTCCAGATTTATAATTCTTGGTCCAAGGTCCATTAGATTGTTCTTCTTGGGCGAATACAAATCCGGTGAAAAATATCATTATTAGTATGGCCAGTCTCATCGTTATAATTTTCATTTGCCTGAATCAGTGGGTATATGACTTAAAGCTAAGGAATTAAACTAGAATTCTTTGGTTTCTTAAGATTATAGTATGGCCACTTTCTCAAAGAAGTAATTCCCTACGTTTACAACATAAACTCCAGAATTAAGGAAGTCTAATTCAAGAAATGATACGCCCGACCCTAGTTGCTCATTGTACATTAATTGTCCATTCAAATTATAAATCGAAAGCGGTAACGATTCCTTGGTTTCAAATTGAATCCAATTAGGCCCCTTAGTGAAGCGAATTTCGTGTTCAATTGGATTTACAGATAGAGTCTCACATGTACTAGGGTTATCGTAGTTTAAGGAATAATCAACATCTAATGAATCGGTGTACTCACCGTCATACAAGCAAAGATTAAATCCAAGTTCAAACGAACTCATAACAGGTCTAAAGAATCCATTTACACTACCCATTCCTTCTATCCATGTATCCTCAGCTCCTCCAGTTCCATCAGACCAATGAAAAGTGCGTTTCGGAACACCTAAGAAATTTGTTGTTGTAATACTATCCAAATATAAAGGCTCATATCCTGGGTAGGCAGCGCCTACTTCTAAATTAAAATCATACATCTCAACCAATGTATCGCCCTCGTGAGAGTGGCCTAATCCAAAACCAATTGTATTGATACCCTGATAAATTACTTTTCCTGCATCGATTCTAACGAGTCCAACTAAATCAGAACTTCCATTAACTAAACTCTTCCACTGATGGCCCAAAGTGTCAACTGTAACATTGAGCATTTCACATGAATATCCTCCATATTCAATGTCAAAAATTCCATAGGTCCAGGTTTTAACATTCCAGTAAGCCGAGTTGTTTGCAAAAGTTGTGTCGTCTTGTGCTTGAGTAAATGAGCCTGTTAGTAGTAGCAAGATTAAAGTATAGTTTTTCATAAGTACGGATCTATACTTTATCACGTACTTGATAAGAAATGGGTTGGAGTTTTTTACTTCTTCTCCTCCCGTAAAATCTTCTCCATTTTGCGACCTTTAGCCAATTCATCAATTAGCTTTTCCATTCGTCTACAATCACGGTAAATCCAAAATTCTTCTGAGATATCTTCAATTCTATACCCGCAAACTACGCCTTTAATCAAATGGGCATTGTCATTCATAGTTGCGCCCTCGAAAAAATCACCAAAACTTCCAGTACTACCAATGTAGCCATCTAAAATGCTTTATTCATACCCAGTAATCCACTTAATAACTGTATCCAGTTCTTCTTTGGTTCTACCATGCTTTTCAATTCTATTAAGATAATGCGGATAGATTGATCCGAAGTTCAATTGAGCTATTTGCTCGTTTTTTTTTGCGGTAACTTCTGCCATGATTAAAATCTTTGGATTCAGTTAAAGTTAATCAATGACGTTGATTTCTACAAATGCTAAGACTAGTCAGGATTCTGAACTAATGCACCACATCCTTTTCTGCGTTTACCAGTTTCCCAAGCCCAGATGACGCCTAACATTATGGTGGTGTTTTTGGCACCTTCATTAAACACCACATTGCTTTGGCCGGTTCCATCATTGTAGAAATAATCACTTTGAAAATAACTTAATCCAGAATAGTCAATTCTCAAAAAACTGGTAAGCATTTCTCCATAATACCGTAAACCAAGGTTTACTCCAGCATTTAAATGATTCGGGTCTTTAAGATCATAAGTTGAAACAGAATATTCCTCTTTTCTAGAATGACGTTTATAAATCCTATCGTTCAAAGTATAAGTTCCAAAAACGCCCGTTGTTATTTCTAATTTTTCAATGAGTCTAAGCTCAGTAGTGATCTCCAGCCTAACTCTGTCTTGTAAAACATTCAGCGACATGTCGTTTCGAGGTTTGGCTCTATTAATATCTCTCCAATAAAAGATTTGTGGAATTAAGCTAAAGGCAGATTTCTTAAATCTAATTCTCTGTTCGTATCCAAACTTCTGTGAATACCCAATGGCATTTGATTCCGAACTTGGAATTAAATTATTGATTCCAAAGCCAAATGTTAAACCATGATAACGACGTACGTGTAAATGTTCAACACTTAAAGATTGTCCAAAAGAAATACCTTGGTAAAGTAAGAAGAGTATAAATAGGGCGCGCATCACGTGGGTGTTAGCGATTTAATAACGTAGAATTGATCTGTTTCTTATGCTAGCCCTTCGTAAATTCCGATTTTTTCAGCAACAAATTTTGGAGTAATGGTTGTGCTTCGGAAGCGCTCCTCGATTATTGGTCTGCTTTTGTCTCCATCTTTCCAAATTCGGAGTTGTACTTCTGGGTACTTTGTTTCCTTGACAATCCAAGCGTAGCTAATTTTGTTCACTACATATATCACGAACCTTTTTCTTCATTTATGAATTTGGTGTTTGACCTTTCGCTTTTTCAAATTCAGTACTGATGATTTCTAACAGCTCCTCATAGCTAATTTTTAAGCGGGACGAGACAATCATTAATGGAGAGCCATGAAATTTGTACACTTTCATCATGGATGTGTACATCATTTTTTTTGCCTGATTGATATACTTTTCTGGTTTATTCGTGAGAAGTACAATGGATTTAATAGGTCCATTTTTCGATTTCTTAATTCCTGTAATATCTTTCCAATCAATGAGTTCGGGGTAAGTGGCATTTGAAAAATCAGTAATTCCATTTTCATCTATAAGCAAGCCTACTTTATTTCTGAACCATTTTATTGCAAGTGGAATGGAAAGTCCAAGACCAATAGCCGCTGCAGCAATTGCTATTGTTCTAATAGTTTCGGGTGTATTATATTTTGAAGTTTTAGTAATGAATGTTTCAGGAGATATGATGGCAACAATTGCACTCACAGCTATTACCAACAATAGAATAATTGGTATTAGCGTTTTCGTTTTGCTAAAAGGAATTTCAACTTTATTAGACATAATTTATGATTCTTGCTAAGACTAAAGTTAGCCTTTTTGGTTTTTTAATACAGGCAAACCTACATGCCTTAGATTTCGTGTATATTAATATGCCGAAATCCTTTATTCTTTCTGTCTTATTTTCAGTCGTTCTTTTTTCATGTAAGAAGGACGAACCTAGTACCAGTTCTCACAATGGACAACCATTAGGAACGACACAGCCTGTTTATGATGGATTTGAGTTAGATCTTTATGTGTATGATACTTTAGGAGAACCTATGGAAGGAGTTTTAGTCCAAGGGGTGGATTTCCCAAGCAATGGTAGAGTTTGCGGTAATGGTATGGATGACTTTACAACGGACAGCGTTGGTCATATCCTGTATTGCGTGATGTATGGACGTCCATATGGTGGAGCCACTCAAGAACCAGATAGCCAAAAATTCGCTTTGACACATGATGGCTTAATAAATGAAATCACTTTCGAAGTATTACTATATAACACGACGACCTATAATCATGACTTTGAATTTTAAGTCAAGTGGAAAATGACAACTTCGAAGGTCTAGAAGAAATAATTCCCGGCCTCTTTAGAGTTAATGACCATTACCGGAACACCATCTTTATTGGTAATTAAGTTTTGTGCGAATGTATCGAACTGAGGTAATAAACTATCCGAGTGATAAGCAAAAGCAATAAGGTTTGCGCCTTCCTTTTTAGCATAGTTGACGATATCTCCAGCATAACCCTTCTTTTTGTCAAGTACGGTAGATTTATGGGCTATATTATGCTCTTTGAATTGCTTCACTAAAAGTCCTGCATGTACTGCTGTAGTTAACTTAACCCCAGAATCAATTTTCTTTTCAGAAACAACGTGTACTTCTGATTTTACCATTTCTGCGATCCCTGACACTACCTGCTCTATCTGTAAACTCTCTTGCGATTCGTCAATTGGAACGACAATCTTGCTTAAATCCATTCCTTTAGAGTCATCTTGAACTACTAGAAAAGGAACGTGTGTACTCGTAATTACTTTAATGGCGAAACTACCAAAGAGCTTTTGCATGCCTTTGGCTCCATGAGTTCCCATAACTATTATACGAGAATGTAATTCTGCAGCCTTTGCAGCAATCTCAGTGTAAATATGTCCTGTTATACAATGTGCCTTTAGCTCTACGCCAGCAGGTTTTTCCACCCTTCCTATAATACCTTCAAGCTTGGCTAAGCTTTTTTTAATTTCCTTCTTGTCTTTTACAATATGAAGTACATCAACGTTAGCGTCAATTACTGTAGCTAAATTCATAGCATACTTTACCGCGTTATCTGCTACGTGCGTAAAATCATGAGGTACTAAAAGAGATCGTTTCGACATAACTTTTGAGATTAGTGTAGGGTAAATTTAGAAAAAAAGCATTGCCTTACACTTTCCATGATACCCAAGTTTTGCACTTTTCAATAATGATAGACAAAAAAAGCCCTGAAGCATTGATGCAACAGGGCTTTCTCAATAAAGTCTTTTTTATTATTTCTTAATCAGTTTTTTAATACCAATCATTTCACCTTTCTGGATTTCTAATAAATAGATTCCAGACTCAACAAATGAAATGTCAATTGAGGTGTTATCCGAGTTCGATTCTGTAAGAACTACTTTTCCTTGAAGATCAGTAATCGTAATCGTGTATTCTCCTTCACCCTGAATTTCAAATGCTCCGTTTGAAGGGTTCGGATAAACGGTAAATCCAAATTCTTCAATATCTGTAATTCCTACTTGAGAGGCAACTTGGAAAGTAATGGTATAGGTACATCCGTTAGCATCTGTAATCGTTACTTCATACGGCCCAGCATCTAGACCAGACACGTCTTCTGTTGTTTCCCCATTATCCCATAGGAAGGTATAAGGAGCGGTTCCGCCAGAAGGTGTTAAATCAATACTTCCTGAACTTCCACCGGCATCCATAATTGTAGTTGCTGTAGCACTTAGAGCAGCAGGCTCTTCGACCAATACAGAATCAGTTCCAATACATCCATCGTCATCGGTAACCACAACAGTATAATACATTGTTCCGCTTAATCCAGTAATCGCAGCTGTTGTTGATGCTGCTCCATCATCCCATAAATAAGTCCAAGGACCAGTTCCTGTTGAAGCTGTTACTTCAGCGGATCCGTCTCCGTCACCATTACAGGTAACGTTTGTGGAATCCATTGTTAAACTCAATGAATCCAAAACAGTAATCGTAGTTTGGTAGTCAGAAGTACATCCACTAGGATCCGTAATCGTTAGTTCAACGTCATAAGTACCTGGCGATGTATAAGAATGAGATGGGTTTTCACTGTTATCAATTGGTGAACCATCGTCAAAATTCCATGACCATGACCAGTCATTTAAGTCTGAAGCAGAGGCGTCTGTAAATGCCACTGGCAAACCTGGACAAACCGATGCATCATCTGCAGTGAAGTAAGCCGTTCTATCAAAACAAACCGCTGAGTAATTGTGAATACCACCGGTACTTCCAGTCCATCCCCAATGTACATTCGGATCTCCAGTAGGAGAACCTGTGATTTCATTTACAAGATCAATAGTTGTAGTCATTTCAGCAGTTCCATCTACTAATACTGTTAATAGATTAACTGCAGGCACCCACAAAATTTGAACATCGTGCCAGTCACCATCTTCCAAGTTAGGAAGAGCGATTGGAGCAACAACGTTGTGATTGTTTTCACCATTGGAGTTCAAAGCAATATGATCAGCAGCGATATCAGATGAACCACCAGCTGGATCAATTCCGGCTCCCGAATCAAACATATCAAACTCAATTCCTACTGAATTTGGTATTCCTTTATATCCAAGACCATTACCTCCACTAAATACAGGATGTCCGTATTCAGTTCCAGATTGTAATACGAACATTAATCCATCAGCACCCCATAAATCCGCATCACCGAAGTAAACGTTGAATTCGAAATTGAAATCTTCAGTTAAATCAATAGTTTGTGGACTCCAGATTTTTGAGTTCTGATCAAAAACTGGGAGGGACATTCGATAACAATTACAAGGAAGTGAATCATGAGCTGCTCCGTCTATTGTCATTTGACCTAAGCTCAGTGAACTGGCGATTATTGCGCCAAAAAGTAAAATTCGTTTCATGGTAAAGTTCTTAAGGTTAACTTCTGAAACGGAAATTACTTTAAAAAGTTGGGTTTTATTCAGCTTTTCGTGTGAACGGCAAAAATTCTAGAATGTTTAGACTTAGTTTTGTCCAATGTTTTGGTGCAGAATAGTTTGTGTTGGGAATGCCATATCAAGACCTTCTGCATTGAATCTTTTTAAGATATCTAAATTCATCACCGACTGGGTTTCAAGAATATCAGCTTCTTTTCTAATGTAGTAGATGAATAGTATTCCTAGCGAGAAGTCACCGAATGCATTGAAGCTTACAAGTATTTCATCTTCAATAATGTCAACGTGATCTTTTCCAATTTCCTTCAATAATTCTAGCGATCGTTCCATTTGTTCTGGCGTCGTATCGTAAGTCAAACCAAGGTTTAAAACTACTTTACGCGTAGGCTCCATGTCTACATTCTCGACTGGGTTTTCTGAGAACTGGCAGTTCGGAACTGTTACTTGACGTCCTTCCAAGGTAGTTATACGCGTGCTTCTGATTCCAATTTCTTTTACAAAACCATCAATCCCGTTAATCTTAATTCTTTCCCCAATTTTAAATGGTTTGTCGGCAAAGATCATTATTCCACCAAAGAAGTTTTTTACGGTATCCTGTGCAGCAAGTGCAAAGGCTAAACCACCAATCCCTAAACCGGCAATAACGGCTCCCACATTGAAACCTGCATTGTTAAAGGCGATGACAATACCAAGTACCCAAATAATGGCTTTTAATCCTTTTCTGAAGATCGGTAAAAGTTGATCGTCTAGGTCTGATTCCGTCTTTTCCGTCATTGGAACAACATACTCTTCAATGAGAGCGTCAATTGTTCTAATGATTAACCACGTGATATTAACTACGATTAGGAATCCGAATAAATGATGGAAGAAGTTCTCCCAATATGGGTAAGGAATTACTTTACCAGAAGAAACAGCGTCAAAACTAGTAAGGGTGGTGTCAACCGCTTTTTCAACGATTTCGGGGTCTGGAGCAAAGCCCGTTTTTTCCATTAAAATTTCTGAGTACTCTTCACGAGTAATCATACTTTTTGCAAATTTTAAACGAGTAATAGCATACCAAATACCATAAAGAATTAAACCAAACACCACGGGTTCCTCAACCTTATCTACTAGAATATCATCTAGTTTAGTTTTGGTTTTTTCCGTTAACTTTTTTACAACCGTTTTAGAAAACCAATACAAGACTTTTGCGGCCACAATCGCGCCTAATATGATCCCCAAGGAAATCGCATAATCAAGAATTGTATTACCGTAATAAAGTTTATCCCAAAATTCGCCCATAACTCAGTAGTTTGATGACAAATATAAAAATAGGAAGTAAAAACTTGGGGTTATTCAATGATTCCTTGCTGGTGTAGCGCTGAAATAAAGACTGGTATGAACAATACGGCTAATCTATATTCAATAGGATTTGAACTCACGAATTCGCCGTAACCCCTCCATTGATCGAAGTCTTCAGAGAAATTTGTATTCATATCCAAAACATCGGTTCCACCTATAAACACATCCCAATTATCCCAATCTTCAGAGAAGGAGGTTTGAACATCGGCATGCCAAGAAGAGCCCATATCGTCAATGTCCCAATTGTCCCAATTCTCTGAAAAAGAAGTACGCATCTGAATGGTATAGTCAGACGTTATTAAACTCCAATTATCCCAATCTTCAGAAAAGCTCGTTCGTATATCTCCGTTGAGACCAGGCAGTGAAAAATCCCAATTGTCCCAATCTTCAGAAAATGATGTTCGCACTGTTATAATGGTGTCTGGAATTTCAACACGCCAGTTATCCCAATCTTCAGAAAAGTTTGTGTACATGCTGGCATCTGCAGATGGGGGAGTCCAAGTTCCTCCGCCTCCTGTTCCTCCTGTTCCACCGCTTGGTGTTGGGGCCGGATCTTTAGCACAACCGGTTAAGAATAGAAGAGAAATTATCAGGACGAAATGTTTCATGATAGAAAATTACAACGGAATGGTGAATTCAACAAAATTATTTAGGGAAAGCCGATGTTTTTATAGTGAACGAGTTAAGGGGCATATCCGGTTGAAGTTTCATCTGGAACGGTTCTAAGCTCCGGTGAATTAAGCGTCAATTGTCTAAATTTTCGATACTGAAGACCACTTTTCTAATTATCTTTCGAATTGGTGCTGACGTAGTATTTCTTTTCATAAAGGCGCACATCAAATTCATTTTTAATCTCAGCTTCACTATCATATCCATGAGATGAAGTGCAAGTAATAACTGAGTAGACAAGGGTGTCTCCCTTTTTTAAAGTAAGAATATTTTCCTCCAATATTAGGTTTGGAAAAGATACTTTTTCGTGAATTGCAAAATGGTATGCTTCGCAATGCGTAGTTCCACTATCCGGCGTTCCTCCGAGCATTGTGGAGGTTTGGAGAAAGTAATTCTCAACTGGTGCTGTTTGAACAGTTAAAGAAAATAAAAGACTAAAAATCAGCATGTTTAGGTTTTACACTAAACTAATAAATTTCTTGAACTGATTTATCGAGTGAATTTGTAGACCTTGGTTTCTTTTGTTTTTCTGTTATCTTCTAGTAATACTTGATAGTCTTCGTAATTAAATATTGAAATGAAACTGTCACCCCCATTTTGAATAGACCAATCATATGCATTGTCTTTATAACCTGAAGACCTTTCTCCCCATGAATTTTTCTTAGGCTTAGTGAACACTCTCATTGAATTTTCAAATGGTCTTACGAAACTATCGTAATAGACATTATATTCATAAATACGTTCTATTTTTAGATCAGGAGAAATGACTATTCCATATCTAAGTACAGATTCCGTTTCGGTTCCATACCCTCTTAAAATTAGTAATGTATATCCTTCGTTTATTGGATCCTCTACAAAGTTTACGAGAAGTAATTCGCCCAAATTTTTAATTTTACTAGTAACTCCAGAAATTTCTAAGAATTTTTCCATTAGGTTTTCCGAATTCGAAGTGCCATTTTTGATAGTAATGCTTTCTAGTGGAGACTTTCTTTTGAAATTAATTCCTTCGAACTCATGTTGGTTTAGATATAACTGATACTTCTCCTTGTCATAATCCGTGTAGATTTGGGCAATCTTGTTAGGAATTATTTTTTCTTCTGGATTAAGTTCTTCATATTGAGTTTCAAAAGAACCTGTAGTTGTATTTATTTTGTAATGCACAAGTTCTTGTTTTACGACTTTTGATATACTTTCAGTTGTCTTTCCCTTCTTATCATAACTTACAATGCTGGAGAAATGCGATGTGTTTTGTTCTGAGCCTCTGTAAAACCAGTAATTATTGTAATCTGTATCATTATGGTGATGAGGTAAGTCATGATTGTATAAGACTTCATTAAGTTCAATGTCAAATACATACAAGTGATAATAAATTATCAAAGTGTTCATGTAAGGATTAACAGTTCCGGATGTTGAAGTACCAAGAAAATAAACTTTGTCATCGTAAATTTCGATAACTGTGCCGCCTCTAACTGCTTTAATATCAGAAAAGATGATTTCTTTTTTATTTCCTTCATAGTCGATTCTAATTAGTTTAGACAAGACTTTATCATTTTTAAAAGTCATGCTATATTGAAAAACGAAAATGTAGTTCTCATTAGCATTCCAGGTAAAATAGTTATTGGACCCTAAACCTTCAAGCAAGTCCAATTCTAATTCCCATTCTTTTTCAAATTCAGAATTAAATAATTGGATTTTATTACTCTCCCTCCTTAGTATTTTGTCACCAAGTACTTTTTTATATTCTATTTGAACGTTGATTACGTTTATAGGATTTGAGATTTCAAGATTATTATCGACCTTCTTAGAAAAAGAGTAATCTTGAGAGATTGAAATGTTTGTCGTTACTATAAGAACGATGAGAAGAAATTTATTCATTTGGGCTTTTCTTCAAAGATATAATAATTTCCCCTTGTTAAATGAATAATACAATTTATCGTTGCCCTTTAAAGAGTGGGCATTTTTCAATTTTTTTCCTTAGTTCGTGTCTCTAAAACGTAAATGGATTTCCGCCCCATTGGAAGGAGATTTGTACTCTAGTTTCCCATTAAACTGTTCCATCATTATCTGAATGAGTTCGCTTCCAAAAGAGGTTTTGAATGTTGCAGTATCGATTCCGGTCCCATTGTCCTTATAGATGAGTAAATACTCGTTTCCTATTTTCTTTAAATCAATAGATATTTTAGGTTGCTCAACGCTGCCATTAAAACCGTGCTTAACTGAATTTGTAATAAGTTCATTCGTGGAAATACCTAAACCTATCATTGTGTTTATGCCTAGTTTATCAACTTCAGAAGAAATATGGTAGTTTATTCTTTTATCCATTCCAGTATGTTGCAGAGCCCTTGTAAGCTTATTGAAGTAGTTTTCAGGAGTGATGTCTGAAAAGGATTCTTCTTTATATAGTATTTGATGTACTTCGGCCATAGACTGTATTCTATTTACTGCACTTTCAAAAGCAGCTTGAATAACCTCATTCTCCTCTTCATTGGCCTGAAGACTCAATAAACTACAAACGATTTGAAAATTATTTTTTACCCGGTGATGAATCTCTTGGAGAAGTATTTTACGCTCTTCACTTTGTTTTCGAATCCGCTTGTTCTTTTCACTGACCTGTTTAATTACCCTTCGCTGGAAAATGGCGAATATTATGATCAAGAGAGAAATCAATAAAATACCGTAAAACAAGATTTCTCGTTGACGGTTTTTCGCTTGAGATATGGCCAATTTGGAATCACTCTCTTTTATTGCGAGTTCTTTTTCAATTAAATATTGATACTCCAGCTCTTTTCGAAGCGCACTTACTTTAAGGTCAACATTATAGAGACTATCCTTTAATTGCACGTACTTTTCAAAGAATTCAAAAGCCGATGAATCATCCTTTTGCGCTCTTTTTACATCGGTAAGCGCTTCATAGGCTCGAAGTAAAGGTTGGCTTTGATCTGCCTTTAGCGCAAATTCGTAAGAAAGCTGAGCAAATTCAGAAGCCTTGTCAAGCTCTCTTATACGCACAAATGTTTTGGCCAGCTTTCCATAGGTTAGTGAAATCCAACTATCAATTCCCAAGTCAACAAACATATCGATTGACGTGAATAGGTAATCAATCCCAACTTCAATACTATCTTCGAACTCAAGACAATAAATCTGTCCAATATTACTATAAGTCAGCGCACATCCCAATAAATTATTATGTTCAATACTTAGGTCTAAAGACTTTAAATGAAGTTCTACGGCCTTATTAAAGTCACCTTTATTTCTATTTATAACGGCTAAATCATTCAATGCTAAAGCATGCAAATCATGATGATTTGTGTTTTTTACGGAGTCATAACACATGGTCAGGTATAGTTCGGCTTTTTCAAAATCTTCTTGCTGATAGTAATTTGCTCCCATGTTCGAATACACCCAAGCATAATCTTCGCTTTTTCCTACACCCTCCAATAACCGTAGACTTTCGTAATAATAATCCATAGAACGCATGAGGTTGCCTTTTGACATTTCTATTTGTCCGAGACCATTAATTCCTTCTGCGTAAGAGCGTTTGTACTCATCTCTTATTTTTTTTGAAAGGCTGGAGTTGAACATTCGATTAAAAGAAAATTCAAGTCTCAACTTGTTATACTTCGGCCAAATGTTATCGTTATTGATTTCTTCGGAGAGATAATTCAGTATTTCTAGCTCTTTTTCTTCAGATGAGGTGCTTTTATAGATTTCAAGAACTGAGTCCATAGATGCTTTCTCGATAGGAGTGACTACACTGGCTTCTAATGAATCTACTAAATAAAATTCTTTATCCAGAAAATTCTGACCAGTAACCGCATACGCTGATAAAAAGAGAAAAAAAATAAGTTGTTTCACTACGTTTTGTGTGGACTCCAATATACTAAAAAGTAAGGGGAGGGTGTAACTAGTGAAACAAGGTAAACCTGAAAGGTTGTTAAAGAGGCATTTAGCTTATGGTCTTACGGGAGATATAAAGTCATTGTATCAAGCATAAACGCACCGAAATAACCAACTACGTTTTCACTTCCTTCTAAATTAGTCACAGGGTTACTTGGTACTGCTGAGAAAGGACTTTGATCCGCAGCGTTTGCCCATGAAAACAGATAAGTGTAGTTCGCCTCGTCGAAAGAAGAAAGCGTTACTTTGATATTATTTGAATCACCTACCACTAATGGAGTGGCAAAAAATGGTGCTTGTACTTGTTCCCCATTTCCCAATTGATCATTTCCAATATAGAAATTGTTGTCGAGGTCACCATTTATCTCTGGACGCACTCTATAGTAATTTTCTTGCGTCACATCATCAGTGAATACATAAAATAAGAAGTAAGTAGAATCTTCTTGTCCGAATCCAGCTGGTGGATTGACTAAATAAGGTAATGAATCCAATTTAGGGATTGACGGAGATGTTGAGGTGGAGGTTATCGTTTCTCCATCCACTGTAACCATTAAATCATAGGTTGTATTTGGTAAAGCTTGGAAAGTAGGTAAAACATATCTTCCTGGAGTGCCAGACTCTTCATTGAATACGTAAACAATTCCGGCTTCATCTTCAACAGAAACAGAGGCACCAGATACCTTTTCGAAATTAGTTCCGCCATATAGGTTAACTGATTTTGATATAAGAATATAGCTTTCTCCAAGGTAGTTATTTAAAACCCCTTCAATAACAAGTTGTTGAGGGGCATCTTCAACATCTATAGTGATTTCCTTTTCGCACGCTGGTAGTACAAGAAATGTTACTGCAATTATTAATAGTAATCTTTTCATGTCTTAAAATTTAAAGTTGAATGCAATTGATGGAATGAATTTGAATAAGGCGATTTGAGTAGCAGTAGTTACACCTGTTTCAGGATCAGTATTGAAGTTGATTGAATAAGCATTCTCACGTCCATATAGGTTATACACTGAGAAGTTCCAGCTTGATTCAAATTTCTTCGGCACTTCTTTTTCCTCGCCGGTATCTGCGTCAATAATAGTCTTCATTTTCTTATTGTAGAGTGTTACTCCAATATCGGCTCTGTGGTAATCTGGGAATCTATACCCATTTCTCTCAGAGAAATAGTTTACAATTTGCCCATCAATTTCATATTTAGCAGTTGGGAAAGTAACGGCGTTGCCGGTATAATACACCCAAGTACCAGAGATAGTGAGACGTTCGTTTAAATTGTAAATACCAACAATTGAAATATCATGGGTACGGTCTTGACGTGCCGCGTACCATTCTCCATTATTAATTCCGTCGATTTGTGTTTCGGTTCTAGCTAAAGTATAGGATAACCAACCTGAGAATTTACCTTTTCTTTTTCTCAATAGAAACTCTACTCCATAAGCTCTTCCAATCCCATAAAGTAAATCACCTTCTACCGTAGGGTTAAGGTTTACTTCTGCTCCATCTCTATAGTCAACAACGTTTTGCATGTGTTTGTAATATACTTCTGTACTGAACTCATACATATTTTCTTTAAAATTCCTGAAGTAACCTAGCGAGCCTTGATCAGCAATTCCTGGACGAATATTGTTACTTGAAGGCATCCAAACATCTGTAGGAGCACTTGCTGCAGAATTTGATAGTAGGTGAAGATATTGGTACGTTCTACCCGCTGATGCTTTTAATGAACTTTGCTCATCTAATAACAGGGACATTGAAATTCTAGGAGCAAGACCATGGTAGGTCACAATATTATCCCACTTGCCATAGTATAATGTATTTTCTATTTCACCGGCGTCCGTGAAAATATAAACCGAATCCTGATCCGATGCCCCCAACTGAGTAAAGCTAGAATAGCGAAGGCCGTAAATCAAGTTCAGACGTTTGCCAACTTTTTGCTCATTTTGAATATAAGCCGCGGTCTCAACTGAATATCTATTTGGGATATCATCTACTTGGAAATCGAATCCGGTAGTTTCAATTTCTCCAGGTCTGAAGTTATGGAAAATCCCATTCACTCCAAATTTCAGTGTATTGTTGCTATTTAAGTAATAATCAAAGTCCTTTTTGATATTGATGTCCTGAATCTCTGATCCTATTTCGAATTGTTGATCTTCTGAACCAAATTTAATTTTGTAGTTGTACTGGCTAAAAATCACGGACAAGTTTCCGAATAACTTGTCAGAGTACAGGTGATTCCAACGCATTGTTCCTGTTGCATTTCCCCAATCAAACCCAAATTGATCTGAGAATCCAAATTTGTCTCTTCCGAAATAACCTGAAACAAAAATTCTATCTTTTTTACCAATCCTATAATTCGCTTTGGCGTTCAAATCATAAAAATATAAGACTGAGTTCTGCGCATTTTCATTGTCCGAGAACGCTAAAAACAAATCTGCATAAGTTCGTCTACCTGATAATATGAACGAACCTTTATCTTTCACAATAGGCGACTCAATAGTAAGTTTACTTGAAATTAATCCTATACCTCCACTCGCAGAGAATTTCTTAGAGTTACCATCTTTCATTTTTATATCCATTACAGATGATAGTCTTCCTCCGAACTCAGCAGGCGGAGTTCCCTTATATAGTTTAACATCTTTTAAAGCATCTGAGTTGAATACAGAGAAAAATCCAAGCAGGTGAGATGCATTATAAACTGGTGCCTCATCCAATAATATCAAGTTTTGGTCTGCGCCACCTCCACGAACAAAGAATCCTGCGTTACCTTCTCCTGCTGATTTTACTCCAGGAAGAAGTTGCATGGTTTTCAAAACATCCTTTTCTCCAAACAATACAGGCACGTTCTCGATATCTTTCATGGTTATCTTTTCAACGCCCATTTCACCAGAGGTAATATTCTCATCTTCTTTAACTGCGGTTACCGTTACTTTTTCAAAAACCTTTCCCTCTGGCGCCATTTCAATGTCTTTCGTAATGTCTCCTGTGAGCTCAATTGTTTCTTCAAAATCTGCGAAAGAAATGCTTTTGTAGAGTAATGTATACGTTCCTTTTGGTAGCGTTAAAGAGTAAAATCCATAAACATTGGTAATTGCACCAGTGCCTGGTAGCTCTTTGACAAGGATTCGTGCTCCAATAATATCTTCACCTGTTTCAGAGTCTCTTAAATTTCCTGAAATGGTATAGTCCTGTGCTAGAATTCCGTAGCTAAGCAGGGTTAATGATAGGAAGGCGAGTAGTTTCATAATATGCTAAACAATTCAATTTGCAATATGTTGCGAATTTGTACAATAAATCCATTAGCGGCTGATCATTTTCAATTAAATCATCAAAAACTTCAATGAAAGGTACAATGTCTTGAACTGAGGATGTATTTCTGTTTTGTTGAATAAATACTTGATTTGATTGATTGAGAAACACTACACTGAATCTCCTTCCTATTTTTGTATCCGTGAAAAGGTATGTACAATATTCGCTACTAGCTTGGGTCTTCTTCGCCGGAGTTATTTTATGGCTAATTACTGGTTTAAGTGATTTCAATACAGCCTCGATACGAACCTCGAGTTTTGTAGTACCTCAAATTATCTTGTTCTATTTAAATCTTAACTGGTTGGGTCCAAGATTTAATTCGGGTCCAATCAAAGCGAATTATTTGATAATTCTGTTGGCATTAATAGCTATTCATGTTTTATGTTTTGCACCTCTTGATATGTGGTTGGATGAATATTACCCAATCGACATTCGCTCAATTCAAGATCGTCCTACCATATTTATCATTTTTGGAAGGTTTATGTCTTCTATACCGCCATTAATTATCTCGGCATTGATATGGAAATCTTATTTACTCCAGAAACAAAGTGAGGAGAGTTTAGAGTTGAAGAATAAAATGCTTCATGCCGAAACCAAGGCGTTAAAAGCACAAATAAACCCTCATTTCTTATTTAACTCATTAAACAATATTTATTCCTTGACTCAAATGAAATCGGATAAGGCTGGAGATGCCATTCTGAGTTTATCGGAGATGTTACGATTTGTAACATATGAAAGCCAGAAAGATTTTGTTAGTTTGGATGATGAGGTTCAGCAAATAGAGAATTTTATATCTCTCCAAAAATTAAAGGATGACGACCAATCCAACATTAGAATTGGTCTTCCAGAAGATAGGGGGCAGTATAAGATTGCTCCTATGCTCCTTCTTCCACTCATAGAAAATGCGTTTAAGCATTCAAATATTGAAAATAAGGAGGAAGGATATATTGCTTTTGAAATGAGGTTGGAGAAAAATGAACTTGTCTTTGAGCTCAAGAATTCGCGTGCTTGCGCTACAGTGAAGAAAGATAATGTAGGTGGTGTTGGTCTTGAAAACGTTAAAAAAAGATTAGCTTTAATCTACCCAGAAAAACATACGCTTGGTGTAAATGAAACGCCAAGTGCGTACGAATTGAATCTTAGAATTAATTTAGACTAGATGAAATGTATTATTGCAGATGATGAGCAGTTAGCTCGTAATCTTATTGAATCTTATGTGGCAAAAATTCCCTTTTTGGAGCTTGTTGCTTCTTGCAAAAATGGGATAGAGGCAAATAAGATTTTAATGAGCGAGGAGATTGACCTATTAATAACTGATATTCAAATGCCGGAGTTGTTGGGCACTGATTTAGTGAAGGCGCTAAAGAATCCTCCAATGGTAATTTTTACAACGGCTTATGAGGAGTATGCTTTAGAAGGATTTGAATTGAGCGCTGTGGATTATTTACTTAAGCCATTTTCTTTTGAACGATTCCTAACCGCAGTTAACAAAGCCAAGGATTTTAAAGGTGAAAATGTATACAAAGATCTTTCAGTAAAAAAGGATTTCATCACTATTAAAGCTGATCATAAATTATACCGTGTAACATTTTCTGAAATACGTTTTATTGAGGGACAAAGAGAGTATGTTTCATTCCATACAAATGAGGGAAGAATAACGGCCTTAATGTCTTTAAAATATTTAGAAGAAAATTTACCTGTTGACTCATTTATTCGCTGTCATAAATCGTATATAGCAAATAAGAATAAGGTAGTCGCCCTTGAAGATAATTCGTTGAAAATTGGCGACAAATTAATTCCGATTGGGCAAAGCTATAAAGAGAAAGTTATAGCTGAAGTGTTCTAAAAAAAGAAGAAGCCTTAACTATTATGCTAAGACTCCTTCACTAACCTATGTTAACCTTACTTATTGAACAGTGAACTTTACGATTTGTTCGCTATTACCTTCTTTTATTTTGGCAATGTAAAGTCCGCTTTCCAATTCTGTTACGTCTAACACTCCGTTAGACCCTATGATTTGTGTACTAACTACCGCACCTGTCGTGTTGAATAAGGTTACAGACGCGCTATTTTGAATTCCACTAATATTGATTACATCAGTAGCTGGGTTCGGGAAAACTCCAAAGTTTACAGCCATTTCTTCGATTGAAGCAAATGCTACTGGTAATTCTACCATTGCTCCTCCCGCTGGAAGTGCAACCCATAATCCGAATGCTGGTCCATCAGAGTTTACTGTTGGATCAACGAATCCACTTGCACATACAACGATTGCAGCGTCAGTTAATCCTAATGTTGCTAATGGAGCAGAATATGAGAATAATACTGAAGATCCCATATCATCTTTTACTTGGATGATGTAATCTGCAGTTGCTAATTCTAAATAATCAGCGTCGAATTCTCCGTATGAAATATTGTCTACTAAGTTTCCAGCTGTTGCTTCATCAATATCTACTGTTGGAGCATCTGTACTTCCGTGGTATACTAATACGTCAGTGTTTCCAGTTGTAGAAGCACCTTCTCTACCCATTGCGAATACGTCAAGAGCAAATCCTACTGAAGGAGAATATCCCATAGTACTAACTTGACCGTTTGCAATAGCTACATAAGTTTCGTTTGAAGCTAATGTAACAGGAATTGCAAATAAAGTATCATCAGCATCTGTACTACCTGCAAGAGCGAAACCGATCATGTGATCAACTTCTGACAAAACTGGTACATAAGCACTAGCATTTCTGAAAGAGAACGCTGGTAATAATAGTTCATCATTTAAATAAACATCTACAGAAGCTACAGCAGCGTCAGCAGAGTTGTGAATCACCTGAAGTTTAGCTTCAGATTCTGGTAATTCAATTAAGTCACCACCTTCCGGTAAAGCAACCCATAAACCGAATTCTTCACCGTCATCATTAACTGACGGATCTAAGAATCCACTTGCTAGAACTACGATTGCTGAATCAGCTAAACCTAATGTAGCTAATGGAGCTTGGTAACTTTTAACTACATCACCACCAGTAGTTGTAACGTTTAATGTGTAATCAGCATTTGCTAGTTCTAGGTAATCATCATCGAATTCACTCCATGAAATTGCTGGAACAATAGTTCCTGCTCCTACCGCATCAATATTAACAGTTGGTGCATCAGTTGCTCCGTGGAATACTAATACGTCAGTTTCACCTGCTTCAGCTGATTCTTCACGACCATATGCTGCTACATATAAATTAAACGGGGCAGCAGTTGATGCTGGAGAATAATCAGAACCAGTTGTATAAATTCCATTTGCAACCACTACATATGTCATACCTGCTGTAAAAGTAACAGGAACAGTAGCGAAAGCGTCTGAAGCCATTGTTGAACCTGGTCCAGCGATTCCAACTGTGATTGGAACGCCTGCTGGTAAGTCCTGATATGGAGTAGCTGTTCTAAATTCAAAGTCATCTTCTAAAAGATCTGAATTTGCCCAGATATCTACAGTCTCTGCCGCTGCATCTGCTGAGTTGTGGATGATTTGCACTCGTGCAGTTTGCGCCGAGGCTAGATTAGCCGCTCCTAAAAGGGCTAATAATGATAGAGTAACTTTTTTCATAATGTAAAATTTTTGTTTACGCCTTCAATAACATGTTGCAACATATTATTGTTTAACGAAACATATAAAAAAGTTAAATAAACAGTCTAATTAACTGATAATCATCTATATAAATTTGTTCAAAAGTTCTGTTTTTTTCGAGATTTTGTGCAAGTGAGCATTGGTTCTGAGCTCATTTATAGAATCTAAATGACGCATATGATGACAATCACTGCCAATTACTTCAATCCAATTACGATTAATTAAATCTTGCCCCATTTTTTTCACCTGAGGCCCATATTGACCCGATAGAGAATTAATATTTAGTTGAAAATTTGTACCTCTATTTCTTAAGTCTTCTAGCGTATCCCATTCATTAAAATAGAAGGGATATCGTTCAACGTGAGCAAGTATTGGTTTATACCCTCCCGTTATTAAGCTAAAGATTACTTCTTTAATTCGTGTGGGTGGATTTTGAAAGGATAGCTCAAAGAGGATATAGTTATCTCCGAAAGTTAATAAGTTGTTTTTGGCAATAAGGTCTTCGAAATAATCATCCAAATAATATTCTGCTGCCGCTTCAATTTCAATTTCTAACCCTTCTTTTTCAATTGCTGATTTCACTTCTGCTAGTCCCGACAGAATAATTTCTGGCGTGTTTCTGTAAAAATCACTCATCACGTGAGGAGTAGTGATTACCTTAGAGTATCCCAACTCTTGAAACCTTTTAAGCAGTGCAATTGATTCCTCCAAAGATTTAGAACCGTCATCAATACCAGGTATAAGATGGCTATGCAAATCAGTTTTTAAAACGCTCAAGTCAAGAGGTTCAAGTTTGGGTTCTGATTTGAATATGCGTTTAAAGAAGTTCATTTGTGTAAATTTACGCTTTCACTTGCTATTCTGAAAACAAATAAGAATGAACAAAGCATTAATTTTCCTTTTTTTTACGAGCACTCTTTCTTTTGCTCAGAACAATTTAACTCTTGATTATTCAACTGCTGAGAAGTTCTCTGCCTTACCGCTTGAATGTATTGAAGTAGAGTATCCCAATAAGCTAGGGCAAGTTCTAGAAAATGATAATCAACTTCAATCTCCCAAAGATTTACATCCAATTTTTTATGGCTGCTTTGACTGGCACTCTTCGGTTCACGGTCATTGGCTATTGATTTCAGTACTAAATAAATTTCCTGATACTGACTTAGCAAAAAAGATCAAGCCTTTAATGGAAAAGCAGTTTACGGTCTCTAATGTGCAAAAAGAACTTCTTTATTTCCAACCAAAGCTGAATAAGAGTTTTGAAAGGACTTATGGTTGGGCTTGGCTATTAAAATTGCAGTTAGAAATGTTGTTGAGCAAGGATGACGATGTTCTTAGATGGGCTAAAAATTTACAATCCTTAGTAGATCAGATTGAAGCCTCATATATGGAGTTTTTGCCAAAAATGGTTTACCCTATTCGAGTAGGTGAGCATACAAACACCGCTTTTGGACTCAGTTTAGCTCTCGATTATTCACGAATTACAGGTCACAAGGATTTTGAAAAAGTAATTCAAACTTCAGCTATGAATTTCTATGCAGAGGACAAAGGATGCCCAATTACATGGGAACCGAGTGGATTTGATTTTATTTCTCCTTGTTTGCAAGAGGCAGAGCTAATGAGTAAAATAATGTCAGAAAAAGATTTTCAAAAATGGTTTAAGGAATTCATGCCATGTGTATTTGAGAAAAATTTTGACCTATCTCCAGGTCAGGTAATTGACAGAACGGATGGCAAATTAGTCCACCTTGATGGTTTGAATTTTTCGAGAGCATGGTGTTTATATGGTATAGCCACAAAGCTACCTAAGCAAAAAGAATTACTTGTAGGTATTGGGGATAAGCATATTGAAGCTTCTATGGATGAGGTAGTAAACAGTGATTACATGGGGTCTCACTGGTTAGCTAGTTTCCTTGTGTATGCTTTAACTGAGCGTGAAGAAGTTAAAAATTAAGCAGTAACGTTCTGTTCTACTACAAGCTTTACAACTTTTGAGAGAGCAAAATCAATGTCTTCTTTAGTTGTGTAGCGGCTAAAAGAAAAACGAACATTAGGTCTATTGGTGTCCGCATCAATTCCTCTCAAAACGTGTGATCCGGTATTTGAACCAGAAGTACAAGCACTACCTCCAGAACAAGCAACCCCTTCAATATCCATTAAGAAAAGGAACATAGATTTGTTTTCAAAGTCTGGTAAACAAACATTCAGAACGGTGTATAAACTTTTGTTAGGATCAGTTTCTCCATGAAAATTAACGCCAGGAACTTGCTCTTTCAATTGAGCAATCATGTATTGCTTTAGTTCAGAAACATGTTTTTCATGACCTTCTACGTCTTCATAGGCCAAATCCATAGCTGCATTCAATCCAGCAATACCTGAAATGTTTTCTGTTCCTCCACGTTTTCCTCTTTCTTGAGATCCACCTTGAATAATAGGATTTACATTTAAACCTTTATTAACGTATAAGAAACCAATTCCTTTTGGTCCATGAAACTTATGCGCTGAACAAGTAATGAAGTCACAACCCATTTCTTTTACATCCATGTTATAATGTCCCATAGTCTGAACCGTGTCGGAATGAAAGTAAGCATTATACTTTCTGCAAAGCTCGCTCACCCTTTTAATGTCGAGCAAAGTTCCAATTTCATTATTGGCGTGCATTAAAGAGACTAGGGTAGGTTTACCATCTTTCAGTAACTCTTCTAGTTGAATGTAATCTGGATTTCCTTTTTTACATAAGTTAAGCGCTACAAACTCAGTTTCTGCGTGAGCATCGATAGTATGGCCAACGGCATGATGCTCAATACTTGTAGAAATAATTCTTGTTACACCAAGGTCCTTTACAGCAGAATTAATGGCCATATTATCGGCCTCAGTACCTCCCGATGTAAAAATTATTTCTGCGGGAGCTGCATTTATGTGAGCACCAATATTTCTCCTCGCGTTTTCAATAATGGCTTTCGCCTCTCTTCCGAACCTGTGAGTTGAAGATGGGTTTCCAAAGTTATTGGTAAGTACATCAGTCATTGCCTTAATAACTTCAGGCGCCATTGGTGTAGTGGCAGCATTATCTAAGTAAACGCGTTGCATGGGACAGATTTTTCAGCAAAAATAGCTCAAATAATGAGAAAATTCAAGTGAATTTAACGGGTAAATGATCTTAAATAATTCGTGTTGAGAATCCAAGAAAGGTGTTACTCACGAGGTCTAAATAGACTAATTTTTTGCAAGAGTCTATCGAAGACATAGTATTGAGCAACAACTACTTCTCCATCATTTAGAACTAACCAGAGTCTATCTCTATCCCATTTTAAAGGAGTACCATCGAGATCCATTTTATAATAGTCCATCCACTTTTTATAACAAGCTACTCGGTTTCTTTCACCATTTTTTAGCGTTACATCGATTATGGTTTGAGGTTTTTCTTTTCTTAGAGAATCCATTTGTCTTTCATCTAATATGTAATTCGGATGTTCGAAGTGGATTTTTTTATAGCCCAAAAGGTAATTTCTTACAGATGCAGTATCAAAGTGAGGAACATTATTTGGCCCATTGTATAACTGGAACTTATTTTGGTCTAAGGCTTGAATAATGAATGAATTTTGTGCACTATCCGTGTATGTAATGGATACCGATTGGATGTTTTCAGGACGGTAATCAAATACATTCGTACAAACGAATTCTCTAGGATCGGTGATGAATCGTGTTTTTAAACTCCCATGCATTGTAGGTAAATACATAATGAAAGGCTCTGGAGATTTTCCTTTTACAGGATCCTTAAGTAACATGTATGTACCGTAATGATCTGGTGTAGGATTTCCGATATACCAAGTTTTAGCGAGTTCTCCTTTTAAATAGATTTCTACTTTTTTATGGTGAACCGTGATGTTTTTATTTACCGTCTCAATAGCATTTTTTGGAACAGGCCCCTTTACCTTAATGTGTCTTATGGTTTCAAGCATGGTTTGCACTAAATGTTGTTGTATACATTCAGCCTCTTCGCTCACCCATACTGATCCTTCTCGTTTAATCCTTACTTCTCCGCCATAGGTATCCGATAGAATGATCTTATCAATATTGGCAGTGTCTTCAACTGCGAAGTCAGATAATGCTTCGTTTGATAAGGATGAATTTTCCTTGGATGAATTTAATTGAATAGCAAGGATTACAAGTCCACCAAGGACGAGTAATATTAAAATTGTCTTGAGGTTCTTTTTCATAATTAATTTTTGGCGTACTTCATTCTACGCATTATTATTTGAAAAAGGGCTAGAAGTAGGATTGCAAGAAGTGGAACAAAAATATTGATGAAAGACCACATTGTGCGTTCCTCAACAATCTTTTTAGTGTTCAACATTCTAAAAGATATTGTCTTCGATCTAAGGTCAAGTAGACTATTGTCGCCTAATAAATAATCCATCGAATTCAGAATGAAATCTAGGTTGCTGTATTGCTTTCTTGGAATTTGATTTTGTGGAATGAAATGCTCATAGTCAATGGGAAGTGGGTATGGCACTAATTGATCCCCATTTTTTCTTGAGTCAACTAAATTTTGAATGATATCACCATCCGAAACCACCATCATTCTATTGTAATCTGACTTAAACTTGGTTTCGAAATCGGGCGAATTTAAAAATGCATCTGAAATAATATGTTCAAACGGACTTGAGAATCGTCCTTCTAACAATACAGCAACTGGGTAGGAGCCATTTTGAGGATTGTTAAAATCAGGCTTTTGGTTAGCTTCAGGCACCGCCACGTTGAAACTAATACGCGCTGGTGATTTGTAATAGATGGAATTAGGTGAGGTTCTTAAAATTACTGTTTTGCTCACTGCTGTATCACTTTCATTTACTGGGTCAGCAGTAGAAGCATAATTCCCACGAATAGGGTCGAGGTTGCTCGTAATTAAGTGTTTTTCTGGTTGAAACTTAGGTGTAAAATACCAAGGGAAGAAGTTGTCAAAGAAGGGTAAATATACGGGTCCGCAATTCTCATCCAAAACCATATTTGTATTTAATCGAACTCCGTACTTGTAGATCATGTCTTTTTCAATGTTCAAGTCTTTTGGAAGTCCAAATGTCAAACCACTTGAATAAAGAGAGTCAAGATTTGGATCCATTGGATCGATGAACCACATTACACGGCCACCATTCATAATGAATTGGTCAATCACAAATTTGTCTTTTTCATTAAAGCGTTCAGTGGGTTTGGCAACAATCAGAGCATCGAACTCCTCTAGAGCGCTTATTTGTCCGTCAATAGTAACGTTATCAACTGAATAATGCTTCGCAAGACCTTGGCGCGCGTCAAATGTTTGATAATCATTTAACTCACCATGGCCTTGAAGAAAGCCAATACTCTTTTTTTCTTTTGTAGTTACTCGTCTTATGGCATCAATGATTTTATACTCTAATGAATTGATTACTCCGTCGGCAAGATTTCTTGTGTCTTCTCCATCAACAATACTCGACTTATTCAAAAACTGTATATAATCAACTGTAGAGCCTTGGTACTCAATTAAAGCTCCCGGCCAAAAAATTCTTTCTTGAATTCCATTGTTTTCTATTACGCTTACAGTAGTTGGTCGTAATCCATCGTCGTGTAAACCTTTCTGAACCTCATAGTTGAACTCCTCATCCTCGTCACCATTCGGATCAATAAACTCATATTGAATTTTATCACCAGCGTAAACAATGAACTCATCTAGTTTTTCCTGAATCGCGTTTCGAATCTTTTTTAAGTCAGCGGGTAAGTCACCATCTAAATAAATCCTAAAATAGATGCGATCATTAAAACGCTCATCATCTTGCAACATTTCTTTCGTAGACTCAGAAAGAGAATAACGATCATCCTCCGTCATATCGAACCTCCCGAACATGAACGACATAATGTAGTTCACCACAAAGATGATGGCTACAATTCCAGCAAAGTTTATGATGTCTCTTTTATATGTAGATGACTTTTTCATACTACCACTTTCTTGAGCGTAAAACTAAATTGGTTGACATTATAAAAACTACGATAAAAGAAATAAAATATACTAAGTCTCTCGTATCTATTACCCCACGTTGTATAGATTCATAATGCTCCATTATTCCAATGTTTCTGAACACAATGTCCAAACCTCCAAATTGGCTATAAACCGCCAACATATCTAATCCTAAAAACAAGAACCAGCAAAAGAACACTGAAATAATGAATGCTACAATTTGGCTCGTTGTGATACTCGAAGCAAAAATCCCTACGGCTACCAAACAAGCCCCTACAAGTAATAAACCAATGTAAGAGGTGAATGTTGCACCATCGTCCACAATACCAACAGGTTCTCCCAATAAGTGAACAGTTAGGTAATAAATAAGAGTAGGTAAAATTGAGATTAAAACCAGCGTTACACCAGCTAGGTACTTTGCTAAAATAATAGTCAAGTCACTTACAGGTTTTGTGAAGAGTAATTCTATTGTACCGGTTCTCTTCTCCTCAGAAAAAGAACGCATGGTAATCGCAGGTATTAAGATGATCAGGATAATTGGGCTAATTCCAAAAAAAGCACGTAGGTCGGCTACGCCACCATCTAAAATGTTGGTTTCATAAGCGAATACCCATAAGAATAAGCTATTAAGTACAAGGAAAATACCGATAAAAATATACCCGATAATTGAACTTAAAAAACTGCGGAGCTCCTTTAAATAGAGTGCTTTCATAATCTAACTTCAAAAATAACGGTTATGGATCGTTTGGTTAACAAATTGCCATCAATTTTTATTCATATTTTAATGTGTCTAAGTTCTAAGGGAGTTCGAGGAAATCCGAGATTCTCCGCTTTAAGGTGATTGAGAATGATATCTTAACTTCGTTACTCGTCCAAACCCTCATTCAAAAATCTAGTTCAAAATTTGCTAATTGAACAATGCGATTTGTGATATCTTTGCGTTATGATTCAACGTATTCAAACAATTTATTTAGGATTAGCATTTGTATGTATGGTGCTACTCTTAGTTTTTCCCATTTTTTCCATTTCAATTACGAGTGAAATTGTAGAAGACTCGAGCGCAGTATTTGGTCCGTATGGCATCATGTCTGCAGAAGGTAGTCAAGATGAATTTCCAATGTATCTGGTGTATATATCGCTATCCCTAATTACGTTGATGGGTATTCTTATGTTTAAGAATAGAAAAAGGCAATTGGCCATTACCCGCTTTAATTTTATTCTTCACCTAATTTTAGTTTTTGTGGTATATGCGGTTTATTTCTTGGGAAGAAGTGGATTGGAAGAAGGTCTGAAAGAAAAAGATCCTTTATTGGCCGATATTCAGGTGAAATTTGGCATGGATGTTGGCTTTTTTTTGGTAATACCGGCGATGGTTTTTGTTTACCTGGCCATTCGCGGAATCAAAACCGACATTAAGTTAACTCAAATGACAGAGAGGTTACGTTAGTATGAATTATCTCTCAGTAGAAAATCTAAGTAAGAGTTTTGGTATTCGTACCATTTTTAAGGACATCACCTTTGGTATAGACAAAGGAAATAAGGTAGCTATCGTCGCGAAAAATGGTCAAGGAAAGACAACGCTACTAAATATTTTGTCGGGCTTAGATGCAGCAGATTCTGGAAGATTGGTGTATCGAAATGGTATAAAGGTTGATCATTTAGAACAGGCAGAAAATTTCAAAACTAATCGAAGTATTTTCGAAGAGGTTGTAGACACGGATACTGAAGAAACAAGAGCCATTTCAATGTATGAGAAAGCGCTACTTAACCCTGAAGATACTGAAGCTTATGAAGCCGCGTTTGAGAAAATGAATGCTACGAATGCTTGGGATTATGAGGTTAAGGTGAGCACGATTCTTTCCCAATTGGGTTTTACAGATAAGCATCAGAAATTAGACGAGTTATCTGGAGGTCAAAAAAAGAGGGTAGCTCTAGCCAAGGTCTTGATCAATGAACCGGATATCATGATTCTCGATGAGCCAACGAATCACTTGGATTTGGATATGATTGAGTGGTTAGAGGCTTATTTGTCTAAGTCAGAGGCTACGATTATTATGGTAACGCATGATCGTTACTTTCTTGAGGTGGTTTGTGATACGATTCTTGAGTTGGAAGATCATACTTTGTACAAATACGAAGGAAATTTCTCTTACTATTTGCAGAAGAAAGCAGAACGAGAAGAAATTTTGAAAGCCACAATTTCAAAGGCCAAAAACCTTATGCGTACGGAATTGGAATGGATAAGACGTCAACCTAAGGCACGAGGAACCAAGCAGAAAGCGAGGGTAGATGCATTTGATGGTTTAAAGGCTACTGCTACTCAAAAGATTAAGAAGGATGAGATGGAGATCCCAGTATTGATGGAGAGGCTGGGGACTAAAATTGTAGAATTACATAGAGTAGGGAAGTGGTTTGATGATAAGAAATTGATTAATGATTTTGACTACACCTTTAAGCGAGGCGAAAAGATTGGAATTGTAGGGAAAAATGGTTCAGGAAAATCAACTCTCTTAAACATGATTGTAGGTAAGGAAGCGCCGAGCAAAGGAAAGATTGTAATTGGAGATACAGTGAAATTGGGCTATTACCATCAAGATGGAATGAAGTTCAAAGAGGGGCAGAAGGTAATTGAGGTGATCCGGGAAATAGCAGAATACATTCCTTTGGAAAAGGGGAGAAAAATGTCTGCAGCACAGTTCCTAGAAAAGTTCCTGTTTCCGCGCGATATGCACTACAATTATGTAGAAAAACTGAGTGGAGGAGAGAAGAAACGCTTGTATTTGATGACGGTCTTAATGGCGAATCCTAACTTTTTAATATTGGATGAGCCTACAAACGACTTGGATATATTTACACTTGGTGTGTTGGAAGATTATTTAGCTGGTTTTGGAGGCTGTGTAATTATAGTTTCTCACGACAGGTATTTTTTAGACAAGTTAGTTGATCATACTTTCTATTTTAGGGGAGATGGAGAAATCAAAGATATTTTAGGTAATTATACGGCCTATCGTAATTATCTCAAGGAAGAGGTGAAGCAGAATCGAGCGAAGGAAAAAGCCCAAAAAGAAAAAATAGAGCAACACACACCTAAAGAGGCGGAGCTTGAAAAGAAAAAATTGACCTATGCAGAGCGTTTAGAGTTTGAAGCACTAGAAGGTGAAATGGAAGCTTTGGAAAATGAAAAAGTCGAAATTGCTGAGGCAATGAATGCTGGCGAGTTAGATGGAGATGCATTCCAAGAAAAATCAATACGATTAGGACAAATCGATAAGGAACTCGCTGAAAAGGAGGATCGTTGGTTAACGCTTTCTGAGTTTGCTTAATACAATATTCTAATTTTTCCTGCGTTTTAATTGGGAATCTAAATCCCAAAACGTGAAGTCATTATCTATTTTTATCTGCTTTTCTACTTTTCTAGTTTCCTGTTCCAAAAAAGAAGAGATCAATAATAAGACCGGGACTTACATTGGAAATCAAACGATAACTTATGGTTTGGTGCCAAATGATACGGTAGTAAATATCTCTTTAGTAGAATATTTTATCAGCTATAATAACTCCGAAAAAGAGTATTATTTCTTTTCAGATGACTGGAGCTATGCTTATGAAATCAAATATGATGAATTCACGGACGACAAACATACATTTAGTTGGGGAGATCATGATAGAGAATCCTATAGCATAAGTATTTACAATAATGGACAAATGTCTTATGGTTATACAAGAACTAGTGATATTGATCAGGCCAATCTAAGGCTTGAGTTTTTCGGGCAAAAAAAATAAAATTTGCCTTTATCTTTGAATAGTAATGATGATGCCAATCATACTAAAACAGAATTCAAATCCTTATTGGGGAGCTGTTTTGGTCGTAATGCTTCTTGGTTTTATCGCTGCAGGTATTGTTAATAAGAGTTATATAGCGACAGCTGTTATACTGGTGTTTGCGATAAGTATTTTTCTATTACAAAAATCAAAATCCTGTTTTTATGAGGATCATTTTGAAATTCACTATAAATTGAACGTTAAGTCCAGGGAGTGTTTTTCCTTTGAGCACATCCATAAAGTTGCTTTGGTGGCTATTTCTCGAGCCGGAATTAGGCTCAAAATTGAATTCTATGATAAGAAGAGTAATTTAAAACGAACACATCTGGAATTTCGGAACGATGGCGATATCTACAATATATTTGCAATTCTAAAGAACCATAGGGTAAATATTGTATATACTCCAGAATAGACACGCTTGAAAAAAGGGGTAGAGGATAACCTTAAAATTAAGGAAGTACGATAGAGTTTTTTCTACCTAGAACTGTTTTATTTTCACGGTACGCGCTTTCTCACTGATAAAGAAAGATACATATACGTCACTCTGGCCGAACATAAGACTGACCGGAATGTTGTTAGTACTCATCGTGAATTTTGTGCCAAGAATGGATTCATCCATTGTGATAACATAATCACCATTAGGAAGATAAAATTCGAATTTACCATCAACATCAGTCAATGTATGATAAACTTTACTATTTGTAGCTGTAATTTGAATTCGCGAAAGGTCTATTTTTTTGTCTTTGTCAACAACAGCAATTTCTTGTCTTCCTAAAATTACTTCACCATAAACTTTGACACCACGCACGTAAGGAATGAATACTTTTCCACCGTGATCTACAGTAATTGAATCACCAACATTCGGGAACCAACCTGGAACACCTTCTAATCGCATTAAACTTATACCATGAGTTCCAACTTCTACATTTCTGAATTTTCCAATTCCATCAGCATCAGTAATCAACTCTGAAGTCTTGTCTAAATTAATTACTACATTCTCAATTACTGGTTCATTATCGTCTTTTACGCCATTTCCATTAAGATCATAAAATGTTACAAAGTCACAATCCACGGACTTTGCTTTAATAAACGGAATAGGTACGTTTAGTACTTTACGAACGGAGAATCCAAAGTTGGTGTTGAAGGTTTGAGTGGTAGTATTTTCTTCTGTAATGATTGGGAGTGTATTCAAACCTGAATAAATTGATCCAAAGTCGTTCGAGTTATAAATTACGCTAGCATTAATAGCAAATCTCCATCCTGAATTAGTGAAGTAAAAAAGTTGAGGGAAATAGGCTACAGAATGACTATTGAAGACATTGTTATAGTTATAGGTAAGTGAGTTTTCTAAAACAAAATTCTTCTTCCTGAACTGGTATTGGTTTTGAAGATTGAAGCGGACATTTTGAGGAACTACACCAGTTGCTAGCATCCTATCTAGGACCACGCGCGAATTAGGACCATAGATGTATTGAAAGCTCATGTTCCATGTGCGGTAGCGCAGTATTGTAGTGTTTATTAAAGAGAAAAAGTCTTTTACGTCTGGCAGGTCAATAGGATCATTGTAACCGGCTTTAAAGAATGTAGAAACGATGAAGTTACGTTTAAAATCACCTGCTGAGAAACGGAATAAAAGTCCTCTGTAATGAACATTATAGTTCGCTATATCTAAATAATCATAGAAAATTCCTGGTTGATAACTACCAGTTTTATGACTGTTCATGAAGAATAAGGAATTCGTTAAAACGCGCTGTGTATAGAGTAGCGTATCTGCAAAAATATTGTACGCGTTGTTGTCCGAGAAGAAGTTAGTCATTACTGCACTCCATTTCTCTGTGATTTTAGCATTGGTTAAATGGTTGATTTGAAACCTTTCTAGACCAGTGTTTGAGAAGAAACGATCATTGTACCGAGCATTTAAGCTTGTTCTAATTCTTCTTTCCCAGTAGTTTGTCGAATAATTTAATCCTGCAACGAAACCATTAAAGGTTTCTGGAGCAGTACTGAAGTTCCTAATGGTATTTGAACCTCCAAGTAAAAGAGAAAAATAATGTCTGTTGAAAAGAGCGAAATTAGAGTTCAGATTAGCTGCATTTGTTCTAGAATCTAAACTGAAATTAGCCGATCGCCCTCCTGATACTCTAAAATTTAAACTGTTTTTAGGCGCATATCTATAAAAAGCTCCATAGCCTCTCGTAGTTGGAGTTCCAAATAAAATCGGATTCTGCACATAAAAGGCTCCTGCTCTATGTTTGTCATTGAATCTGTAGGAATATTTTGCTCCTTTACCAAAGCTGTTCAGTCCAATAATATTTCCACTAACCTGCCCAATTTCCGCTTGCATTTTTGAATCAAAGTATCCTACATACCAAGGCGCATTTACAAAGGCAGCATTATCAATAAATACTGAGCTATAATTTAATTGGGTGTAATAAATAAGGCTGGCGTCACGGTTAATTTGCTTCATGCCTCTCATGTTTAATGTGGAAATTACATTTTCATTTAATACATTTTGGACATTTAATTCTACTTCTAGCGGTAATTGTCTGCTACTTACAGTAGATGCATAAACTTCATTTGGTAGCTTAATAAAGTCAATTCGATTGCCTTTTACATTTGTTCCTGAGATTTCACCGGGATCACGGCTTTGTAAAAACAAAGTGTACTTCTTCTGTGCAAATTGATAGTCTGGAATGTAGTTAAGCGTTGATATTCGGTTAATGTTTCGCTCATCACCATCGAACGTATTGAATTTATAAGTTAACGTGGTGTCCTCTCCGGATTCCATTGTAAGTGTAGTATTCAGATCTATAATTCTATCACTAGTATCGGTAATGATCATATTAGACCCCATAGGTTTTAACTCAACAAAGAAATCTTGTTCGTAAGGACCTGTATTTATAAGGCTATAGTCAATAATTCCTGTTGTTTCATCATTTTTTAAATACACTTTATCTCCTGGTTCTATGCGAGTTTCCCAGCTTATTCTCTTGTCGCTATAAACGGTGAAAAAATGACTTCCTATAGCTTGGTCATTTGTGTCAGTTAATATAGAGTTGATGAGGATATTTGATCCGGGTCTAAATCCTTTTGAAGGAACGAGAATTATAGGGTAGAATAGGGTATCGTTGGGTTGAACCGGTAGTATTTCGGAATCTAGTAATGATATGAGATTCCATCCTGCCGGGTATATGTTTTGAAGCTTAATAGATTGAACTTCTGAGGATTTGTTTACGATATAAAGAAGATTGGATACTACTTCTTTTTTGTTCAGTTTTAGACTGTCTAAACGGTAAAAGAGTTTAAAATCTTCATTTTCAAATCCGTGGTAAGATTTTGTAGCTGATGAGTCTGCCTTGACTATCTCTGTAGAGAGCGTGTCGTTCGTTGTGACATTAGTAGAATCATCTAATGTTTTTAAGGAATCGTCTTGAACCAGGACGTATTCGAAAGAATGTTCAAAATCAGGACTACTAAAAGCAATAGTAGATCCGAAGATTGCACAAAGCAAGGTGAGACGATATAGTATTGATTTAAAAATCAATGGAATGATTTATGGATTTTCTTCCAGTCTAAACTTTATGTTTAATTGAAAGATTCCTGGATTTACTGCGAACCCTGGGTTAATTCTGACGTCGATGTCAAAATTGTATTCGTCATAGTTGGAGATGTAATCACCTGGACCATTTACGTTAGTTACACAAGATCCTGCTGGTGTAACAGGAAGCAAAGGTGAAATAATATCAATGACATCTCCGTGATTGGTAAAATTTTGAAAAACACCGTTAATTGGTGATGTTGCGCATGCATTTCTTACTCGAATTTGCAGCATGTCTATAGTCGGGTTTGCTGCAGATCCAGAACCATATGTAGCGAGTTCTTCCCATTCATTTGCTGGTGTTCCGGCAATTGGATTGTTTTCTACTGACATAATAAGACTCCAAGAACAAAGTGGATCTGGAATAGCCTGATCTGTAACTCGAACTCTTACTCTAGCTACGCTATTAATGGTGTAACCAGCTTCATAATAAGAGAAGTTATTGAATGTTGCTAAGGCGTTTGTCGTAGTATTCGGAACTAATTCTACCGTTCCGCAATGAATTTGAGCGGAAGAACCGAAAGTAAAGGCCAAGAGAGCGAAAGCTGAGGTAAGAAATCTTTTCATGGCTAATAATTAAAAAACGGAGTTATCCTAGTTAAGAATAACTCCGTCACTTTGAATTTTTACTGATCTTCTAATAAGATGTACTGTACATACATAGTATATACTCCTGGCTCAGCATAAGTACCAGGACCGTTCACTGTTACAAGATCTTCTGGAGTAACTCCATCAGCGTCATGCGCCATTGGGAAGATAGCCGGAAGACTAGGTAAAATTCTATAATCAATAGAATAGTAATAGTCAGAAGCTGTACCAGCAGAAGTCAAGTAACTACCGCCTGGTAAGAAATCTTGACCAGGTGTACCTGATGTACCAGCATGTCCACCAATGTACTTATCGTTTGTAGTTGGAGGAGTGTTAGTACCACCATTTACATATAAGCTGTTTCCACCAGAAGCGGCTGTTGAAGCAGCAAATGCCTGGCTGTAATCTGGGAATGCACCACCAGCTGCTAAGGCACCGTTGTTTGGTTGGTTCTGTCTTAGCTCTAATAAACTTAGTGGTAAGTCACCAATAGCGTTAGGGTTGGCAGACGTTCCGTAGCTAATTTGTTGATCCCAGAATTCAGGACCATTAGTACCAGTGGAACGACCTACAGCATAAAGGTCCCAACTTACTGTTGAGCTCACCTTTAAAATTGTCGCACCATACTGTGTAATACCAGCATAGTATTCGTTAATCTCGTCGAATACAAATTCGATCTGATTTGGCGTAGTCATGTCCAGTTGAAGAACAGGCTGTAAATCCATTGTAATTGTCACATCCTGCTCGTCAATCAATTGTCCAAAAGACGTAAGTCCTAGACCAAGAGCTACTGCCGTTGAAAGGAGTTTGTTCGTGTTCATAGTATATATATTTAGTTAATCTTTAATCTATTTTAAAACTTGTTTTGGCTGCCTGTATTTCCTCAGCATTTTTGAAGTCTACAACCCCAATGGCAACATAATCACCTTTAGGGAGGTCAGGTGGTAACCTAAACTTAAATACACGCTCGATTCCTGGAACGATCGTGAATCTTTTTACTAATAATCGCGTTTGAAAACCCGTAGAAATATTTGTTAAATCAATGTATGAAGTACAATAAGCTATTCCGTCGCCAATGTTTTCAGCGGTAATATGCATTTCGCTTAAAGAGTCGGCCTCAATGTATTGGAAGTTGTTGATCTCAACTTTATTATTGTCTACATTAGGTGGGTTTTGGTATGTGTAAATACCGAAGGCATATAATGGAACTACACCAAATGCTACTGACTCGCTAGTATTTCCATCTACGGATAATTCTTCTCTGGGAACTTGTTGTTCTACCATAACTACAGTCCAGGCCGCTTTTCTTCCTTCAGGACCTTCAGGTATTGAAACTCGCAAAGAGATTTTTTTCTTTTCGAAAGGTGCTAATGTTACGAAAGTAGGTGCCAATGTAGCCCATCTTGAAAGGCTATATTCTCGACTTGAATCAGGTGGAAGGAAAAGTGGTTTACCCATTTCATTCATGTCAAAATCAACGAAACTAATTTTAAACGAATTCTCTTTGTCTGTAGAGTTTGTAATTGTGATTTTTACTTCTTCTTCTTCCCCGGGGGGAACAGATAAGTGAAAGTGAGATGGCGATACTGCAACGCCAGTAACTGAAGGCAATCCTTCAGAAGCATTGTTTTTAAGAGAGTCGGTTGGATTTTCAGTAGGAACTATCGTGTTTGAACTATCTCTTGAAGTACTATCTGCTTGTCCAAAAACCTGTGAAGCAAATAATGTAAAAAGTGAAAAAAGTAAAATTCTTCTCATTAAGTGTCGGGTTAGTTACACTTAATAATACGCATTATTATTGGATTGGTTGCAGGATTTAAAGGAGTTTATAAGAAGCATGTTGCGAATTTTTATTGTTGATAATCACAAAGAAATGTTAATAACTTAGCGAGGCTTTTTGTTCGAAAACCTTAATAATCAATGAGATATAAGCGTCTATGTTCGTGAAATATCGACGAAAAATGGGGTGAAATGAAGTGAGCTAAAAAATCTAAAAACTCAACTAAATCGTTAATATCATAGGCGGAAAGCTTGTTTATCTTTTGCTTCTAACCTTGCCAAGTTTTAAATCACAGGTTTTTATGGCGTATTCATAATTGTTTCGTAGCTCATCTGTGCAAGGACCCCAGCGCTGATGATTCATGTCAGTTGTGTAGGTATTTACCGCTGACTCAAGTGTAAAATGTGTCAGAACCTCATTGTCTAAATATCCCTTGTATTCATCGACTATTTCTTTGTTTAGCAGTTTAAGCGTATTGGTTTGTAAAATGTGTATATAGGTGATAATCAAACCTACTTTAACAATTCGAAGGGTTTTCTCTGTTAAAGTAGAGTCCTGGAAGGTCCGCATTTTGTCCTCCCTAAAATACTTGTTGATGAGATTGAAATTGTAAAGAATCAAAGTGTCACGAACCTCATTGTTTCTTACATTCGATTGATCTCTTTTTTGGATTGCTTTAAATTCTTTACGCAACCATTTGTCATACTCAGTTCTCGAATGAGAATTCGTGCTGTTAAAAAGTAATAAGGCGAATAGAGTTATTCCTAAGCCTCTTGCTTTACAAGTACCCATCCGGCTTTTAATAGTGGTTCAGCCTGCTTGAACTTAACTGTTTTAGTTTCGCCAGTTTGCATGTTTCTAATCTCTACCTTTTCATTTCTGCCAATTTTAGGGGTAGAAATTACGGGCTGCTTCTTCGGACGTTGTCCTTGAGGAGCTGAATTTTGAATTGCCTGCTGGTTCGCTTCTTGCGAAGAGTTTAGAGCAGAGTTTTTTAGCTCTTGTGCTTGGTCATAGGCACTTTGCTGACTGAACTGTCCTTCGCTAGTAGCACGTTGGCCACCCTGTTGTTGTGGAAAGTTTGATTTTGCTAAGAACTCTACTGATTCTTGACTCAGTTTTACCAACATCTTCTTGAATAGCTCGTAAGATTCTTTCTTATAAATAACCAAAGGATCTTTTTGTTCAAGTGAGGCATGCTGAACAGCCGTTCTTAAATCGTCCATTTCTCTTAAATGCTCCTTCCAAGATTGGTCAATATGAGCCAAAGTAGTAATCTTCTCTAATTGTTTTTTGATGATTTGACCTTCAGTCTTCTGACCTTCTTCTAAATCAACAATTACTTGAATATTTTTAACACCATCCGTTAATGGGAATGCCATATTCTTGTACTTGTTTCCTTCGTTGGCAAGTACTTGTTCTATTGCTGGCTTAGCCATTAAAGCTAATCTTTTTGATTTCGCTTGATATGCGTTATATGCTTTATCAAATAAATCATCAATTAGGTTGCTCGGGTTAGCGTTTTCGTATTCATCTTCCGATAGCCATGATTCTAATTTGAAGTAGCGTAGCAGGTCTAATTCAAATCCTTCATAGTCCTTGTTAGGGAAGTTATTGTTTACGATTTCTTCGGCTACATCATAGAACATATTAGAGATGTCTAATTCAAGTCTATCTCCATAAAGTGCATTTCTACGCTTACGATATATAGCATTACGTTGAGCATTCATTACATCATCGTACTCCAATAATCGCTTACGAGAACCAAATGCATTCTCTTCTACTTTCTTTTGAGCTCGTTCAATTGATTTTGAAATCATCGGGTGCTGAATAACTTCACCATCCTTAAGTCCGAACATTTTACTGTCCATTACCTTGGCAATTCTATCCGAACCAAAACGTCTCATTAAATTATCTTCAAGAGATACAAAGAACTGAGAAGATCCTGGATCTCCCTGACGACCAGCACGACCTCTTAACTGTCTATCTACTCTTCGTGAATCGTGACGCTCTGTACCAATAATTGCTAAACCTCCTGCGGCTTTTACTTCATCCGTCAACTTAATATCAGTACCACGACCTGCCATGTTCGTTGCGATTGTTACATTACCAGCCTTACCCGCTTCTGCTACAATTTCTGATTCTTGCTTATGTTGTTTCGCGTTCAATACGCTATGCTTAATACCTTTCATTTTAAGCATACGGCTTAGTAGTTCAGAAATCTCAACGGTTGTTGTACCTACTAGAACTGGTCTGTTTTGGGCAACAATTTTTTCTACTTCCTCAATTACAGCGTTGTATTTTTCACGCTGTGTTTTAAAGACCATGTCTTGTTGGTCATTACGAGCAATAGGTCTGTTTGTCTTAATCACAACCACATCCAATTCGTAAATATCCCAGAATTCTTGTGCTTCTGTTTCAGCAGTACCGGTCATTCCGGACAGTTTATGGTACATTCTAAAGAAGTTCTGTAAGGTTACTGTCGCGTATGTTTGAGTTGCAGCTTCTACTTTAACATTTTCTTTCGCCTCAATTGCTTGGTGTAACCCATCAGAATAACGGCGCCCATCCATTATACGACCAGTTTGCTCATCTACGATAAGTACTTTGCCGTCCATGATCACGTAATCCACCTCTTTCTCAAAAAGTGAATAAGCTTTTAGCAATTGGTTCAAAGAGTGAATTCTAGCTGATTTAACTGTGAATTCTTGACTTAAAGCATCCTTCTTTTTAAGGATTTCTTGCTTTTCGGTAGTTGAAGCTTCTATTTCAGCAATTCTCGTTCCTACATCGGGAATGATGTAGTAATCTGCATCTTCTCCTTTTGCTAGTAGGTCAATACCTTTCTCCGTAAGTTCAATTGTGTTATGTTTCTCGTTGATAACGAAGTATAGCTCCTTATCAACTTTAGGCATTTCACGCTCACGATCCTGTAAATAATAGTTTTCAGTTTTTTGAAGTTGTGTTCTAATACCAGGCTCTGATAAAAACTTAATTAGAGCCTTGTTTTTAGGAAAACCTCTGAATGCTCGTAGCAAGGCCATTCCACCTTCTTCAAGTTGTTCTTTTGTTACCTCACCTTCGTTTAATCCTTTTAAGTTTTTCTTCGCTTCAATAAGCAATTCGTTCATCAACTTTTTCTGAGCCGCTACTACACGTTCAACACGTGGCTTTAACTCATGGAATTCATGTTGGTCACCTCCTGAAGTAGGTCCTGAAATAATTAAAGGCGTTCTCGCATCATCAATCAACACTGAATCAACCTCATCCACAATAGAGAAATGATGTTTTCTCTGCACAATTTGATCTGGATTGGATGACATGTTATCACGCAAGTAATCGAAACCAAACTCATTGTTAGTTCCAAATGTGATATCCGCCATATAGGCGTGCTTACGCTGAGGTGAATTTGGTTGGTGACGATCGATACAATCTACAGTCAAACCATGAAATTCGTAAAGCGGTCCCATCCATTCACTGTCACGTTTTGCTAAGTAATCGTTTACCGTAACTAGATGCACTCCTTTTCCTGCCAGAGCGTTAAGGTAAACCGGTAATGTTGCTACCAAGGTTTTACCTTCACCTGTTTGCATTTCAGCTATATTTCCTTTGTGAAGCACTGTTCCACCATATAACTGAACATCATAATGGACCATATTCCAAGTAACCTGGGTGCCGTAAGCGTCCCATGAAGTTTGCCAAATGGCTTTGTCGTTCTCAATGTTAATATGGGTTTTCCTATCTGCTAGATTTCTATCAAAGTCATTGGCTGTAACTTCAATTGCGTCATTTTCTGCGAATCGTCTTGCAGTTTCTTTGATTACTGCGAAGGCTTCGGGAAGTATTTTATCCAACACTGTTTCTATAGTGTTGTCAATATCTTTTTTGATTTTGTCAACAGAAGAATAGATCTCTTCCTTTTTTTGGAAATCCATTGAAGGATTTTCTTCAACTTCTTTTTCCAAACGAGCAATCTCGTCCTCTTGATCTTGAGTTGCTGCTTTAATTTTCGACTTAAAGGAATTTGTTTTCTCTCTTAGCTCATCATTCGAAATAGACTTTAATCCTTCTCCGAATGAAAGTGTCTTATCTACGTAGGGTTGATATATCTTATCGTCTTTCTTGTCTTTATTTCCAAAAAGACCTTTAAGTGCGTTTAACATTAATTTTGTATTTAATCTTCAAAAATAATCAGTATTGACGAGATGTGTCGATATGATTGTAATCTTTTTGGTCAGAAATTGTGCCAATAGAATTTAAGGTGCCAACTTGTCAAGTTTACACGAAGACGAACCCTTAAATGGCAGGGTTTAATGACACTTAAAGTAGTTAAACGGCTCTGAACAGCTGTTGCAAGTATGAAAGGATTGGCAAGGTGTAGTTCCAAATCGAGAGACCATTTTTGTGTCTGTTGATCCACAATGAGGACAAGTAATTACCCGATCTCCTGCGACTGGAGGTGAAATGCCTTCATCCATGAGCTTTTGCTTAGTCTCTTCCGAAAGCCAATCCGTAGTCCAGGCTGGGTATAGCGTAGAGGTAATAGAAAAATTCTTATATCCGTTTTCCTCAAGCTTTTCTTTGATTAAATCGTTGAAAAGTTGTTTCGCAGGACATCCAGTATAGGTGGGTGTAATGGTTATTTCGAGATTGCTTTCTTCTCCCTCAATTTTTCTCACTACACCAAGCTCTACTAAATTAATTGCAGGAATTTCCGGGTCTGGAATTTCCCCCAGGAGTTTCCATATTTTACCGTGTGGCTCCATTTATTTTTTTACCATTTCGCTTCGGGGTATGCTCTAGGCAAGTACTGCATTATACTCAACAAGTGCCCAATGTGCTCCGAGTGAAATCCATCTCTATAGTCACGCATTGAAAGCGCTTCGTATTCTTTTCTTTCAATATTAATTTCTGAAAGAACACGATTTACTTCTTTGTTCCATTGCGATTGAAGTTCTCCACAGTTAGGCAGATATTCCTTATCTAAATCATCAAAGGCAAAGATTTCTTCCACGAATTTAAATAGGTGATCGAACGCCTCCTGTAATCTTGCGTTAGATTCTTCAGTACCTAACCCTAATCGATATAGCCAGTCTCTTGAGTGCAATAAGCTATATTCAATTTCTTTCAACGCTTTTTGCGCAAGACCTTTAATTTCATCGTTCTTGCTTTCAAGAAGTTGCGTATATAAAAACTCGGCGTAAACGTCATGCATAAACTGTCTAGCCATTGTCCAAGCGAAGTCTTCGTTTGGTTGCTCAACAAGTTTTATATTGAAGAACTCGCGTTCATTTCTGAAAAAGACGTAATCATCCGCTTCGTGCGTTCCTCCTTCAATTTTCGAAATGATATTATAAATTTCTTCAGCTCTTCCAAATAGGTCGAGAGAAATATTTGAAATGGCAATATCCTCTTCTAAGAAAGGTCCATTACTGCAGAGCTCAGCATTACGCTGTCCTAAAATTAAAGAAGTATCCGCTATTCTTGTTAAGAACTTAGCCTCTTTATTTTCAATATTAATTTTTTTCATGGGAATTAAAGATGTTTAACTCCATCAGGAATTTCATAAAAAGTAGCGTGTCTGTATGCTTTATCATCCGCAGGATCAAAGAATGCATCAGAATTATCTAGAGGTACAGATACAATTGCTTCGGTTGGCACTACCCACATTGCTCTTCCTTCACTGCGTCTAGTGTAAACATCTCTGGCATTTTGAATTGCCATTTTTTTATCGAATGCACGCACGCTTCCTGCGTGTTTAAATGCAAGGCCAGCTTTTTTCTGAATAAATACTTCCCAAACTTTATCTGTTGCTTCCATAGGTCTTATTTTATGCTACTTGAGTTTCAGTTTTAGCTGCATATGCTGCAGCTGCTTCTCTAACCCATTTGTTATCGTTGTGTGCTTTTTTGTGATGGTCTAATCTTTCCTTATTGCAAGGTCCGTTTCCATTCACCACGTTCCAGAACTCATCCCAATTGAACGGGCTATGATCGTAATGTCCTGTTTCCTCATTCCATTTTAGATTTGGATCTGGAATAGTTAGTCCTAAATATTCTGCTTGAGGAACAGTTCTGTCAATAAATCTTTGTCTTAAGTGATCATTAGATTCTCTTTTGATTTTCCATTCCATTGACTGTCCTTTGTGAACAGAGTCCGCGTCATGTGGACCAAACATCATTAACGCTGGTTCCCAGAATCTATTTAAGGCATCTTGTGCCATTTCTTTTTGTTCTGGAGTTCCAAATGCCATGCGGCACATGATTTCGTATCCTTGTCTTTGATGGAAAGATTCTTCTTTACAAATTCTAATCATGGCTCTTGAATATGGTCCATAACTAGTTCTTTGTAATGAAACTTGGTTTACAATGGCAGCTCCGTCTACTAGCCATCCTACTGCTCCCATATCTGCCCAGGTTAACGTAGGGTAATTGAAAATTGAAGAGTACTTCGCTTCTCCGCTGTGTAATTGCTCGATCATTTCAGAACGAGAAATTCCTAAAGTCTCTGCTACACTGTATAAGTACAATCCATGTCCAGCTTCGTCCTGAATTTTTGCTAGTAATACTTGCTTGGCTCTTAGGGAAGGGGCTCTTAATAGCCAGTTTCCTTCAGGTTGCATTCCGATAATTTCAGAATGCGCATGTTGTGATATTTGACGGATGTTTGTTTTTCTGTATTTTTCTGGCATCCAATCTCTTGGTTCTACCTTTGAATCTGCTTCGATAATCTTGTCAAATGCTTCTTGAAATTTTTCCATAAAAAAAACGCTTTCTATGATAACAAATATACGGTTTTAAAGTTTATTATAAGCCTTGTAAAACCTGATATAAATCACTTCTTGTACTTCAATACCATAGACCTACCTTTATGGTAAATTCTATTGCTATTATCCTGTCCCTTACGAAGTTCCTTTTGCTTTGCTTCAGGTAATGACACAATTTCTTTACACTCATCACAACATGTATTGTTCATTTTTTCACGACATGAATCACATTGGATAAATAATAAATTACAAGCCACATTTGCGCAGTTTGTATGCGTGTCGCATGGAGCACCGCATTGATGGCATTTAGAAATAACATCTTCTGATACTCTCTCAGACATTCGGTCGTCAAAGACAAAGTTCTTTCCGATAAATTTGTTCTCAATCTTCTCATCCTTTGTTTGGCGCACATAATTAATGATACCCCCTTCAAGTTGGTAAACATTCTTGAAGCCTTGATGCTTAAAGTATGCTGATGCCTTCTCACATCGAATACCTCCTGTGCAGTACATGACAATATTCTTGTCCTCTTGATTCCCATCTATTTCATCGAGAATTATAGGTAATGAATCTCTAAACGTATCTACGTCCGGTGTCCAAGCTCCTTTAAAATGTCCAATTTCACTTTCGTAGTGATTTCTCATGTCAATAAGGACCGTATTGTCTTTTTCAATGATTTCATTAAAGTCCTTCGCTTTGAGATGCGTTCCAATATCGGTAACATCAAATGTGTCGTCGTTCAAGCCATCAGCAACAATTTTGTCACGGATTTTGATCTTAAGTTTTAAGAATGATTTATTGTCCTGTTCAACGGCAATGTTCAGTCTAATTCCATTTAAGAAATCAATGCTGTCCAAATGTGCTTTAAATTCATTGAATCTCGGTGCAGGAACAGATAACTGAGCATTAATTCCTTCATCAGCAACGTAGATACGTCCCAATACGTCAAGCTCGTTCCAAGCGACAAAAAGGTGATTCCTAAAGATTTCAGTGTTATCAATATGATGGTACGCATAGAAAGAGATAGTCAACCGGTCTTCTCCGGCTACGTCAATTAGAGCTTCTCTTTCTTTCGCACTTAATTTGTTGTACAGTTGCATGCTATAAACGTTTAAGTGTAAAGTTGTCGCGAAGATACAAATAAAAAAGGGCCGCCAATGGGCAGCCCTTTATGATATTTATTAGTTTATTACAGGCACTTAGAAAATGATCTTTCAAAAAAAAGCGCGCCCACTGGGCGCGCTTTTGTATATAAGTAGTTTGTTATTATTTACTCACCATAGTAACGGTACCTTGTCCAGAACCTTCTGTTCCATTGAAGGATACATACTCGTATGAGTAGAAGTAAACTCCGTCACCAAGTTGATCTCCGTTAAGATCTGTTCCATTCCATTCGTCAGTGATATCATCCATTTCATGAACTACAGCACCCCATCTATTCACAATCACACAAGAGAATGTTTCAATAGATAAAGATTTGTACTGGAATGTAAATACATCATTAACACCATCACCGTCTGGAGTAAAGATGTTGACAGGATTGAATCCAATTGGATCATAAACGATTAACTCTTTACAAGTAGTGTCCGTACATCCGTTTTTGTTGATGGCTACTAAACATACTTCGTAAGTACCAGCGATACCGTAAGTAGTATCTAGTGCTTCGTTGTAATCTTCAGAGATATACCAACTGATGTTGTTGTGATCGAAATTCCAGAAGAACGTAGTATCAGCATTTGGGTTGTTTGGATTCGCGAAGTTTTCAGATAAGTTCGTGAATGTAACATCAACTGGAAGTGTACCTTCATACGTTTGACCGAATTGCGGAGAATCCATTTCGAAGTCAGCAATTGGATTCAATGAATCTACTGTTACAGTTTGAATTAAAGTACATCCATTATCATCAGTTACTGTCATTTGGTAATCTCCTGGGTTTAATCCACCCCAAGTAGTACTTGTTGTGTTATCACCAGTTCCTAAGTTTTCCCATAAGTATGTGTAATCAGGAGTTCCTCCACCAGCAGCAGCGTAAACAACACCGTTACCAGATTGGAAACCAAACTGACGACAGTAAGCTGGATCGTAACCAAACTGAGTGAAGACTAATTCATCAGGTTGGTTGATTGTAAAGTCAATCACATTTGAACAACCATTTTCGTCGTTGATAGTTAGTGTGTAATCACCAGCAGACATGTTCCACGTTGAATCAGCGCCTAATCCACCAATACCAGCAGGGTTAGGTGACCAGAAGTAAGATACAGCGTTGTTAGGGCCTTCTACATTGTAAACAGTGTCTACAACAACATAGCCCGTAGCGTCACCAAAACATAGAGGATCAACAATAGTGATGTCAGCATCAAGTTCACCTGGCGCATCTAAGAAGATTGAGTCAATTCCAGAACATCCAGAAGGATCATCAACAAATACGTAATACCAACCTTCACCTAACGTGTTAGCTGTGTTAGTACCGCCAACATTAAGTACAGTGCCTCCAACAAGCGCATCAGTAATTGTGAATGTAAATGAACCTGAACCACCAGATGTGTTTACAGTAACTGAACCATCAGTAAATCCAAAACAACTTGGATTACTAGCAGTTACATCAAGAACTGGATTGTCGTATAATGTAATAGGATAAGCAATTGCATCAATACAACCATCGTTTGAAGTTACTGTTAATGTGATGAAGTAATCACCAGGAACAGTATAGTCATGAGAAGGATCAGAAGAAGGAGAAGTTCCTCCATCGCCAAATGCCCAGTTCGTTACTGTAATAGATCCAGGTGCAGCAGTTGTTGAAAGGTTTGTGAAATCAATTGTATTCGTGATACAAGTGTTCATATCGCCATCCGCTGGAGAAGTTGTGATACCATCCGTGAAACTAAAGTCAGCAGTTGGTTGTCCTAAAATATTGATGGTGAATAAAGCTTCATCATCAGGACAAGCACCAACACCAGGTACAGTGTATTCCACAACGTAAGTACCGTCTAAACCACCAACATCAAAGATACCAGTACTTGGATTAAATGCTCCAGTAGTAGGAGTGATTACCATGTCACCAAATACGTTAGCACCAGGTTGAATCATAGTGTTTACATCAAATAATAAGTCGTCTACACCACAGAAAGTAACCGTTGAGTCATTACCAGCAGCCTCAGGAGATGAGAAGTCAAGTAATACAGGTTGAACATCGAAACATCCAGACACAGGATCCGCAATCATAACATAAACAATATCACCCGCAACCATAGTGAAAGGAGGGTCTGGCCAAAGGTCAGATAAATCCGAACCATCACTAGGGATAGAACCGTGGAAAGTAGTTGTAGTGCCAGGAGTAGAGTTAAGATCGTTTACAACAAGCGTAGAAAGATCAAAGTCACCACAAATTCCTCCTGGATCAACTATTTCAATTTGAGGACCTGCGTTAATTTCAACATAAATACTAAGCTCCAATTCAGCAGTTAAACAAGAAGCTAAAGGAGGAGTACCAGTTACAGTATATAAAGTAGAAGTTGAAGGACTTGCTACAACTGCAGGTCCAGTAGTTACATCTAATCCAGTACCTGGAGTCCAAGTCCAATCATAAGTATCAGTACCAGCACCAGAAATTTCAATATTTACTGGAATACCCGCACATGTTTGAATTGTATCTGTAGTTGGAGAACAAGCAGTAGCAGGCGCACCTAAACCACCAGAGTAGTCAAAGAAATAAAGGTTTTCAAGCGCAGCTTCAACTTGATCAGCATCAAGAATCACAACGAATGAGAAAGTTTCCGTCGCACCAGCAGCTAAGTTATCAATCTTATGTGCTAACGAAATTGCTTCATCAGCAGTGTTTGTAGATCCTACTGTTCCTGTGAAGGCGCCAACACCATTCCAAATATCAGAAGCGTCACGGTTTGTAAACCCACCATAAGAAACGCGAAATTGTTCTCCAATAGCTCCAAGACCTACATAGGAATCCCAAGGAGTAGTCTGTTCAGCAGAAACTAATGCCTTGTCACATGAAGCAGAAGGTTGGTTTACTAAAGTTTGATTAGTTGTGTATGAACCAGATAGTGTTTGGTTATTGTCTGGGTCAAAGTTTCTATAGTAGTAGAAATCTGGAATATCAGCACCAGTATTATTGGTTACCGTTACTGTAGTCGTATAATACGTGTCGTCCAATTTCAATTTGTACACTACTCTATAATCAACGTCAGTTGTAATTTCCCCCTCAGTTGTTACATATATACAGTCACCATCTACAGTGTAATCTGTAATTCCATCTGAAGATATAGCAGTTGCGCCAGATGCAGATGATCCGTTTGAGTAATATCTAGTTCCACCAAATTCCCATCCGAATCCGTTTTCTGGAGTACCAGGAGTAAAGAAGTCTCCATCATATTCTGTCCAGCCATCCATTTGTGGATTAGCAACGAAACCAAATGGGTTTGCACCAGCACCACGTTCGTGAGAACCAGCTAAGGTAGGTGCACCTTCATGTCCGAAGTCGTTTACACCTATTTCTACAAAGTTTCCGATTAAGTAAGCATCAACACCTACTATTTGAGCATTTACATTGGATGTAGTTGCAAGAAGTGCAGCTCCACCAAGAATCCCAAAAATATTTTTAATGATCTTCATTTTTTCTATTTTTATTTATCACACTTGGTTTCCAAGTAGGCGTTCCACCAGTTAATATCTTTAGGCTCATCAGTTCTTTCTAAATGAAGTTGTAATGTTACTTTCATTTCAGAATAGAAAACATGATAAGTCAATAAATTGTCTGAGATGTAATTAAAGTAATCCCAAGTATCGTTTTCATTTGTCAACCCTAAGTGAGAAATATTAATTACATAATAGTTCTGTACTTCAGTCTTGTTGTCAAGTGTTACACATTTGTTAAGGTCGATCTCTGCCGATCCTTGTTCATCGAATGTCGGAACATCAGTCTGAGCTATTCCTGCTGTAGTCAGAAGAAATATTCCGACGAATAATAGAAGCTTTTTCATGTATAAATTGTTTTGTACAATCGTTAAACGTAAACGATGGTCAATGCGTTGCACGAAGATAAAAAAAACTTCATTATTCAGAAAAATCAAGGGGTTAGGAGCTGATTTGCTGTTATAAAAATAACCAAATATGTGAATCGGGTTAACTTTGCAACTTAATTATGAGAAGCTATCCCCGTTCATATTGGTTAATGTGCTTCAATGTTTTGCTGTTTTTTATCAGTTTTAACATGTTGCTACCTGAGCTCAATGCGTACATCACAACATTAGGTGGAGCAGATTATAAATGGACAGTATTGGGATTATGGACCATTACAGCGCTTTTCATGCGTCCATTTAGTGGGAAAATTGCAGACAACCTTGGTAGGAAAAAAGTAATGTACATCGGGATTTGCATCAGTATAGTGGTGTCTTTTCTTTATCCTGTTTTTCGGTTTTTAACTGGTTTTTTCATGCTGAGATTGTTGCATGGTGCATCTACAGGATTTCATCCAACCGGCGCAACTGCATTAGTAGCAGATTATATTCCTCCGGGTAAAAGAGGACAAGCGATGGGTATTTTTTCTGCACTTGTGGCTATAGGGTTTAGCGCTGGACAAGGATTAGGTTCTCCGGTGAAACAGGCTTTTGGAATGGATGGCCTTTTTTATACATGCGGAGGTCTCGGAATAGCTTCTTTATTGCTTCTGGCCTTTATAGATGAGGATAAGAGTAAACTAAACAAAATAGAAGGATCCGTTTGGAAGAATATCATTCCTAAGCCTAGTGAGATTATCTCACCAAATGTATTTAAACCAGCAGTAATCATGTTAATAACTGCTGCAATCGCGGGTGTTTACATGTTTATAGTTCCTGAATTTAGTGAGCACTTGAATATTGAAAACAAAGGTTCTTTCTATTTATATAATGTTCTTTTTGTAGTTATCGTCCGTGTTTTTGCTGGTAGATTGGCCGATACGTTTGGACCCACCAATAATCTATATTTTGGTTTAACACTTATCATTGTTGCTGCGTGTGTTACTGGTACTGCAACAACTTCTGGTCAATTTTTATTTAGTTCAATTTTGTACGGAATTGCAGCTGGAGTTATATCTCCTTCTTTGTTTGCTTGGACGGCTGATTTATCTGATCCACGATATAAGGGAAGAGGAATGGCAACCTTGTTCTTATCCTTAGAGGCAGGGTTTTTTATCGGAGCCTTTATGACCCAACAAATCTATAGAAATGACGCTGCCAATTTCTTTAAATTATTCATGGTAGTTGCAGGGTTGAGCTTAATTGGATTAGTATATCTATTTTTGGCAAACGTATTAAGCAAGAAGAAAACGCATGAGTAATTATTCAGGTAGAAGAAACGGCGGATATAATAAAGAAGATGCGCAAGACATTATCTATGGTGTTCGAGCAGTTATTGAAGCGGTAAAAGATCAGCGTCCTATCAATAAGATTTTTATTCAAAAGGGAATGAATAAAGAGCTTTTCTATGAGTTAAAAGATGCTCTTGCTGACAAGAAGTATAATCTTCAATTTGTTCCTCAGCAGAAGCTCAATAAGTTTACTCGAAAGAATCACCAGGGGGTCGTTGCTCAAATATCTCCTGTGCCTTATCAAAAAATTGAACCAATTGTTGAGAAAATTTATGAGGAAGGAGATATTCCTATGATTCTTTTATTGGATGGGCTTACGGATGTGCGGAATTTCGGAGCTATTGCCAGAACAGCTGAGTGTCATGGGGTGAACGCTATTGTTATCCCGAACAAAGACAGCGTTTCAATAACGTCAGATGCCATTAAAACATCTGCAGGTGCTTTAGGTAGGATTCCGGTATGTCAAACACATGATATTTCCGCAGTTATTCATTACTTAAAAGAATTCGGTATTCAAATGGTGGCGGCTACAGAGAAAGCACAAAAAACTACCACTCAAATTGATTTTACTCTTCCAACAGCCATTGTTATGGGTTCTGAAGATAAAGGTGTTTCGAACAAAATTCTTGGACTTTGTGAGGAGAAATGTAAAATTCCTATGACAGGGACTATTGCATCGCTAAATGTTTCTGTGGCTGCAGGTATATTAATGTACGAAGCTTTGCGTCAACGATTATGATTTTGGCATGATCGCTAAGCTTAAATATCATTGGCAATTTTTATTGATTCTTTTAGGTGGGATAATCTTAAGATTTTTAAGCAGTTCTAAACATAGTTACTCTAATGATGAGTTAAGTGCAATTACTCGTTTGCGCTATGATAATCTCTCTGAACTTCTTGAGTTTGGAGTAATGAAGGGAGATATGCATCCTGCAGGAGTTCAAGTTTTTATGAAAATTTGGTCCGCAATCTTTGGCACTTCAGAGCTTGCAATGCGTTCTCCGTTTATTTTAATGAGTTCTTTTTCTGTGTTTTTAACCTATATTATTGGAGAAAAGTGGTTTGATAAAGCGACGGCAACACTGTCAGCTGGACTCATGGCTGTATTGTGCTTTAGCATATTGCAAGGGGAGTTGGCGAGGCCATATAGTTTCGGGCTCTTTGCGATAATGTTGACGGTATATTTCTTTGATAAAGTACTTTTTTCGGAATTAAGAAAATGGAAGTACTCGATCGGATTGGGGATTGCTATAGCACTTGCTTTTTATTCGCATTATTTCGCTTTGTTATTTGTTGGTTTCATTGGGTTTATCGGACTCATTTTTCTTAATAAAATCAACTATAAGCAATACCTTCTTGGATGTGTGCTGGGAGTGATGTTATTTTTGCCGCATGTCTCAATTACCTGGTATCATTTAAGCGTTGGCGGTCTTGGCTGGTTAAAAGTTCCAGAGAATGATTGGTTGTTTCAGTTTGTTTTTTACGCATTAAACAGTTCATTTTTGTTAGTTGTGCCATTGTTGGTGCTTATGGTGATTGGACTGTTTCGTTTTGTAAGGGAAGTTGAAATTTCCAAGGGATTGTTTTTGAGTTTCATCTTCTTTATTGGTATTTATTTGGTCGGGCATGCTCTTTCATATTTGGTAACGCCACTGTTAAAGTTTCCAGTGATGTATTTCGCATTACCCTTCATGCTTTTTACGTTTTCATTTTTTGTAGTGCAAGCTGGGTTAAAAAAAATATCAATTCCAGTCTTGTTGGTTCTCGCACTCACAACAACTATTTATGAAGCTAATCTTTTAGGCAATAAGCATTTTGCAACCTTTAAGGAACTTGGAGATAAACTTGATGAGTGGAAAGCGGATTATCCCAATCAAAAAATCACTGTTTTTGGAAATATCAATAACGAGGACTATATTAATTTTTACACCACCGAGGATGTTGAATTTGTGAAATCAAATTTTGAGTACGGAGACGAGGCTATGTTAAGGGGTTTATTGAAAGAATCGAAAACTTTTTATTGCGCCTTTGTATTTGCGTCACGAAATACACCAGTACAATTTTTTGAGACTGCTTTGGAGGCTTATCCAGGTATAGTCGATGGTTATGAAGGATTTAATTCGGCAGTATACCTTTTGCATCGAAGGGAATCGAATATCAAGCCTAAAACAAGACTACTGCGTCAATACAACTCAAGACAGGTGATTGGGGATTGGGAAATGAATGATGCAGCAATTGTAAAAGAGGTTTACTTAATGGATGAATGGGATCCATATGGTCCTTCAACACTTATTAATGTTAGTGAAATACAAGAAGGAGAATATCTAATAGTTGATGTAACGGGTAGTTTTAGGGAAGAACCGAAAATTACTGTAGGTGTAAATATTTTAAGAGACAATCAATTATTGGAAAAAGATGGGGAGATTTTCTGGATGGGGTTTGATCTTGATGATGCTTTAGAGGAAACAGGAAAAGGTTATTTTGCCTTTAAAATCCCTGCCTTTGGTAATTATACGGATCAGCTAAAGATTTCACTCTGGAATAGGGGAGAGCAACCGTTTTACTTGACTTCTATTGGGATAACGGCTAAAGAAAATATTTGGAATTCTTATACTCCTTAGATTTCTGTAATTTTGGGAGAAATTTTTATCCCATGAAAAAATCACTTTTTCTTATTCTAGGCTTGGTTATAGGCTCGAGTGCCTTTAGCCAAAAAGAAGACTCCTTATTTATTCGTAAAATTTATGATGAGGCATTGGTGGAAGGTGAGGCCTATGATAATCTGAGATACTTGTGTAAAGAAATTGGAGCTAGAATTACCGGTTCAGCTGAAGCCGAAATGGCTATTCAATGGGGCAAATCTGTTCTCGATGAGGCTGGTTTAGATAATGTTTACTTGCAAGAGGTTGAAGTGCCTCACTGGGAGAGAGGGACAAAGGAAGCAGCATGGATTCAACAAGGTGATGATAAACCTATTAAGCTTGATATTATTGCACTTGGCGGATCTATAGGTACGGACGGAATAATGAGTGGTGAAATTGTTAGACTAGATGCACTTGAAGATATTTATGATACTCCGGAAGAAGATGTAAAAGGGAAGGTTGTTTTTTATGACAAGGCATTTGATCAACGCTTTCTTTCTACTGGGATGGCTTATGGAGGTTGTTATATCCAGCGTTATAAAGGAGCTATAGAAGCAAGTAAAAAAGGGGCGATTGGAGTGATCATTCGTTCTTTGGCATCAAGTACAGATGATCATCCCCATACAGGCTCAATGGCTTATGAAGATTCGACAAGGAAAATTCCTGCCGCTGCAGTAAGTACTGAAAATTCAGATTTGATTCGTTCAATGCTGGAAAAAGGACCAGTTACCCTAACAATGGAGATGGATTGCAGATGGTATGGAAATATCAAATCGCATAATGTGATTGGAGAGTTGAATGGTTCGGAAGATGATAAGATCATTACTTTTGGAGGTCACTTGGATTCTTGGGATGTAGGCGAAGGAGCTCATGATGATGGTGCTGGAATAGTGCATTGCATCGAAGCAATCCGAATACTTAAAAAGTTAGGGTATCAACCAAAACATAAGTTGAGATGCGTGCTGTTTATGAATGAAGAAAATGGCAACTATGGAGGAAAAAATTATGCTTCTATTGCTGAGGAGAAAAAAGAAGAGCATATAGTTGCTTTAGAAACAGATGCTGGCGGCTTCCTTCCTGTTGGATTCAATATACGAGGTAATGAAGAACAAATAAAATGGGTGCAGGAAATTTCGGCAGTACTTGAAGATTTTGAATTATTACGTTTTAAACCTGGTTTTTCAGGTGTAGATATAAGTCCACTTAAAGACTATTTTCCTGGAATGCTACAGTTGGGTTTGGCTATAAATACCCAACGTTATTTCGATTATCACCATTCAGAAACGGATGTTTTTGAAAATGTAAATAAACGAGAATTAGAATTAGGAGCAGCTGCAATGGCTGCAATGGTTTACTTAATTGATAAATATTACGAATAAAAAAAGCCCCGCCTGGCGGGGCTTTTCATTTGTATTAGAAAGGTTTATTTTTCTTCTTCTTCTACTTCTTCGAAGTCTACATCTTCCGCTTCATCTGCACCGGCATTTTCAGCACTACCTTCGTTAGGTTGAGCTTCTGCTCCTGCCGCTCCTTCAGCTCCTTGTTGAGCATACATCTCTTGAGATGCTGCTTGGAATACAGTATTTAACTTCTCCGTTGCTGTTTCAATTGCAGCTAAGTCTTTTGCCTCGTGAGCCGCTTTTAGCTCAGTTAAAGCTTCTTCAATTGGCGCTTTTGTTTCAGCTGAAAGCTTATCACCATATTCGTTTAATTGGCGCTCAGTTTGGAAAATTAATCCATCTGCAGCATTTAATTTCTCTATGGTTTCTTTCTTTTGCTTATCTGCATCAGCGTTCGCTTCAGCATCTGCTTTCATTTTTGCAATTTCTTCCTCAGTCAATCCTGATGAAGATTCAATCTTAATTGATTGTTCCTTGCCAGTATTCTTGTCCTTAGCCGAAATATTCATGATACCATTCGCATCGATGTCAAAGGTCACTTCAATTTGTGGTTCTCCTCTTCGAGCTGGTGGAATATCTGCTAATTGGAATCTACCTAAAGTTTTGTTATCAGTAGCCATAGGACGTTCACCTTGTAGTACGTGAATGTCAACTGCTGTTTGATTATCTGCTGCAGTAGAGAATACTTCAGATTTCTTTGTAGGAATTGTAGTGTTTGCTTCAATAAGTTTTGTAAATACGCCACCCATTGTTTCAATACCTAATGATAAAGGAGTTACATCTAAAAGAAGAACGTCCTTTACCTCACCTGTTAATACACCACCTTGAATTGCAGCTCCGATTGCAACAACTTCATCCGGGTTCACACCTTTAGAAGGTTCTTTTCCGAAGAATTTCTTGACAGCATCTTGAATCGCTGGAATTCTTGTAGAACCACCTACTAAAATAATTTCGTCAATATCTCCAACGCTTAATCCTGCATTTTCAATGGCCGATTTACATGGAGCAATAGTACGCTCAACTAAATCTGCAATTAACTGCTCGAATTTTGCTCTGCTTAATGTTTTAACCAAGTGTTTTGGAACACCATCAACCGGCATAATATAAGGTAGGTTGATTTCTGTAGACTGTGAACTAGATAACTCAATCTTAGCTTTCTCTGCAGCCTCCTTCAAACGTTGAAGTGCCATCGGATCTTTTCTTAAATCCAATCCTTCATCACTTTGAAATTCATCCGCTAACCAGTTTATGATTTTATCATCTACGTCATCACCACCTAAGTGTGTATCTCCGTCCGTAGAAAGTACTTCAAAAACGCCGTCACCTAATTCAAGTACAGAAACGTCATGCGTACCTCCACCAAAGTCAAATACTGCAATTTTTTGTTCAGTACTTTTCTTGTCTAATCCGTACGCTAAAGCAGCCGCTGTAGGTTCGTTAATTATACGCTTAACAGTAAGTCCAGCGATTTCACCTGCTTCTTTTGTCGCTTGTCTTTGAGAATCGTTAAAGTAAGCTGGAACAGTAATTACTGCTTCGCTCACCTCTTGTCCTAAGTAGTCTTCTGCCGTCTTCTTCATTTTTTGAAGAATCATTGCTGAAATTTCTTGAGGACTGTATTGACGATCGTCAATCTTTACGCGTGGTATATTATTGTCTCCCTTTACTACTTCGTATGGTACTCGATCTACTTCTTTCCCTACATTATCAAACGTAGTTCCCATGAATCTTTTAATCGAGTAAATGGTTTTAGTAGGATTGGTAATTGCTTGACGTTTTGCCGGATCACCAATTTTTCTTTCTCCACCATCAACGAATGCTACAATCGATGGAGTTGTTCTTTTTCCTTCTGCATTTGTAATTACTACGGGCTCATTACCCTCCATTACAGATACACAAGAGTTCGTTGTTCCTAAATCGATACCTATAATTTTTCCCATATCTTATTTTGTATTCGTATTTGTCTAATTGTTACTGACCTCCTATGGTCAATCTCTGTGCCATCCAAAATATTGGCTGAATGACACATAATATTGTCAGTTTACTGGTAAATAGGGCGTTTTTTTGTGACATAAAGTCATAAATCTTGTCAGTTTAAGGTGGTTCTTAATGTTAATAAGTTTGAATAAGTTGAATTTTAAACTCGCGCGAACTCGGTTATATTTGTTGTTCTAAAATTTTATTGATTCCGAATGAATTTTATCGTATCAAGCTCAACTTTAAGAAAAGGACTACAGCAAATTGGTGGGGTCTTAAATGCAAGCAACTCACTTCCCATCTTAGATAATTTCTTATTTGAATTATCAGGACAAGACTTAACTATATCAGCTTCAGATATTGAAAATACAATGCGAACTAAAGTAGTTGTAGACGAAGGTAAAGAAGATGGTAAGGTTGCTGTGCCGGCAAAGTTGCTAATGGATATTCTTAAAAACTTTGCTGACCAACCTCTATCCTTTTCAATTGATACTGGAAATTTTGGGATTGAGATTTCGTCTGATTATGGTAAGTATAAATTAGTAGGACAAAATGCTGGTGACTTTCCAAAAGGTCAGGAATTAGAAAATGCAAATGAAATTACAATTAGTGGAGACATTATTGTAAATGCTATAGATAAGTGCTTGTTTGCAACAGGAAATGATGATTTACGTCCGGTAATGAGCGGTGTATTCTTTGAATTTTCAGAAGACAAATTGAATTTTGTTGCTACAGATGCTCACAAACTAGTGAAGTATACCAGAACAGATGGTGTTGCAAATAAATCTGCAGATTTTATTTTGCCTAAGAAGCCCCTTAACTTATTAAAGCAGAATATTACTTCTGAGGATTCAATATCAATTAACTATAACGATACTACGGTTAGGTTCTCGTTCAACGAGATCGAACTTACATCACGTTTAATTGATGGGAAGTACCCGAACTATGAGGCTGTAATTCCTGTAGAAAATCCTAATGTTTTAACGGTTGATAGAATTTCATTCTTAAACTCATTAAAACGTGTATCTATTTTCTCAAACAAAACAACCCATCAAGTTCGTTTAAAGGTTGCCGGATCTGAACTGAGCATTTCGGCCGAGGATTTAGATTTCTCAAATGAGGCTAAAGAGCGTTTAACTTGCAACTACGTGGGAGATGACATCGAGATAGGTTTTAACTCAAAGTTTCTCTTGGAAATGCTGAATCACTTGACGTGTAATGAAGTTATTCTTGAGATGTCTGAACCGAACAAAGCAGGTATCCTTTTACCTGTTGATAAGGAAAATGACAGTGAGAAAATCTTAATGCTGGTAATGCCAGTTATGATTCGTTAAATTGGGTACATTATTTGATGTAAATTCTGTGTTACATTAAACAAATGATCCAAAAATTTCTCCTAATTCTTTCATTGCTCTTGTTACAAGGTTGCTTCGTAGCAGATGCCATTTTTCTCGATTCGTACGATGAAACAGAGTCGCTTCAGAAGAGAAGTGAGGATGCTGTATATAACTATTTACTCATGGAGTTTGGTTGGGACTATACACCTTACGGCTATAGTGAAATCACGATATTTAAGCCCAAACAAATTGCAGAAAGAGACAGTTTAATAGAGGTTTACAATAGAACGCAGGATCAAAAAACACGTAAAAGTATTGAATCAATATCTGATACTATTAATAAGTACGGTATTGAACGGACGGTAAGTCTGACTCATTTTTATTTAGTGGAAGATTCATCGAATACGTTTGATGTTTATGAAGGTGTTTTCACGCTTTCAGATACCTTAACCGTCAAGGGTTATAAGCCTACGCTTTACAAGGAACTAGACGATTCAAAAAGAACAATTTTGTACAACTTCTTTTTTGAACAAACAATATTTGTTGCTAGAAGCTACTCCGAGAGCGCAAACCTCAGTCAAAGTTTTTATGCCTTCTATAAGAGCCGTTTGGAAAGCTTTGATCTTATGACTGATAAATCAAACTTTTTGGAACACAGTTTGATAATTACAGAATTAGTGAAAAAGATAGGAGACTACAAACCTCATGAAATTGCTAAACAGTTGATTTCTACAAAACTAAAAATCGAGCTGGGAAAAGAGAATTATATTCCTGCTCAGTGGAGTGTCTTAAACGAAGTTAGTAGCGAAGAAGCAGGATTGCAAGGCTACTATTTTTTTCATAAATTTACTACCCTTGATGCTAGTCCGGGAGATACTACTGTAAAAGTATTTGAATTTGATCCATTCCTGCAGTTAAACTCGGAAATAGTCATGGGGAAACCCTACAACCAATATTTCGAGTAATATGAAACTATTTTACATTCTACCAGCTCTTTTGTTAATGAGTATTGGTAATCCCTTTCAAGATCAAGAGATCGATAGTTCTGAGGATGAGAAAAAAGTGGAAGAAGCTGTCATAAAATGGGCGGATGAGACTTTTTATAAGCATACCGAGTACAAGTTTGAAAATTTCCATGCTTTTTATACCGATGAATATTTTATCGCAGTGATGCGAACAGACATGTTTAAAGACAGACTTGCATCACTAGAGAGGCGCAGAGCTGCGGGTTCTTACAAAGGGAGTGATGCCGACTATGAAGCCGAACATAAGGACCTTCAAGAAAAGTATGATGCGGGTAAAAAAGAGGTTGATGAATTTGAGAACAGAGTATTGTACTATCAAGTGAGTTTTTGGTCTAACATTCAAACTACCGATGGATTAACGGTATACTATGAGTATATTGTGAAGCTTGATAGTGACTATAAAGTAACCGAGTACGAAGAGAATTCGGCCATCGGTAAAAAAGATGGTAATACGAAGCCTTTATTCAAGAAAGACGTTAAGGAGTAACCTTATCTATAACTTATGATGGATTTAGAAATAATTAAAGTTCCCGCTAATGATGAAGCGTTTGTGAACTTCATGACGGAGAGGGAAGATGATATTGATGAGATTTTTCCGCATTTTGATAAGGATAACCTAGACATGACAGAGATATCTTTTTTAAAATCTTCGAATCGTGGTATTGGAGTCTTTATTTCTGAATACAAAGGTGAAGAATTACATGTTATGGTAGATTATGTGATTCCTGAGTTTAGAGATATTGGAATAGGAGAGGAGTTTTTTTCGCAGAACTTGAGTTATTTCAAAGAAATGGGATTCAAAAGCATCGTTGCTTTAACGGATAACGAAAGACATAAAAATTACTTGAAGCGCTGCGGTTTCAAGAATGCGGAGAAACATGACGACCTTTTCGAAATGAATTTGTTCACTAACTCATAGGTTTAGCACTAAGGCGTCGTCAGATTTTAAGTAATGTACATCCGAAAAATTTGAATTAACGAACTTCCAAAATTTATAAGAACAAGAGTTGCCAAGAACTATCTTGCTCTTACTTCGTTTGATTTTATTTTGTATTTCCTCTGTAATAAAAATATCTTCTTTAAAGTAAATATAGTCGGTGTCTAACGTCTTCGTTTTCGAAGAGAAAAAGGTGATCTCTACTCCGTTAAAATCTAAGCTTTTAATTTTATTTAGGTTGTATTCCGTTTTAGGTAAGGAGTTGTCATACGCATGTAGCCAATGGGAAGCAATGTTGTATTGAAAGTCCAATGTTGACAAATTCTCATGAATTAATATGTGTGATTTTTCTTCACCAACTAAAATTGCGGAGCCTTCTTTTAAATTATAAAAAACAATTTCTGATTTGTTTTCAAGGCGGAGTTCATGGTTTATATCTATGATTATGAATCCAAAAAATATTGCTGTACTCATTAAAAGAGTTCTCTGTATTCTATAAATCCAGAACAAGATTATAGAGCTAATGAATCCATAAAGGAGTAGGACTTCGACTCGCAATAAATAAAAGCCGTCTAGAACAGCACCGGGCAAATGAGATACAAAAGAAATAAATTGGTTCAAAGCAAAAGTAGTGTAATGGAGTGAAAGCATTATTCCATCACTCAAAATAGGTATCCAAGACAAACTTAGGAACACAATCCCAAAGAATAGAATTAGAAATGCCGCTGGTATGACAATAAGGTTGGTGAGTAAAAAATAGGTGGGGAACTGATGAAAGTAATACAAACTAATTGGTGCTGTAGCTATTTGAGCAGCAATAGAAACAGCCATTATTTGCCAGAAGTAGTTTAGAAGCTTGTTTTTAATTAACCAATAGGAAGCAATTTTCGGTTGCAAGAAAATGATACCAATAACAGCTGCATAACTGAGTTGAAATCCTACATCAAAAATGATAAAGGGATTAAATAGAATTAAGAAAAATGCAGAGACAACTACAGCGTGAATTGTGGATTGACTTCTCTCAAGATTAAGCCCGATTGAAATTAATGAAAACATGAAGGCGGCTCTGAGAACAGAGGAAGAAGCGCCAGTAATAAATGCATAAAGCCAAATAGCCATTACGATTAATATTGAAAAATAGATTTTACCATGTTTAATTCTCTTTATTGGTTTGAAAAGGAAGGTTAGAATCAACAATACGATTCCCACATGAAGGCCAGAAACTGCAAGAATGTGCATTGCTCCTGCGGCGGCATAATTATTTCGTGTAGCATCATCTAAATCAACTTTTTCGCCTAAAACTAAAGCTTTAATTACTCCTAATTCTTCTGCAGGAATACCTGAATTATCTAATTTCTTTTCGAAGTGCGTTCGAATACTGCTGGTTAATGAATAAAGGTTCGAAGTTTTTGATGATACTATTTGCCAGTCACCTTCCTTGATGTAGGCTTGGTGATATATCCCATGGACACGACTGTAAGTTGAAAAATCAAATGCATGCGGGTTAGAATTTGCCTTAATTTTGTTGAATTGACAGCGCGACTGTATAACATCGCCTGATTTCAACTGGAAAGCTAAATCTGACTTTTCAAGGTAAAGCTGGACCTTTCCTTTACTGCCGATTTTATTTACCTGAGAGACTTCCGCTGTAACTCCTATTGAGTTTCTTTTTTCTTGAGGATTTGAAGTGATTTCTAATGTGTAAATCGGGCTCTCTTCCGTATTAATATTGGAAAAATAATCCTGACTCTGAATTGATTCTAAGTTAATAGCGTTTCGATTACCTAAAGAAATTAATAGTAGATAAGTACTTGCTAAGAATAGCCATTTAGAAAATTTAATATTCTTACTGAGAAGCAGTGAAATGCATACCAATAAAAACAGACTAACTTGTATTCCAACGTTTGAAACTTGGATATGATAAAACTGCAGTATAGAACCCGCTATTAGAGCTAATACAGCGAGTAATACGTAAGATATATTATTGATTTGAGGCGTCAATCCTAGAAAGTAAGGAATGCGGTACGTCTACCACATGATGCTGTTACAAAGTAGCCCAAAGAGTAATTTAATTCAAATACGAATTGCGCTCTAAGAGGGTTTGAGGAATTGTTTGCGGTGATATCTGAATAATTCGTGAATGGAAAATTGGACCCGTTCCATGTGTCTGAAATAAGATTTCCGAGCGTGTAAGAGAAACGTAATCCAGCCATCAAAGAAATAACCTCATTACCAATCATATGTCCACCAAACCCAAAAATTAAGCGAGTAGTATTTCTGCTAATGTATTCTTCTGGGTTAGATGGTGTGTTGTTCCAAGGTGACTCGTCCTCAAAATTTGCTTTAGAGTTAAATGAAAACATCGGGCCAACTTCAAGATAGGAAGCTTCCTTTGTGTATCTAAATAGCGGAGCAACTTCCAAAGCGTTATAATTCACGAAATATTTATACGATAACTGGCTAGCATCTACCTCGCTTTGAATGTAGCCGAAGGAATTATTGCTTAAGGTTATATCAACAGCTAAACCCAACATTTCCCCAAAATTCACTCCTACTTTTCCTCCGTAGAAATAGTTGAATCCAGGGCTAATTCCGAGTCTTGTATCCTCAGAAATCGTTTTATTCAAAAGTAATCCTGTTCCCACTCCACCTTTAATGCCTAGATCAAACCAAGTCTGACTTTTTCCCGATAGGCAAGTGAATAATGCAAGAGAAATTAGAATAATTCGTACTCGAAACATAAGCTAGTTTTAAGATTGCGTGCGGGGTAAAAGTAAAAAAACTCCTTTTATTAAAGGTGAATTCAAAAATCATTTTCTATTTTAGCATGTAAGAACATAACTTATAACAAGCAAATATGATGAAAAGAAGATTTTTATTGGTGAACAGCATGATAGGGCTGGCTTTTTTAGCTGGGTCTTGTGGTGGTGAAGAACCAGTTGATGAGGTAAACGAAATTGTACAAGACACTGTCTTTGCAGAAGATCAATTTGCTGCGTTATTTGAAGAGTCGCCAGAGGTAGATTATCACTTGCCTTCACCTCTTCAAGTTGCAAGTATTTTTAAGAAATCAGGGTTAGACTATAACGCTGGTTCTACAAACCTAACAGACAACGCTGATAACTATACAGATAAGCTAAAGCAAAAATTAAACTTTGGTGTTTACAGTGCTGATATGGCTTACTGCGTAATGAATGATCAATCAAACGAAGGTCGTAAGTTCTTAACTGTGATTACTGATTTATCAGAAGAAATCGGAATGGAAGCTGTTTTCGAAAACAAAGATTTGATGGATAGATTTGATGCGAATCTTGAAGACAAAGATTCAATCGAAATCTTAATGATTGATATTCACGAGAGAACAGAAATGTACTTAGAAGACAATGATATGCAGAATGAAGCTGCAATTCACTTCGCTGGTGCTTGGACTGAAGGAATGTACCTTGGTGTATATGATTTCGAGAAAAATCCTGGTAAAGAAGGTGTAGGTGCACAGATTACTGAGCAGATGTCTATCCTTAACAATATTATCAAGGGACTCAAGGATCCGAAAAATGATGGCACAGATCTTGGATGGTTAATTTTAGATATGGAAGAAATCCAAGCAGCATTTGATGAGTTTGACTCTGTTATTGCTTTTGAAGCTGATGAAAATGCATCTGAACTAGAACTTACTGATGAGGAATATTCATCTTTAGGTGAGCTAGTAAAAGCATTAAGAGAAAAAATCATTGCGGTTTAATTCCAAATAACTAACTATAAAAGACTGAGATGAAAAGGGGATTTATTTTACTATTTGTATTTGGTTTCGCAATCCTGTTTGCACAAACAGCAGCTAACCTTACTGAATTTAAAGAAAACATTGCAAATCAAAAAGTTGAAGCAAAGGATGCGCTTAAGCCATACAGATTTGACGGATCTAAGATTACTTACTTCAACTTCAAAACTTATAAGCAAACGAAAGAAGTAGAAATCTATCTATTTAATAATACTGATTATAGATTTTCATTTAATGGTAAATCATTACCGAATGATGTGACTGTAGAGATCTACGATAAAGACAAAACGCAATCGAATAGAATTCTATTAAAAAGTTTCAGTGGAATTCAAGGAGAAAACATTGTTGTTGAGTCTTCAGAGTTAAATGACACTTACAAGAATAAGAAGTCTAACGCTACTCGTTTAAAAAGAGTATTCGTTAACTATCAAATTCCTGGAATCCCAGGTGCTCAAAACAAAACACCAACCATGAAAGAAAGAGCAGCGGTGGTGTTAGTTATGGGATACAAAAACTAGAAAGTATATAACTCAATATGAAGCCCCGGTTGATCGACCGGGGCTTTTTTTATGAAGGTATTAGGTGCAATATTAATTTTGGGGTTATCTCTTTTTTCCTACTCGCAAAACAGAGAAGTTAAGGTTGGATTGCGCATAAATTCAGGAAAACAGGTCTTTTACAAAGGATATAAAAATGAGCTAGAAATATATAATTCTGAAAATTATGACACGCTGTTTTTTCAAACTGATATCAAGGAGTATGTCGAGATAAAAGACTCACTAGGTTATAAGCTATTCTTTGAAAATTCTGATCGTGATAGTTTGAACTCAGTTCTTTATGGGGTTTTGAAAGAGGATACTGTAGAGATTAGTCGAGCTTCATATCCAATTAAGGAGTTGCCACTACCTGAATTATACATTAACAATGTTGAAGTCTATACCGGTGATTCATGTAAAAGGTGCAAAACTGAGCTTGAATTCTATTTTGGTTCTGGAAGATTAATTTTTGTAAGACACTTTCCAAATTATCGAATTAATGAAAAATTTGAAGTTTTAGAGTGGGAATTCACAATTGATGATAAAAGCTATTATGGTAGCGGTAAATTTTTCAGCGAGGAAGTTTTAGAAGCTATTTACAATTCAAAAATTGGGACCGCGTTTATCCTAAAATCGGTTACTGCACAATCGGAGTATAGGACAGTACTCCTAACGAGTGATTTTGTCATGATTAAAACATTTATGGAACAAACTTTTAGACCTGGAGATTGCGGCCCCATCATATGCACTGGCTGGGAATATAATGAATGATTTAGAACGTACGCTGAGGAAAAGAGAACTAAAGATGACCTACCCCGGATAGGAACGGCAGCTTGATGAGTTTGCGAAATCAACTACAGTGGATAGCCGGATTAAGGTTCAAAAAAACATGCATCCAAAAAGACTGATTAATTAATTTAAGAACAACAATAAGGCAAAAGAAAAACAATTAAATTTGCCTTCGAAATTATTGAATCATGATAAAGATTACACTCCCTGATGGCTCTGTTCGAGAAGTAGAAAAAAACACTACTTCATTAGACGTTGCCAAGAGTATTTCAGAAGGACTTGCTAGAAATGTTTTAGCAGCGGAAGTTAACGGTGAAGTTATTGATGCTACGCGTCCAATAACAGAAGATGCAGAACTTAAGCTATTAACCTGGAACGACGAAGGAGGGAAGTCAACCATGTGGCATTCTTCAGCTCACCTTATGGCAGAAGCTATTGAGGCGCTCTATCCAGGTGTTAAATTGGCTATTGGGCCTCCAATTGAGAATGGATTCTATTATGATATTGACTTAGGAGAACACTCAATTTCTGATTCGGACCTACCTGCTATTGAAAAGAAAATGAAAGAGCTTGCGGGTCAAAAGAATGAATACATCCGTAAAGATATTTCTAAAGCCGATGCAATAAAGTATTTCACTGAAAAGGGAGACGAGTATAAGCTAGAGTTAATTGATGGATTGGAAGATGGTGATATTACCTTTTACACGCAAGGTGAGTTTACAGATTTATGTAGAGGGCCACATGTTCCTCATACAGGATTTATTAAAGCAATAAAGCTTACTTCCATTGCGGGTGCATATTGGAGAGGAGATGAGACACGTCAACAGTTAACGCGTATCTATGGAATTACATTTCCAAAGAATAAAGAGTTAACTGAGTACCTAGAAATGATTGAAGAAGCGAAAAAACGCGATCATAGAAAACTAGGAAGAGAATTAGAGTTATTTATGTTCTCTCAAAGAGTAGGGCAGGGCTTACCTTTATGGTTGCCAAAAGGTGCTGCACTAAGAGAAAGGCTAGAGAATTTTCTAAAAACTGCACAAAAAAAAGCAGGGTATGAAATGGTAATTTCTCCGCACATCGGTCATAAGGATCTATATGTTACTTCAGGTCATTATGCGAAATACGGTGAAGATTCTTTTCAACCAATTAATACACCTAATGAAGGTGAGGAATTCTTGTTAAAGCCCATGAACTGTCCGCATCATTGCGAAATATATAAATTTAAGCCAAGTTCCTACAAGGATTTGCCAAAGCGTTATGCCGAATTCGGAACAGTTTATCGTTATGAGCAATCTGGAGAATTACACGGTTTAACGCGTGTACGATCATTTACTCAAGATGATGCGCATATTTTCTGTACCCCCGAGCAAGTGAAAGACGAGTTTAAAAATGTTATTGACTTAATTCTTTACATTTTTAGAACATTGAAATTTGAAAATTTTAAAGCGCAGATTTCTTTAAGAGATCCAGAAAATCCAGATAAATATATTGGAACAGAGGAGAACTGGGAAAAAGCGGAACAGGCTATAATTGAAGCTGCGGAGGAAAAAGGCTTAGATACCGTTGTTGAATATGGTGAGGCAGCGTTCTACGGACCGAAATTGGATTTCATGGTAAGAGATGCCTTAAACCGTGAGTGGCAGTTAGGTACAGTGCAGGTGGATTATAGTTTGCCAGAAAGATTTGAGCTTGAATATACTGGTGCAGATAATGAAAAGCACAGACCTGTAATGATTCACCGTGCGCCGTTTGGATCCATGGAAAGATTCGTGGCAGTATTGATTGAACATTGTGGTGGTAAGTTTCCACTTTGGTTAACAACTGAGCAAATAGCAGTGTTACCGCTAGGTGAAAAACATACGGAATATGCCCGAAAAGTTTTGAATTACCTAAATAATTACGATATTCGCGGGTTCGTTGACGATAGAAACGAAAAAGTAGGGAAGAAAATTCGCGATAACGAAGTGAAAAAGATCCCGTACATGCTTGTTGTAGGCGATAAAGAAATGGAAGAAGGCAAGGTTGCTGTAAGGCGCCAGGGTGAAGGTGATATCGGTACAATGACTATGGAAGATTTCGCAACATTTATTAACGAAGAAGTGGCTAAAGAAATAGCCGATTAGTATTAAATAAAAGTAAAAATTTGAACAACAGAGGTAGGAGAAATAATTTTAGAAAGCGTCGCGAAGATCCGCATCGCATTAACGAAAAAATACGTACTGAAGAGGTACGTTTAGTACATGATGATGGAGCTGAAATAGTTTCACTTCAAGTAGCACTAGGTAAAGCCAGAGATGCTGAGCTTGATTTAGTTGAGATTTCTCCAAATGCTAAGCCACCTGTATGTAAGATTATAGATTACAAAAAGTTCTTGTTTGAGCAAAAGAAACGTAACAAGGAACTTAAGGCAAAGCAAACTAAAGTTGTTGTAAAGGAAATTAGATTTGGACCGAATACGGAAGATCATGATTTTAACTTTAAATTGAATCATGCTAAATCATTCCTTGAAGATGGAGCTAAGGTAAAAGCTTACGTTTTCTTTAAAGGACGTACAATCGTATTTAAGGAAAGAGGTGAGATTTTACTTTTAAGATTTGCACAGGAGTTGGAAGATTACGGAACTGTGGAGCAAATGCCTAAACTAGAAGGTAAGAAGATGATCATGATGATCAACTCTAAGAAAAAGAAATAAATAGTAGAAGTAGGAATAATTTAAAAAAGAGGAAGATGCCTAAAATGAAAACAAAATCTAGCGCTAAGAAGAGATTCAAGGTGACTGGAAGTGGGAAGTTAAAGCGTAAGCACGCTTTTAAAAGCCACATTTTGACAAAGAAGTCAAAAAAGAGAAAAGCGAGATTAACAAAGGCTGGATTAGTACACAAGTCTGACGAGAAATCGATCAAACAACAGTTATTAATGTAAGACCATTGTTGGTTTATTAAGTTTAACCCGGACATGAGTACCTAAGATTCCCGTAGGGAGCACTTTATGACTAAAAAACAAATTAATTATGCCTAGATCAGTAAATGCAGTAGCATCCAGAGCAAGAAGAAAAAAAGTAATGAAGCTTGCTAAAGGATATTTCGGACGTCGTAAGAACGTTTGGACTGTAGCAAAAAACGCAGTGGAAAAAGGGCTAGTATATGCCTACACTGGAAGAAAACAAAAGAAAAGACAATTCCGTTCATTGTGGATTGCGCGTATTAACGCCGGTGCACGTCAACATGGAATGTCATACTCACAATTTATGGGTGCGGCTAAATCTAAAGGGATAGAGTTGAACCGTAAAGTATTAGCAGATTTGGCAACAAATCATCCTGATGCTTTTAAAGCTGTGGTTGACGCCGTAAAATAAATTTTAAAATATTTCTACTATTTGAACCCTGGCCATTTGGTCAGGGTTTTTTGTTTTTAAAAAGATTTGGTTCTATCAAAATGTCATAAGTTCCAGAAAATTTTGAAAGTTCAAAACTTTCAAGGGTTTCTAAATCGAAAACGAAAAAAGCCCGCCAAGGCAAAGGCGGGCTCTAAATTAAAAGTAAACTACCAGGTATTTTATCCCTGCTTCACAAATTGTGCATCAATGTGTAACTTCACTTTATCCGATACAACAATGTTTCCTGCTTCCGTCACAGCGCTCCACTGTAAACCAAATTCTTTTCGGTCAATTTCTCCAAAAATTTCAAATCCTGCTTTTGTTTGTCCATACGGATCAACTGCTTTGCCATTGTATTCAACGTCCAACACAACTTCTTTTGTAATATCTCTTATAGAAAGCTCACCGTGAAGTTTGTCTCCTTCAAATTTTGTTGACTTAAAAGTCATTTTTGGATATTGAGCTGAGTAAAAAAAGTCATCCGATTGCAAATGACCGTCTCTATCGCTATTCTTAGTGTTTACAGATGCGGTATCAATTGCTACATGGACTTCTGCGTCTGAAAAGTCTTCTTTTTCTGATTCTACTGTTGCTTCAAAAGAATCAAAATGTCCTTTCACTGTTGAAATCATCATGTGACGTACTTTAAATCCTACTTCTGAATGTGTTGGGTCAATCGCCCATATCGTTTTAGTTACTGTTTCCATTTTATCAAATTTAGGTTCTTATGAATTATATAAATATGTTTAAACATATAGTGTTGTAACAAATATATGGAAGTTTCGTCGTTTTCGTAAATTTGTAGTATGAATTTTAAATTAATTTTTCTGAATATCCTTGTATTCCTGACGAGTCTTTCTAGTTTTACTCAAGACAGTATTATGGTCGAATCTTCGAATACAGGAAACCCGTTTAAAGCCCCAAAAAAAGACTTTGGAATGTTTTATTGGGGCGTTGGAATAGGGCTGTTACTTCTTCTGGTAGCTTTGATCTACCGTTGGCGAACTCGAGAGCGAGAATAGATTATTTCTCGGCTTTCTCCAGTACTTCGATTTCTTTTAGCAAATCATCTGCTTCTTTAGCCTTGGCATCACTAGCCGATCTATTACTTGTAGAAAGTTTATGCGATTCAGCCATTAAAGCTTCATACCGCTTATACATCTTATCTATTGGATTTTTCTTTTTGAAAAGTGAAAACATAACTGCTCTTTATTAAAGAACAATAATGTTCTGAACAGGTTCGGAAAATTAGCTTAATTTAAAACTAATCGGAATAGTGAATCGAACATTCACCATAGCGCCATTTTGTTTTCCTGGGGTCCAATTAGGCATTTTACGAATTACTCTTTTAGCTTCGCTGTCAAGTGCTGGAGACACACCTTTAATTACAGATACGTTATTAATCTCGCCCTTTTTGTTCACAACAAATTGAACATATACAATTCCTTCTTCGCCTCTTTCAATGGCCTGTTGAGGGTATTCAACATTGTTCTGAATAAATCGATTCATTTCGGTTTCACCTCCAGGGAACGAAGGATCTTCCTCAGCAAAATCGAGAAGTTCATTTTCATTGAATTCAATTTTTTCCATAATTACCTCCTCATTATCATAGTCTTGATTTACTCCTTCTGAGCTATCTTCTCGAACTCCTTCACATGAGACTGACACTACAGAGACTATTGAAAGTAGGATAAGTATTGATTTCATGGGCTCAATTTAAGCAAACCATTCAACAAATTCCTTTAGGTGCTGTTACTTTAATAAATGGTTATCATTAAAAAAGTATAATACTTATTTTAGTCTTTAGAAATACCCCGTGTCTAAGCTAAAACCATATTTCGACGTTCTTGGTATTCCACCAACTGAGAATAGAGCCCAAATTAAAAAGGCTTATAGGAAACTTGCGTTTCAATATCATCCAGATTATAATGATAGTCCCGAAGCCGAAGCTGAGTTTGTAAGAATTCATGAAGCGTATGAAATAGTAACAGGGATTAGGACTGCTACGTCAAGGAGTAGGCAAAAAGCTTCTGCGGCTAAGACAGAAGAAGAGCTTTTCAGGGAAAAAATGGAATATGCTCGAGCTCAATATGAGCGAATGAATGAAAGGGATAAGGCTCGTGACGAAGCTTATTTTAAAAAGTATTTTGAAGGTTGGCGTTGGGCCGTTTTTAAGTGGATTGCAGTTTATGCTGTGATTTTTAATTGCTTCATTATAGCCGATTTTTTTATCCCTTCAGAGGAGATTACCATAGAACCACATGAGTTTGTCCCAGATTATTGGGCAGGTGTAATTCATATCGATAATAATCGGTTTGCGATAGAACATTATGAGTTTTGGGAAATTGGTTATCCGGGAGTTAGGGGGAATCGAACGTTCTTTTTTGATGACATAAAATCAATATCATATGTTGTTGGGGGAACGCCTAACTTTAAAGAAGGATCGCCAAGTTATCGAATGAGAGAAAATGCTTCTTTCGATCAATATAATTTGCATACTTCCTATTGTGATCTCTCTATTTATTCAGCTTTTCCTTACATGAATGTTGTGATGTGTATACCCTTAGCACTTGTTTTTCTGAAACGGAAAGCTTTCTGGTTAAATATTGTGAGGTTACTTTCGGTTTATGTGATCTTCTCTTACACCGTAGCAGTGACATTAGGGAATTATCGAATTCTGCATTTACTACAGATTTTAGACTAGTCTTTACGCTTAAGTTGTTTACGAACGCGATCATCGATAAGCCGTTGTAATAGGCGTCCTTCTTTCATTTCAACTCTTCTTCCAAAAGTTTTCACCTTTCCGAAGTAATCGAATGTTAGGATATCAGTTCCAAGAGCCCAAAAAGAATTCTCAAAGAAGTTACCGAAGTTGGTCTTTTCTTCTTTAATTAAGCTAAACTTTTTCATGTTTTCGAGAAGGTAGCTTTTGGCTTTACCATAACCGAATATAGATTTTTTGATGCTTAAGCCAGTTCGGTCTATTTTGATAAGTTCCTTTCCAAATCGATACCAGAGCCAAGCGCGTGCCACTTTGAACCAGAAATAAAACCAAAAGCCAATAAATACGATTAAATAGATTCGTTGTTTATCGAAATCTTCTGCTGTAGCTCCTGGAGCAGCATTTAATAATTCAACTCCGGTTGCAAGAATATAAATGGCAACAAACCCCACAAATGTAAATCCCCCAAGCCACAAGGTTAAGAGTATCTCTTTCCAAAATACGCGTTTAGGTAAAATGACAATGGTGGTTGTTTTATCCTCGTGATCTAATGCTGAAATTCTATCTCCAATTTCAATTGGCTTCATAGCTACAAAATTAATCATAAAAAAAGCCCGATCAATTTGATCGGGCTTAAATATTAAATATTAGTTCGTTTATTTAAGAACAGTTACATGTCCTCTAAACTCGTAACGTTTGTCGTTATAGCTGTCTTTCGCTTCAATTATCCAAACATAAGTTCCATCAGGCACGAGTCCTTGTGAACCATATGTTCCGTTCCATTCAGCAACTGAGTTGAATGACTCCCAAATCATTTCACCCCAACGGTTGAAAATAGTTAAGTGAAAGTCATAGATATCGATTCCTTCAATATATACTCTCCACGTTTCGTTAAACTCATCTCCATCAGGAGTGAATACGTTAGGAGCATATATAATTACGTCGTTAACAATATTTACAGTCGCTTGTACTGAGTCAGCACATCCTTCTTCGTTCACTACTGTCAAGTAAATAGGGTATGCTGCTGCTACTCCTTCTGGGAATAGTACAACCGGATTCTGTTCATTGCTCACGGAAGGTGTAGCTGCACCTCCAAAGTTCCATGCCCATCCAACTACATCATCGCTAGATGCGTCCGTGAAAGTGATTTCAGGATCGAAAATAGTTGCTGGGATTGGAGCATGAGAGAATGCTGCTTGAGGGTAACCATATACTTCAATGTATTCAGTGAACGTTTCTGTTGAAATACATCCAGCTGCAGAAGTAATCGTCATTGTAACATCATATGAACCTGGAGTTTCGAAAACATAACTAGTTCCTCCTGCTCCGGCAGATATGATTGAACCACCATCTGAGAAAGTCCATTCTGTGCTCGCAACATCTGTAGGGTCTGTCAAGTTTGTGAACTGAACAGTAACAGGGAAACATCCACTCGTCACATCCGATGTCATTGCAGGCACGATTGGTGGCTCAACATTAATTGTCATACATTCTGTATCAGTTGGAGAAGGACAAGCTTCACCCATAGTTACACAAACTGTCATTGCAGCTGTTGGCTCAAGTGTAATTGTTTCGCCAGTTCCAAGAGGAATTCCAGCATTGTCCCAAGTGTAATTGTAAGGACCAACTCCGCCTCCGCCTGTAACCGTTAGCGTAACTGTTTCTCCTGAACATATCGTCATATCACCAGTCAATGAAGTTATATCAACCGGAGTAGGTTCAGTAATTGTGAATGTTCCAACTTCAGTACATCCGAAACCATTGTCAACAAGTACATCATAATCTCCAGGACAAAGTCCAGTGAATGAACCAGTAGTATTAGTTGTAGATGCTCCCAGTGGATCCGTAATTGTAAAGTCAGTCACAAAATCTCCAACAATTGTTACAGAACCATCACAAACGGTGTTACAGGTTGCATCAACAGGTGTGATTGAAGTGATAGTCGGGAAGTTCGTGTCGTTAACAGTTGCGTCAACTGTTCCTTGACATCCATTATCATCCATTAAGATAAAGCTATATACTGCTCCAGCACCACAAAGGCCAGTGAACGTATCGCCAGGTACAAATGTAACCCCTGCATCATCACTAAATGTATAAGGTGCGGTACCTGTTAAAGGAAGTACTTGAATTTCACCATTACATGCGCCACAATCAGCATCTGTCACGGTAACATCACCAGTTACTTCAATAACAGTTACGTCAACAAAAGCATTATCAGTACAACCAGCACTATCTCTTACATATTCGTAAAGTCCAGCTGGCATTGTTGCAGGATCAAAAGGCATAGCCACAGGAGCGCCTGAAGGATCGAACCAATTTCCACCCAACTGAGGAGTTCCTAATAAGTAAGGGAATAAATCCTCAGGAGCACCTTCTAAACAGATCGTTGCAGTACCATCATCACCAGCATCCATTCCACCACCTATTGAGATAGTAACATCATCAGTTGTTACACAAAGCGGATGACCTGTTGGCCATACAGATAGTGTATAAGTCGTTGTTGTAGATGGTGATGCAGTTGGCATTGGAATAGTAGCATCATCTAAAGATCCATCATCCGGCGTCCAAGCGAATTCAACTCCTCCAAAACAATCAGCTGTAAATGAAACTAAAGCCGTAGATGGTTCAGTGAATCCCATGCCGTCCTCGTGAATAATAGCACCATCAGGATCAAATAATGTGAACTCACACTCTGAAACCCAAGCACCATCATCGTTGAACTGTAATTCAATTGTAGCTCCGTGAGTAACAGGAATGTCAATAGAAAGGAAATCACCTCCTGGAGGAATAGTGTAGTTAGTTAACACACCATCAACCCAAACATCGATAGTGTTACCGTTCCAACCATCACCGAAGGTGTCAACCAATTCAAGTACATATGTACAACCAGCTGATCCACCTAAATCATCAGATCCAATCATTACAGGTGTACCGTCACAAATAGAAGTGTCTAAACCAGCATCCATTGTAATTGGATCATCAACTGAAATAGTAATTGTTGTATCGTAAGTACATCCAAAATTATCAATTACTGTATATGTGTAATCAAAGTCTCCCGGTGCAGAAGGAGTCACCGTAATTTCGTCTCCATCTGGTGTACTACTCGAAATATCGGCGCCAGTTAAATCCCAGAACGAAGAGTCCGCTCCAGCACCAATGTATGGAGTAAATACAGTAACGTCTGGTGTTAAATAATCAGCAAATGTAATTGACCATCCTGGGATAGAACCATCATCGCCTCCCCACAAGTCGGTGAATAATAGAGTCCATGTACCATTAATCGGACAACCATCTAAAGCTGCAAAACCTGTTGGCTCAACCATTGCATAATCACCCGCAGGCAAAGTTGCCACTGCATCAGCCGCTTCTTCCCATGTTTCAGGAGCGGTAGCTGTAAAACAGTAGTTGTATGGTGTTCCAAAAGTTGAAGGATCATCACAATCTATAGATCCAAATACAGGTTCTCCTAAATCTGTACCACCACCTAATTGCTCGTGTAATGTTACAATTTCACCTGTAGGACATTGAACTTGAAGCACAAAGTCTCCCATAAATGAGTGCTCAATATCTACACAAATCTCAAGGATATCTGGTGTAAGGTCTGATAATGTATGCGTTGGGTCATAACCAGTAATGGTCATAGGAGTCGATTTTACAATCCCCACGTCATCTTCCATACAGTTATCATCAATAAATACTCCTAACGGGAAACCAGACCATTCGACTTCATAAGCATCTGGCGTTGCTGAGAATGTTACTGATTCTCCAATACATAATGTTGTATCGCCAGGGAAAGGATCAAAATTTGGCTCAGGAGCTACGTATACTCTAATGTTGGTAGCATTCGTATTTGAACACCCATTGTCGTCAATAACTTCTAATTGAACTACATATTCTCCCGGCTCAGTATAAGTATGAGTTGCGTCGAAAGGTCCAGCTAAAGTGTCATCATCCGTACCATCTAACCAATGCCAAACCCAATCTTCAATGGTGAACAAAGGATCTCCCGGAGTTGATCCGTTATCTGTAAATGTTACTTCTTCTCCAATGCATACAGCAATTGAATCACCAGAAGGGCTATCCGCACCTACAATAATTCCATCTGCAAAAGGAGGCGAACAGGGTGTTTCACAACTAAAGGTGGCATTAAAATTACCTGTACCAGTTGCATTTGAAGTAAATTCAATTGTCAGACATCCTGTTGGGTTAAATGGTGATGCACCAATTACAGAACCAACACCAAAACCTCCTGCATAATAATCTCCTAGAGAAGGAGCGGTCACATCATCACCATCGTAAATAGTTATATGATCTGCATCTGTTCCTGGGCCAGGAACAAGGTCTGTTGGATCTAAATCAAAAATTGTCCACACTATCGCGATGAAGTCACCGGGAGTATCTGGACAAATAGTTACGACATAACTCTCATCGTTATCATAGTCTGCAGCGGCACCTGTTCCTCCAGAATCAAATAAGCCACCTAGACATGAGGTAACTGTAGTTCCGTCTGTTCCTGGTCCCATAACAACGGTTGTTGATTGACCAAATAACCAGCTCGTCGATAAAAGTGCTAATAATAATATCTTTTTCATGGCTATTTCTTTTTATAGTTTTCTTTTACTTCTTTCAGCGTGTAGAAAACTAAATATCTACCATCTGACAGTTCGTATAATACACGGTTGTCATGTGTTCTTTTGAAATTGTATGCTTTGAAGTTGAATGTCTCGGAATTTTCTAGTACCGACTCATTAAATTCGTTCCCTTCAGCATCTTTAATCCTTGAAATGCTATACACTTCTTGTTTTACACCAGGATCGGGGGTTTCTGATGTGACAAAATAGGATTCGTTAAGTTCGTAGATTAAAAAATTGTAATAATCTGGATTGTTTTCTTTGAGTGTAATGGCTTCTGCGCCAATATTTGCCTCTAAACGAGGGTCGACACTCGAATCTTGCGCTAGCGTAACTGCTTGTAAAGCAATTGCTAAGATCGCTGTAGCGACTGTTTTCATGGTTATAACTACGTTTTTTGTTGTTTGAGATATACTAAGATAGACGAAAACTAAATGAAAGGGTTGTGTAAAACCTAACAAAAAATCAAACTTTTTGTGTAAGGTTTGGATCACAGTGAGTTAGTTCATCTTTTCTAGCTCGTAGCCGCTATATCGAACGATAATTGTCCCTTTATTTTCATAACCACCATCATCGGCAATTTTTTGAAAATTAAAGGCGTTTTGAACTTGATTTATTTCATTCAAATGAAGGTAAGACTGAAATTGAGTTCCGTATAATTTAAGGGCCGCCATGAAATACATTCCTACATCAAAACCTTGAGTAGAATATACTGTTGGATCAATGGCAAATTTTGAGCGGAATGAACGTACAAATCCTAACCCTTTAGCTTTGTTGAAATCTGTATGGCGATAAGAAGCGTAATGATGGTTAAGTCTTACCTTGTGAAGAATGTCAAGATCATCCATTTTGTTCCAGTCTTCCACCCCGAAAACAACAATTTTCAGTTGTTTGGCTCTGGAATTGATATTCATAACTTTATTTAGTCGGTTTAAACACCCACTAACAATTTTTACATCCGTTGAAGGCACAATGACTACGTTTACAGTGTCTTTTGCAATATGAACGTTTATGTCTCTGCCTCCGGAAGACCCCATTGGAATATCAGTGATTTGAGAAGCGTAAGCATTAGGCTTTTCCTTAATTAACTCGTTGAAACGATCTCTTACGCGATTATATAATGTAAGGTCGCCATATTGCGGTTTGAGCAGAATTACCTTATGCTGGGTATGGTTTTCCACAATGTAATCAACCATTCCGTCATACAAAGTCATGTTGCTTGTTACGGTAGAGAAGACATGAGGATTTTGATGCAATACTTTTGCATTTGCTTTGAAAGGTAGAATAATATTTATTTCTTTTTCCTCACATTTCGCGACTGCCGCGTTGATTGTTTTTTGGTACAACGGACCTACAACCAAATCAACGTTCTCCATTTCTGTTTTGGCAAAAATCCTTGCAACCTCTCCTGAGTCATTTTTAGTATCATACACCAAAAGCTCCACATTCAATCCTGCTTGAGCAAGCGAATCTGCTGCAAGTTTAAAGCCTTGGTAAAATTCAAAGCAAATCTTTGTCAGAGGGTACATTTCTCGCTCTTCCCCAATCTTAAGAGGTTTGTTCATTAAGGCGTCGTTTTTAGCGAACATGAATGGCATAAGAAGTGCTACTTTGTAAGATTCTTTCTTAACGGTTTGGTTAGTTAGGGCTAATGAAAAGTCTTTAATAGTCAATTGAGTAATATCTTTTTCAAGGATGGTATAATTAACCTTCTTGATTGGGATTTTTATTGTTTGACCTGGCTTAATTTTATTGTTACGAATACCGTTCAATGTTCTAATGGTATCCATACTAACCATGTAACTTTTAGAAATTGAATAAAGAGTCTCGTGGTCAAGTACCACATGATTGACTATTGAGTCTTGATATGAAACATTATAAGTGTTATTCGTTTCAGTCACTTCAGGGTCAGTTGTTACTCCTTCACCGTTGTTTTCTGGAATTACTTCAGTTTTGCCCGGAACTATAATTTCTTGACCTGGCTTAATACCGGCATTCAGACCTTTATTTAGATTTTGAAGATCTTCTACACTGCAATTATACTGCTTAGAAATTCCGTAAAGAGTTTCTCCTTCTTTGACCACATGTTTATTGTAAAAAGAAGCATCATCGGTAGAGATAGGGATAAGGATTTTTTGACCTACGCTAAGATTATCTGTAAGTCCTTCATTTGCATTTAGAATGCTTTCTAATGGTGTGTTGTACAATTTGTGAATCCCGTATAGGGTGTTTCCTTCTTGAACAAAGTGCACATAATATTTCTTTCCATTGATGCTCGTTACTTCAGCACCATCTGGTTGAGCAAAAGCTGCGAAACCAGCAAGAAATACTATGAGGTATAAAAATCTTTTCATTATTCCCATTCAATAGTTGCAGGTGGCTTAGAGCTTATATCATAAGTCACTCTGTTGATTCCTCGCACCTTATTAATGATGTCGTTTGACACCTTTGCTAGAAATTCATATGGTAAATGACACCAATCGGCAGTCATTCCATCTGTTGAAGTTACTGCTCTTAAAGCTACAGCATTTTCATAAGTTCTTTCATCACCCATTACACCAACAGATTGCACAGGAAGTAGGATTGCTCCCGCTTGCCATACATCGTCGTAAAGTCCGTTACTTTTCAAGCCTTCAATAAATATATGATCTACCTCTTGCAAGATCCGTACCTTTTCTGCTGTAATGTCTCCTAAAATACGAATTCCTAGTCCTGGACCTGGGAAAGGATGACGACCAAGAATATTTTGCGATATACCAAGTTCTTTTCCAACACGTCTTACTTCATCTTTAAATAGCAAGCGAAGAGGTTCAACAACTTCTAGTTTCATATAATCTGGAAGTCCGCCAACATTATGATGCGATTTAATTGTCTGCGAAGGTCCACCTGTAGCCGAAACTGACTCAATAACATCAGGGTAAATTGTTCCTTGTCCTAACCATTTTACATCCGTAATTGCATTGGCCTCTTGATCAAAAACATCAATAAAAACTCCTCCAATAGCTTTTCTCTTTTTTTCAGGATCAGTTAATCCTTCTAGAGCAGAATAGAACTGTTGACTTGCATCAACTCCTTTTACGTTAAGTCCCATTCCTTCGTAGGATGCTAGTACAGATTCAAATTCGTTTTTTCGAAGTAGTCCGTTGTTTACGAAAATACAGTGTAGATTATCTCCAATAGCTTTGTGCAATAGAACTGCCGCAACAGAAGAATCCACTCCTCCAGATAATCCAAGAACAACCTTATCGTTTCCTAATTTTTCTTTTAGGTTTGCAATGGTTTCGTCAGCGAAGGCTGCTGGAGTCCATGATTGAGAGCATTTACAAATATCAACGACAAAGTTTTTTAGTAAGTGCTTTCCATCTGTTGAGTGATAAACTTCCGGGTGAAATTGTATGCCGTAAGTTGTTTCATTTGCGATTTTAAAACCAGCGAACTTAACGTCATCAGTACTACACATTAGTTCAAAGCTTTCAGGAATTCGCTGAATAGTGTCGCCGTGGGACATCCATACTTGGCTTCCGTTGGAAACATTTTTCATTAATTCGAAATCTGAATTCACATATGCAAGATTCGCTCTTCCGTATTCTCTTGTATCAGATGCAGCTACTTCACCTCCGAAGTTGTGCGCCATAAATTGCGCTCCATAGCAAACGCCCAATAAAGGAAGTTTTCCGCGAAATCCAGAGAGATCGGGGTTAGGCGCGTTTTCAGCTCTTACCGAAAATGGACTTCCCGAAAGAATAATTCCTTTTACATGATCTCCAGTTTCCGGAATCTTATTCCAAGGGTGGATTTCACAATAAACATTAAGTTCTCGTAATCTTCTGGCAATTAATTGTGTGTACTGTGAGCCGAAGTCTAGGATCAGAATCATTTCTTGCATGGCCACAAAGATAAATACTCCTTTAAGCCCGCAAGCGGAATGTTATGAATTTTAATTATTTGTTAGTAAAAAGCGTGAAACTGCTTAAACTATTCTGTAATCTGAAATTCTTTTTCTAGCCACCCGTTTAAATTATCTTCTTGAGGTTTCCCATAGAATTCATTTAGGTAGGCTGTGATTTCTTTGATTTTAGTCGGATTATCCTTGTCTGAGAACTCCTCAAGAATAATTTCTATTTCTAGTTTTAACTCCTCTGTATCTGGGAATACTGGTGTAAACGTGCTGATTTTAGAGGAGGAACCTCCGTTTCTGTAGAATAACGTCATTTCTTTTTCACTTACCTCTATCGGTCTTTCGTCTATCATGAAAATTTCATCCTTATCAAGGATTACGCTATTCCCTTCGTGACTAAGTTTCTTACGAATTTGTTCATCATTATGGTAATACGCTAAATAGAAAAAAGCATCATCATTTTGAGGAAAGGCTTCTTCACCAATTTCCAATGCAGCTTTATCAATCACTAGATATCTTCCGGAGAAGTGGTTTTGTAAATCAATAATATTGATGAGCGCACCTGCTCTAGAGGATATGTTATTTGCCGCTGGTAATATTTTGGTTTGTCCTTTTTCTGCTGAAGATAGCACATATCTTCCCTTTAATTTTGAAATTACCGCCGCTCTGGAATCCGGAGTAGAGAAATCTAAACCTGTTCCTGAAATGAAAATATCACCAATTTTCATGTTCTCTTTTGTAGTTTGGAAAATAATTGTTCCATCTACTTTAATGACTTTGTATTCATCTGTTGCCGCTACCTTTTCGCTCTTTTTTTTGTCCAGGTTAGAAAGTAGCGTTGTTCCTAAGATTGCAAATGCGGCTAGCGTAAAAATTCTCTTCATAACAATGAATTTAATAATTAGTGTTGAACTCTTGATTCAACCATGTTTTTAAATCGTCGTCGTGAGGTGTCCCATAGAATTCATTTAAATGGGCTTTTACCTCGTTATATTTAGCTTCCTCATCCTTGAATTCAAAAATGGAAAACATTAGGGTTAATTCTTCTTTTAATGTCTCTAAATCAGGGAATACCGGTGTAAATTTACTAATTTTTGTATTATTTCCTTCTTTTGAATAGTATAACGTCATTTCTGTTTCAAAGGTGGGTATTGGTTCTCCATCAATTTTAAAAATTTGACTTTTATCAATGATCAACTTGTTTCCATTATTTTCTAATCGCTTTGGGATTGATTCATCCATGAAGTCATAGCGCAAATAAAAGAAGTTTCGATCGTTCATTATATAGTCGGGAGAAGCTATTTCAACTTCAGTTCTGCCTAACACCAAATACCTTCCAGAAAAATGAGATTTAAGATCAATTAAATTAAGAAGTGCCCCAGACCTAGACGAAATATTATTTTGTGCTGGCAGAATCCTAATCTTACCTTTATCATTTCCGGTTAAGACCATTCTACCTGCTGTTTTATTCATAATAGCAGCGCGAGCATCTTTAGTTTTAAAGGATAAACCAGTACCTTCCAAGTAAGTGTCTCCACGCTTCATCTCACTACCTGTTTGTACATAAAGAATATTTCCCTGAACATTGATTACCTTATATTCCAGGGGAGTAGTCTTTTCGACTCCTGAGTAAAATGCGAATAGGGCAAAACCGATTAGGGCTGCTAAGCCAAATAAAACTGCTTTTGTTTTCACAAAAATTGAATGTTCAAATTTCATACCAAAGTTCAGCGTCTCAACTTGTGAAGTTTTTCTTTTATTTCATTAAGTTTTTCAATCACTTTTTCGTTACTGCTTACTAGGGTTTCAGTATTTCCACCTTTAAGTTCTTTTTTTGCTCCTTCCAGGGTATATCCCTTAACTTTAACCAATTCATAGATTCGTTTAAAATGCTCGATATCCTTCGAGGTAAATTTTCTATTTCCCTTGGCATTTTTGTGCTTATGTAAAGAACCAAATTCTTTTTCCCAAAAACGTATTAATGACGTATTTACGTCGAACATCTTTGCTAGTTCACCTATGCTGTAGTATAGTTTTCCTTGCTCCATGGTTTACATAAACTTCTAAAAATCAGACTAAAAATACGCTAAAAAATCCTCTATTCTCCAGCGAAATGTAAGCATTTGCGAACAAATCTAATTGAATAAAATAGAAACATGTATTAGTCATGAAGCGTATTACTGTTGTTATATTTGCACATTGCAAAAGAATAAATGAAGACTTTAAAGTTTAGAGTATTAATTGATACCACTGAAGAAACGGATGTTTTTCGTGATATTGTTGTGAACAGCTCAGATAGTTTTGAGTCTTTCTATAATACAATAATGCTTGCATTTGATTTTGCAGGTGATCAGCTAGGTTCGTTTTATTTAAGTAACGAGAACTGGGATAAAGGCCATGAAATTACACTAATGGATATGGGCATGGGTAGCGGAGATTCTGCACCTTCTATTATGCAGGATACTCCAATTGAGTTTCATGTTGATAAAATCGGCCAAAAACTTATTTTGGTATACGATTTCATGAAGATGTGGTGCTTCTTGATTGAGTTGATTGAAGTAGAAGAAGGAGTGGTTGAAGTTCCTGAAGTGGTGATGTCCATAGGTGATGCTCCTCATGAAGATTCTAAAGAAGCTGATTTCAGTGCTGAAATGTTCGCAGATTCTGCTAGCCTTGATTTAGGCAATGATATCGATGACATCTTTTCAGATTTCGATGGTGAAGACTTTGAGGATATTGATAATCTAGGAGACGAAATTTAGTTCATGGCATCGCGTGATGTTTTCGGAGCAGCAATTCAAGCCCATGCCAAATCTGGTGATGAAGGCAAAATCATAGTTGAAAATAATGTGGGAGATGGATATGAGATTCCATTAAATTACCTCTTCCGAGAGTTTTCTGAGATGCCTGAAATTGAAAAAAAAGCGCTGTCTGAATGCTCGGGTAGTGTATTAGAAGTTGGCGCTGGGGCTGGGGCTCATGCATCTTGTCTTAAAAAGATGGGGAAGGACATTGAACTCATTGATACTTCCGAAGGAGCAGTTAAGCATTTGGTAGATGAGGGGTATAATGCACATTGTGTTAATTACTTTGATTTTCAATCTCATCAAAAATTCGATACCATTTTAATGATGATGAATGGGATTGGAATAGTGGAGAAGGTAGAGCGGTTTGAGGAGTTTTTTAAAAAAGCAAAGACATTACTCACTGAAAATGGACAAATCATCTGTGATTCTGCTGATCTGAGCTATTTGTATGAAGATGAGAATGGAGAGATTTGGATCGACTTAAATGCTAATTACTACGGAGAGGTGGAGTTTAAAATGAGTTTTAAGGATAATGAAACGGATTGGTTTCCGTGGCTATTTGTTGATTTTCAGACGTTAGAATATTATGCTTCTGAAAATGGCTTCACTTGCGAGTGTCTCATGACCGATGAAAATTCACAATTTTTAGCAAGGCTCACTCAAATGAAATAATATCTAAAATTACCTTTGTTTTATGGGTAAAATATATCTACAACTGATTTCTAGTGCTTTAATCTCATTCGTTATTTTTTTCGGTTGTTCTAATGCTGGTGTAGCAGAAGTTCAAGAAGAAGAAAAAAAATGGAAAGATGTTCCTTTAGATAATGGAAACTCCTTATTGTGGAAGATTGAAGGAAACGGATGTGTACCGAGCTATATGTATGGTACTATGCATTTAATAGAGGAGGAGTATTATAATTTTACGAACCCTATGGCTGAACGGGTTATGGGGTCTGATGCTATTATCATGGAAGTAGGTGGAATGCCTGATCCATTCGCCGCATTAGAAATGATGACTTTGGATTCGGGTAATGTGGCAGATTATTTCACGAAGGAGCAAATGACCGAATTACTTGCCTTTATGGATTCTGAAATGGATGTGACAACTGAGATGTTTCACAAAATGTATGGTGGAATGAAGCCATTCTACATAATGCAAAATATTACTCAACTAAGTTTTGAAGGACCAACAGAATCTTATGACCTTACCATTATGCAATTGGCTGGTGAGAATGAGGTTCCGTTAATAGGATTTGAGACATTTGAACAACAATTAGGTTTTTTTGATTCGGTGTCTAGTGAAGATATGGCAACTATGATTATGGAATCCATTCAGGATCCAAAAGGTCAAAAAAAGGAGATGCAGAAGCTCATGAAGCTTTACTCCAAACAAAAAGTAGATAAGTTTATTCCTCTAATGACAAAGCAATCACCAGAGTTTATGCAGTTCGCTGACTTGTTTTTGTATGATAGAAATAAGGCATGGATTCCAACACTGAAAAAGGAAATTGCCGACAAACAATGCTTTGTCGCAGTTGGTGCAGCACATTTATTTGGTGAAGGAGGAGTAATAGATTTAATGGAAAAAGAAGGGTATACTTTAACACCAATTTCTACCGAATTTTAATCCGCTAAAAAAGATTCTAATTTATCTTGAAATATCTTGAATTTCTCAATATTGGGAGCGTGTCCTGCTTTTTCTATTTGAAAAAATTCTGCCCCCATATGTTCGGCTAATTTTTCTCCCTCTTTTAAAGGAAAAACATCATCTTCAATTCCCCAGATAACCAAGGATTTCGGGTACGTGTCTATATCAATACTTAAGAGCCTGCTTTGTTCAGCAGGTAATGTGCGAAGTAATGTGGTTAGTTCTTTGTGATGCTGTGAGAAGTAAAGTTCGTAGGTTTGGTTTAGAATCTTCTTTGGTATTTTCTTGTCCTTGTAAAAGGCTAGATTCATTAATTTTTGAACTCCTTCCGGTTCTTTTACCACAAAAATATCTGCAATATCTTCTACGTCATTTTCTTTGCAAAGAATTTTCATTTCCTCTATATCATAAGTAACACCAGGGCTATCGATGAGGCAAATCTTTTCTATTCTTTTAGGGATGGTGTAATACATGGCCATGGTAACAAAACCACCATAAGAGATTCCAGCAATAGAAAACTTATCGATGTTGGATGTATTCATCAATGCAATCATTGCTCTCACTTGTGATTCCAAATTGGGTGTCATACTGCTATTGCTTTGTCCAAACCATAAAAGATCTGGTGCAATTACAGTATAGTTTTTACTCAGTTTTCGCATTGTTTTATGCCATGTTACTTGGGCGTCGGCTCCAAAACCATGTAGCAGTAGTACTGCAGGCCCTTCCCCACCTTTGTAATAATGAATTGTAGATTCTGAGGTAACAAAACTTTGCTCAATAATATCTTTTTTTTTTAGTTTTTTATTGAGTCGGTTTTGATTCCAGACCATCGTATTACAAGAGGTGAGTCCAAGAACAAAAACAACTAAAAAGTGAGAATAGGTCTTTATTGACATGGTGCAAGTATGTGATTTGTTATCTTTGCATAAAATTAATTATTTCAGAATGAAAAAGTCACTATTATATATCTCTGCAGTTTTTCTAGTAGCATGTGGTGGAGGTGAAGAAGTTGAAGAGCTAGACTACGTTGAAACTGCCTATGATAAAGAAATCAAAACATTCTTAGAAGATAAATCATGGAAGCCTGAACGTCAAGAAAGTGGATTGTATATCTACGTTGAAAATGAAGGTTCGGCAGAAAAACCAACGCTAGATAGTTATTTAACGCTCTCTTACGAAGGTAGATTATTAGACGGGACTGTATTTGATGGAACAAATGGTGAAGCGATTTCATTCCCTTTCCCAGTTGCAGGGTTAATTCCTGGATGGCAAGAAGGTATCCCAAGCTTTGGTAAAGGCGGGAATGGTAAACTTGTTATTCCGCCAGACTTAGGATATGGTGAGCGTCAAGCAGGTTTGATTCCACCAAACTCGATTTTAGTATTTGATATTGAAATAGTTGATTTCTCAAATGAGCCATCTGCTCCAGAAATAGATATGTCTGTAGATTATTCGCCAGAAATTGAAGAATACATTGCTGCAGAAGGATTAGAAGGTGGAGAAAAGACAGAGACTGGAATGTACATTTTCGCGGAAGATTACGGTTCGGATGAAAAACCAGACAATAACTCATACCTAACATTAAACTACGAAGGATATTTATTAGATGGAAGTTCTTTTGATGGAACTGGAGGAACTCCAACTACATTTTCATTTCCACTAGGCCAAACAATTTATGGATGGCAAGAAGGGATTCCTTATTTCGGTAAAGGAGGAAAAGGTAAATTAATTATCCCTCCATATATTGGGTATGGTCCTGATGAAGCTGCTGGTGGCAAGATTCCTAGTAACTCTGTTCTAGTATTTGACATTGAAATTATTGATTGGGCGCAAGACGCTCCTATGTAGTTTGAATTTAGAAACAATGAAACTTAGAGTATCCAAAATATTTACTTTCGAAACTGCCCACGCTTTATGGGGGTATGATGGTAAGTGTAAGAATATTCACGGACATTCATATGTCTTGACTGTTACGGTTACTGGCGATATTATTCAGGATCCTGACAATACCAAGCATGGTATGATTATCGATTTTGGAGATTTAAAGGCAATCGTGAATAAGAACGTTGTTGATGAATACGATCATTTCTTGCTTGTTAATGGTAATACTCCTCATAAGAAATATGCTGAGGTAGAAAATGGTCATGCGAAAATTAGACTTTGTGATTTTCAACCTTCGTGTGAGAATATGTTGATTGATATCGTTGATAGAATTCGCACAAATCTCCCTGAAGGAATTGACTTGAAATACGCCAAACTTCAAGAAACAGCAACTGCCTATACAGAGTGGTTTTTAGAAGATAATCAATAGAATGGGGCTGAGCCTTGTTCAGAAATATAACATTCCAGGGCCGAGGTACGCTAGTTATCCCACAGTGCCTTATTGAAATAAAGATGGAATTGCCCTTGAAGATTGGAAGCGAACTGCAAAACAAGCTTTCGATGAATCTAATAAATCAGAGGGGATAAGCCTTTATATTGACCTTCCTTTTTGTGAGAATCTTTGCACGTTTTGTGGATGTCATAAACGCATTACCAAAACGACATGATGTTGAAGAGCCTTATCAGGAAACCCTATTAAAGGAGCGGGATTTATATACAGACCTTTTCGGGGCGAAGCCGAAGATTAAAGAACTCCATTTGGGTGGAGGGACTCCAACATTTTTTAGTCCTGAAAATTTAAGAAAACACATTAAAGGAATCTTAACGAAAGCTGAACGAGCAGAAGGGTATGAGTTTAGTTTTGAAGCGCACCCTAATAATACTACCGAAGAGCATTTAAAGGTGCTTTACGATTTAGGATTCAGAAGAAATAGTTTTGGTGTGCAGGATTATGATCTTAAGGTGCAACAAACGATTAATAGAATTCAACCTTATGAAAATGTAGAGAAAACTACATTAGACTCTCGTAAAGTTGGGTATACCTCTATATCGCACGATTTAGTTTTTGGATTGCCTCACCAAACTAAGGCCGGTATTATTGATACTATTGAAAAGACCAAAACATTAAAGCCTGATAGAATTGCATTTTACTCTTATGCACATGTACCGTGGATTAAAGGAACGGGACAAAGAGGGTATGATGAAAATGATTTGCCCTCGAACGATGAAAAGCGTGAGTTATATGAAGTTGGAAAAACACTTTTAGGAAAGCTAGGATATGTAGAGGTAGGAATGGATCATTTTGCTTTAGAGTCTGACTCCCTATATAAGGCAATGAAGTCTAAAACCTTACATCGAAACTTTATGGGGTATACAGCAGGGAAAACCAAATTAATGGTTGGTCTAGGTATGAGTTCAATTCCTGACTCTTGGTATAGTTTTGCTCAGAATGTAAAAACGGTTGAGGAGTATCAAGACATTGTGAATTCGGGAGAACTTCCTTTATTACGTGGTCACCTGCTTACAGAAGAAGATTTAGTCGTACGCCAGCATATTTTAAATATTATGTGTCATTTCGAAACGTCATGGGAGGATGAAGCGCTGCGATTTGAAGAATTAGAGGTATGTCTTTCTCGCTTGGATGAAATGCAGGCAGATGGATTAGTGGTTATTGAAAATAATACCCTCACCGTTCCAGAGGAAGCGAGGCCATTTGTTCGAAATATTTGTATGGCCTTTGATCTTCGATTGCATGCGAACAAACCGAATACACGGGTCTTTTCTATGACGATTTAGGCAATAAAAAAGGCGACCTAAATAGATCGCCTTCTCATTTATTTTCAAGTTCTATTAAACTATCATTTTCACTGGATTCTCTAAGAAATCCTTAAGTGTTTTAAGGAACGCTGAACCAACAGCTCCATCAACCACTCTATGGTCACATGATAAGCTTAGTTTCATTACGTTTCCAGGAACAATTTCTCCATTTTTCACAACTGGAGTTTGTTTGATTTGGCCTACCGAAAGAATGCATCCATTAGGAGGGTTAATGATAGACGTAAAATCTTCAATTCCATACATTCCTAGATTTGAAACTGCGAATGTACCACCTTGCATTTCTTCAGGTAAAATCTTCTTATCTCTAGCTCTTGAAGCCAAATCTTTAATTTCGGCACCAATTTGAGAAATTCCTTTCGTGTCTGTAAACTTAACTACCGGTACAACTAATCCATCCTCTACAGCTACAGCTACACCAACGTGAATATGATCGTTGTAACGAATAGCATCACCCATCCAATCAGCATTTACTTTAGGATGCTTTCTCAATGCGGCTGCAACCGCTTTAATTACCATGTCATTGAACGATACCTTAACTCCTTCGTCAGCATTAATTGCTTTACGAGCAGCAATCGCGTTGTCCATATCTACTTCCATTTTAAGGTAGAAGTGAGGAGCTGAGAATTTAGATGCAGAAAGTGCTTTCGCAATGGCTTTTCTCATTTGTGAGTTAGGCACATCCGTATAAGATTCTGTTCCAACCGGTCCAGCAAATAAAGTTCCACCAGCGGCAGGTGTATAATTCTCAATATCTCTTTTTACAATTCTTCCATCTTCACCTGTCCCTTTAACCGCGTTAAGGTTAATTCCTTTTTCCTCGGCCATTTTTCGAGCAAGGGGCGAAGCAAATATTCTACCACCTTCATTTGATGTGGTAGAACCGTTTATTGAAACTGGTTCTGCAATAGCGGCTACTGGAGCAGCAACAGGCTCTGGCGAAACCGGAGTAGCTACAGGAGCTTCTTCTTTTGCAGGAGCCTCTTCCTCAGCAGGAGCAGCGCTTCCAGCAGATGCAAGAATCTCATCAACGTTTTCTCCTTTCTCACCAATGATGGCAAGTACCTCGTTAACAGGTGCGGCACCACCTTTTTCTACACCAACGTGTAATAAAACACCATCATAAAATGATTCAAATTCCATGGTTGCTTTATCCGTTTCAATTTCGGCTAATAAATCACCTTCCGAAACACTGTCACCAACTTTCTTGTGCCATTCTGCAACAACACCTTCTGTCATGGTGTCGGATAATTTGGGCATACGAACTATTTCTGCCATATCTATAGTCTTTTGAGTAGCGCTTAGGCTAAATATTCTTTAATGTAAGGGTAATTAGGCTCTTGATAAACATCATCGTAAATCTCTTCTGGCTTCGGTAATTCTGATTTCTCAGCGAACTCAATCGATTCTTTAACTTCGTTTTTAACCCAATTATTAACGTCTTCAATTTCTTTTGCGGTCATCCATTTGTTTTTCTTGATTACGCGCAACACATGTTCGATAGGATCTTTTTCTTGCCATTCTGCAACTTCTTCCTTCGTTCTGTATTTCTGAGGATCGGACATTGAGTGTCCTTTGTATCTATATGTTCTAATATCTAGTAATGTTGGCCCATCACCTCTTCTAGCTCTATCCATCGCTTCTTCCATTGCCTCATGAACCGATTCAGGACTCATTCCATCAACTGCAAACGAAGGCATTTCATATGATAAACCAACTTTGGTTAGATCAGTAACATTTGTCGTTCTTTCAACTGAAGTACCCATTGCGTAATTGTTGTTCTCAATCACAAAAATCACAGGTAATTTCCATGTCATAGCCATGTTAAAAGTTTCGTGAAGCGCACCTTGTCTAACTGCACCATCACCAAACGAAGTAACAACAACATTTTTTGTTCCTTTATACTGCTCAGCGAATGCCATACCAGCACCCATTGGAATTTGTGCTCCAACAATACCATGCCCTCCAAAGAACCCTTTTTCTACATCAAAAAAGTGCATTGATCCACCTTTTCCTTTAGAACATCCGGTTACTTTTCCGTAAAGCTCAGCTGCTAACACTCTAGGGTCGGTACCTAAAGCTATTGGGTGTCCGTGATCACGGTAAGCAGTAATATGCTTGTCACCTTCTTGCTGCGCTGACACAGTTCCAACAGCGATTGCCTCCTGACCTATGTACAGGTGCAAGAATCCACCAAATTTCTGTTGGATATACAATTGAGATAGCTTTTCTTCGAATCGACGGATCAATAACATATCCTTGTACCATTTGAGGTAAGTCGCTTTCGAGAATTTACTCGTTGATTTTTTAGCTTTCGACGGCGTTTTTTTAGCAGTCGTAGTTTTTTTTGCTGTAGTTTTTGTTGCCATGGTCATAACTTCCGTTTGCAATGGGTACAAATATAATTTTTTTTTAACTGAATGAATTCTTATTTATCGCCGTTTTCCTCTAAAAATTCACCACTAAACGAAAGGGGCAAAAGATCCTTAGCAGATGAGGCTTCAATAACGTTCCCTTTATAGCCAATCAATAAAATTCTAATTGGGTGTTTTTGACGGGTTTCCGCCTCTAATAATGATTGCCTGCAGATTCCACAAGGAGGAACAACCTGATCCAAGTCTTTGTTCACATATATGGCAATATGTGTAAGTTTTTGATTAGGATAATTGGAGATAGCATGAGATAGAACGTTTCTCTCTGCACAAACTCCTGCTGGGTAAGAAGCATTTTCCACATTCGTTCCTCGAACAATATCGCCCGCACTCATTAATGCACAAGCACTCACCTGAAATTTAGAATACGGGGCATAGGCATTTTGTGAAAAACGTATCGCTTCCTCGCATAAATTGCTAATGGCTTCCGGCAGTTCAGAGTAGTGTGAGGTTTCCCTCAAATTAATTTCAATCTTGATTTCCTTCATAAATATTAAACCTATCGGAAAACAATAAGTCAGAACAGTATTTTACCAATTTAAGCAAATTAAGTTACATTTGCAGGCTTTACAAGGGGTTTTGCGATACAACGAAGTTGAAATATTGAAAAGCTTTTCGCCGATTACTTTAGGTGAAATGGATGAGGTTCAACTAATGAATCGTACAGATACGAAGTTCGTAATGGAGCGAGGTTTTTTCAATAAAATTCTTCCAGAATTGGCCAATGATTATCGTGTGCTTAACATTAATGGAAATCTAATTTCTAACTACAAAACCTTGTATTTCGACGAACCCGATTACGCCTTTTATTTAGCCCATCACAACGGAAAAGGGAATCGCTATAAGGTTAGAATCCGTAACTACGTTGAGTCTAATCTATTTTTCTTTGAGATTAAAAATAAATTCAAGGGAAGAACCGATAAGCGAAGAATAAAGGTGCCGGATTTTGAGATGGAGCTAGGACAAACCACTACAGCTTTTGCACAAGAGGTTATGGGAGAGAAGCGAGAATTAGAAGCAAAACTGTGGAATAGCTTCGGGAGAATTACGCTTGTAAATAAGGTTGAGAAGGAAAGATTAACGCTTGATTTGAATCTGTGTTTTTCATGGAAAGAACAAGATTTAGTCTTTAATGAAATAGTTATTGCGGAATTAAAACAAGAAAATGTGAACCGAAATAGCCTTTTCTACCGTATAATGAAAACTAATGGTGTTCGACCTAACAGTATGAGTAAATACTGCGTGGGTGCTTTGCAGTTATTCCCGAATCTGAAAGGGAATAATTTCAAGGATAAAATTAGAATGATAGATAAATTAAGGACTTATGAGCTTGGCGGCGATTAGCGATACTTTGAAAGTAGAAGTAATAGAAAAGGCGAAAGAAAAAGAAGAGTTAGTTGATACACTTTTTGGGCTAGAGCTTTTTAATGAGGATTTTTATTCGCTCCTTTTGCGTTTCATTTTCAACATGATAGTGCTCACGATTATCATTCGTTTTATCTATTATCCAAAAACGCTTAGAAAAGACTATCTCTTCACGTATTACATGATTAGTATTACCTCTTTTGTGCTCTGTTTTGCGCTAAAGAAACTGGATATTGATACTGGTATGGGACTTGGGCTTTTCGCCATATTTGGAATTATTAGATACCGAACCAATACCATGCGAATAAAGGAGATGACCTATCTTTTTGTTTCCATTGGTTTATCCGTTGTGAATGCGCTGTCGGGAGGCCAAGTGAGCTACGCGGAGGTGAGTTTTATTAACGTTATTGTAATACTTGTTCTACTTTTCTTAGAATATGTTTGGTTCCAAAAGACAGATGCTACCAAGGTTATCATGTATGAGAAAATCGAAAACATTAAGCCGGAGAATTACGACTTACTAGTAGCAGATTTAGAAAAAAGACTGGGGCTCAAAATTGTTAAAGCACAAGTAGGAAAGGTAGATTTTTTGAAGGATACAGCTCAGGTTAAAATCTTCTTTAAACAGTCAGAGCAGGAGCAGTTTTTTCCAGAGGAATCTTAATTGGGAGCGGTTTCTTCCGTTTCTATTTCTTCTTCGTCTTCAACATTAACTAAAGTATAGGTAACCTTCCCTCTATGGAAAGTTGGGAAGCCATTATCTTTTTCAAATTTCAGTTCAGCTAAAATTCTGTTTTTACCCATCATCATTAATGGTGTGCTTTTGCATGTTGATGCTGATCTATCAAAAGTACAACTCGTTACTTTTCCATCCGTATTCACCGCAATATCAAAAACAAGAATTCCAGTTTTTGAAGAAGAGTAAAGCGTATAATCAATGTCATTTTCAATCTTTCTAGCATCAGTAGCAATATCTCCGCTAAGTTGAGCAAAAAGAGAAGAAGATAAAATAACAGTTAAGGCTAAAAGGGTGGTTTTCATAATGTAAATGTAAGACGTTCTAAGATATTCTGCTCCAATTTGGTTTTGAACTCAAAATGTTTTTAAGCTTTCGTTTTAGTTCTTGATGCTCTTTGGCCTCTAGTTTAGGGTCTTTCTCTAACAAATTCTGTGCAATATCTCTACTTAAAGAAACGAGTTGACTGTCTTTAGAAAGATCGGCCAATTTTAAGTCAAGGATTCCACTTTGCTGAGTGCCCAATAAATTCCCCGGACCACGCAATTTTAAATCGGCTTCAGAAATTTTGAAACCATCATTTGTTGCTACCATAGTTTGGAGTCTGGTTTTGGCATCGGCCGAAAGTTTTTCTCCGGTCATTAAAATACAATAAGATTGGTTGGCGCCACGCCCCACACGACCTCTTAACTGATGCAGTTGAGACAGGCCAAACTTTTCGGCGCTTTCAATAATCATGACAGACGCATTGGGTACATTCACTCCTACTTCAATGACTGTTGTTGCTACCATAATGTGCGTATTCCCTTTTGCAAATTGCTGCATTTCAAAGTCCTTATCCTCTGGTTTCATGCGTCCATGAACTATACTCACTCTGTAGTTAGGAAGTGGGAACTTTCTCGTCATGGCTTCATACCCATCCATTAAATTCTTGTAGTCTAATTTTTCTGACTCTTCTATCAATGGATACACAACATAGGCTTGTCGCCCAAGATCCAGTTGTTCCTTAATAAATTCCAATACTCTCAAACGAGAAGAATCGAATCGGTGGGAAGTAACAATATCTTTCCTGCCAGGTGGCATCTCATCAATTACAGAAACATCCAAATCTCCATAGAACGTCATGGCTAAAGTTCTAGGGATTGGAGTTGCCGTCATCACTAAAATATGTGGCGGCAAAGCATTTTTCTTCCATAATTTAGAGCGTTGGGCTACACCGAATCTATGCTGTTCATCAATTATCGCCAGCCCTAAATTTTTGTACTTCACTTTTGATTCTAGGAGAGCGTGTGTTCCTACCAGGATGTTAATACTTCCATCCTCAAGACCTTCGTGGATGGGTTTTCTATCCTTTTGTTTAACGGAACCAGTGAGCAATTCTACTCTTACATCGAGATCCTTTAGAAATTCACTCAAAGAATTGTAATGTTGTTGTGCAAGAATTTCAGTGGGCGCCATTATGCACGCTTGAAAACCATTTCCATTCGCAATCAGTGCAACGAGTAAAGCGACTAAAGTTTTTCCACTTCCCACGTCTCCTTGAAGTAATCGGTTCATGTGGATTCCTGAAGCAAGATCCGCGCGAATCTCTTTAACAACTCTTTTTTGCGCTCCTGTGAGTTCGAAGGGTAGATGATTTTTATAGAACTCCATGAAAACATCGCCGACTTGCGTCATTTTAAGCCCCGATATTTTTTGTTCTGCAATTTTTTTTCGCGTAAGTAACTCCATTTGAAGGTAAAAAAGCTCTTCAAACTTTATGCGAGCATTTGCCTTTTTTGCCTGATCAAGATTCTGAGGGTTGTGAATTTTAAAAAAGGCCTCCTCCTTCGAAATTAATCCTGCTTCTCCTATGATTGAAGAGGGGAGGGATTCAACGATTTTCCCCTTTAAGCTCGGGAGTAATTGGTTTACTGCTTTTTTAAACCCTCTAGAATTAAATCCAGCTCGCTGTAGTTTTTCACCACTTGGGTAAACAGCTTCTAAACCTCCTTTTTGATTCAAATCAAAGTCGATTTCGGGATGAGTAATCACAAAATTCCCTTTGAAATAATTCGGCTTACCATAAATTATTATTTCCCTACCAATCTCCAGTTTTGGTTTAATCCAACGTACGGCATTAAACCAATTCAACGTGAGCATTCCGGTATCGTCCTTTACTTTTGCTTCTAATCGAGTAGTTCGCTTTATTTTTTGTTCACGTAGGCTAACTATTTTAACCTTTAACTGAACAGCAGTATTCAAACTTGGAATCTCTTCAATTTTTTGAAATCGCGTTTTGTCTATGTATCGAAAAGGAAAATAGTGGAGCAAATCACCGAATGTGAAAATTCTAGCTTCCTTACGAAGTACTTCACCCCTTTGCGGGCCAATACCTTTTAAATATTCGATCGGTGTAGCTAAAATATCGTTCACGTTTTGTAAATTTAATGACTAACCTAGCTGTAAAAGGTAATTTGTGTCTAAAAAATCATTCGTAAGTATTTCCGCACTCTTGGGGTTAGCTTGTGTTTATGGCTTTATCTGGCCGTTTCACGAAGGAAAGTTCGAGCTAGCGGATAAACCAAAAAATAATTCTGAAAAATCCTTGGAAGAGGCCCTCCTTGAATTGGGAGATGATAAGGCCATCCATTATTTAGGAGCTTTTGATCCGGATTCTGCAAAAATGGGTGAGGAGATGGTGAAATTCGGAAGAATACAGGATGGGTCAAATAAAAGAATATCAAAGTTTTTTGTTTGTACGGATTGCCATAATATTCAACCTGAATCGGCTGATCCTGGAGATGAATCGCCAGAGGCTGTTTTGGAATACGGCATGCAAAATGATGTGCCATTTTTACCTGCATCGACATTTTATGGGATGTACAATAAAAAGCACTGGTACAATGGAGATTATGATAAAAAGTACGGTGAACTCGTTGCACCTACACGCGATACGTTAGAAAATGCTATTCAGCTTTGTGCGGTTCAGTGCTCGCAGGGGAGACCAATGGAAAGATGGGAAATAAGAGCGGTACTGCATTATTATAAGTCGTTAGAAATTCAAGTTTCAGATTTAAACTTCACGGATGCTGAATTAGATGAATTTGAGCGTTTAGTCGCTTCAAATAAAGAACAAGCGTTAGAGATGTTGAGAACAAAATATAACCCTATTAACGATGCTAAGTTCGCTAGCACAGATTTACCAGAGATAGAAGGTTATCAACCAATTCTGGCGCATGGTGAATATATCTATAATGCAGGTTGTTTACATTGTCATGCGGTAGGGCGAGAGATTACCAATTTTGACTTAATGGATGATAAACTTTCCTATAAGTTTCTTGCTAAAAGAATCCATGATCATTCAACCTTTGCGGTTCCTTACATTACCCGAAAAGGAACTTATGCTGTTAGTGGTAGAAGACAATACATGCCACAATATAGCCTACAAAAAATGTCGCAAGAGCAGATGCTCGATTTAGTTGCTTTTATAATGTCTAAAGCCAAAGAATGAAAAATTTACTTAGCCTAATAACACTTCTACTTTTATTCCAACCATCCTTTGGACAAGATTCTGTCGAAGAAGAGCTAGAGGTAAATAAAACTGTGGATTACTCGAATTTTGTTTACGAATCATGGGCGGGCACTAGAGTGCTTAATAATCATTCTACTGAAATGCTCCCTTGGAGAAATCTCGAATTCATTGTTGCCCATAAGTTTGGTGATATAGCAGGCGATGCTGGAGGAGTATATAACTTTTATGGTTTAGATAATGTAGCAGATGTAAGGATAGCTTTTGAATACGGATTTAGAGATAATATCAATGTTGGTCTTGGCCGTAGTAAAGGTGTTGGTGTCACAACTCAAGTTATTGATAGTTATTTCAAGTACAGAGTCCTACGTCAGGAAGTTGAGGGGATGCCGTTAAGTTTGACCTATGTAGGGTCGGCTGTTTTACCCTATAAGAGAGCCGATCTTGATTCGAGTTCAGCAGGTTCTTATCAGAAGTTTACGCATAGATTAGGATTTACAAATCAACTGCTAATCGGGAGAAAATTTCATGAGCGATTCACGGCACAGCTTAATGTTGGAGTAAATCATAGAAATTATGTTGCCGATTTAGATGAAAACACCTTGTTTTTTGCGGGTGCTTCGGGAAGATTCAGAATAAACAAATGGTTGGGAATTGTAGGAGAATACAATCATGTGTTTAATAGACCGGTCGAGATGGTGCACACGAATTCATTAAGCTTTGGTATCGAATTGCTAACTGGTGGGCATAACTTCACTTTAATTTTCTCCAATTCCAAAGGATTGAATGAGAATATCTTTCTTAACCAAACTACTTCAAATTGGTTAGATGGGCAGTTCAGGTTTGGCTTTTCAATTAATAGACGCTTCAAACTATAGTCACAGAACTCGGTTTTTATCGTCTAATGCCGAATTGTACATTTTTATAAACGAATTGTACATTTCTTTCGCGAACATAATGGCATAGCTTTGAGTTTATTATAAAGCTACTGTCATGAAAAAAATTCTACTATTTGGTTCGCTTTTAGGCGGACTTGCACTAACACTCTCAATGATTTCAAACGAAGGCACTTTTCAAAAGTATCATTCAGATGGCTCGAATGAAACAGCATCATCCGTGAATCCGCCTGCGGCAAAAACTGGGGCACCAGGAGAATCAAATTGCACGGGATGTCATTCTGGTACTGCCCAATCAGCAGCAGGAACTGTAGATTTTACTTTTGATGGAACATCATACATTCCTTCTCAAACATATAATATTACTATCAGTAATGCTACTGCTGGAGCGAAAAATGGATTCCAAATGACAATACTTGACGATGGAGAAAACGCTGCGGGTACATTTGCCGCTGGAACGGGTTCAGGTACAACTACATCTGGGGGAAGAAATTACATTAGACAAACTTCTTCTGTTGGGGTTACAAGCTGGACTTTTCAATGGACAGCTCCAGCAACAGATATGGGAAACTTAACGGCCTACTACTCATATGCTGAGTCAAATAATAATGGTAGTACAAGTGGGGAAACCGTTTACTTGGGGCAATCAACTATCCCTGTAGACGCTACATTGAGCCTCAGTAAATACGAAGAAATTGAAGATCAATATAAAGTGTTTTACAATGATTTTACACAGCAATTGAATGTGGAATATGCGTTGTACTCAGATGCTAATATTGTTATTCAATTAATCGATTTGAACGGAAAATTAATTCAAGAAATGAACCTTGGATCTCAATTTTCAGGAGAGCATTTAGAACAGATTAATTTACCTTCTGGATTACAAAGCGGTTTATACTTTGTATCTATGTTCCAAGATAATTTAGTGTTCAATAAGAAAGTATTCCTTCCTTAATTTCTTGTGAATTATTTCATAAGGTAATCCTCTTTTCTTCACCTTATTGAGTTTATCTTTGCCAAATAATATTTTGGCATGAGCAAGAAAATTAGCGATTACAATTTTTCAGGAAAACGCGCATTAATCCGCGTAGACTTTAACGTACCGTTGGACAAAAAAACAATGACAGTTACCGACGAAACAAGGATTAAGGCAGCTGTCCCAACCATTAAAAAAGTCTTGGAAGATGGCGGTAGCGTAGTTTTGATGTCGCACATGGGTCGTCCCAAAAATGCCCCAGAACCTCAGTTTTCATTAAAGAATATTATTCCGGCAATTGAGAAAAACTTAGGTGTAAATGTTGATTTTGCCCCAGATGCAGTAGGGGTAACAGCTTTTGAAAAATCAGCTGCCTTAAACCCTGGCCAAGTCTTATTGCTTGAGAATTTGAGATTTCATTCAGGTGAGAAAAAAGGGGATATCGGTTTTGCCGAAAAGCTATCAAAGCATGGCGATGTTTATGTTAATGATGCTTTCGGAACGGCGCACAGAGCGCATGCATCCACTGCGGTAATTGCCAATAACTTTCCAGAAGAAAAAATGTTTGGATACCTAATTGAAAAGGAAATTATTAGTGTAGATAAGGTGTTAAACAGCGATGAAAAGCCCGTTACGGCTATTGTAGGTGGAGCAAAGGTATCTTCAAAAATTACGATTATCGAGGCTCTTTTAGATAATGTTGATAATCTTATTATAGGCGGTGGAATGGCCTACACTTTCGTCAAAGCACAGGGAGGAAATATTGGTAATTCTTTGGTTGAGGAGGATTATTTAGATACAGCGTTAAAAATATTAGAGACCGCAAAAGCAAAAAAAGTTCAAGTATATATACCTACGGATACGATTATAGCGAATGAGTTTGCAAACGAGGCTGATACGCAGTCGGTGAATATTAATGAAATTCCTGATGGGTGGATGGGGCTCGATATAGGTGAGGCATCAATAAAAACTTTCAATGAGGTAATACTTGAAAGCAAGCAAATTCTTTGGAATGGTCCAATGGGAGTTTTTGAAATGGAAAACTTTCAAGCGGGAACAAAGGCAATAGCGTTGGCAGTTGCTGCTGCCACTTCGAAAGGAGCTTTTTCGCTTGTAGGGGGAGGAGATAGTGTTGCTGCGGTGAATAAGTTTAAGCTTGCTAATGAAGTGAGTCACGTTTCAACCGGAGGCGGAGCCATGTTAGAATATCTAGAAGGAATTGCTTTACCCGGAATTGCAGCAATACTAGGCTAATGGAAATCACGGAGCTTTATAAACTCTTTTTAGAGGCAGATGGTATTTGTACAGACACTCGGAAAATTGTGCCTGGAACCCTCTTCTTTGCGCTGAAAGGTGCCAATTTTAATGGAAATGCTTTTGCGCAAAAGGCGATTGAAGAAGGTTGTGTAGCTGCAATTGTTGATGAGGAGGATAAAGCGGGAGACAAGATTTTTTACGTTAAGGATGTGTTGAAAGCGTTGCAGGATATAGCGCTGCATCACAGACGACAATTTGATATTCCGGTGCTAGGAATTACAGGTAGTAACGGTAAAACGACTACTAAAGAGCTTATTGGAGCTGTTCTTGAAAAGAAATACAATCTCTTAATTACTGAGGGGAATCTAAACAATCATTTAGGTGTTCCATTTACGCTTTTAAGGCTAACAGGTGATCACGAGATGGCTATCATAGAAATGGGGGCGAATAAGCCAGGAGATATTAAAGAACTAGCCGAAATTGCGGAGCCTGATTTTGGAGTTATCACCAATATTGGAGCAGCACACATTGAAGGGTTTGGTACAATTCAAGGAGTGATCAATACTAAAACGGAACTTTACCGAAATATTGAAGAACGTGCTGGCGTTTTGTTTGTGAATCAGGATGATGAAATACTAACTTCGAATCTTCCTGAAGGGATTAAAACAGTCTCATATTCGAGTAAGTCAGAATCTGGAATTATTGGGAAGGTTGAAAATTTAACCCCTTTTTTAGAGTTCAGTTGGAAGGTGGGAGATGGAATAAGCCGGCGAGTTGCCTCTAACCTCGTTGGAAGCTATAACTTGTACAATTTTCTTACGGCTATTTGTATCGGTGATTATTTTGATGTTGATCATGATGAGATCTCCAAAGCCCTGGCAGAATACATTCCTAGTAATAATAGATCACAAGTTCAAAAAACAGAACGCAATACCTTAGTAGTTGACTGTTATAATGCCAATCCCACTAGCATGAAGGCGGCCTTAGAAAATTTTGAAGGCATTCATCACGAGAATAAATGGTTAATTCTCGGTTCTATGCGGGAGTTGGGGCATATTGAAAAAGAAGAGCACCAAAAGGTTGCCACTTACTTATTGAGTTCTGATGTGAACTATTTTTTAGTTGGTGAAGAGTTTGAAGGTATGGTGGAAAATAACTGGTTTCCTACTACACAAGATCTAATAGCAAGCGGTCAATTGTCTCAATTAAATAACGGTTTAGTCCTGTTGAAAGCGTCACGCGGAATAGGATTAGAAAAGTTAATTCCAGAATTATAGGCATAAAAAAAGCGGAGCTTAACTCCGCCTTTTAGATTATATCTATCTAATAATTAGTCTTTCAATAATTCTCTAGAGATTACAATTTTTTGGATTTCAGAAGTTCCTTCGTATATCTGTGTAATCTTAGCATCACGCATTAAACGTTCAACGTGGTATTCACGAACATATCCGTATCCACCGTGAATTTGAACAGCTTCCGTTGTACACGATTGTGCAATATCCGAAGCAAAAAGCTTAGCCATTGCCGCTTCTTGAGCGTACTCTTCACCATTGTCTTTTTTCACTGCCGCATTTAGGCACATTAATCGCGCTGCGTCTACTTGCGTGGCCATGTCGGCCAGTTTAAATGCAACTGCTTGGTGTTTATGAATTTCTTTTCCGAATGTTTGACGTTCTTTAGAATAAGCTACTGCCAACTCTAAAGCTCCACTGGCAATTCCCATAGCTTGTGCAGCAATTCCGATTCTTCCTCCGCCCAGTACTTTCATCGCGAATTTGAATCCGAATCCATCTTCTCCAAGCCTATTTTCTTTAGGAACTTTTACGTCATTGAAAATTAAAGTATGTGTATCAGAACCTCTAATACCCATTTTATCCTCCTTCTCACCAACAATAAATCCTTCCATTCCACGCTCAACAATCAAAGCATTTATTCCGTGGTGTTTTTTCTCCTTATCAGTTTGAGCGATAACGATGTATATTGAAGCCGAACTACCGTTAGTAATCCAGTTTTTTGTTCCGTTCAATAAATAATGATCTCCTTTGTCTTCAGCTGTAGTTCTCTGTGAAGTAGCGTCAGATCCAGCTTCAGGTTCTGAAAGACAGAAAGCTCCAATTTTCTCACCTCTTGCAATAGGTGCTAAAAATTTTTGCTTTTGCTCTTCGGTTCCATATGTCTCAAGTCCCCAATTTACAAGTGAATTACAAACCGACATACACACAGCCATTGATGCATCAACCTTCGAAATCTCTTCCATCGCTAATACATATGATACTGTATCCATTCCGCCTCCACCATACTGAGGGTCTACCATCATTCCAAAAAATCCTAATTCGCCAAGTTGTTTAGCTTCAGCTTCTGGAAATTTTGCATGAATATCACGTTCAATAACACCAGGCTTCAATACATTCTGAGCGAAATCACGAGCTGCGTCTCGAACGGCTAATTGTTCTTCTGTAAATTTAAAATCCATAGAGTTGCTAATTTTTTCTGAGAGCTGCAAATTTAATCATAAATTCACAACGTTATACCTTCTATCTAGCAATAAAACATGTTTCTGAATGAAAAGTTTCGTTCAAAAATTCAAACATCTAAACACTTATAAAGTACTTGGTTTAATGTCAGGTACTTCAGAAGATGGAGTTGATCTATGTTTTGCCAATTTTAGAATTGAAAACGGTAAATGGTTCTATGAAATATTGGAGGCCGATACCTTGTCGTATAGTCAAGACGAGTTAAGTATTATTCATTGGGCTTATGCTGGAAAAGGAACCAATATCCAGAAATTTGATTTGGATTATGGCAAAGTTCTGCACAGTAAGATTAGTCAATTCATAGAAAAACATACTATAGCTCCTGATTTCATCTGTTCTCACGGACATACCATATTTCATCAACCTGAAAATGGAATCACCGTGCAAATAGGAAATGGACAATTTTTGGCGAATGAACTTGGTATACCTGTGATGGCAGACTTTAGATCTTTTGATGTGTCTTTAGGCGGACAAGGTGCGCCATTGGTTCCGATAGGCGATGAGCTTTTGTTTTCTAATTACGATGCTTGTCTAAATCTTGGAGGGTTCAGTAACATAAGTATGAACAGGGATGGAGAAAGAATAGCTTTTGATATTTCACCAGCCAATCTACCAATGAATCTATTGGTACAAAGTGAGACAGATAAACACTATGATAAAAATGGTGATTTAGCAAGAACAGGAAAGGTTAATCACGATTTATTGAACAGACTTAATGGTATAGAGTTTTACCAACAAGATCCGCCAAAATCTCTCGGACAAGAGTGGTTGCAAAAGGAGTTTATGCCCTTGGTTCCTAAAGATCTTTCGTTGAATGATCAGTTGGCAACAATCATTCATCATATTCAATATCAAATATTTAAGGTGTTCGATAAGTATAACATTAAAAACTGTCTAGTTACGGGTGGAGGTGCTAAGAATCACTATTTAATGGAATTTTTAACAAAGAGTGGTAATACCGAAATTATTATCCCTGATGACAATACTGTCGACTTTAAAGAAGCACTAGTCTTTGCATTTCTTGGAATACTGAAGGTTAGAGGAGAAGTGAATACGCTGAAGTCGGTTACGGGAGCAAGTCGAGATTCAAGTGGAGGAAAAGTATTTCTTCCAGGTTAACAGAAACTGTTTAAAAACTTTGGAAGTCTAGAATTTACAAGTTAAAATCTTTCTTATTTTTGCTCACTTTGATTTAAATCATTTCATGAAAGAATTACTTGAGAAATTCGAGAACAAACGTCCAGAGGTTGTTTTTGAATGGAAAGACGCCGAGACCGAAGCAGAAGGCTGGGTAGTCATTAACTCTCTAAGAGGTGGAGCAGCAGGTGGTGGAACGAGAATGAGAGTAGGATTAGATAAGCGCGAGGTGGAGTCATTAGCGAAGACAATGGAGGTAAAATTCACCGTTGCGGGCCCTCAAATTGGAGGTGCAAAATCAGGAATAAATTTTGACCCTAAAGATCCAAGAAAAAAAGGTGTTTTAAAAAGATGGTATGCTGCGGTAACGCCATTGTTAAAGCATTATTACGGAACGGGGGGAGACCTTAATGTAGATGAAATACATGAGGTAATTCCAATCACTGAAGATTGTGGAGTTTGGCACCCTCAAGAAGGGGTTTTTAATGGGCATTTTCAACCGCGAGAATCACAAAAAATCAATCGAATCGGACAGCTTCGTTACGGAGTTTTGAAGGTGATTGAAGACGAAAAATATACACCCAGTGTTGAGCGTAAATATGTTGTAGCAGACATGATTACAGGATACGGGGTAAGTGAGGCAATCTTACATTACTACAATATTTGGGGCGGAAATATCCAAGGTAAACGAGTAGTTGTTCAAGGTTGGGGTAATGTAGGTTCGGCAGCGGCATTTTATTTAGCTCAAGCAGGGGCTAAAATCGTTGGAATTATTGATCGCGTTGGTGGATTAATCAACGAAGAAGGATTCACTTTTGAGGAAATTACAGAGCTATTCCTTAACAAGAATGGAAACGAACTTTCATCACCGAATATGCTTTCTTTTGATGAAGTAAATAGTAAAATTTGGGATATTAACGCTGAGGTTTTTGCGCCTTGTGCTGCTTCGCGATTAATTACCCAAGATCAAATAGATCGAATGATCGCTTCAGGGTTGGAAGTTGTTTCATGTGGTGCCAATGTACCTTTCGCAGATAAGGAGATTTTCTTCGGCCCTATTGCAGACAATGCTGATGAAAAAGTTGCTATAATACCTGACTTCATTTCTAACTGCGGTATGGCGAGAGTTTTCGCTTACCTTATGAGTGAAGATTTAGATAAGATAACAGACGAAGGTGTTTTTGCCGATACTTCAAAAATCATAAAAGATGCTCTAGTAGCAACGAATAGCAAAAACTCCAATAAAACAGGAATAGCAAAATCGGCTTTCGAGATTGCTTTGAACAAACTCATTTAATAAGACAAGAACATGGGAATTGAAATGATAATGGTAATTGTTTTCGTGGTAGGATACCTCGCAATTGCCCTTGAACACAATATTAAAGTAGACAAAGCAGCATCAGCCCTTTTAATTGGTATGATTTGTTGGGGAATGTATGCCATTTGGCCTGAAGATCACTTGGGGGTAGATGAAGGCGTTACTGTTAAGGAACTATCTATGGATACGACTATAGCAGAGCATAATCCTCGGTTTCACGATGCCATGTATAAAGAACAAATGCATGATGCAGATTCGCTTAAACTGAACTATCAGCCTGGTGCGTATAAAAACTTACCTACTAGAAATCCCGAAGAAACGCATACATATGTTCAGCATTATGTAGAGCATGGATTAATGCATCACCTTTATGACATTGCAGGTATTCTATTCTTCCTGTTGGGAGCTATGACTATTGTAGAGTTGATTGATGCCCATGAAGGATTTGCAATAATTACAGACCGGATTAAAACGACCAATAAGATTACCTTACTCTGGGTCATCTGTATTCTAACGTTCTTTATGTCCGCCGCACTGGATAACTTAACGACTTCCATTGTAATGATATCCGTAATACGGAAGCTAATAAAGAGTCAAGAGACACGTTGGCTGTTTGGTGGATTTATCATTATTGCTGCGAATGCCGGTGGTGCATGGTCTCCTATCGGAGATGTTACAACAACAATGTTATGGAACAACGGTCAAATCCCGTCAACTACAATAATTATAGTTAACCTAATTATACCTTCACTAGTTGCTTTATTAGTACCACTAGGTATTGCTTCATTCTTAGTGAAAGGGCAAGTGGAAAGACCAGATGTTGTAGTGAACTCAGAACATGCAGATTTAACTACACCAAGAGAGAGAAATTTTGTATTCTTCTTAGGATTGGCCGGGTTATTATTCGTCCCAGTATTTAAGACGTTAACACACTTACCTCCTTTTACAGGGATGATGTTAAGTTTAGGTGTTTTATGGATGGCGACTGAAATCCTACACTCTAAAAAGACAAAAGAGTTAAGAAGAAACTTATCAGTGATCTCTGTACTGCAAAAAGTAGATACAGCTTCCGTTTTATTCTTCTTAGGAATTTTGATGGCTGTTGCGGCATTGCAAGAGGTTGGTCACTTAAATGAGGTGGCTGGATTCTTAGAAAGTGCAATGAATGGTAATATGTACACTATTAATGTGAGTATAGGATTACTCTCTGCAATTGTAGATAACGTTCCATTGGTGGCAGCGGCTCAAGGTATGTATCCTATATCACATGAAGCAGGCAGTATTTATGCAGCGAACGGTGAGTTCTGGCAGTTCTTAGCTTACTGTGCTGGTACAGGAGGATCTGCATTGATTATCGGTTCTGCTGCAGGTGTAGCAGTAATGGGATTAGAAAAGATTAGTTTTGGATGGTACCTAAAGAAAATTAGTTTGTACGCAATAGTAGGTTATGCTGCAGGTGCCTTCACTTATTTTATGATGTTTAAGCCTTAACCCGGGTAACCAAAAAATTGAATAACGTTTATAATTAAAAATTGACTGCATGAACAGTTTATTGCTTTTACTTCAAGGAACGAATTTGACTGAGACAGATAGTACTCAAGTTGAAAACGGTATTAACGACCTAACGAAAGATATTCCAATTTGGGACCTCGTTATGGAAGGCGGATGGGTAATGATTCCACTAGCTATTTTATCCGTGCTTACTGTTTACATATTCGTTGAGAGATTCTTGTCTATTAATAAGGCGCTTAAGGATGAGAAAGACTTTATGCCGAAGGTAAAAGAATACCTTATAGACGGTAAAATTGATTCAGCAAGAGACTTATGCAATCAAACCAACAACCCTGCAGCACGCATGGTAGAGAAAGGGATTTCTAGAATTGGAAAACCAATGAAAGATATTGTAAGCTCTATTGAAAACGTAGGTAAATTAGAGATTTATACACTGGAAAGAAGATTAAGCTTTCTTGCTACGGCTTCAGGCGTTGCGCCGATGATTGGATTCTTAGGAACAACTCTTGGTATGGTAAGAACATTTCACGCTATGAAATTTGAGGCTACCATTGAGCTGCAAACTATTTCAGGTGGTATTATGGAAGCAATGGTAACTACCGTTGCAGGTCTTATTGTGGGGATTTTGGCTTATATGGCATACAACTTCTTAGTTGCTAAAGTAAATAAGGTAATTCACACCATGGAGGGAGCTTCTATTGAGTTCCTTGATCTACTAAATGAACCAGGAAAATAGCCATGGATTTAGGAAGAAGAAATAAAGTAAAACTTGAGGGAGGAATGTCTTCAATGACAGACCTTATCTTCTTGATGCTGATCTTTTTCATCATCATGTCTACTATGGCGAAGAATACTTTGCCAGTTGATCTACCTTCGAATAGCAGTGCAAATAAAGATAATGCAGACGGTCCAGTAGAAATTGGTATTACAGAGAACAATACGTATTTCTTTGATCCAAATAATCCTGAGAACTATACATTTGAAGAGGTTATAGGTGTGCTGGAGCAAAAGATGGCGGAATCAGGTCAAGAGAACCTAAAGATTTCTGGTGATAAAGCGGCGAATTACGAAACGATATTCAATATCATCGCCTTGGCCAAACAAAAGGAGTGGAAGCCCGTTCTTACCTATTCAAAATAGATCTTAACAGATTTTCGGAATAATTTTTGAACCTCTTCCTTTGTCAGGCGTATAATATTAAAAAGCAGGCTTATGAAAATGCTAAAATCATTTCAGGCACTTAAAGAAGAAGATCATAGAAGGGCGCTATATGCAAGCCTTATCTTTATTATGCTTCTTATTTTATTCTTTCTACTGGTAAGTCTAGAGGAGCCAGATCCTCCTTTGGTAGATCCTCCTGTAGAGATTGAAATGCCAGATATTGAAATAGAATTTGGATCGCAGCCAGAAGGTGGTTCGCAAAGTTCAGAATCAAATCCTGAGCCTGTAGAAAATATGGTTGAAAATCCTGAAACGCCTACGAGTGAGGTAGATACTCAGGAGGAATCTCCAGTATCTGTTCCTACAAGTAATGGCGATACTGATAGCGATAATACAGAAGAGGAAACGCCTCAAGTGGATAACACATTCACTTTTGGTTCTGGAAACGGAAGTGGACAAGGAAATGGAAGCGGTGATGACTTTGGTTCAGGGACAGGAGTCGGAGGAAACGGTGTTGGTAATACGCCAGGAGACGGAACTTATAATCCTAACCGTAAGGTAACAAAAGATCCTACTTTTAATAAGAACGTTCAGGAAGAGGGCAAAATTGCCTTAGATATTTGGGTGGATTCAAAAGGAAATGTGGTAAAAACACGTATTCGTGAATCGAAATCTACCAGTGGTAGTTCTTACCTGATTTCATTGGCTGAAAAAGCGGCAAGAACAATGAAATACGATGCTAAACCAGGTGCTGGTTGGGAGCATGTAGGATACAAAGTATTTAGCTTTACTAAGATCTAAATGAACTATCGAGAAGCCACCGAATGGCTTTTTAATCAAATTCCTAATTATCAAAACCAAGGAGGTAATGCGTACAAGCCAGGCTTGGAACGTATAGTTTCTTTTTTGGAGAGTATAGGAAACCCACAAGATGATTTAAAGATTATCCATGTGGCGGGTACAAATGGAAAAGGCTCCGTTTGCCATCTAATTGCTGCTGCGCTTCAAACAAATGGATTAAAAGCAGGAATCTTTTCATCTCCCCATATTTATTCATTTACTGAACGCATAAAGGTAAACGGTAAACTAATTTCTGAAGAAGAAGTAACTGATTTTATAGTTAAGAATAAAGAGAGGTTTCTAGAATTCGGGCTGTCTTTTTTCGAAATTACGGCGGCAATGGCCTTTACTCATCTAAGTAACCAAAAAGTTGATTATGCTATCATCGAAACCGGTTTAGGCGGAAGGTTAGATGCGACAAATGTTGTGAAGCCTATCTTGTCTGTAATTACAAAGATAGGATTGGACCATATGAATTTCTTGGGGGATACCATTCCTGCAATAGCCATGGAAAAAGCTGGAATTATTAAGTCAGACCAACCAGTGGTATTAGGAGACTTAAGTGATGAGGTACGAGAAGTTGTTTATCGCAAATCAGAAGAGACCAAGAGTAAGGTCTATGAGGTGGAAGCTGAGCCTAAATTTCCTACTTCGTTGAGGGGAGAGTATCAGCAAGAGAATTTACGAATTGCGGAGAAAGCGATAGAGGCCTTGAATATTGATTTAAACGAACTAAAAACAGAGTTAGGTTTTCTTAACGTTCAATCATTAACAAAATTCTTTGGGCGTTTTAGTGTGATTGGAGAGAAGCCTAGGGTGATTGTTGATGCAGCGCATAATGCTCAAGGTATTCAAGAATTACTTTCAGAATTGAGTAAGACGGCTTATGAAAATATACATGTGGTTTTTGGAACATCTTCAGATAAAGATCTCACGGATGTGTTTAGTACCTTTTCTAGGGTAAAAGCAAAATATTATTTAGCTGCATTTTCAAATCAACGATCGCTTTCAATAGAGGCGCTCAAGGAATTAGGTGAGAAAAGCGATCTTGAATTTAAATCGTTTCATGAGGCAAGCATGGCACATGAGGAAGCATTAAGGGCAGCGAAACCAACTGATTGTGTGGTGGTTTGTGGATCATTCTTTTTAATTGCAGATATCCCATCTATTCAACAGGAATTTTTTGGTTAATTTTTTTCTGTTAATTCATTGTCATTAAGAAAAAGTCATTTATATTTGCCGACTCGTTGCGCAAGCAACAAGAGTGGGGCTCTTAGCTCAGTTGGTTCAGAGCACCTGCCTTACAAGCAGGGGGTCACTGGTTCGAATCCAGTAGGGCCCACTAATAAAACCCGATGTGAAAGCATCGGGTTTTTTTGTGCTAGGCACTCTGAGATGAGAACCAAGGTTCGAGCCGAGGAGCCGAGCGACGAATACATGACCGAATGAAATGAGGGAACTAATCCAGTAGGGCCCACTAATAAAACCCGATGTGAAAGCATCGGGTTTTTTTGTTGGGTATCACTGAATGAGAACCACGGTTCGAGCCGAGCAAAGCGAATACATGAGGCAAACGAAGTTTGACGAACTAATCCAGTAGGGCCCGCAAGAAAGCAAACTCCTTCAGCATAGCTGAGGGAGTATTTTTTTGAGCTTTAGTGAAATGGATTCATTCATTTGAACTGAATCTCAAAAAAAACAAAATTGAAAATTTTGGAGTTTGCTTTCGGAATTTTTGTTTCAATGGATCACGAAAATAATCCAGTAGCAAAATTTGCTTTGAGTTTGGGTGCGAGAGCAAAATGTTCTGGATGATGTTATTAAGTCGTAAAAAAAGCCCGATTCTAAGAACCGGACTCGACCATTAAATAAATCCTATGAGGGGATTACTTAATTGTAGCATTTTTAATTACCCGTTTCTAAAATTCCAATCTTATAAGCATAGCTAATTAAAGCGCTCGAATTTTTAAGATTAAATTTTTCCAGCATTTTTTGACGGTAGTTACCTACAGTTCTCGGACTAATAAAAAGCTTTTCCGCAATTTCTTTATCAGTTAGTCCTTCCGCAACTAAATCTAAAATTTCAATTTCTCTTTCTTTTAAATCGCTTGTGTACCTATTAATTCTCTTCTTAGAATCATTGAATGAAATGTCTACAGAACTATTTAAGAGAATTTGAGACACTTCGTTACTAAAGAATTTTTGTCCATTATATACGGCAAGAACAGAGCGAATTAACTCTTCTATATAAGAAGCCTTAAGAATGTATCCAAGTGCACCAGCATTCAGGCAGTGCGTTATTGACCCTGTATCATACTTTCTAGTAAAAATAATTACTTTTTGTTCAAACTCGTCTACAAGCCGTTCAGTAATTTTTGCTTCGCAACCATCTTTAAGGTCGTCGCCAATTATTACAACATCGAATTCTTGGTTTTGTGCTAGGTCTATTACTTCTTCACAATTCGTAGCTTCAGTAATTTCCGCTTCAAAAAAATCCTGTTCACTTAGGATTTTTACAATTGCCGTTCGTATTATTTCTAGATCCTCGGCATACAATAATTTTATCCTTTTCATCTGTTTTTTTGGGTGTATTACTACAATTACGGAAATTAATAGTTTTTGTTAAGTAAAATCGCTTATATGAGTGGATTTACCTGCTAATTTGAGCGGATTTACCTATGCATATACAGTGAATTAAGTAAAAACACTTCTCAAATTCAGGAGTTTACCGTAAATCATAGGAGAATCATAAAAAAATCTTATTTCAACATTAAATTAATGTTAACAGGTTTTTTTTACATAAAATCGGCGTTTACAAGCTAAAATCAGAGCTAAGTGATTTATCCTATGTTGTTTTCATTATATGTAAAACTCAAGAAATGGTAATCTTAAATCCTGTTAACCTACTTGAGTGATATTACTCTTTTTTGCATTTCAAGGGATTTCGCTCTTGAAGAAAGTTTGATTTCAGGCCAATTTTGAGCTGCATTTAAATAAACAGAGCAAATATGAAGTCAATACTATTTTCATTCATGTTTTTAGCGGGAGTCTCTTTCGCTCAAACAGATTCTACAGATTTAGAGTTCATTCATAGTACCTTTGAACCAGTTACAATTGAAGACTCCCTGATTGCTGAACTTGAATCAATGATTAATTTATCGTTGAGTTTTTCTGTTTCTGATACAGTTCATGTTGGTAGTTATAAAATAGAACTTGCTTCGATTTCCAATGGTGTATCAAATCTTGTTTTTAAAGAAGTCTATTCAATTTCGGATTTGATCAATAATGGATATCTAACTGATTGGAACGTTACGATTCCTTTTGGTCCTGTCCCTGAAAGCGGTTCCTATAAAGTTTCAGTAGAAGTCATGGATTTCGGAGGTATTGATTTAGCCAATATTTCTAAACACTTTAATTAATGAAAGTTCTTTTATCTTTTCTGACTCTATTTATAGGGGTTGCCCTATTCGCACAAACCAGTGTTACGATTAGTATCACTAAAGATGCGCAGGTAATATCTGGGGCATTAGGTAATAATAATTATGGGTCTTCGTCTAATTTTTATGTTTACAAAGATGCGTCTTATACAAGAAGGACCTTTCTTGAATTTGATTGTTCGAACATTCCTGAAAACGCAATTATACTTTCAGCCGATCTTAAGCTAAGGGCTTATCTGGTGTTCAATTCCCAAAATCATCCCTTTTACATTGAAACGGTTGATGCCTCTTGGACAGAAGGAGGTATTACCTGGAATAATCAACCTTCCTCAACGAGTTCCACGCGAATATCGATTCCCCATAATGAAACTACCACCACATCTACGTATCAGGAGTTCGATGTTACTGACCATGTACAGAGAATGGTTAATTACCCCAGCCTTAATCATGGACTGGTTATCAAATTACAAAACGAAACTTTATCGGGGAACTATGGTGTGGCGTACAGATCTTCGGAATATTCTACACAACAAAATGGTATTATACCTAAAATTGAAGTAAAATATGTTCTCCCCATAGAAATCACAGGCGACGTATTCCACGCTACAAATGGGAATACCGATGGCTCCATCGAAATTGATGTAACTGAAGGATCTGGGACATATTCAAGTTATGAATGGTTCGAGTTGAGTAATGAAACTCTCACATCTTTGGAATCCGGAACAAATATTGCCAACGCTGATTTAGATAATATAGACGATGGTCTCTATTTATTTACAGTTGAAGATGACGAAGGAGTTGAAGGTTATAAGTACTTTTTAGTTGGTAAAGAAGGAGAAACGACCGATGTAGAGTTCTTTTTAAGTCAGGATAATTTTTCAAAAGAATATAATGAAGACGCCAACTTGTTTAATTATACCTCTTCAGGAGGAGGAAGAAATTTTGGTGACTACAGATATTTATATATGGCAGACTTTTCGTCTGTAGATTTAGCAGCTCTTGTAAAGTTCAAGGCAGAATTTGATCCCATTTTAGATTTCAGTAGCGCAGATTATTATTTATATGGTCTTTCACATTTAAATTATGGTACAGGCGGAAATAGTGTTAATGTTTCGCTCGTCACAGAAGATTGGTCCGAAAGCACTGTTACTTGGGATTCAAGACCCGATACTAGTTATTCTATTTTAGAAATTATTGCCGCATCACCTGCTGGCTCTTCGAATAGAAACGATACGGTCAATTTAATGCCATTTGTAGAATACTGGCAATCTAATCCGGAAAATAATTTTGGAATTGATCTCTCACTTTCCAATTATCCAAATAATGGCAACAAGCGCTTACTTTATAGATCAAGCGATGAAACGAATAACTCTTATCGCCCAAGATTTAAGCTTTCGTATTCTGTTAGACCAAGACTAGAAACTACCTGGGATGACTCTACATATACCGCCGACTTAACAGTAAATGCACCTCATGGTGCCTTACCATATTCATATAGAATAGCAAATGCACCAATGCCGTCTCTTAATAGCCTCTGGAATTCAATTAAAGATTCCGTTGCGGTGGATAGTGTAGCATTTTTCGAAGGAACAGATAGTACTCGAAACTATGTTTTTGAAAACCTCCCTCCAGGAGAATACTATGTTTCTGTTTTCGATGATGCAGGGAGTGAGGTCTTTTCCAACGAAATGATTTACGTACATACAGATTCTATGATATATGATAGTTTGATGGTAGGGACGCTATTTGATGGTAAAACTTTAGAAGTGAATCCTGGACAGGGAAATACTTCCGGACATGCGTTCATGAAAGGAATACTGCATCACGATGATGAAGGCGGTTTTGCATTTAGTGTGTTAAACTTCAAAGATGGAGCGCTGATTGGATTTAATGATGAAGATGATACACTGGCCTACACAGCAACGGAACTAGAGTACGGATTCAAGATGTCAAAGATCGGTCAAGGGGGAGGTGCAGAGATTATAGAAAACAACCTTGTCATTGATACCATTTCTGTTGCCAAGGGAGATACTCTGGCGTTAATGAAGAAAAACAATATTATTTACTATTTAAAAAATGGTTCTTCCGTAAAAACTTCAGAAATATCTCCAGTGAGCAAGTCCAATTACAAAATGGAGATGCACTTGAATGGATTGAGTACTGAATTGAATATCATTCATCTTGAAATGAAATTCCCTGCCTGGGCAAATAAAATTGTAACGCATGCGACTTGTGGCGAAAGTGATGGTGGTGAAGTAGAGATTTATCCTTCTTCCTGGTTTGGCTATACGTTAACGTCATGTACGTTAACAGGAGCTTCATATTCATCTACCTTAACAACATTCCCGGGATCATTTTCTGGCCTTTCGGCTGGATCGTATTCTCTGCAAACCACATGGACAAACGGTTCTTATAGCGTAACCTATACTGAACCCGTTTCAATAGGAATTGGCTACGAGTTGATTTGGGGTGTACCTGATAATATGGTCGTTTCCTTAAACGATGCAATTTACCCTACACCTTACACGGGGTGGGGAGAAGTGACGAGCTTTAACGAAACCTCGGCGGGAGCACTTATTGAAAATTGGATGTCTTATCATCACACTACCTATGAAGGAGGAAATTCTGGTATGGTTTCTTATGTCAACTCAAGCGACGAAGAATTATTTTCAATCCAAACATTCGAATTCGTTCATGGACTCAAGTTATTATGGATTATGGACGACGCTGGGGATGTACAGGATATTACAGCGGGAGGGTATTCAGTTTATCCTGTCTCTGGTGGTGGTCACGTTGCACTAATCGGTTATGCAAACCCTGAGATAAAAGTTTCCCAGACCGATGATGATATTGATATATCCTTTAATGGAACTGTTGTTTCATCTTTTACGACAGGTGTTTCGGATAAGGTTGCTAAAATAAAAGTTGAAGCATATGGTGGACAGATTTTTTCTGATGTAATCGCTTCATTCTGCAATTTTGACCTTCACAAAACATATTTCGAGCTATCTGAAAAAGTTCAGCCAGGATTCTATGAGGTTCCTACTGACGATATTCTTCGAGTAAAATACTATGAAGAGTATCTAGATCAGGATGATAACTTGAGTTTTCAAGTAATTAACTCTTCAGGTCAACTTGAAGCAATGTCCACTGAAACGGTTGAATTTGGTGATAACAGAAAGGATATTGATGTTTCTGGTTTAGCCGCAGGTTACTACACTTTTGTTGTAACAAACGAAAAAGAAGAGAACTGGTATTTACGATTTAAAGTTCAATAATGAAATCAGTTTTTATTTCGCTTATAACAATTCTCTTCTTGAGCTCATGCGGTTCAGAAGAAATTAAAATGCAGTATGATGCCTATTCAAACGAGCATCTAGTTTCAGAAGATGACGGAAGTTCTGGTGCTCTCTCATATAGGGGTGTGCCATTAGAACTTGAAATAGAGAATAATAATGAACGGGAATATATAGTTCAACACTATGATCAGCAGAAAGGAGATATTAAATTCCGTTTATCAAAAGTCCCATCGGGACTTTTTGCCGAAAGAATGGTAGCTAAAGATCCTTCGTTGTCCTTTGATGAAATCTATAATGATATTGCCTCTGAACAGGTCTTCTACTTAGAGTTTCAAGAAAATCAAAAACAGGATCTAATGAAAAAGTATTTCAAGGACGATATGGATGCAGCGGTAAGTTATATGTCTTTTGGGATCCAAGAGAACATTAGAATTAGAACCCTTGAAGGAGAAATTATCAAGCCAAATTATACGCAATATGAACGAACATTTCATTTAACCCCATACGAGAGGATAATGATCAATTTTTCTGGGTTAGACGAAAATAAAGAGTACGAATTAGTTTATCAAGACGAACTTTTTGGAAAAGGTGAAATTATTTTTCCTCTTCCAGTGAAAACATTCATTCAACAGAATTCAAATTACGCTATATGATTTTGAGAATACGAAATAGCTTTTTAGGTAAAGTAACAAGTTTTGTGCTTATTGGTGCAATTCTTTTAACGCTTAACCCTACCTATACTTTTGCTTTAACCGGAGGTCCCGCACAGCCAGAATTCAATTCCTTTACACCTATTGGAACTTCTGATATGGTGGACCTTTCGTCGGGGGACTTTTCATACAATATCCCATTGATGGATGTAGGTGGATTTCCGATCAATTTGGCGTATAATTCTGGAGTCACTATGGATCAAGAAGCTTCTTGGGTAGGTCTAGGTTGGAATCTTTCTATAGGACAAATTAACCGTCAAATGAGAGGCTTACCTGATGATTTTGATGGTGATGAAATTCAATACGAAAAGAATCAAAAGCCAAACACAACAATTGGTGCCGATTTCACAATTAATCCGGCATTATTTGGATTGGATGCGGATGTTTTTAACACAGGAATGGACATTAATTATAACACTTACAATGGTGTTACAATTGCACATTCTTTTGGTGCTTCTTTTAAAATAAATGAAAGTTTGTCACTAGGTTTTGGTGTTAAGTCATCACCAGACGGCTTATCGGTTAATCCAAACGTTAACTTCAAAGCAAAAACTAAAACAGAAAAAAACAGAAATGCCTCACTTAAATCCTCTGTAGGTTTAAGTTACAATTCGCGTAAGGGACTTGGGGCTTTGACGTTTGAAGCAGAAGCGTCAGCCGGTGTACAAAGCAATAAAGAGAATTCAAAACTAAAATCAGTTGGTGGTCAGCATTCGGTTGGTTCTACTGTTTCATACGTTAATAATACTTACACGCCATCTGTTCAAGATGGTATGGATAACTATTCATTTACTTTTAACGCTTCAACAGGACTTGAGTTTTTCGGAGCTGAGGGTCAAGGAGAAATAACAGCTTATAGTTCTACTTCTAAATATTCTGAATCCGCAAAAAATAACATAGAGAAGGGTTATGGTTATGATAACAATCATTTAGCGACTAAATATGATGTCAAAGACTTTAACAGAGAGAAAGACGGGAACTTTTCAGTGAATAGCACGAATTTACCTCTTACTAATTTTACCTATGACATATATAGTGTTCAGGGGCAGGGAGTATCAGGCATGTTTAGACCTTTTCGCTCTCAAATTGGATATGTGAATGATAATTTTGTATCTAACATTGGTGTCGGTGCTACTGGTGGAGCCGAATTTGGAGGTGGTAGTGCATTTCATGCCGGTTTGGATATCGAAGTATCCGAATCTTATTCTTATTCTGGAGTATGGGAGGATGATAATAATGCAATTTCAACCATGGAATCCGAATCTACACCAGACCAGGTAGACTATGAAGAGGTCTTTTACAAGAATGTAGGCGACCTTTCGGTAGATGAGGAATACGAGGATTTATACGGAATTGAAAATGGACTAGGTGGTTTCAGACCAGTACGTGTGAAAATGGCTGGGTCAGAGTTTGCGAGAACTCTTGAGGATGATTACGAGATTAAAGTAGGCTTAACTTCTCCATCCATTTCAGAAGGCTATTTAGATCATGCTATGCCAACAGATGGAGTAAAAAGAGATCAAAGAGTAAAAAGAAATCAAACTATTCAAAAGTTAACTAAGCAAGAAATAGTTGACGCTAGTGGAGATGGTGTTGTTATTCCGGGCTTTGAAGTAAACTCTAATGCAGAACCTCACCATACTGCAGGTTTCATTGTTACAAGAAATGATGGTGCCAGGTATACTTACGGTAAAGCACTATACAATACGACAAAAAGGGAAGTCACTTTCTCTGTAAACGGTTCAACAGCTGATTGTGAGACCGGACTTGTTACCTACTCTTCTAGTGACAACTCGGTTGCAAATGGAAACGGTGACAAATATTTTGATCGAATTACTACGCCAGCTTATGCACATACGTATTTATTAACCTCTTTAGTTTCTTCGGATTACTCAGATATCAATAACGATGGTTTGACTGCAGATGACCTAGGAAGTTATACGAAGTTTGAATACAATAATAAGTCGAATTATTCTTGGAGAGTGCCATTTAATAGTAACTCGGCGAATTTCAACGAAGGCTTGAAGACAGACCCAGATGATGACAAAGGATCTTATGTTTATGGAGAGAAAGAAATGCAGTATATAAGAAAAATAGAGACAAAAACTCATGTTGCCACATTTACAATATCAAAGAGAGACGATGCACGTGGTGTAGGAGGAGAAAATGGCGGAGCTTCAGGCGGTGCCTATTCTTATAAACTTGATAAAATATCATTGTATTCTATTGGTGAGTTTTATGATGCTAGTGGTGCAATTGTAGGAGGCGGGACAGATGCCGAAAATAATATTACGACCACTGCAACACCAATCAAAGAAGTTCACTTTGAATATGATTATTCTCTATGTCCTGGTGTCGATAATAATGAAAATTCAGGTACGGATGATGGAAAGCTAACACTTAAGTCAATGTATTTCACTTATAGAAATTCAGAAATGGGCAAATACTCTCCTTATGATTTTACCTATTCATCTTCTAATCCTTTTTATAACTTAAAAGGATATGATTATTGGGGGAACTATAAAGAAAATCCGAATACTGATTGTGGAGTTATTGATGATATTTCTGCACCAGAGTTCATGTATACAGATCAGGATGGATCAACTACTAACGCAGATATGAGTGCATGGAGTCTTGAAAAGATTGATTTACCATCTGGTGGAACCATTCAAGTGACATATGAGGCAGATGACTATGCCTACGTTCAGGATAAGGAAGCTATGCGAATGGTTAAAGTGGTTGGAGCAGGTGATACATCAGATCCTACCGGTGAGGTATTTGAACCCGATGCTGCGGATGATGATGCGACACTTTACAAAAAGGGAACTAATTCTTACGAAGCAGAGTATTTGTATGTAGAAATCCCGAGTTCAGATACTGAAACCGACAACGCAACAGAATTTTACGAAAACTATTTAAAACAGATTTACGATGATCAAAAAGGCTTAATGCAATTTAGGTTCTTTACCAACATGACGCTAGATGGTGGTAGAGATTTGATTGCTTGGACAGCCGAAGATTTTGAGTATGTCTCGGGTTACGCTGAGTTGGATCCATCTAGCGAAGTAGATTACTTTGAAATTTCAGGTACAAAATATGGATCTATCCCAATCAAACAAGTTGATATGGAGGGCGGCGTTGCAAGTGGAACCAATGTAAATCCTATTTCCAAAGCATCTTGGCATTTTGCAAGAAAATATCTTGGTCGTTTTGCTTACGGGCTAAGTGGTGTTGATGAAGGAGAGAGTGTTGAAGGAATTATCTATCAATTAACTGGAGCATCTTTAGTAAATAACCTAATTGAAATATTCCAGGGACCTAATGGAGCATTAAGATCGAAAAATGTAGGTCGAAGATTTATTAAAGAAAAATCTTGGGTGCGTTTGATGGAACCTACAGGTTTCAAAAAAGGAGGAGGATGCCGTGTTCAACAAATCATTATGACCGATGAGTGGGCGCAAATGAACTCTGATGACGCAGCCGTGGTAACAGATGATATTCGTGATCAAAAATATGGTCAGCAATACATCTACACTTCAGCAGATGGTTCAAAATCAAGTGGTGTGGCTACATATGAGCCTGTTGGAGCTAAGGATAATCCTTTTGTTCAACCGGTTTTTGTAAATGAAAAACGACTTTTAGCTCCTGATGAGGAAAACTACATGGAAAAACCTTTTGGTGAATCATTTTTCCCATCACCTACAGTGACATATGGTAGAGTAGAAGTTAAAAATCTAGAAAGAATTGATGACAATGGAACCCCAGGAACAACTGCTGATGACATAAGATTGACACGACATGCTACGGGTTCTGTGGTGACTGAATTTTATACTTCAAAAGATTATCCTACAAGAACCGATCAAACTAGAATTGTAGTGGAGGAAGATGATAATTCTTTACTCGCAGGACTGTTGAATATTAATGTTAAGAATCATATAACACTCTCACAAGGCTACACAGTGGTTCTTAATGATATGAATGGTAAAATGAAGAGTCAACGCGTTTACGCTGAAGGAGCAGAGGGAGTGAGTGACTATATTTCAGGTGTAGATTACGTCTATGATGGTTTTTCTTTTGAAGATGGAGATGGTCCTTCAGAACCTTCAGGGTTGATAGTTGATGACTATGGAGACATAAACAATAAGGTAATGGCGCTTTTCCCTGATGGAACTCTAAATGAACATACTTTAGGTATCGAAGTTGATGTTATCAACGATTTTAGAGAAATGTATTCGGAATCTACCACTGTTGGAGTGAACACTAACGTAGCCACTTTCTTTATCGGAATTATTCCTGGAATTGTTCCTGTTCCGTTCCCAGATTATAATCATCACGAAGATTTGTTGAGAATGGTATCTACCACTAAGGTTGTAAACACTTTTGGAGTACTAAGAGAAACTGTGGCTCACGATGTTGGGGCTTCTGTGAAAACAAGAAATCTAGTTTGGGACGCTGCAACTGGCGAAGTCTTAATCACACAAACAGTAAATGAATACGGAGACAAGTATTATTCTATGAATTATCCGGCTCATTGGTATTATTCTGGAATGGGACTAGCATCTACAAATGCAAACCTTGAAGTTAATATCAACGGAACTTCCGGTAACTATAGTATAGGTTCTTATACGGTAGATGAGGATGATTTCTTAGAAAACGGTGATGAGGTATTAGTAACTACGGTTTCTTCAGGTGCTGTTCAGCGTTGTTGGGTGGAAGATGTAACATCTTCAAACTTTGACTTGACGGATGAAACAGGAACTTCAGTGACATTAACTGGTGGTCATACAATGAAAGTACTGCGTTCTGGAAAGAGAAATATTCAAAGTACTCAGATGGCTAGTGTTGTTTTAATGGATAACCCTGTTGATTTAATGCAAAATTTAGGAGACATTGATAGTGATGGTGAAGATGAATATAAATTATACAGTGGTTTTCTTGAGGTTGCTGATTGGGATGACGGTAGAATCGTAAATGCTGGTGCTGTTGAATTTCAAGATGAATGGCCTCTCTTGTGTGAATGCGGATTAGACTCCTTGGATAATTACAATGATTACTTATTCAATAAAAAAGGAATTTGGAGAGCAAAACGATCTCATCTATACTTAACTGGTCGTAAACAAAGTACTGTTAATCCAGATCCAAGAAATGATGGATTCTATGAGAGTTTCTCCCCTTTCTACTATGTGAACGCGTTCGGAAATTGGGGTATTGATTATTCGAATTGGACCTTTACTTCGCAGGTAACTAAGTTCAATACTCATGGTTTTGAAATTGAAAATCAAGATGCCTTAGAACGTTATTCGGCAGCGTTATATGGATATAATTTCAAATTTCCATTGGCCGTAGGAGCAAATACCAGCTACGCCGAAATTGCATACGACGGTTTAGAAGACTACGCTTTCGGAGGTTGTGATGAAAATCAACATTTTGGTTTTAAAGAAGAAGTAGCAGGTGATCCAGATGTTTCAGTATCTGATGTAAAAGCACATACCGGAAACTTCAGTTTAAAAGTCGCGGCTAACCAATCATTTACTAAAACTTATCATGTAGCCTGTCCTGATCCGGCGGCGCCATAAAAAAATTAAGATGAAAAATTTATTAAAAATTTTACTGCTCGCTTGGAGTATTAATTTTACCTATGCTTATGCGGGTTCATGTTCGCAAGTTGATTGGCATGTTTATATAGATGACCATAAAGCTAACATAGCTCAAGATATAGACTTTAATTTATATAAAGTTTCTTCACCATTGGCATTAACTACTCTTACAGTTAATATTGACTTTGGGGATGGATCATCACCAGTCTTATTACCTTCTTCCGGTGCAATTGTAACTCATAGTTATTCTGCAGCAGGTTTTTATAATTTAACTGTCATGGCAACTAATGCAGATGGGTGCGAAGAGGTGAAATCATATCAAATAGTTGTAAATGATAATTCTTGTTTGGCTGAGTCTACAAATTTACTTCCTGGGTCTGATCCAACTAGACCTTGCCATGATGATTTGGAAACATATTCGGTTGATGCTCCGCCGGCACCTTTCACCGTTGTTAAATATATATGGAATATGGGCGATGGAACGTTTATTAATTCCACAAGCTCGTCAATAAATTACGCATACCTTAAAGGCGGTACTTATTCAAGATCTGTTGTGATTCATATGTTAAATGGTTCTTCAGAAGATTGTTATTTCCTTGTTGAAGCGGGTTTCCCTCAAACAGTTCCTGGGACAAGTTCTACAGATATGCTTTTTGAGGTTTTAGAATTGAATCCTTCTTTTACGATCTCTCCTTTTCCAATAGATCCGGGCGAAGATCCAGATTTTACGTACACCGGTTATTCTTGGCCCTATAATTATGAACCTGGATGGCCTCGTTACGTTTTTTTGAAGAATGATGTTTTAGTTGGTTCGGAAGCCTTACAACCTTCTACTGGATCGAGTTTCTATGATGAAATTAATATCCTTGAGGGAATCTACTGTTATAAATTCGTTTTGTATGGCTTGCAACAGACTTGTCAAACAGAGTATGAGAAGTGTGTCTATGTTTCTAACACACCCTGCGACACTTGTAATTCTTTCAAACCAATAGTTGGAAAGCGATATTGGATTTCGGCTTGGGTGCAAGTTGAAGAGCCAAATCAAGTGCAAAGTTATAATGATGTTTCTATTGATGTAGATTTTACGGGCTCGGGCAGTGCTACTGTTACTTTGTCACCTGAAGGTGAAATAATTGATGGCTGGCAAAGAATAGCTGGAGATTTTACAATTCCAACTGGAACATATGACCTTGACCTAACATTTAATGCCGGTGGTTACGCAACATATTTTGACGATATAAGAATTCACCCGTTCAATTCATCCATGAAATCGTATGTATATGATGGGGAAACATTCTGGTTAACTGCGGAGCTTGATGACAATAATTACGCAACTTTCTATGAGTACGATCAAGAGGGTGGTTTAATTAGAATCAAGAAAGAAACTGCCCGTGGAATTGTTACAATCCAAGAAACACGTTCCGGTACAATTAAAGAGTAAATCTTATGTTTAAAAAATTTATTATTCTATTGGTTGTCTCTGCTACTTCCTTTTCAGCTGTTGCCTTATCTGCAAAAAAAGTACTTGAGCAGGTGCAAGAAAATTATGCTAATTTGAATGCTTTTGAAGCTGATTTAACTTACCAATTGTTTAGAGGACATGATTCAGAAAAAGTAATTGAATCCTTTAATTCTTTGCATTGTAAAAATGAATCCGGAGAATACAGAAAAGTCAGCAATACAGAATTTATTACAGTATCAAGTTTGGGCGTTTCTGTCCAGGTAAACCATAATGATAGGTTGATACTTCTTTCAAATCCTACTAATTCTGATTTGGTTGATGCCAGTCTCAAATCCAGTCTTTCATATTGTAACGATACATATGCGGTTGAGACCAAGGAAGGAACAGATGTCACGCTTTTGTTTAATAAAATGGTTCAACTTCCATTTTCAAAAGTTGTTGTTTCGCTTACAAAAGATAATTGGATTAGTTCCTTAACGCTTTGTTATTCATCAGAACAAAATTTTTCAAAAGACTTTTATCACCAAGATTATGATCAGGTTAAAATGAAAATAACATATGATGATTTTAAAACAAAATACAAGGACAAAGAAAGTCTAATTGACGTTTCTAAATACTTAACAATTGTTGATGGAAATTTCCAGACAACAACCCTTTACCAAGATTATAAATTATTGGATTACCGTACCCGTAAATAGGTCAATTATGAAATTAAATACATCATATTTTTTAGCTTTTTGCTTATTGCTCGTGTCTTCGTTTGCTTATTCAACCGAAGAAGGCTATAGTAGCCGTATTACTGGCGATGAAATCACAGTAGGGAGTAGTTTTTATGTCCAGGATGGTAAGTTTTTCGACCTGAGCTCAGGAGATTTCGTAGACGATGATCAAAGAATTGAGATTCGTTTTGGGGTAGATGAGCGCGAGTATTACGGAATCATAGGAAACTTCACACTAGAAGTGGGGTTAAAAATCACCCCTTTTAACACCTCCGATGTAGCGTTAACAGATGTCTCCACTACCATGTCCATAACCTATACCAGTATAGGTTTAGGAGCAGGAAATGTTGATTTGGATTTTTATGAAATAGCCGATACGTATAAAGCAAGAATTGAAATAACAAGTTTGAGTTTGGGGACAATTCCGGATAATGTTTACATCGAAGCTATAAGTAAAGTTGACCGCTATTATCACATAGATGAAGCGTCAGTATCGCATACAATAGATGCTTATTTTATTCCTTATACAATTGCGGGTTATGGAACGAGAAGTCTTTCCCCAGTATCCACTGTATCATCACCAGGTGAGATTGAGTTCGTTTGGGATTACATAGAAGGAGCAGAAGAATATGAATTGGAGTGGACTTGGGTAGATGATTATGACCAATTAGCAGGAGATATAGCTTTCACACTGAATGATTTTGAAAAGAATTGTACCAGAATATTAACCAAGGCGAATACATACAGAGTACCAATAGTATTTCATGAGGGCTATGTGTTGTTTAGAGTAAGAGCCGTTGGCCGCTGGACTCAAACAGGTAGTGTAGATTTAACTAAGAATTATTACGGAAAGTGGAGTACAGGTACAGGCACTTATAATAATGTAGCCGATTATTCTGATAAAGTTCGAATCACCACGAGCCATGAACCTTTGAAGAACTGGCAATACCAAGCAGTTTATGCCGAGGATGGTAAGAAAAAAGAAATCGTTTCTTACTTTGATGGATCACTTAGAAATCGCCAAACAGTAACTAAGCTTAACTCAAACGACGAAGCAATAGTTGGAGAAAGCGTTTACGATAATCAAGGGCGAGCAGCCATTCAAATCTTACCAACCCCGGTAGGGAACCCAGCACTGAGATATTACGAGACATTAAATCAAAATGCATCGGGCGATGTGTTTACCCATTTAGATTTTGACTGGGACCAATCGGGAGGAACCTGTGGTATCGCGGCAGCACCTATGAGCACCGG
>JAKVAQ010000015.1:157934-160287 GCA_022447665.1 Crocinitomicaceae bacterium
AGTGGTGCCTCAAATTATTATTCAGCTGTACCTACTGCTGAAGGTAACTGGCAAGATTATGTTCCCGATGCTCACGATTTCCCTTATGTGCAAACAGAATATACTCCCGATAATACAGGAAGAATAAGAAGACAAAGTGGCGTTGGAGCCGATTACACTATTGATGGTGATCATGCTACAGAATATTACTATGTACAAGCCCGTCAAGAAGAGTTAAACAGATTGTTTGGGTACCAAGTGGGCTACAACTCACGCTATAAAAAGAACATGGTGGTCGATGCTAACGGTCAAGTAAGTATTAGTTATATCGATCCACAAGGTCGTGTCATTGCAACTTCTTTGGCAGGAACCAATGTTACTGGCGGATCAGGTGTTGATCCTGTACTATTATCTGTCGGAGAAGAATTAACAGGGAATCATGGTCAGCTAGTCGTTGATTTATTGAATAAAGTAGGAGACGATGATCCTGATACGGATATCGATGATAACGAAGCATTTAGCACAGGTGCATTCGGGAGTTTAATGGATGCTAAATCATTAAACACCCAGATTTTAAGTACCGATAATGGAAACGCACATGATTTTACGTATCGTATTCGAACAAGTTCGTTCTCAGATGAGTGTATGGCTGCTGGTAAAGCTTATCCATTTGCTTATGATTTATTCATTGACGTCAAAGATGATTGTGGTAATTCGGTCATCGATGCCCCAGACGCCACAATAAACGAGACAGTAGTAGGTACACATGGAGCAGGATATACCAGCACAACGGATGTAGACGCAACCTATACCTTTACTACAACCTTAGCCACAGGTTCGTATAGCGTTACAAAAATTGTAAAAGTAAATGAGGAGAAACTAGAAGAGTATGTAGATGATTATATTGAAAATAATGAATGTTTACTGAGCTATGAAGACTTTTTAACCGAGACTGATAAAGATTGTCCGGATGGAGATGCTCCAGGGGGCATAGATAAATGTTTCGTGAGTTTAGAGATGATGAAAATGGATGTAAGTCCAGGCGGACAATACGGAGCCTTAAGTGGTGATGGATGGGAGATTAGTGTTTTTAATACAGGAACCAATTATTTAGCACAGGGCGCTTCCTCTACCACATTAAACTATGAAAATCCATTGAGTGGTGATGATTATAAAGATATGGATGGTACATCATCTACAGTAACCATTGGTGGGGTAGCATACGACCCTAAAGATTTAAGTCTAGATGACTTTGTTGATAATTGGCAGCCAAGCTGGGCAGATGTATTGGTAAAGTTTCATCCAGAATATGAGTATTTAGCCCTTTATGATGAATTATGTTCAAGCGTAAAAACGGGAGAAACCTATACATCAACTGAATACGATGATGCCATATTGGCAATAGACAACTATGCCGATGCAATTAGCACGAGTAACGCGATAGGAGTAGACTTAACGACATCAGGAGCAACCGCCAACCTGTTTAACCTATACGCAGAAGATCCATTCTTTAGTAACACTTACAGCTTTGTTAGCGATAATGCCTTAAAGTCAAATTTAATGGAAGAGATTATCGAGGATTACAAGGCGAATGCAGATAATTATGATTTATGGGAAATAGCCCTTTACACGGTGGGTTGTGGGACTGATTTGGACGGTTCGTGTACACCACCTGTAATAGGAAGTTTAACAACAGAAGAAAAAGATCAAGTGTGGAATACTTATAAGAATTACTATATCTCAGAGAAGAAGAAAGTGATTCAATTGTTCATGGATATTAATGCCATAGAAAATGGTTTTTACAATGGCTATATCGGTGGATCAGCAACAACTCCACCAATTACGGCATTTACATACTACACTACTTTTTCTAGTGTAATGGACGAGTATATAGGAGCGATAACTGCGGGTACGGGTACCGGAGCACCATACCCATCACCATGGTTTATTACCTCCTCAGGAGCAGAGATTCATCATTTTTCAACGAAGGTTCAGCGCTTCATGCCCATTTCAAACTTGTACGATTCAGGCTTGCCAGAAGATGACGCAATAGATGCTTTGGTAGCCGATGGAGATGCGGCCATTTATGAATCTACAGGAAAATGTCCATTGTTATTGGATGCAGAAGCCTATTTAAATGCTTTAGCAGCAAATGATAAATTAATAGGTAGTGGACTTTCAACAGACGATTACCCAGAATTCACCTCAGATTTATTTGTAGGTATGGGCGGAACCCTTGGTTTAACTTCTACAATAACCCTGAATAATACCAATGTTTCGTCACAAGCCAATATTGGCGGAACCCAAGGAGTAACAAGCTTAACAACAATAAAATTAGATGCACCATCAGATGTAACATTAACATGGGCCAATT
>JAKVAQ010000016.1 GCA_022447665.1 Crocinitomicaceae bacterium
TGAAGAGTCGGAAAAGTCTTTCTTAAAAACTTTAGAGCTAAACCCTGAGCATACAGATGCATCATTCGGTCTAGGTGGTCTTTACTTTAACAAAGGAGCAGACCTTAACAACGAGGCTAGAGCTATGGATTTATCAGATCCTAACTATCAGCCAACATTAGATGCTTCAAAAGAAAACTTTAACAAAGCACTTCCTCATCTTGAAAAAGCACATGCAGATGCTCCAGATGACAGAGTTATTCTAGTTTCATTACAACAGTTATACGGAAAATTAGGTATGACTGATAAGTTTAAAGAAACGAAGGCTAAGATTGCTGCATTAGATGCACAATAAAAAAGACTTACTAAATTTACAACCCTGACCGTTATTGGTCAGGGTTTTTTTTATGATTAAAATTGAAGAAGCAAATATTGATACATTAACTGATGTTGAGTTTAAAAGGCTCTATGACATTGTTATTACTGCGTACAGAGAAACTGAGAAGGAAGTTTGGGGCGAGAATTATGTACGTATTTCAAAAGATGATTTCAAAAAGCATATCTCAGCAGGCGAAATTCTTGTAGCACGCAATGAAGAAGAAAGGGTAGTAGGTGGTGTAAGATGTTTTCAATTAAGAGATGGTGTTTGGTCATTTAGTCTTCTAGGAGCTGATTTTAACGAAAAAGGAAAAGGAATCGGTCGAGCTTTAATCAATGCTGTAGAAGAAAGAGCTCTAGCGCAGGGTGGACATTCAATAAACATCGAAATTCTCAGAGCAAAAGATATTAATACTGAATTCAAAACGATACTTAGCAATTGGTACCAACGCTTGGGATACGACTATATAAAAGCTTTAGATGTTTATGAAGTTTACGATTTACCTGAAAAGTGGTCAAAACTCGTAAACCCATCTGTTTTTGACTGCTACCAAAAAAAACTCACCCCTTAAACTGAAGACCCATAATGCAGATATCATCAGTCTGTTCGAAATCGCCTTTCCAAGAATTATGAGTCGATTCTAATTTGTTTCGTTGATCTTTAAATCTTAATTGAGCTACATCTTCCAATAAAACTTTAAAGGATTTTTTCTTAAACTTTCTACCTTCTTTATTGTCATCCTTTTCTAAACTACCAAACTGGTCAATAAATCCATCGGTAGTGATGAACACGATTTCTTTCGAGCTTAGTTTAAAATCAATTGATTCAAATGGTTTTTGATAATGATAAACACCAATTGGCTGTCGAGTCCCTTTAATCTCTTCAAGTCCATTTTCACGCTTGATATAGATTCCGTTATTGGCTCCCGAGAACTGGAAGATATTCTTTGATCTATTGTATCCAACCAATGAGATATCCATCCCATCTGTAACATTGTCTTTTTGCGTTTTGAAAGTCTCTTGAACTAATCCATTAGTTTCATCCAACAACCTACCTGTATTGAGGTTATTAATAGATTTAACGGCATGCTCGAGGGCTGTAGAACAAACTACGCTAACCATTGCGCCAGGAACACCATGTCCCGTGCAATCTCCCACAGCAATATAAATTAATTCATCTCCATTTTCATCTAAACGCTCATGCATCCAATAAAAGTCTCCACTTACCACATCTTTCGGTTTGTACAGCACAAAAGCGCTAATATCTGCATTCTCAAATCTTTCGGAAGATGGAAGAATTGCATCTTGCAATCGTTTCGCATATTTAATACTATCAACAATTTCGGTCTGGCGCAATTCTATTGCATCTCTCTGCTCTCTCATGGTTTCATTTACTTTTTTCTTATTCCGTACTTGACGAACCATCAAAAATAAAATCACACCCAGCGCTATTAAACCAATAATTAAGGCCTGACTTTTTGTTCTTTCCTTATCTACAGCTAATTCATTTTCCTTTTCTTGTATCAAAGAAGCCTGTACGTTACTTAAACTATCCGTAATTCTAGTTTTTTCATATTCTGTTTCAAGTTCGAGTGCGGTTAATTCTCTAATTCTATCGTCATTTTTAACTGCTTCATTGAACTCATTCATTTGCTCCAGATAAAACAAGGCTTTATCACTCTGTCCAATCGATTTATATGCTTGCCACAAACATTTACAATTCATGCTTTTCCACAAGCCCATATCATCTTCCAGTGCTACATCCAACCCTTCATGGCAGTAGGGTAGGGCTTTCTTTGGATACCCTAGTCCAATATAACTTAGTCCAATGTTTTGAGTCGTTGAAACTAATCCTATTCTGTCTTGATCATTATATAATTCATTGCTCAACAAGGCATATTCTAGTGCTTTTTGATAATTCTCTTGATCAATTTCATAGTCACTTCGAATTAAATAGAAGTAGGCCCTTGAGTTTTCAGTTAAAAATTCTTCTTCCGATTCAACTTCATCGATTAAAGAATGAAAAGTAGAGTCAGGATTTGTAAGGATTAGAGATAAAATTTGAATCTTGGTGCCTAAAATCATTTCTTTTTGCTCTGTTGCTTTGGCGGCGTCAAGACCTTCTTCGAAATACTTTCGAGCCATTAGCGAATCACCCTGAGACAAATACATATTTGCTGTATTATTTAGAGCATTCACGTGAATTTCATTTGGAACAAGGTGAGAAGCAATTTCTGCGGCTCTTTTAAATAGAATAATGGCATTGGTTAAATCATTCGAATATGCATAACCAATACCTTGCATTAAAGCTATTTTTGCAGGTATATGATAGAGTTCCCGCTTATTTGCTTCTTCAATTACAGGTTTAACAATATCAACACAGCTATCTGGTTTAGACAGCAAACACTCTCTGCAGGCGGTCAGCCCTTCCATCATATCCTCAGGGTACTCAAGTTCTTCTTGAGAATGAGAAAGATAGGGTATTAGCCCTATGATAAGTAACAAGATGTTATTTACTCTAATCATGAGTTAAGGTGGCTTTGAGTTCTTGAAAAATACTTAAATTCTCCCAACTTTCAGGGACTTCATCCTCAATTCTAATCTCCTTTTTTGTGAATGGATGTTCAAACTCAAGTACTCTTGCATGTAAGAACATTTCATTTGCATTTAGGTTTTCAGAAAAGTATCTGTTGTGATTACGGTCTCCGTATTTATGATCACCAATAATTGGATGGGCAATATGATTTGTATGATTCCTAAGTTGGTGCGTCCTTCCTGTAAATGGTATTAGTTCTACTAAAGAATATCTTGCCGTAGGATAGGGGGATATAGAAAAGTTAAACTCTTTCTTTGCAAGTGTTTTCAAAATTGTTTTCGCCTCTTTATACGTTATTTTATCCTTAGGAAGTCGTTGTTTTTCAGATTTTGGTGGTCCAATAGGTTTCTCAATTACTAATGTTGTTGGAGTAAATCCTCGAAGTATAGCCCAGTAGGATTTATTGAGATTATTCTCTTTAAAAAGCGATTGAAATTTTTGTAGAGATTCCTTGTTTTTAGCAAATAAAATCACTCCCGTAGTCTTTCCATCGAGTCTATGAATAGGGTAGAGTGGTCGTTCTTCTTGATTTTCGACTAATTGCTTTAGTGAGAATGCATTCTTTAATCTTGAAAAGTTGGAATGATGTACGACTACACCCGCTGGCTTGGAGAATCCGATTATATATTCATCCTCAAAAAGTATTGATATTTTATTAGACCTGTCGATAATTATTGTGGTTTCGCTAGAAGATTGTAAATTTAAGGGAGTTAAAAAGAAAACTACTATGAAAAAATTATCTATGCTAGCCTTTATCGCAATTTCTTTAGGGTTAGGAGCATGTAAAAAGAAAGGATGTACAAATATACAAGCTGTAAACTTTGATACTGAGGCTGAAAAGGATGATGGATCTTGTAATTTTATCCCAACTATAACACTTAACGGTGAATCTACCGTAACGATTGGTTTATCCGACACATACACTGACGCAGGAGCAACAGCAACCAATCAAGACGGTTCCACAGTAACAGTAACGGATGATTCTGAATTGGTCACTTCAGGATTGGCAGGAACATATACAATTACATATACTGCAAGTAATGAACACGGTAATGCAACTGCAACAAGAACTGTGATAATTGAAATGAATAGTGACGATGCTCTAGGAGATTATACGTGTGCGAGCGATTGTGGAGCAACGCAGTTTCCGGTGGACGGTGCTAGAACAATCGGTTCCGGAGTCACTTCGAACAGCTTAGTTATTAATGATTTCTTCACACTTGTTGGTGGTACAGCAAATGCCACTCTTGACGGACAAACGTTGTCATTCCCTAACCAAACAATTGCTATTACAGGGGGTGACATTACTTTTTCAGGGACAGGAGAATTTAATTCTGCTGCAACTTCAGTAACGGTAAATTTCACTTATGACAATACAGTTCCTTTTGTTGGTGGATCAGGAACTTGTTCTGCTACATATTCAAAATAAACATAAGGTTTTATAAATATTGAGCCGCAGTTTTCTGCGGCTTTTTTTTTATGAAGAAGGTACTACATATTTTCTGGTTACTAGCATTATTAATAATTAGTTTCCCAATTGGATACGTCTATCAAATGACATATAACTCAATGATTGTATGTAGTGAAAAAAGGTCAATAATTTCAATCGAATAAGCCTGATCATCCTTACAGTAATTTTAATAATGGTGTTTCTAGCAGCAATTCCAGGATACAAAATGGGTCTAAATCAAAAATGTAGCGCAAATTTTTAAGGAAAAATTTTGATTTTCAATTTTGTTCACGTATTTTAAATCAAATGCCTGAATTAGAAGAGATTATAAACAAGAACTCCATAGTTCGTATTTTAGATAGTAAAATATTACACATCAAATATGGTGATAATGTCGAGCTAACTGCCGAAGATATTGAGGATGTTAATAAGGCGTTTAAAAAATTAGGTTGTAATGACACATATAAAACGTTGTCAGAATTCCATAAATATTCAACCTTAAGCACTGAGGCTAGGCATTACGCAGAAAAAATTAAACCTCAAGTTAAAGCTTCGGCATTTGTTTTGCATAGTTTGTCTCAAAGAATTCTTTTGAGATTCTATCATAAATTTCAGCGGAATAAAAATATTACCCGAGTGTTTAACAGTTTTGAGGATGCTTTGAGCTGGTTAAATACTATTCCATAGAATTTAATTTTCTGAGGTTATAGCTTTTATGTTAGCATAAACACAATTTTATAGGAATAGTATTACGAACTAGTAGATATATGCGATATCTGAAATAATCTATTTAACATAATATTAATTATAAGAATATTTAATATAACTAGAAATGTATAACTATATTACGAATTGATGCATAGCTGGAAAAATTATAAATCTGAATATTGTATTTTAAGCGTGCAATATTTTAATATACTTTTAACTCTTCTAATATTACAAAACTCAAGTTTTGGACAAACAACACTAATTCCTGACACAGATTTTGAATCTGCTTTGATAGATTTAGGATTAGATACTGTACCAGTGAACGGATCCGTTCCAACAGCAAATATATTAATACAGTTACTTATTTAAAAGTTTCATTAGAAGGAATTGACGATTTGACTGGAATTGAAGATTTTGCCGCATTAGAAATATTGGATTGTTCAGCAAATGATTTAACAACTTTAGATGTGACCAATAATCTGAGTTTAAAAATTCTAAATTGCTATGCCAATAGTATAGATGCTTTGGATATTACTAACAATACAAACCTCCAAAGACTTAATATTGCTGGGAATGATATTTCAGCCCTAGATCTTAGTAATAATAACGACCTGGAATATCTCAATATTTATATTAACAATTTCACTTCTATTGACGTTTCAAACCTCACGGAATTAAACTTTCTACGTACGTCTTACAATGATATTGGAACCTTAGATATTTCGAATAATCCTTTACTAGATTCTTTGTATTGCGAAGCTAGTGATTTGAGCATTTTAGACTTGTCTAATTGCCCGGATTTGCTTGTGCTAGATTGCTCTACGAATAATCTAAGTGCTTTGGATGTAACGAATTTATCTAGTGTTGAACTAATAGTATGTTGGGAAAATAATATTGGAGCAATAGATATATCGAATTGTACGGTATTAGAAGCATTCTTTTGCAATGACAACAACCTTTCAGCACTAGACGTAACTGCTAACGCGAGTCTAAAATATTTAAGGTTTGAGGACAACAATATTCCGTTGATAGATTTAACCAACAATACTTTATTAGAAATTCTTAAGTGTTCTAACAATCTTTTATCTTCATTAGATTTGACTAACAATTTGGAATTAAACACTTTAGAGTGCGCATCTAACAATCTTACGGAACTAGATGTTTCAGGAAATCCATTGATCTATGTTGTTAGATGCCAAGACAATTCGCTTACGTGTTTAAATGTAAGCAACGGAAATAACTTAGGTATGTATGACGGAGGATTTGACTGTACTGGGAATTCTGATCTGAACTGTATCGAAGTTGATGACCCATCACATTCTGAGGTTAGTTGGTTCAGTATTCCGCCTTTTGCAGAATACAGCATAAATTGTGAAAATTCATGTTCAAGCGAAGGAAGTTTAATAACACCGGAACTTTCAAATAATTTACAGCTCTACCCTAACCCTGTTAAGAATTCTTTTCAATTGGAAAGTTACTTAATGATTGAATCGGTTCGAATAACAGATTTAAACGGGAAAGAGATAATGTTCTTTCAAGCTCAAAATATATACAGTCTAGAAAACCTGCTACCAGGCAGCTACATCGTTCAGATTAACACTCCTAACAGCAGGGTTTACAAAAGAGTTTTAAAGGTTTAATACACCTTATTAATAGTTGTTTATTGCTTAAAAATCCTCGTCGAGGCTATTATTAGATATGTCAGAGAATCCAATAAACGGAATATTAATATTGTTAAGTACCTCTTCACTAAAGCTATCATGGAAAATCTTTTGAAATAATGTTAAAGTATGTGTAGTCATACTGAAAATTTCAGCATTTTCTTTATTCGCCGAATCCAATAAAGTTTTGGCAATATTGGTTCTTTCAACTACTTGAAATTCAATATCATCGTAATCCAAGGAATTGCATAATTCCTGGGCCATTGCAGCTTTTTCATCTTCATATTGACCTACATGAATAAAACGAATTGTTGCATTATGAGGTTTTGCTAAATTCACCAACCATGTTAAAGCGCCATGCTCGTCATGCGCTAAATCTGTCGCGTACATAATTCGTTTAAAATCCACAAATTCTGCTTTTGGAGGAGCCGCTATCACAGGACATTTACATGTAGTAATCAAGTCATTAGCCAATCCACCGAAGAAAATTCCTTTTTGTGAATGCTCATTTCGAAAAGCTAGCACTACTAAATCGAATTTAGTTTCCTTTAGCATTTTATCAATTTCATCCGTAACAACTCCCTCTTTCGCGATGAAAGTATATTGACTATCATCCAAATCGTACTTCGTCGCCATCAAGTTCAAGTTATCAATAGATTCTTTACGAATATCCTGCGTAACCCTTGATTGTAAACGATCACCTGGACCGCCACTAAAGTTATCCAAAGACCCCATCCCCACTCCTTCCATCATAGGAACAGTGTAAATATGAGCCAATGTAATCTTACCTGCTTGATTCTTAATCAAGTCAATAGCATACTGCAGAGCAACCTGCGAGTTTTTAGAAAAATCTGTTGGGAATAGTATGTTCATAACGCATTCTTTAATTATGGTATAAACCTAAAAAACATGGCTAGGGATTTTGCTGACCTGGATCACTTTTAAAACTGATTTTGCTCTGTGCCTTAGGCGAGATTTTAATCTCTATGAAAGTATTTTTGTTGGTATTTCTGATATATTTGCTGCTCGACCCAAAACTTTGTTGTAGCAAATTGAAGTTTTTTTTATGCATACTGTCATTCGTGGCAATTGGAATTTCTGGCTATTGTCAGGAGGTGATTAATCCAATTTCCGGCCTTAATTCTGGCGGAATAGTCTACGATGTAGAGTATATACCTCATTGGAATATGTATGCTGTTGTTGGAGATTTTAGTTATAATCACCCTTCACTCTCGGGAACTAGATACAACTTAATGTTTTTGAATGCGGACTTAACCATAAGTGATAATGCAAATTTAAACTCAATAACATCTATCAATGGAGCAATAACATCCGTTGAGTACCACAGTTACGCACCTCCAATGACACTTCCTTTACATTATATCTATGTCGGAGGTGAATTTACGAGCTATACAAGAGGTGCAACCACAACAAACATTAATGGGATAAGTAAAATTCAACTTCTCAACACATTTGGTTCTGGAGTAAAAACCTTAAATATTTTGTCTTGGGATCCTGAAATTGATGAGCCTAGTGTTTATGATCTTGAAATGTTCGGTGACTCGATTGCAATTGGTGGATTCTTTTTCGAAGTAAGTGATGGTTCAGGTGGAACAGAAACTAGAGATGGTTTAGTCGCTTATAACGCTAATAATAACACTTTACTACCTAATTACGATTTTGTAAACTCTTCTTATAGTGATCCTTTCACTTGGATTATGGATATAGAAACTGGTCCAGAAGGTTTATTTATTTCAACAGGTCCGGGGCAAATTGACTACATAAAACATGATGGTCCAGATGAATCTGGATCTTTTGGTACTGGTATTTATACAATCACCTCTTTAGATGATGATTATCTAATAGTTACGGCCGATGGGTGCTGCTCAGGCCCCGATCCAAATGCTACAAGAGTTCTAAGTAAAACAACTCTGGCAGATATCCCAGGTAATCCTATGAATTCGATTGGTCAATCATTATCTCTTGCAACATATAAAGATTTTGTATTTACTTTGGATATAGACGGTCTCCGTTTTTTTAATCAAGCATCTTCATCCTTGCTTTTGGAATATCCTCTTGTGGGTTCTTCTGGTCTAGAACTCGATGATTACACAGGAGTGGATAATTTCAAGTCTAACCTTATAGTTTGTAATAACATCTTGTTCATGACATTTCCTGATTTAATATCAGTGAATGGTTCAAGTCAAACTACACTAGGAGCAGTATGCATAGAACCTGCAGACGCAGCAGACTTTACTTCTTTTGATTTAACCATTTGTCCCGGAGACACTATCAACTATGAAATACCAGATGCCCAGTATGCCGATGGCTATCGTTGGGAATTTTCAGGCACTGGTGTTGACATAGGAAATTTTGCCCCCGGGGATATTGATTCTCTTGTATTAGAAGAAGGGCCTAGCTCTTTGGACATAGAATTTCTAGAACACTTTACCGAAGGTGTTTTAACGGTAACCCCATACAGTAACTGCGGTGGAAATTTAGTAGATGCTACGAATAAACAATATTCAGAATCAGTTTCAATATTTATCACCACCAATCCTCTACCAAATATTAGTTCATTACCTGACACTACTCTGACTTGTAAAAGAGATTCTATCCTTTTGTCCGGCTCCTCTACTACACCATCTGTAACCTATACATGGCTAACTCCGGGAATAACACCTGACGTTACAGGAACGGATACAATTGCAACAACTGATGGTAATTACATCTTTCAGGTAACTGATTTATTGGGATGCTCAAGTTATGATACTGTTTTAATCACAATGGACACTATTAAACCTGATGTAATTTTACCTGTTGGACCATTTGAAATCACATGTAAGGATAGTATAGTGACTCTTTTAGCTTCAACAAGTATTTCTGATAGCTTGATATACTGGGAAGAATTAGCCACCGATGATATTTACACAAATCCAGCTCCAGCAAATACCATTGGAACTTGGCGTGTTTACGTTGAAGACACAATTAACGGCTGTATCAAAGACGCTCCGATATTTATTGTGCCCAACGATGATGCTCCCAATGTTATGGTTTCAGGATACCCAGATTTGGCACTAGGAACTTATCTCGATAGCATAAATTGTTATGTTCCTTCCCTACTCCTTTCTGCCACATCGGATACACCGAACACTATTTATAATTGGTGTGATGAAGACACCACAAATTTAATAGGTGTCGATACTTTAATTGAAGCCGGTGGATGGTACAATATTTTCGTTGAGGACACTTTAAACGGTTGCACAAACTTTGGAAAAGTACTTATATACGAAGACTTCAATGAACCAGACATTTCTATTGATCCAGTAACCAGCTTAAACTGTTCGAATGATTCCCTAATTCTAAACGCTTCTTCAGTTGTGGGTGATACAATTATTTGGTCAGGACCTATAATATCACCAAGCTCTAATCCAGTCACAATCTTTGACGCATCAAAATACTACGCCACTAGTGTAGATTCATTAAATGGATGTGAAGGTATCGATAGCATTGACATAACCTTGGACAGTACTATCGATATAATTTTATCAAATGATACCATTGTTTGTAATGGAGATATGGTTTTATTCGACGCGGATTATATAGGTTCTATTTCAGGAATTACATATGAATGGAACAATGGCGAAACTAGCGCCTCAGCTTTATTCACAGGAGGTTCTGATTCTCTAGCCGTAGTAGAAATCTTTGGAGATGGGGGATGCTACGGAATAGACTCGATCAGGTTCGGTATTCCTCCGGAACCTTCCATTGAACTTACACCATTTCAACCCTGTGGTGACGGTGCATCAGGACAAATAGTCGTTGAGCCCATCTCCGGTTGGGGACCTTTTACCTACTCTATTGATGAAGGATTAACTTATCAAACTGAAAGTGTTTTTAATAATCTAGACTTTGGCAATTATATCATTTGGACTAAGGACAGTCTAGGTTGTGATTACTCCTTTGAAACGTCCATTGATCAGAGCGCAGCCGTTGCAGAACCCGAGTTTTTAGTTTCAACGTATAACATGGCCAGTGATACTCTTGTAATTGTAGATATTTCAAATCCTCCTACAGATTCAACTTCTTGGGTTTTCCCCAGTGAAGTTGAAATAATAGATGAGAATCCTCTAACGCCAGTAATTGTAATTCCAGACACAGGAAGCTATGAATTGACTATGATAGCCTATTATGGCACTTGTGGAGTTTTGTACACTAAAACTGTGTACGCTAGTGATTTTGACACTTCCGCCGCAACCAATTACAATAAAAATGGGATCAAAAATGTTCTCTTATATCCCAACCCAACGAATGGGAATTTCACTATAGAAGTCACATTCCATAAGTCACAAAGGAGCGCCATTAGCGTTCAAGATATGCTTGGGTATACCTATGAATTCTTCACATATGAGGAGGGTGATCTAATAATTGAAAATATAATTATGGATGGCACTGCAGTTAACGGAACTTATATAGTAAAAATAGTAGGTGAATATGATAGTCGCCATATCACGTTTATACTCAATAAGTAGTGCGATTAATGTTAATCATATCGTGTCTTTTCTGTTCTAATAGCAGTTGGGGACAGAATTTCGATAAAATCGGGAATAAGGGAGAAAGGGCAAGTGTTTCTGGCGGCTTTCAAATAAACTCAATAGGTTATGCGCAATCTGGCTTGGTAACACCAAGTCGTGAACCGTTCACATGGTTTGCCTCAGGGAATGTCAACGTTAATATTCTGGATGTAGCTTTACCGTTCACATTCACCTACTCTAATCAAGGCGGTTCTTATACACAACCCTTTAATCGAACAGCATTTCATCCAAGCTATAAATGGGCGAAAGCGCATATTGGATTAATAAACATGAATTTCTCTCCTTATACACTCACAGGACATTTGTTTCTTGGAGGTGGAATTGAACTTACTCCGGGGAACTGGAAAGTAATGGTTATGGGAGGCAGATTAAATAAACGTATAGAATACAATAGCTTAGAAGACAATCTAAATCAACTTATGTTTGATCGATGGGGTTATGGCGCCAAAGTTGGATATTCAAAGAAAGGATATGAAGGAAGTATCAGTTTTTTTAAAGGGCAAGACAATCCTAACTCACTGATATTTATACCTCTGAATTCAGAGGTCAAACCACAGGACAACCTCTCTTTCAGCCTTGAAGGGAAAGGTAAACTCACAAGCAAACTACACGTTGAAATGAGTTATGCTCTAAGTGCTCTCACAAATAATATAAGTCTTAATGATAGTGTCAACGCAAACCAAGAAATTAAATTCCTTCACCCAATAATATCGGGTAATTCTAGCACTAGTGCCTATCATGCTTATAACACTGGACTCAGATATACTGCAGAAACAATGAGTGTAGGAATAAATTTTGAGCAAATAGACCCTGGCTATAAGACTCTTGGGGGGTATTTTTTCAATAATGATTTAAGAAATATTACCATCACTCCCACCTTTACCCTATTTCAAAAGAAACTTAATGTTGCAATAAACACTGGTTATCAAGTAAATAATTTGGGAGAAGATAAATCTGCTACTACTAGTCGATGGGTTGGAAGTTTAAACGCGAGTTATTCAAATCCTCAGGGTTTAATATTAAATGGCTCCTATTCGAACTTTAGCACATTCACAAGGAACAGACCAAATACGGATCCTTTTTATTATGGACCCGCAGATACACTGAACTTTTTTCAACTCTCACAAAACGCAAGTTTAATGACAGGTTATAGTTTTGGTTCAGATTCACTAAAACATTCAATTCAAATGGTTTACAACTACCAAGTGTCTGAAAATTTAACTGGGAACATTAATTCTGTGTCTGCATTTGGATTTGGACTGGAAGAATTAGCACCACCTATTGGAGTATTGACGAAAGTTCATTCAGGCAATTTGAACTATGCTTTACAATTTCCTAAATCCAAAACTAGTATTGCTATAGCAGCAAATGTAAATAGGAGTATTTCAGAAGCATTTGAATCGACCTTTTTTGGTCCCACAATCAATTTGAGTAAAGGACTTCTGAATGGAAAATCAACATTAAGTATTGGATCAACATATAATCAACAATTCTCTTATAATGAACTAGTTGGAAACGTGTTTAATCATAGGGTATCTTTTTCCTACAGTCCAGAGATAAAGAACAAAGAAATTGGGATTATTACCTTCTCTACGAATGCAAATCTCATGCAACGTTTACCCACATCAACCACAGTAACAAAAATCAACGAGTTTAATATCTTTGTAAACCTGGGATACTCGTTTTAATGCGGAAGAAAATCTCTAAATACCTTTCAAACGCTTTATTGGTGTTCATCATATTGGTTCTTTTTATACCAAGTTGGAGATTAAAGTTCCGGACCACTTGGATGAAACTATTTATGAGTGATGTTGAGTTTGTTGATAACGGCAGAACGTCAACGAGCATCGATTTTCCGATGTTTGATTCGAATGATGTCCTACTGAATTTTCAGTCCCTAAAGGGAAAGCCAACAATTTTATCATTCTGGAGAACGTGGTGTGCACCCTGTCGCGCTGAACTTCCTGAAATTGCTAAAATTACTGAACATTATAAAGGAGACCTGCAAGTCATTTATCTTACAAACGAAACATTTGAAGTTATTCAAGGCGCTGGAATTAGTGTTAAGGAATACCCATTTATTCGATATTCACCCTACCAATCCGCTGACTTCGAAGTAGACGCTTTTCCAACATTATTCTTGCTTGATAAAGATTTAAATATAGTTTCTAAAATAACGGGTGGTGGTAACTTATTGAATGATTCTAACATTGACCTCATAAATTCGCTAATTTTGGAAGCGAATACATGATATTCTCAATAGTTGACATAGAAACTACAGGAAGAACTCCTAAAGATCACAAAGTAATTGAAATAGCCATCATTAAGCATGATGGTATTAAAGAACTAGATCGTTACGAGACCTTTGTAAATCCTGAAGAGAAGATAAATCCTTTCATTTCTCGATTAACTGGAATCAACCAAAATCATGTTGCAGATGCGCCCAAATTCTATGAGATAGCCAAGGATATTGTAGAATTCACCAAAGACACTGTTTTCGTTGCACACAATATAAGCTTTGACTACGGGGTAATTAAACGAGAATTTAGGCGACTCGGATTTGATTATCGGAGAAATCATTTATGCACTGTTCAAACTTCCAAAATTCTGTTACCTGGTTATGATTCTTATGGCCTAAAGAATATCACAAAATCATTGGGGATTGAATTAAAGACCCATCATCGTGCAATGAGCGATACAGAAGCCACTGCTGATTTATTTAAAATTCTGTTTGAGAAAGATGGAGAGAATAAACTTGATAAGTTCATTAAGAAGGAGATTGATCCCAAATCGCTGCATGAAAAATTTGACATTGATAGTTTTGAGCAATTAAAGAACAAGATCGGAATCTACAGATTATACAACGATCAAGGTCAGCTTATTTATATTGGAAAGAGTATTCATATACGAAAACGTGTAGAACAACATTTACGAAACAATAAAACGAAAAAAGGACTTGAAATGCGTGAAGAAATTGTGCGCATGGATGCAGAAGAAACAGGAAGTGAACTTCTTGCGCTTCTAATCGAGTCTAAGGAAATAAAGGAGAATCAACCTAAATATAATAGAGCTCAACGCAGAAATCAATTTACTCATGGACTCTATAAGTACGAAGATGAGAACGGGTATATCAACCTTATTATCCAAAAAGTAAGTAATACAGGAACTCCTGAAATGCTTTTTAGCGGAATGACCGTGGCTAAGCGCACATTGGAGTATTACGTTGAGCAACATTCATTATGTTTAAAACTCACCCACCTCCATGACACCAAAGGTGAATGTTTTAATCGTAGCTTAAAAAAATGCCATGGGGCTTGTGTTGGAGAAGAAGGCCCTAACTCTTATAACGAGCGAGTTATAAAAGTATTAAATGAACTAAAATTCGATCAAGAGAGTTTTTTAATCGTTGATAAAGGAAGGAATAAGAAAGAATATAGTTTTGTTTGGATGGAAGAAGGTAATTTGAGAGGATATGGATTTATTCTACGATATCTTCTAAAGAGAAATCCCAAAAACTTCAAAAAAAATCTAGTTACATTAGATAATAATAAAGATTATCAGAGTATTATTCGAGCACAATTAAACTCTAATGAAAAACTGGAGATCATTCCATTATAATGCCTAAACACACTGAAAATAAAGCTGTTTTAAAGCCATGGCAATGCAAGCTTCATGAAGTCATATTTGAAGCCGACACGCCTGCAGGAAAATTGTTTGATGTTCTTCTGTTAGTAGCGATTATCCTCAGTGTACTGGTAGTAATGCTGGAATCCGTTCCAACATACGACTTAAAATATCATGACATATTCTTCGCCGGTGAATGGGTATTCACCATATTATTTACGATAGAGTACTTCATGCGAATTGTAAGTATACAAAAGCCTTGGAAGTATATTTTCAGCTTTTACGGACTTGTTGATTTACTCTCAATCATTCCAACATATTTAGGTTTATTTGTATCCGGAACTAATTCGCTGATGGTTATTCGTAGCCTTCGTTTAATGAGGGTTTTCAGAATTCTTAAGCTTGAAAAATATGTAATAGAGGCCGGTATGCTAGGTAAAGCTTTGCGCCAATCTCGAAACAAGATCATCGTTTTCCTCTTTGCATTATTAGCCGTGGTGATAATTTTAGGCACAACCATGTATTTGGTAGAGTCAGCTGAAGCGGGATTTACCAGTATTCCGAGGAGTATTTACTGGGCCATTATTACATTGACCACTGTCGGCTATGGAGATATTGCCCCTGTTACTCCCTTAGGCCAGTTCATCGCATCTATTGTAATGATTCTTGGTTATGCAGTTATTGCTGTACCGACTGGTATCGTTACTACGGAACTAATAAAAGGAGGCAAAAAAACCAATACTCAAGCTTGTCCGAGTTGCTCTAAAGAAGGACATGATGATGATGCTGATTTCTGCAAGTATTGTGGTGCCAGTCTTAATCCTAACGAATAAATTGCGGAAATCGCAATTATTGATAAGTTTTCGTTAATATTTTATTAATAAATCTGGGGGTTGTGATACAATAAACTCCTCAAAATTCCCTTAAATTTGTTATGGAAACGATGGCTCGTATTAAAAACCTTGTTAAGAGTCATGCTAAAAAGTTTTTATGAATAATTATGGCAAGCGTAGTGAAAGCGCTTCTTTAGAAGAAATTGGATTATCGAATATTCGAAATGCCTTTTGGAATTTATCTCCTGCTGAATTAGTTGAAGATTGCATTATTACTGGTGAAGGTGTGTTAACAGATACTGGTGCAATTGCAATTGAAACTGGAGAATTCACGGGACGATCGCCTCAAGACAGATTTATTGTTTGCGACTCAAACACAGAAAATTCGGTGTGGTGGGGTGACATTAACAAGAAGTTCGATCAGGATAAGTTTGATAGTCTTTATGAAAAGATGAAGGCTTATCTAACAAACAGAGATGTTTACGTAAGAGACGCCTACGCATGTGCTGATGAAAAGCATAGACTAAATATTCGTGTCGTGACTGAATTACCGTGGTCAAACATGTTTGCTTACAATATGTTCTTACGTCCATCAGATGAAGAAATCAAGAATTTCAAACCTGAATGGCATGTTGTGAATGCTCCTAACTTCATGGCCGAGGCTGAAGTTGATGGAACAAGACAACACAACTACGCTATCATCAACTTCACAAAGAAAATGATCATAATTGGTGGAACTGGTTACACTGGTGAAATCAAGAAAGGTATTTTCTCTGTGTTAAACTACATCTTGCCTCATGAGAAAGATGTTTTATCAATGCACTGCTCTGCAAATGTTGGTAAAGATGGGGATGTGGCAATTTTCTTTGGACTTTCTGGGACTGGGAAAACAACCTTATCTTCAGATGAAAACAGAAGATTAATCGGAGATGATGAGCATGGATGGTCAGATGATGGAGTATTTAACTTTGAAGGAGGATGTTACGCTAAGACAATTGATCTTTCGGAAGAAAAAGAGCCTCAAATTTATCATGCGATAAAATTTGGAGCAATCCTTGAGAATATTGGCTTTAAAGAAGGAAGCACAAGCACTCCTGATTACCACGACTCATCAATCACACAAAACACAAGAGTATCCTACCCTATTCACCATATTGACAACATTATGGTTCCAAGTAAGGGTGGTTTGCCGAAAAACATATTTTTCTTAACGGCTGATGCATTCGGAGTTTTACCTCCAATTTCACGCTTAACACCAGGACAAGCAATGTATCATTTCATTTCTGGATACACTGCAAAAGTTGCTGGTACAGAGGCTGGAGTAACTGAGCCTGTTACGGCTTTCTCAGCTTGTTTTGGAGCTCCGTTCTTACCATTACATCCGACAAAGTACGCAGAGATGTTAGGTGAAAGAATGCAGAAAGCTGGCGTAAAAGTATGGCTAATAAACACTGGATGGTCTGGTGGTGAGTACGGCGTTGGTGAAAGAATGTCGTTAAAATACACTAGAGCCATGATTACAGCTGCGCTTGAAGGTAAACTTGATAATGTTGGATATACAAAGCATGAAATTTTTGGATTAGACATGCCAAACGAATGCGAAAATGTACCAGCTGAATTATTAAACCCTAAAAATACTTGGGCTGATAAAGAAGGTTATGACAAGAAAGCGAATCACTTAGCGGGTGAGTTTGTTAAGAATTTCGAGCAATTTGCGAGTGAAGCAAGTCCTGAAATCTTAGCAGCAGCGCCTGTTACAAAAGTTTCTGCTAGCTAATAACTAAAGAATAAAATAAATTTGGAAGCCTGCTGGAAACAGCAGGCTTTTTATTTGGTATAAATTCGAACTATACGTTCTTCTTTTATCATGAGCTCAATTTGCTCATATTCATAAATTAAAAAGAATGTTTCCTCAAATTCTTTATCCAATATTTGATCTCTATCCGGACACTTATGAAGAAAATGATACTCGTACTCATAGGTATGAATGTAATCGTTCTCTCTAATGTGTACCACCTTTTGCGGCACGTAGCGTCCGTCATGGCTAAATACTAAAATTGAACCAGGTTTAATTGACTCAAATTGTTTAAGGCGATCTTCAACACTTTCACAGCTAAGTAGAACCGAAATAAGAACTAGACTTGAAATCCAATAACGCATATATCATCTAGCTGTTCGTAATCACTTTTCCATTCTTCAAATCTACGGACAAGTATATCTTTCTGCTCTTCCATTGAAAGAGCTGCATTCTCCAGTATAATTTTTTCGAAGTTAACAGACTTCATTTTTTTACCTTTTTCTCCCCCAAATTGATCGGCATACCCGTCAGTACTGAGATAAACTTGGTCACCCTTTTCCATTTGGATTTCAGCGCATTGAAATCCTTTAAAATGTTCAAAAAATCCTACCGGTTGCCTGCAAGCTTTGTACTTTATAATCTGGTTATTACGAACTATAATTAGATCGTTGTGCGCTCCCGAATAAAAGAGCTTATTTGTTCTACGATTTATTGCACATAAGGCGATATCCATACCATCCTTTATGGCTTTCCCATCAAGTTCAAACGATTTCTGAACAATTTCGGTAGTCTTATCCAAAATATCCGAAGGAGAGGAAAGCTTGAACTCACGAACCGATCTATTCAAAGCATTGTTACAAACTACTGACACCATCGCACCAGGAACTCCATGCCCCGTGCAATCACATGCCGCAATTAGATCATACTCACCTATATCCTGAACCCAATAAAAATCTCCTGCAACTATATCTTTAGGTTTATATAAAATAAAATGGTTCGGAAACTGTTTGAAAACCTGAGAATTACTGGGAAGTATGGCTTCTTGTATTCTTTTTGCGTATGTGATAGAGTCTGTTATATCCTTATTTTTTTCTTTTAATTGCGACGATTGGTTCAGAATCATTTCATTTTGCTGATCCTCATGACGCAATATTTTTCTCGTATAAGGAATCAACACAAGAGCAAAGACGATAATGACAATTAATGCCATTATAGCCTCTCTTGTATAGCGCTCATTCACAATTTCTGAAAATTGACCAAACTCTATATCAGCCTCCACTACCCCTACCACTTCACCATTTTTGTTTTTTATTGGATAAAAGGCTGACAACCAAGTTCCATTTTCAGTGACATATTTCGGTAGAGTACCCCCTACATTCATTTTATCCTTCAATTCTTTAGGGTACTTCACGTAATCATGGCGGAAATATATTTTATCATCAGACCTAACGACATAATGAAAAACATCATTTGGTTCATCATAAACAACCGTATACATTGGTGATTCCAAACCGTTATTTAGTTGGGACTGATGTAATACGTTATGGATTTCATCATAATCGGTAGCCGTTCCAAACTTGGTAATTGCATCCTTCTCCGGGTTCGAATTGTATAAATTTTGAAACTTATCTCCATCTATTTGAACCGCCGTTGAAGTCACGATAGCTTTCAACTTATCATACTGCTTTTCCTCTTGCAAGGACAGAGAATTAAAATATCCGTAGGTTATAAAAAATGCCGTGATAATGATGAGCATCAGATATATGATCAACATAATCCTCGTTGATACATTCTTTAATACATTGGTAAGAAAATTACTCATCGCTTAAGCAGGTTATATGCAATATACAAAGCTTAATTATATATCGCATGCAAACAAGACGTTAAAAGAGCCATGAGATTATTATTAGAAGTGCTCTACAAACAGATAAGAAAGAGTATGATAAATTCTAAACTTTATCATTGACCTCTTTCAGCGATATAACCTCAAAGTACCCTTTGCCTCTTGATTTAATCTTCTTAAGCAACTCGTTTTTACCTGTCGCTGACTTCTTTTCGTATACAAAGTAATGCCTGCCTTTACCCATCGAATTGTCTTTAGCAAATTCAACCAAGGCATTAATGGTTGAAATGTATCTATTTATTTCAGTTCTTAGTGTATTCGATTTTTTATTTAGATCTATGAAGTGAAAGCTTGTAAAGTAAGATTCTGTGCGTAATAAATCTATTTTTGCATTTGAAATTAACTGCGGAAATTCCTCTGAATCTAACTTCTTCTTAACCTCAAAACTCCTTAACCTTTTGCTTTCAGATAAGACAAATAAAGGGTTGATATACTTAGGTTTATTAACTGCTTCAATTGATAAGCCAAGATACTTTTTAACGAGCTGTTTTAACGCTAAAGCTTTTTCAAACTCTAGTGGTTCACCATAAATAATTTTGCCCCTTTTATTTCGTGATAATTCTTTCAAATATTTAAGACTCACTACTTCATCAAACAATGGAAGCGATTCTATGCCATTTCGATATTTGTTTACATCGAAGTCTAATAATTTAAAGCTCTTTCGAATTAATGCGTGCAGGGGTTTGTCAATCATCTTGAGTCCAAAACTCAACTTCTTATCATTTAAATAAAAGAAGGGTACACCATCCAGTGAACCAAGCATTCCAATCGCGATTCGTTCTTCTGAGTAGCGATTTGGTTTTAAGTATATCAAACTAAAATATGTTCTCATTTTAGTACAAATCTTTCAATTTTTTGCAGATTATTTTGAATTCTATTGGTATTGAAATATTCCTCTACAACTTTATTTAGCGATGCTTCACGCCCAGTTTCTTTAGAAAACTCAAGTAGTCCACGAGCACAGCTTTCTTTAAAAAAATTGTCTGTTATGAGTGCTTTAAAAGTCTCATAGGCTTCTATACGCGCATTATACTTAAAAGCCTTAGCAAATGAATAATCGTGTACTTCCTCTCTATTTTGGTCTTGCAAGCCGATGAAGTCGACACCCCAACTATAACTGCTCTTTTGACGAGTTAACTGAATAGATCTGGCAGCCATAGGAATACTTAAATAATTCCATATAAAATATGCCTGAATAAGCTTTTCTCGCATTATTAATCTGGTCTCTGAGAGAACCCCCAAATCCATTCCTACAACATTCAATTCATCCCCAGTGCGCAGGCGAGTCCAATCACCTCTATCCCATTTATAGCTTACAATTGGAACATGAAGAATTTTACAAGAAACTCTTAGAAGTTGATCTGTAATTTGAGGGTAAAAACCTTCCTCTTCTAAAACTGTACCTTCTTGTAATACAATCATTTATTCGTATCCTTTAACATGGGAACAAAACTAAAGTCACCGAATACCTCTTCGTCATATGAATCTCCGCTAGTTTTGGTAAGTCTGAGCATTTTTTGATTATCACCTAGTCCAACCGGAATAACAATTACCCCTCCCACTTTTAGCTGATTCATTAACTCTTCTGGAACATAAGGCGCACCACATGTAATGATCACTTTATCAAAAGGGGCAAATGAATCCCAACCTTTGAACCCATCACCATATTTTAATTTTGGGTTAAAAGGGAGTTTACTCAAAATAGTTTTAGCATTTAAATGCAACTCTCGTTGTCTTTCAATACTGAACACTTTTGCCTTCATAGCACAAAGAATAGCTGTTTGAAAGCCAGAACCAGTGCCGATTTCCAAGACTTTTTCTCCTGGAGCTAGATTAAGTAGCTGCGATTGAAACGCCACTGTATAAGGTTGTGATATTGTTTGTCCAGCACCAATTTGAAAAGCCACATTACTATAGGCTTGATTTAAAAAAGCTTTATCAAGAAAATAATGACGAGGCACATTGGATAGTGCTTTTAGCACGTTTTTGTCTTTAATCCCTTTAGCCGCAAGCTCTTCAACTAATTTCTTTCTTAGTCCTTGATGTTTAAAATTATCCTCCACACTCAAAAATAACTTCAATAATTAGAATTATCGTCATGTTTAATTACGAGAAATCAACAATGAATTATTAGTTTAGTAGTATTAGGAACCCTTTCTTAAGTGTTGATTTGAGCAACCTGCGTTTTATACCTTATTTTCTTCTTCCAATTCTCTTACTGGGAGGCATTACTTCTTGTAATGAAGAAAAAATAACATATTATCATTCCAACACAAAAGACACTGAAAATCTAGCCAATTCTGAGGGCGTCACTGGAGAACCCATTGAGCTTGAATTAGTAGCTGCCAATAAAGACAGCATATTAGAACCAACCTACTCTTTGTTGGGCCCAATTGAAAAAGAGGAAACGCAAAAAAATGTATTCCAAGCTACCAGTCCGAGAATTACACTTATAAAGGAGAATGTCGAAGGGAAAGTATTAAAAATGTTTGAAGCCAAAGACTCTTTAGTAGAGCCTGAAACAACAGTGCTAAATCGCTTATTTCCTGATTATCAAGTTTCTCAGGAGCCGAACTATAAAGACAATGCTTTTTACAATATCCAATATATTGATGGAGATCAAGGCTTAGGAACCAGTTATATTTTTGATGTCGTAGAGGATTCAAGAGGTAATTTATGGATTGCGACTTGGGGAAACGGTGTGGTGAGATTTGACGGTTTTCACTTCTATTTCTACGATGTAAACTGGGGTCTACGTTCAAATTACGTATGGAATATTTTAGAAGATAAAAATGGACACTATTGGTTTGGCACCGATGGTTATGGTTTGCATTACTATGATGGTGATGGTCTAGTCTTGTACAATAATACAGATGGACTCACCAGCGATTTAATTTATAGACTTTACGAAGATTCTAAAGGAATCCTGTGGATTGCCACTGACAATGGCTTAAACTATTTCGATGGTAAACACTTTTATTCACTGGATATGAGTGATGGTCTACCATCAGACTTTATCACCTCCATTTACGAAGACTCTGAAAATAGACTTTGGATAGGAACAGATAATGGAGCTTGCTACATAAAAGATGAAAAGATATACCCTTTCGGTAGGAAAGAAGGCTTAAATGCAACAAAGGTAGCTGCAATCTATGAAGATAATCAGCAAAACATATGGTTTGGAACTGAAGGAGAAGGTGTAATTCAGTTCGATGGATATTCATTCTTTCAATTCACTGTGGATCAAGGGTTTGTTTCTGATTATGTGAACGACATTATATCTGACAACTTTGGAAATGTATGGTTCGGTACAGAAGAAGGCGTTTGTATGTTTAACCGTATGGAGTTTGTGCATTTCTCTGAAAAAGAAGGAATCAGTCATAACCTAGTCAGAACTATGCTTCAAGACTCCGATGGAAATTTATGGTTTGGAACATTTGGAGGAGGTTTGAATAAATTTAACGAGAACTCATTTGAAAACTTTTCGAAGAACAGAGGTTTAAAAGCGCCTATCGTACGCTCTATCACTCAAGATAGGAATGGTGATATTTGGCTAGCACACAACTCAGGCCTCAGTCAAATGAAAGACAAAGAAATTATTCATTATGATGTTGAGTCAGGATTGAGTTCAGATATCGCAAGATGCGTTATCATTGATAGTAAAGGTGGTATTTGGATCGGTATGAACAGTTCTGGAGCTTCCTATTTTGATGGGAAAAAGTTTACACATTACGATTCCGAGTCGGGACTTTCATCTAATCAAATATTGTGCGTTTATGAGGATAGAGATTCTAATGTTTGGTTTGGTACGGGAAATGGTGGAATAACCATGTTTGACGGTGACGATTTTTACTACATCGGTTACGAAGATGGTTTAAGTGCAGGCTCTGTTCGTTCAATTACAGAAGACAATGAAGGGAATTTATGGTTCGCTACCTTAGGTGGAGGTGCTGTAAAATACAATGAAGAAGGTTTAACGCGATTCACAATGAATGAAGGGCTAGGCATAGACTTAGTAACATCTTTTTTGGTTCGAGACAACGGTGATATCTGGCTAGGCACGGAAGGAGAGGGAATTACAATCCTTAAAAAAGACGGCACCACTGAGATAATAAGGGAATCAAACGGACTCTCAGATCAAATTGTATGGTCATTGGTTGCAGACCCGAATGGAACGATATGGGCCGCTACGGAGGAAGGAATTAATGCAATTAATTTTGTGGACTCTACCTCTTCTAATTATCAAATCACCACCTATGGTAAGCTTGATGGACTGAAAGGACTCGACTTCTTTCCAAATTCAGTTTGTCTTGACAATCAAAGCAGAATTTGGTGGGGAAGCGGAAAATCTCTAGTAATGTTGGACCTAAACAAATACGAAAGAAGACTGGAGCCACCTCGCATTAATATTTCTAATATTGAAATAGACCAAACTATTCTTGACTTCAGAAAAATTAAAGATTCTACATTAGATGAAACCGTAACATTATTTCTAGACAACAAAACGGAAACACCTTTGAACGAAATTCAATATACGGGAGTTCAACCGTTCACGAACTTACCAACCGATTTAGTTTTACCCTACGATTTCAATAATATAACCATCCACTTTGCAGGAATAGATTGGTCAGCACCGCACAAACTAAAATATCAATATAGACTGGATGGCCTGGACAAGAAATGGAGCCCATTAAAAGATGACAAGAAAGCAATCTTAGGAAACCTTTCAAGCGGGGATTATACGTTTAGGGTAAGAACCATTGGTGAAGCTCAAATGATGAGCGAAGAAGCCACATTTTCATTCACCATACTTTCGCCTTGGTATGAGCGATGGTATGCGTATTTAATTTACATAGGACTCTTAATTCTTCTAATCTATGTTTACCTCTGGTGGCGCACAAAGTCGTTAAGAGAAAAGAAGGTAGAACTGGAAGAAGAAGTAGACAAAAGAACAGCAGAGGTTGTTCAGCAGAAGGAACTTGTAGAGTTTAAGAATAAGGAAATTACCGCTTCTATCAATTATGCGAAAAGGATTCAAACAGCTATTTTACCTGCAGAATCATTTATAAAATCTAAGCTTCCGAATTCGTTTGTATTTTATTTGCCGAAAGACATTGTAGCTGGAGATTTTTATTGGGCAGAGGAAGCTAACGGGAAAATGCTAATCGCGGCAGCTGACTGCACAGGACATGGTGTACCAGGCGCTATGGTTTCCGTGGTTTGTCACAACGCTCTAAACAGAACAGTTCGTGAGTTTAATTTGGATTCCTCAAGCGCTATACTTAATAAGGTTAGAGACATGGTTATTAATGCATTTAGCCATGGTGATGAAGAAATTAAGGATGGAATGGACATTGCTTTAGTTTCATATGATTTTGAAAATAGGAAACTAGAATACTCTGGAGCATACAATGACCTTTACCTCGTCAGAAATAAAGAACTTCAAATTTTCAAGGCCAATAAACAACCTGTCGGTAAATATATGCTCAAAGAAGAGTTCACGAGTCACTTTGTTGATATTCAGAAAGGTGACACAATCTACATATTTACTGACGGTTACGCAGATCAATTTGGTGGACCAAACAGAAAAAAATTCAAATACAAACCATTCGCAGATTTACTTGTTTCTGTTAATGATTTGGACATGGAAAAACAAAAGAATGCTATCGTTAAAGCTTTTGAAGACTGGAAAGGTGATGTTTTCCAAATAGATGATGTGTGTGTTATAGGAATTCGCTTTTAGACTGATGTACAAGGGAATTCTTTACATGCTCCTCTCCTCCACTTGCTTTGCCATAATTAACTTAATGGTAAAGATTCTCAGCAAGGAAAATGAAATTTTACAAGCAAATTTTGGTTTTGATGACATTCAGCAATACCCTCCATACGAGTTAGTTTTTTTCAGATCCATCATATCACTCATGATATGTTCGGCTATAATATTCAGAAGAAGAATTCCTTTTTTTGGTAACAATAAAAAATGGCTTATTATTAGAGGAATATTTGGTTCTGCTGCCATTACACTATTCTTCTATACCTTACAAAATCTTCCAATAGCAATAGCAACAACGGTTCAGTACCTCTCTCCTTTATTTACTGTAGTATTTGCAATTTTCCTACTAAAAGAAAGGATTAAATGGTTTCAGTGGATCTTTCTAGGGCTTGCCATGATGGGAGTATTTATATTGGGCTATTCCAAAAATAACAATGTTGAAATACCCTGGACTTGGCTATCACTCGGACTAACTTCGGCAGTATTGTCAGGAGTCGCGTATAATGCGATAATAAAGTGTAAAAAAACAGATGAACCTGTAACTATAGTAATGTATTTCACACTCATTGCAACGCCAGTAATGATGGTTGCCTGTATGATGTTTGGCTTTATTGTACCTAAAGGAATTGAATGGATTATTATCCTTTTAATTGGCATATTCACACAAATAGCTCAAATAAGTATGACCCGCGCTTTCCATGCCGATACAGCAGCAAATGTTACGCCAGTTAAATACGTCGGAGCCATTTACGCAAGCCTTGTGGGAGTGTTTATTTTTGGAGAGTTCATAAACACTACTGCATATATAGGAATAAGCTTAATTATTATGGCCGTTTTATTGAATACGATTCTAAAGGAGCGCAAAAAAACTAATCTCCAGAATAGTTAAGTTCAAACAAACGGTGGTACTTCCCTCCTAGATCAAGAAGTTCAGCGTGAGATCCTCTTTCAACAATTTTACCTGCTTCAATCACAAGTATTTCATTCGAATTAACAATTGTAGAAAGCCTATGCGCTATCATTATTGATGTACGCCCTTTTTGTAGCTCGAACGTGGCTTTTTGAATCATTTCTTCAGATTCTGAATCTACACTTGCGGTGGCTTCATCTAAAATCAAAATCTTCGGATTATAAACATACGCTCGAATAAAAGAAATCAATTGTCTTTGCCCCGTACTCAAGCCTCCTCCGCGCTCTCCTACATTATACATATATCCTCCAGGAAGCTTTGAAATAAAATCATGGGCGCCAACTTTCTTTGCAGCAGCCTCTACTTCTTCTTGAGTAATATCCTTATTCCCTAAAGTAATGTTGTTATAAATCGAATCAGAGAAAAGAAATACATCTTGAAGTACAATAGCCACATTTCTCCTCAAAGTACTCAGTTCAATATCTCGAATAGATTTACCATCGATTTTAATATCCCCTTTTTGGAATTCATAGAATCTAGTGAGCAGGTTAATTATCGTAGACTTTCCTGCCCCAGTTGGACCCACAAGTGCTACAGACTTTCCACTTGGCACCTTAAAATCTATACTCTTAAGTACGTAATCCTTATTTTTATAAGCAAAATGAACATCATTAAATTCAATCCCTCCTTCAAAATCTACTTCCTTAATAGAGCCCTCGTCATCAATATGCTCTTCTTTATCTAGTAATTCAAACACACGCTCTGCTCTTACCATTCCGCGTTGAAGAATATTGAATTTATCTGCTAATTGACGAATCGGTCGGTAAAGCATGTTGATGTAGATAATGAAGCTAATAATAACCCCATAGACCAAACCGCTTTCAGCACCATACCCCAATCGGTTCATGGCCCAAAAAATCAACAAAGCAAGGCTTATTGAACTCAACAATTCAACAACAGGAAAGAAGATAGAGTTTGCCCAAATAGCATCAACATGCGCTTGCCTGTGTTCCTTATTAATTTCTTCAAAGGTTTGGTATTCTCTTTTTTGTCGGTTGAACAATTGTACGATCAGCATCCCCGATATATGCTCTTGAACAAAAGTGTTTAACTTATTGACTTGGACTCTTTCTTTTTGAAAAGCCTTCTTCATGGCACGCGCAAAAATTCGCGTCGCAAAAATAAGTAGCGGTATAGGTATCAAAATTAATAGGGTTAGTTCCCAAGAAATTGAAAACATAAAACCTATAATCAAAATCAATTTTAAAATATCTCCAAACATGGTGATTATCCCTACTGAAAAAACCTCGGCGATGGCCTCAATATCGGAAACCATTCGGGTAACTATTGTCCCATTTGGAGTATTGTCAAAAAACTTTAGTTTGAATGAATAGAAATGTTCATAAAGGCGAATTCTAATATCACGAATGATCGACTGCCCCAAGAGATTTGCTAAGTAAACTGAAAAAAATTGTAATATCCCTTGAAGCACAAGTAATCCTATGATAAACATTGTCCATAGCATTAATTGATGACCATGATCTAAATTCGAACTGAATAAATTCATGAAAGATTGAAAAACCGAATCTTCAGGTCTCATAGCTCCCTTCATAATGTGAAGATTCACCATGTCCCCGATTATCCAGGGGCGGATAGCTTCAACAACGGCAAGGAGAATCATTCCCAAAAAAGCACCAAAAAAGATAGACTTATGAGGCTTTATAAGCCTTAAAAGACGGAATAATAAACGTGCATCGAATCCTTTTTCTTTAGCCACGTTCAAAATTAACTAATTCAACTCAGGTTAAGGGCTGTAATTATGGATTTAAATTCGAGTTTAATTTCTATTTTTGAATCGAAACACTACTCCTCACCGATGAAGAAGTTATTATGCTTCATTTTTATTTACTTGCCTTTTATTGGCTTAAGTCAAACTGATGAGCAAACCGACTCATTGGAATTGGAGGCCATTTTCTCTGAAGCAAATTTGAGAAGTAGTTCAGGTCAAAAAGACAGCGCAGATTATTTCTTTGATAAGGCCGAAGACTTTATTAATGAAAAGAGCCTTAATGACGACTATTTAGGCCTAGTCATTTACGAGCGCGCAAAACATTTAGAGCGTTTGAGTCTTTATGAAGAGGCCATTTCGGAGCTTGAGAGTTCAATAATTGTGTTTGAATCTACCCAGAATTTAGTTCTTTTGGCTAAGTCCGTCAAGAGAAAAGGATCTATTTTAAAAAAACAAAGCAAGTACCGTGAGGCAATCAGTGCCTATAATGAGGCTGCCGTGCTTTATCTAAAAGAAAATGATTCCCTTGGAATTGCAGGAATTGAACTAAATATTGGAAACGTTCTTAAGAACATAGGGCAGTCAGAATTGGCTAAGAAAAAATATTTTTCAGCTGCGGGGATTTATAGAAAAATGAATTTTAATGCTGGAGTAGCCAGCTGTTATAATAACCTCGGCAACGTGCACAAGAATGATGAGAATTATGATTCAGCCTTTTATTATATGTATCGCACATTGTCCATTCGATTGGAACTGAGTCAAAAAAAAGGTTTAGCATTCATATACAACAACCTATCCAACCTTCATAAGGCCTCTGGAGGGATAGATAGCGCTATATATTACATGGATAAATCGCTAGAGCTAAAGGAAGAACTTGGAGACAATACAGAGTTATGCAATGCTTATTGGACGATGGCTGAACTTCAAAAAACCATAAAGAACTATGCTAAAGAGTTTGATTACCTCAAAAAAGCTGAGGAAAGAATGTTTGAGCAAACTCCACTAGAAATAACCTCATTAATCAATAAATCTCTAGGAGAATCCTATATGCGAAAAGGTAACTACGAACTATCAACGTTGTATTTCACGAAGCATATAGAAAACTTAGATTCCCTTAGCGCAATTAAGAATGAAGCCGGTTTAATGCTGGATATTCTAGCTTACGAAAGCCTTTCAGACAGTCTAGGAAAAGAACAAATTAGAATGGCAACTGAATTAGAAGAATTAAACCTACAAAACAAGAAATTACAGGTTGATTCAGAGAAGAGAAAATTCACTTTTTTACTAGCGATTCTTGGAGTAATACTGCTCATGTCGACATTGCTATTCATTTCTTTTCGTAAGAGATTAAAAGCATCAAGAGATCACCAAATTGTTTTAGCAGAGCAAAATGAAGAATTAAAAAGAACACTAATTTCAAAGGAAGAGAAAGAGGTTTTATTGAAAGAAGTACATCATAGAGTAAAGAATAATCTTCAAATCATTAATAGCTTGATCAGACTTCAATCAACATTTATTAATCAAAGTAATTACGAAGAGAAGTTAAAAGACACTGAAAATAGAATTCGTTCAATGGCTTTGATTCATGAAAAACTGTATAGAAGTTCGAACTTAGCCAAACTGAAAATCAAAAATTACATTCAGGACCTTTGCTTTACTATTTTGGAAACTTATGATAATGATGTTAAAATTGATTTCAAATTTGAAATAGATGAAGAAGAGTTTGGAATTGATTCTCTGATACCGTTAGGCCTTATTATCAACGAACTACTTTCAAACAGTATTAAATATGCCTTTGAAGGTAAAGATGAAGGTAAGATTGAAATCAAGATTAAGTTTACCAATTCCAATACAATTTTCACCCTATTTGACAATGGTATGGGGGCTGATTTGACCTGGGACGAGCTAAAAGAAGACTCTCTAGGTCTTGAGTTGGTTGAGTCTTTAACAGATCAGTTAGATGGTAAAATGGATTTAAAAACAAATGAAGGATTTCATTACACCTTTACCTTTCCACTGCTATCTTAATTCAATCATTTCAATTATTTTTGCGGTCGAAAAATTATCGCAATGCCAAAATTATCTGCAAAGGGTACAGAAATGCCCGCTTCACCAATTAGAAAATTGGTTCCTTTCTCGGATCAAGCTAAAAAAGAAGGTAAGAAAGTATACCACCTTAATATTGGTCAACCCGACATCGCTTCACCTCAAGTAGCACTTGACGCAGTGAAGAACATGGATAAGACTGTTATTGAGTACACTCAGAGTGCCGGTTACCAGAGCTATCGTCAAGGATTAGCAGATTATTACACAAGCAAAGGGATCCAGGTAGGAATGGACAATGTCATTGTTACTACTGGAGGTTCTGAAGCTTTAATATTCTCATTTCTTTCATGTTTTAATCCGGGTGATGAAGTGATTATTCCTGAGCCGTTTTACGCTAACTATAATGGTTTTGCTAAAATGGCAGGAATCAACATAGTTCCAGTTACTGCGCGTTTGGAGGATGGATTTAAACTACCTCCAATAGAATCGTTTGAGGCTTTGATTTCAGATAAAACAAAAGGAATTGTGATCTGCAACCCTGGTAACCCAACAGGATACCTCTATTCAAAAGAAGAGCTAAATACACTACGCGATATTGTTGCAGAAAAAGACTTGTTTTTATTTGCCGACGAAGTTTATAGAGAGTTTTGTTACGACGGTGCAGAGCCTTTCTCTGTGTTAAACTTAGATGGTATTGACCAAAATGTAGTTCTAATAGACTCTGTATCTAAGCGATACTCTATGTGTGGGGCTAGAATTGGTGCAATTGTAAGTAGAAATATGGAATTTTTAGATACCGTGTTAAAGTTTGCACAAGCGCGACTATCGCCTCCTACCCTTGCTCAAATTGCTAGTGAAGCAGCTTTAAAAACGCCGGACTCATACTTCACTGAAGTAACCGAAGAATACGTTGAAAGAAGAAATATACTAGTAAATGGCTTGAATGAAATTGAAGGTGTTACATGTCCAATGCCTAAAGGAGCTTTTTACTGTATGGCTAAACTCCCAATCGATAATTCTGAAAATTTCTGTCAATGGTTATTAGAAGAGTTTTCTTATAATGGCGCTACCGTTATGATGGCGCCAGCAAGTGGTTTCTACGCTACAAAAGGCTTAGGCACGGATGAAGTACGCATTGCTTATGTACTCAATAAAGAAGAATTACAAGCTTCTGTTGATTGCATTAGAGAGGCGCTTAAAACTTATCCAGTAAGAACATCCTAAAATTTTTTCCTTAACTTCTCGTTCTCATTAAAATGGTTTTGAGAAGGACTTTATTCTTATTCTTTTTAACCCTTAACTGCGCGGTTTGGGGACGGGAAATTAGCACCCTAATTTTTAAGGTTGATAAATTAACGATTAAGGAAAAAGTCCAAACCAAAAACCAAGTATTCTCGAAATATAAAACAGAGGCAGAAACGCAGTTTAGATTGAACGGTTTTATTGGTTTAGAAATGAGGGATAGCACCACTGAAAAATCTACCCGCACCTATACCTACAGCTATAAAAAGAGGATTAAGCAAATTGTTTTATCTGATTCTGCGAATTCAAAATTCACCATTTCCAATAACTTCAATTTGGCTGTTGAAGAACTGAACCTACGCATCAAAAAATTAGAGAACCACGGCTATCCATTTGCTCAACTTAAAATTAACTCTGAACAAATAATTGAGAATCGGCTTCATTTAGATTATTCTATAGATTCTGGCGATTATTTTATCATAGAGGAAATCGTTATTAAGTCAAAGGAAACCGTAAAAGAGAAAACCGTTTTGAATTTAATTAACATTCAACCCGGGGATTTCTACAACGAGCAAAAAATCTCAAAAATTGAACATCACCTTCGTAACAGCGGGTTTTATAAGCTTGTTCAACCCACTCAAATTCTCTTTACCCCAGGTAAAGCTACCATTTATCTTTTCTTAGAGGGAATCAAATCTAGTAGCGCTGACGGTTATGTGGGTTTACAACAAAACCAAAATACTGGAAGGTTAAGTTTGAATGGCTACGTGAATTTGAGTTTAAACAATGCCTTTAAACGAGCAACAAAAATTGACTTAAACTGGCGAAACAATCCAGATAAGACCCAATTATTTACAAGTCGGTTTGATTTTCCTTTTCTCTTCAATACCCCGTTAGGCGTTGGTGCTCACATTGATCTACAAAAACAAGACACTTCGTTTATTCGCAGCGATTTACAATTTTATCTTGGATATCGAAACCCAACATTTTCGGCAAAAATATTCACTTCAATACAGCAATCTTCCTTACTCGGAGAGCCCATACCAAACTTTAGAACATTTAGTAAAACCGCTGTCGGTGGCGGTTTTACCATAAGTCCAGTACTAACAGATAAACTTGAGTTTTTCAGACCAAAATTAGCGTTTGAAGGAGGGTTCTTTACCTATCGAGAGGATACAATTCAAGATTTAATAGAATCACCCTTGAACTTTAGCTTAACCACAAAGTATTCTCATGAAATTAGGTTCCTCAGGTTCTTCTCTTTGAACAATAGTCTGAGTTTTCAAGATATCTACTCTCCTACTGCACTTGCCAGAAATGAACTCAGCTTTTTCGGAGGCTTGAGAACATTAAGAGGTTTTTATGAGTTAGAATTGACCGGAAACGAAGTATGGATTTTAGCAAATGAAATCGTGTTCAAACCCGTTAAGGCTTTTGAACTAAAGCTGATTTATGATTATTCTCGCTTCGAATATCTTGGAGCAAACTATTCTCATTCAGCAGGTGTAGGTTTTGGTTTAAATGCCGGTAATAGCCTTCTGGAGATAGTTATTGCCAATGGAACATTAAACGATAACCCCTTCTTACTGACCAATACTAAGGTTCACATAGGGTTTAAATCCAACTTTTAGGGCTTTTGTGCGATAAAAAAGAACTCCCTATCTTCTCTCGGCTTAATTGAATTGTGACTCTTTTCGAGGGTAATCAAATTAAAATAATTCTCAAATCGTTTCTTGTATTCTTCGTAGCTGCCACCAAATGGAGGGCCCGATTCGAGAGGAAAGTCAAACAATAAACCAATGATCTTACCTCCAGATTTCAAGAGATTATAGGCCTGCATAACATAATTATTACGCATGTTTGGCTGAATTGCACAATAGAACGTTTGTTCAACAATCAAGTCGAAAACTCCTGTAAGTTGGAAAAAGTCTCCGCGTTTTATGTGCTCAGCAGGAAAGTCTGGTACTCGCTCGTAGAAAGAATCAACAGCTCCCTGAGAAATATCTATTACATAAACATTCTTAAACCCCTTTTTGTGAAGATATTCAGCTTCATAAGCATTACCAGCGCCTGGAATTAGAATTCTAAGCTCCTTATCTTTTAATTGATCAAAATAAGCTTTTAAGGGCGGAGAAACCTCGCCCATATCCCAACCAGTATTTTGATTGGCCCATCGGTCATCCCAAAACTCTTTATCCATTTTCTTTTACAATATCGTTCACAATGTCTTTAACCGGTCTTATCGCATGAACATGTTCAATGGTAGGCCCAGCACACCAAACCGTTTTATAAGTAGCGCTAAAAGCAGCCTTTTGAAGGGATTTCATCCCTTTGGCAAAAGTGAGCATCTTTACCCATTTTTTTAGTCGCTTATTCTTGCTTAATAGTTTTTCGAACCAATTCTGCTTAGTTCCAATCTTTTGAACGTAAGGTGTATTGATTACTGTGCAAGGAGTTCCTGACACCTTGGTGCTCATAACAATGTCTTTAGCACCATAATCCACACAGGCTTGCTTATATTCTTGAGAAACGTCGGATTCTTCACTAGCAATAAAAACACTTCCAACGGATGCTCCTGCAGCTCCCATATTTAGAACATGGTTAAGATCCTTTCGCGTGGCAACGCCTCCAGCAGAAATAACAGGTATTGAACATTCTTTTACGAGTAATGGAATAAGTTCTTCTGGATCCATTGGACCCGCATGCCCGCCTGCTTTACTATTTACTGCAATAACAGCATCTGCCCCAAGGTCTTCTACCTTTTTGGCAAATTTAAGATCAACTACATCACACAATACCTTTATTCCTGCAGGTTTACATGCTTCAATCACTTTCTGAGGGCTTCCTAATGAAGTAATTATAAAATCTACCTTCATTTCTACACAGGTCTTTAATTGCGTTTCAACCCTCGGATTTGACTTGTTTACTATTAGATTCACCCCTAAAGAGCCTGTTGATTTTTCCCTAACTTCTTTCAAAGCAGCTCGAAACTCCTCGTCTGTTCTGTAATTCAACGCTGGTACTGCAGCTGCAATTCCAGAATTAATACCTGCAATGAGCATTTTAGCATTAGAAACCAAGAACATTGGCGCCATTATAATGGGATGTTTAATACCTAAAAGTTGTGTCAAATCCTGCATATAGCAAAGTTAGTCTTTGAAATTTGAAGCATCTCAAAAATTCATCCTAGATTTAAAAAAAATATGAATAGCGCTCCTGAAATATCTATTATTACGCCTGTAAGAAATGGAAGTATATATTTAACTGAATGTTTTCAGTCAATTATAAAACAAAGCTTTACGAATTTTGAATGGATCATCATTAATGATCATTCTACGGATAATACTCCAGAACTCTTAAATGACTTTAAAGCTCATGATTCTCGCATTCACGTCTACGAAAATCAAGGTAAGGGAATTATTGACGCACTTAATACGGCAACAGAACTCGCTAGAGGTATATTTATAACTCGAATGGATGCTGACGACAGAATGCCGGTTTATAAGCTTGAAAACTTACTGGGTCTCTTAGAAAATCAAACCAACACTGTAGCGACAGGACATGTTAAATACATTGAAAACGAACACCTTAAGGCGGGATACATGCGGTATGCCGATTGGCTGAACCTAATGTGTGATAATCATTTGCATTATCGCGATATTTTCAGGGAATGTCCCCTAGCTTCTCCTGCATGGATGATGAGAAAAGAAGATTTTGTAAGGATAGGTGGCTTCAAGGACCTTGAATATCCTGAAGACTATGATTTTGCTTTTAGATGTTTTGAGAATAGTGTTAAGATCGTAAGTACTTCTGATGTGGTTCATGAATGGAGAGATTATCCGGAACGAACGTCAAGAAACGACCCAAATTATGCAGACAATAGCTTTATAGATTTAAAACTTAGAAGATACTTTCAACTATTTTATTCGTTGACGGAACCTCTCACTGTATGGGGCGCAGGAAAGAAAGGAAAGGAGATTGCGCGAAAGTTAATTGAACGAGAAATAGAATTTGATTGGGTGTGTGATAATCCAAATAAAATAGGCGTTGATATCTACGGAAAAAAGCTAAAACACTACTCTACCTTAAAATCAGGACAAGCTATAATCTACGTTACTTCAACCGAAGACCAGGAAACAATACATGAATACCTCGAAAATCATCCAGATATTAAGTTCCATTGGTTCTGTTAAATCCTGACTCCAATTACACTGACAGCCTCGTCTTTTTAGACCTTCCCGGTCGAGACTCGGTCCTTCGGAAGCAGTGCTTCGCATACAGCCTCGTTTAATCCGTCTTGGTCAAACGGCACTCGGTCCTTCGGAAGCAGTGCTTCCTCTCATCATCGATTTGCTCCCTTCGACTCCGCTCAGGATAAACTACTCGCAACTCGTTAGACCCTAACTCCAATAACACATACGTCATCAAGTTTCTCGTAATCGCCCATCCAGGCTTCAAAAGCTTGATGAATAATTACCTCCTGTTCTCTTAATGGCAAGGCATGGCCTTCCATAAGTTTTTTCTTGAAGTTCTTCGTTTTTAATTTTTTACCCTTTTCTCCTCCGAATTGATCAGGGTAACCATCACTACTCACATAAAAAACATCATTCTCATGTATTTTAATGGTATGATTAGTAAAAGGCTTCCAATGTGAAAACTGAGCAACTGGTTGTTTATCAGTCTTTTTCTCATAGAGGCATACTTCGCCTTCCTCAAAACCAAAATCCATATCATCCGTTTCAATGGACTTATCACGAATCAACCAAAGAGGGTTGTTTGCTCCTGAGAACTCTAGAATTGAATTCTTTTTATCAAGCAAACAAAGAGAAATGTCCATTCCATCTTTAATTTGCTCTTCCGATTTTTTGAATGTTTCAATTACAATTTCCGTTACTTTATTCAAAATATCGGCAGGTTTTCGTAATCCAAATTCCCTAACAGCTCTATTCAATACATATGGCATACAACAGAAACCATTGCTCTTGGCACACCATGGCCATTACAATCGGCAGCAGCAAAGAGTACTCTTCCGTTATCCAATGGCTCAACCCAGTAAAAGTCTCCGGCTACAATATCTTTTGGTAAATACATCACAAAAGAATCACCTAAAACATCCTCCATCCACTGTTCTGGAGACAAAATCGCCTGCTGTATACGTTTTGCGTAGTTGATCGAATCCATGATTTCGATTCTCTTCTCTTCTATCTCTTGCTTTTGATGGGTAATTTCCTCATTAGCCTTTGCCAACAGGGCGTTTTTCTGATGTTTATCTCGATAAACTTTGATTAAAAATACCGTTATGATTAAAATGATTATGAAACCGATAATATTGAAGTTCCGAGATTCTATTACTGTTTCTACGAAGTCTGATTCTGGTACAACTACACCAACGATAAAGCTTTTCCCTCCGCCAATTTCGTATTCTTCAACATCACCCCACCAATGTTCATCATTCGCTAAAAATCTAAATGAAGTATCAGCCTCCAGTTCCTTAGAATAAACCTTCATCGCCTGCGTAATAGGTTCCATCCCTAAAGACTCATATGGTTCCAAAATGGCATCGTTGATTTTTTCTTTCGAGTCAAAACCAGAATTCGCTGGCACGCCAATCACACGTCCATCTTGGGTTAGAACAAAAACATACCCATTATCTGAAATTTCCATAGAGGATGTAAAGTCAGAGATATTTGAAAGCAGCACATCGAATGCTGTTATCATAGTTCTGTCTTCATCTCTGTTTTGCCATGCCGTACTGATTGTAATACCCGGCTCCTTAGTGGTAAAAAACTCATAGGGATCTGTCCAATTCAATTCTTTCAGTTCATTGTTCTTAGCATTTATAAACCAAGGTCGCTCACGAGGATCATACTTTTTTGGATACGCTCTTCTCCCTAATTCTAAATCGCCATCTTCTTTGCTCCAAAATACTTGAACGGTCATACTGTCTATACTCGCTTGAAATGTACTTCTCGTTACCCAGCAAGAGTCTGCATCCATTAACATATACTCGTCCCCTTCAATAGTGGCTAGCAATATAGATGAAACATGCTTTTTGTTCGAAATAATCGCTTCGAACTCTTGATTAAAATCCTGAAAGTCATTCAGATAAAAGGTTCTGTTTTCGTGCGACTCTATATTCACGATCAAATCTTCTTTAATGGGATTGAAACAGTTATCCATTTCAAAATTCACTGAAAATAAAGACTTGTGAACCATCTCTTTACAGAGCACCTCTACCGTTTTCGAAAGATTAGCTAGGATAAATGCAAATACAGCGATAATACCTAAAAGAAGTAGGTAAATGATTCGTGAAGATAAAAACTTGATAGCCTTCATAATAAGCAAGACTAATGCAGAAAAATCTCGACTACAAATGATATTTATTCCTCCCTTATTTGGTTAAGAAAGCTTTTGATCGTAATATTGCGATGAATATGGGAACGACTAAAACGGTACTTTTTACGGAAGAGCAAAATGAACTTGCTAATTATGCCAAAGTTCTTGGGCATCCAGCAAGAATTGCAATTCTTCAGCACTTGGTAAGTGTGGACACGTGCATATGCGGTGACTTAGTAAACGAACTTGGTCTAGCCCAATCAACAATTTCTCAACATTTAAAGGAGTTGAAATCAGCTGAAATAATACAAGGCAGCATTGAAGGAACTAAAATTTGCTATTGCCTTAACCCTGGTAAATGGAATGAGATTAAAACAAAAATGAATGTATTATTTAAGCAGTGCGAGTCGAAAGATGGAGACTGTTGCTAAAACTTAGAATATGAAATTGGAAGAATTTAAAGAAAAATTAGCAGGAAAAGAACAATTGAATTTTATACTACCCGATGGATCGTTTGTACCCGCGCATTTTCATGTAACCGAAGTAGGAACTATAACACGTAATTTTATTGATTGCGGAGGAACTGTGCGCAGTGAGACAAAAATCAATTTCCAACTTTGGAAAGACGAGGATATTGACCATAGAATTTCTTCTGAGAAGCTTTTAAACATCATAAAAATTTCGGAAGATAAAGTAGGACTTCCAAATACAGAAATTCATGTTGAGTACCAGCTTGATACAGTAAGCAAATATGGATTAGAAGAAGATAATGGAAATTTCCTACTGACTTCTACCCAGACAGATTGCTTAGCAAAAGACAAATGTGGGATTCCGGAAAAGAAAATCAAAGTGAGCATGGCAAGTTTGAGTGGACAAACATGTGAACCTGGTTCGGGATGCTGCTAAGTATGGAAATATCAACGGAACGAAGAACTGAAATTAGGCAGATCGCTGATTTCATTCTTGAAAATAAGATTAAGAATATTGTATTCGTTTGTACGCATAACAGTAGGAGAAGTCAATTCTGTCAGGTCGCCTTCGCAGCAGCTTCACAAGGATTAGGATATGGGTCATTTTCCGCAGGCACAGAGGTAACACGAGTGTACAAATCAGTGATTTCTACCCTCGAAAACATTGGTTTTGGAATTGAATCTAATGAACTTACCGACAATCCTGTTATAAGCATAACACAAGAGCCTGACAATACAGAGCTTTGTAGTTTATGGTCAAAGACTTGGGATGATTCAAGTATTTCCAAAGAAGAGACATTAGCCATAATGACTTGCTCAGACGCCGAAGAAAATTGTCCTTACATTCCTTTTGCAAAAGGACGTATTCCTTTAAGGTATGAAGACCCAAAGTATTCAGACGGAACTGAAAAAGAAGAAAAAGTATACGCCGACAAATTCAATGAAATCTACGCAGAAATAAAGTTGCTGGTAGATTTTATCGCTTAGACCTCAAAAGTCTCTCCGCGAATCACCATTCTTCTTAACAAGACACTTGCTCTATATCGATCTTCTCTGTACTCATCATACAAAGCATCAAGATCGGACAAGACTTTTCTTAATCCTATCTCGTTTGCCCAAGCCAGCAAGCCCTTAGGATAGTTTACACCTTTGGTCATGGCTAAATCAACATCTTTAGGCGTTGCAATGTTTAAATGAACAGCATCAATAGCTTCATTAATTAACAGTACTCGAATTCTATTAAGAATTGTCTCTCCTAAGCGTTCATCCTTTTTGGGTTCCGGTTGATTTGCTCCTTCAGCATAATCATAATAACCTCTTCCCGACTTTCTTCCGTACCAGCCAGCTTCAGAATGTCTTTTTTGAGTGAATGAAGGCTTATAACGCGGATCATAATAGAACGCCGCAAACACTGTTTCAGTCACTGTGTAATTGATATCATTCCCAATATAATCCATCAGGGTAAAAGGCCCCATTCTAAATCCTCCTAGCTCAGTCATTGCCCAATCTATCGTTGCAAAATCTGCTACACCCTCTTCGTATAACCTTAAAGCTTCACCATAAAACGGACGCGCCACTCTATTAACGATGAAACCAGGCGTATCTTTCGCCAATACGGTGACTTTCTTCCAAGAATCGATCAGTTCTCTAGATTTTTTGGTAACAGTTTCGCTTGTTTGAACTGCGGGAATAATCTCAACCAATGGCATTAGAGGAGCCGGATTAAAGAAATGTATACCGATAACACGCTCTGCTTTTTCGCAGGAGGCTGCTATTGACGCAATGGATAAAGAAGACGTATTCGATGCTAAAATGCAATCGTCACCTACAATTTCTTCAATAGTCTTAAATACTTTTTGTTTAATTTCTAGATTTTCAATAATGGCCTCAATTACCAGTCCGCTATCCGCAAAATCATTCATAGAAGTGCTATACGAAATTTTATTTTGAATTCCACTAGCCTCTTCATCATTGAGTTTTCCCTTTTCTACCAATCTTGCCATAATCTTAGCAAGCTTAGCTTTCGCTTTATCAAGCTGCTCTTGATTAGTATCGCATAAAACTACTTCATGACCTGATTGAGATGCTACTTGAGCTATTCCGGACCCCATAGATCCAGCACCTAAAATTGAAATTTTCATCTATACCTTTTATTCCACAAGATCAACTAAAGCCTCAATAGCCTGTCTTGTGTTGTTTCTAATATCTAAAATTGTCGCATCCATCATGTAGCATGGTGCCGTAACTATTTTATTTTCATTGTCTACCAGTACTTCTCGTACTGTTTTTTCAGCAGTTGCTGCACCTACAGATTCAACTCCAGAATGGAACCCATTAATATCGTAAGGAGATCCTTCTCCAGTACTACCTAAAGTTAGGTTTAGTTTTATATCTGAATCTTCGAATGCTTTTGCTAATACTACAGGACTTACACAAATAGCGGCTATTGGCTTACCAATATTTACCATATTCACAAGTAGCAATTTAACCTCCGGCTGAATACTTCCTTCAGGCCCATCAAACGCCCACGTAGTAAAGTTTTTAGCTGAACCAAAACCACCAGGAATAACAAGTGCATCTAATTCGTGCAAATCAACATCTTTGGCTTCAATCACGTTTCCTCGAGCTATTCTTGCTGCTTCAATCATCATATTTCTATTCTCATCCATTTCCTCACCAGTAAGATGATTAACAACATGATGTTGTTCTTTATTTATGGAAATACATTGATAATCATGACCTAACTCAGTTATCGCCAACATACTCAATACAGATTCATGAATCTCTGCCCCGTCATAAACTCCTGAGCCTGATAATAAAACGCCTATTTTCATAATAATGTATATTCGATGAAGAGTCTAAATTTAGTAAATTTGAAGCATGAATAATGCACCGGAGAGGATAGTTTTTTATGATGGGGATTGTGGATTCTGTAACACCTCGGTTCAGTTCATACTAAACAAAAAAAAGAACGACTTTTATTTTGCTACGCTTCAGTCTGATTTCGCAAAAGAAAAGCTAGCAGAACATAACATTGAAATAAAGTTAGATACCCTCTATTATTTGAATAATGGTAAGTTACACGAACGTTCTGGTGCGGCTTTAAGAATAGCAAAAGGACTAAAAGGCGGCTATCCATTGCTCTTTGGATTCATTATTATCCCTCCATTCATAAGGAACTGGGCATACGATATGGTTGCTGCAAGAAGACATCGAATTAAAGCAGGGTTTTGTAAGATTCCTACTGAAAAGGAAAGAAAATTCTTTATCGAACAATAGTAAGCTTTTCTGAGACCACTCCTGATCCCGAACTTATCATAATCGTATATACGCCATCTGACAATTGGGAGATATCAATAGGAGCCCCAGAAGAATATCCATTTACAGAGTTTACTTCTTTTCCTTCCAATGCAAAAAAGCGCACATTTAACGCCTCTGCTGTATTGGTATTTATGACAATTTCATTTGAAGCTGGGTTCGGATACAATGTAATTTCCATTGATTCTTCGGGAATTCCAATTTGCGAAATACTTCCGCTAGAAAACAATGAAACTCCTCCTCTTTGATTACCAAGAATCATATCAAACTTATCGTCCCCATTTAAATCATAAATTGCTGGAGCAGACCAAGTTCCGATCCAAAGGTTATCAAGAGTTGAGTCAACAAGATTAAAGTCTCCTGCAAGATTTGCATCAATATCATCGTAATAATGTAGTGCTCCCGATTTTGAACCAAGAACTAAATGGTATTCACCTTCAATATCTAGGAATACTGGAACCGCTTGACCTTCAATTGACCAATATTCCGATACATCAACACCACCTAGATTACCTGTTTGAAACTCTAACTGCATGGCACTTGCTGAACCTGTATTTTCATAGTATTGTAAAAGACCTGTTCTCCTACCTATAACCACGTCATTATCTCCATCTCTGTCTAGGTCGACGATGGCAGGATAAGCATATGTAGAATTAAAAATAGGTTCACCAGCACTATTTCTTAATGTGTCGAAAGTGGTAAACAATGCAGGACTGCCTGCACCGCCAGTATTTTCAAAATAATAACAATAACCATGATAATCACCCACAATCATATCTTCATCACCATCATTATCAAGATCTCCGAACGCCGGATAATATGATAATCCTGAACCAACTCCTAACAATGAGAAATTCTGATAGTCCTCACTAACAAAGGTAAATTCTGGTAATGCAGCCGTGCCTGTATTTTCAAAATAGAACATTCTACATTCATACAAGCCCGTTACATCGTTATACCGTTGATGTTGACTAACTATTAAATCCTTTAAACCATCTCCATTATGATCAAACAATACCGGCAATGCCCCAGAACCTGTTTCAATCATTTCATCTTGTAGAAAATCATTTTGTTGGTAATCAAAATCAGGGGAAAGATCGGCTCCAGAATTGTTATAGTACCACACCGAATTATGATTCATTGCCCCTATAGACGTATTGGTTCCAACCACAAGATCTCTTATACCATCCGCATCCACATCAACATGAAAAGCAGCAGGCATAATTTCTAAATCTACCGGAATTGAAGAGGAAGGATAAGCTAAATCCTGGGATTCCATTCCTGAATTCATATTAGGCGCTACCCCACTATTCATAAGCATAACAAGATTATTATAAGACACATCTCCAAGAATCATGTCCATAACGCCATCATCATCCAAATCTAATGCAAGAACTGTTGAACCTGCATGCCTATCGCCATGTTCTACAAGCCCTCCCGGATGCCATGATTCTGGCGTTGGATAGGATCCATCACACGGGTAAACTAGGGTGTCCCAAAGCGTTACTTCGTTTGTTGCTCCTGACTCTCTGAATCTCCCCCAGCACAAGTTTTCAGTTACAAATAAGAGAGAATCACACACCCCATAGGTTTCCATGCTCATATTCTTATGGTATTCCACCGACAAACCACCGACTCCAAATGTCAAAACATCAATATCGTCATCACCATCTACATCAACAATGGCGGGAATATCGTTAGAAGCGAAATACATAAAAACCTCACTTGTCCAGGTCGTTGTTCTCAGATACGGAGCTTCTTCAACAAACTCATGGCCATCCGTGCTATTCCCAACATTCTTAAACACTTTTGCAGTTCCTAAAGTGTAGGTAAAAATATCAGGCATACCATCACAGTTATAATCTACCAATAGCGCCCATGATTGCATTTCAGGAAAAACATCTTCATATTCTGGCGCATATTCATACTCATCAGAACCTGCCCCACCTGTATGTAAAAAGGTCAAGACTTTATCACAAGTGCGATCGAAAACAAACAAATCGTTTTCTCCATCAAAATTGAAATCTATATTTGAAAACTGCGCATAATCAAGACCACCCGCCCAGGCATTGTCATAGAAATCAGTTAAATCTGACTTCACTTGTATTGCATGGGTTCTTTCAAACCCAAACTGTCCAACAGCCTGAATTCCAGAGAATAAAAAAAGACCGAATAAAATTCTGTAATACATATTTTTCTATTGTACTAAAGTACAAATAAAGAAACGCACGAAATGTAATTTAAGTTGGCCTCGGTAAGTTTTTAACATTCTCTCAGCAATTTGGGTAAAGTGATTATTTTAGACAAAAACATGAACAAATGAAATTAATCCATAAGCTTGCTTATACATTGCCTCTTGCAGCCGTCCTCACAGCATGCGGAGGAGGAAATGAAGATGCAGTATCAAGTGATTCTGACTCGACAAATACAGAAGATGTTGTAATTAACGAAACCTACGAAAATGAACGAATAGCTGACCTTCAAGTGCTTAGCTATGAGATAAATGGTTTTGATCGTTTAAGCCTAGACCAGAAGAAACTTGTTTATTACCTATATGAAGCTGGGTTATCGGGTCGGGATATGATTTGGGATCAAAACTACAGACATAACCTTGCCATAAGGAATACTTTAGAAGAAATTGTTTCAAACTATAAAGGAGATAAAGAATCTGAAGATTGGTCAAATTTCATGGAATATACTGGAAGAATTTGGTTCTCTAACGGAATACATCATCACTACTCCATGGACAAGTTTATTCCTAAGTTTTCAAGAGATTATTTTGAGACTTTGCTAGCTGAATCTAACACTAGCTTGGATGCTGGTATTGTGGACGCAATGTTCGATCCTGAAATAGATGCAAAAAGAGTAAGCTTAGATCCGGACAAAGATTTAATGCTAGCTAGCGCAACTAATTTCTATTCTCCAGACATTACCGAAGAGGATGTTGACAATTTCTACGCAGAGCGCATGTCGAATGCAGGAGATCATCCGGTAGAATTTGGATTAAACTCAAAACTGGTTAAAGATGCTGAAGGTAATGTTACTGAAGAAGTTTGGAAAGTAGGCGGAATGTATAATGATGCAATAGTTGAAGTTGTGGCTTGGCTTAAGAAAGCCCAAGAAGTTGCTGAAAACGATGCACAAGGCAAAGCTCTTGGATTATTAATCGAATATTATGAAACTGGAGATCTTCAAAAATGGGTTGATTACAATATCGCGTGGACCGAAGCCACGGAGGGAGACATCGATTATATTCAGGGATTTGTAGAAGTATATGGAGACCCAAAAGGAATGAGAGGTTCGTATGAGTCAATTATTCAAATTAAAGACTTTGAAGCTTCAGAAACAATGGCAGTTTTAGCTGATAATGTGCAATGGTTTGAAGACAACTCATCTATAATGGACGAGCACAAAAAGAAAGACGTTGTTGGTGTATCTTACAAAGTGGTTAATGTTGCAGGAGAGTCAGGTGACGCCTCCCCTGCTACACCTATTGGCGTGAATTTACCAAACAACAACTGGATTAGAGCTGAACACGGATCGAAATCCGTTAGTCTTGGAAATATTGTTCAAGCCTACAATAATGTTGGAGGGGCAGGTTTAACACAAGAATTTGCTCACGACCAAGAAGAGATAGATAGACATGAGGCTCATGGTGTTTTAGCTTCTAAGCTTCATACAGCAATGCATGAGGTAATTGGACATGCCTCTGGACAAATTAACAAAGGCATTGGTACACCAAAAGAAACATTAAAAAATTATGCCTCAACCTTAGAAGAAGCGAGAGCTGACCTTGTTGCTCTCTACTATTTATTGGATGAGAAATTAATAGAGCTAGGTTTAATGGAATCTCTTGAAGTAGGTAAAGCCGAATACGATGGATACATAAGAAATGGCTTAATGGTTCAAATGAGAAGACTAGAGCCACGTGCTGAAATTGAAGAAGCACATATGAGAAATCGACAACTTGTTGCTGCTTGGGCTTTTGAAAGAGGTGCGACTGAGAACGTTATTGAAAAAGTGGATAGAGATGGTAAATACTATTTCAACATTAATGATTATGAAGCGCTTCGCGTGATTTTTGGTGAATTACTTAGAGAAATCCAACGCATTAAATCAGAAGGTGACTACAAGGCCGGGAGAGATTTAGTAGAAAACTACGGAGTAAAAGTTGATCAAGAAATTCATGCGCAAGTGCTTGAAAGAAGCGAGAAACTGAACATTGCACCGTATAATGGATTTGTGAATCCTATATTAATTCCAATTTATGATGAAGCTGGAGAAATTACGGACATCAAGATTTCTCAACCAAAATCTTTCGAAGAACAAATGCTGAATTATGCTGATAAGTATGGGTTTTTGGCGAAAAAATTGAGATAATAAGAACTAAAATCCAACGATAAGGCCTTCTAAAATAGAGGGCCTTTTTTATTCACTGCCCTTAGGTGTATACATGGTCACCCCTTTTTCTTTATAGAGCTTAACCATTGTGTCGAAGAAACCTTTAGCTTCGAAAACTAAAGTAGGCGCCTCACCTATTTTACCTCGTGTTAAAATCCCTACCTGTTCGAATAAAGGAATTAATTGATCGCACTTTCGTTTTTTAGAAAATTCTGGGTTATGCGCTTTGGTTTTAACCAAATGTTTAACTCCATTTTCATCAATAACTTCAACTTCAAAGATTTCATTTGCGTAAATAGGAAACTTAAAATCCAATGCGTCTTCCAAGGTATGCAAGTTCGTGCCTGCATTATCTAGCGTTACTCCTATGTATACAAGTTTTCCGTTTTTATCAGAAACTCGCTTAAATGGACTTTTTTCAGTATAGGGAGTCAGTTCTCCAAAATGACCTTCTACAAACCATTGAGCATTTTTACCCCATGCCGCAACCGGTTCAGTTGGATGAACGCTTCTAACAACATTTTCAGAGGTCCTAAAAACTTCTGTTATTTTACCTGTTTTACTCGGTGTATTTATCACATCGAAAACTGGGTTTTTCTTTATAAAATCATATTGATATTCGGCATTAGGGGATGTTGGCATTAAAATAGTCCCCTCATCGCCTACAAGATTTTGAAGTGCTCTTATCAAAGTCTTTGGACCATTCTCAATATACCCTATTTTACTGAGTGAAGAATGCACAAGTATCACATCCCCACTTCTTATACCTAGTGACTTAAAATCGTTTATTAAATCTTGAATACTCAGTGCTTTTCCAGAAGTCTTCTGCTTTTCAAGTGCCTCTCTCCTATTATTTTTCTTTCGATTTCTATTCCACTCTAATAGGAATGCCGGTGTAATACTTCTTAGAAAATCTCTCATTACTGCCCTAAAAATTCATAGGTTATTGTTCCATCTTGCATTGAAGCAGCACTATTATCTAAGTTAAAACGAGATTTCTTCGCATACTTTTCGGCCATCTCTATCATACAATCGGTAGCCGATTTAGAGCTGGTGGAATTGTAACTAGTAGATTTGACTGTACCGTTTCTATCTACCTTAATATTTATCACTACCAAACCAGCCCCTTTGCATAGATATCCTGGTGCAGGTAAGCTAAACTCCTTTCGATTGGGTAAGTTATACCTCACTATTGCACGTCCTGCAAAAGCTTTATCACTCGTATTTGTATTGCTTTGGTTATTCTGGTTCGTGTTATTATTAATATTGGGTTCTTCCTCTTCGTCATCAGGATCCTGAACATCACCACCAGAAGGCTCTTGCCCTTCATGTCTAGATGCCCAGTAATCTTTATACTCTTGTTCAAGTTCTTCAACGGATTTATTTACGCTTTCATCAATATTGTTTCTGCTAAATTCTTCAAATGACATTTCTCTCTCGTCGTTTTCATCAGTCGCTGTATTTGTTATTTCCTGATTAGAGAGCTGTTGATCTTTCATATCAAGCATTTCCATCATTTCTGGATCAACTATAATATCTTCTAAGGGCATAGCGATTTCAATATCGGGATCTGGCTGTTTGTAAGGCCGCTTCAAAGTAGAGAAATTCGTATACGCAAATACGGCAACATGAAACAGTAGGGTTCCAATAATGGCAAATTTGTATTTCTCTATAAAATCTAGCATTAGCGCCTAGTCCTAATAGTTTATGAAGTTCAAGGTACGTAAGTTGTAATAATACAACATATTATCTTTTTCTACTTCTACAACCGCAGAGTCAATTGGTTCTAATGAAATAAAGTTAAACGGCAATAAAGTGTCTCCATCAACTTCTAATATCCCAAACAAACCTCTACTCTCTGCTAAAACTAGCGTATCGTTGACCATTTTTAAACTCTCGAAATAAGGTTCAATTAAGTATTCTCCTTTTTTATTGATTAACCCTACTAAGGGTGATTTACCTGCTACCGCAAAGGAAGTCCCAAAACTCTCCGCCAAGGTATACTCAAAAGGAATAACTTGAGCGCCTTTTTGGTTTACGTAACCCCAGGTGTCTTTCTTTTGAACCGCAATGTAATCGGAATAAATTCCAACATTTTGTTGGGGTTTCTTGAATAATTTTTGACCGGTTTGATCAATTAGGTTATAACCTTCTTCATGCTCTACACGAGCATACCCGTTCACAAACTTTGCGATTTGTCGATACTCAGGATAAGTGTCTAACCATTCATTAAGCAAGGTGTCTCCAGAGATTGCAATATAATTGTACGTGTCGTCTGACTCAACAATCATGTAGCCTTCTGCAGGCTGACCTATGTAGTCATAGTCAAAGGCTAAGAGCGTATCATTAAAATCGGATACTAAACCATAATACTCTCCATCATCAGCAATGAAAACAGTGTCTGAAACCTTAATTAAGTCATCGTAAAAAAACGGGATGCTTGTCGTTCCAAAAGGATCAATTAGTCCATACCTGTCTTGATAAGCGACAATAGCCTTTCCATTTTCAAAATCATAAGCTTCAGAATAAGTCGGTTGCAGCCTCACCTTTCCTTTTGTGTCAAAGTACCCATACAATCCCTCCTGTTCAAAAAAAGCTAAATCCTCACTGAATGATCCTAAATCGTTATATACGGGTGGAATAATAAATTGCCCTGATCGGTTAATCATTCCCCAGCCACTATCAGCTTCTATCAAGGCAAAACCCCGTTCAAAAGGTAACGCATCTTCATAGATAGGGTCGATATGCCACTCCCCTTTTTTATTTATATAACCGTACAAATCATTCAATTTTGCAGCAGAAAATCCTTCTGAAAACTCCTCAACTGATTCGTAAACGGGAATAATCTCGTAAACTCCTTCTAACTCAATAAATCCCCAAAACTCATCTTGTTTAACTGGCAATAATCGGCTGTTAATTAGTTCCTTTTCCTGCACCAGGTCTTGAATAAACGGATACTCTGGAAACTCCGATTCGAAACTTGAAACTTGCTCAACACTGTAGTCTTCAGACATATAAGAGTTATAAAGTTTTTGCCACGCATCCGGTATATTTCGGTTATTTGGATATGCTTCTATAAATAAACGGTAAGAATCTACAGTTCCTGTTTCCGTTGATATTGAGTAAATCAAATCCTCTGCATCATCCCTGTACGGACTATCAGGATGGTTTTTAATAAAAGTTAAATAAGAACTCAAAGTATTGTCTTGAGTCGTTTCAAAATAAATTTGCTTTTCGTACCCGGCATTTGCTCTTTGATAGAAAGGTGATTGAGGATATTTATTCATAAACTCCTCGTAATCAGCAGCCGTCTTTGTTTTTGTAATTTTCAAAAAGGCTATAGAGTCTCTTTTGTACGTCGCAACAGCTATTTTATCACTCCATGGATTCCTTCGAAGAAAATCATCATAAGCGGAGATCGTTCCAATTAGCTTTGCACGTCTATATAAATCGTTTGAAATTAAGTTTCGCTGCTTCAAAATTACAAGACTATCTACCCCATATTTCAAATATTTAGCCTTCTTTTTTGGCGTTAATGAAGAAAAGTTAGAAAAAGATTTAACTATTTTCGAATGGGCAGAATCTATATTACTAAACGGATTATCAGACCTTTCATAAATAACACTTAAACCATAACATGAAGCTGTAGCATGTTTTTTTTCTACTTTTTCAAACAATTTTTTAGCTAAGAAGTAGTTATACACCTTTAAGGCGTCGAACCCCCTACTCAAACGAGAAGCTTTGACGCTAAAAGATAGCCCTAATAACATGTATATGACCAAAAGTATTCGCACAAGTCTAATCCATTCCACCACAAAACTAAGTAATAAAAAAGGGGATTCCTCTTCTTATGAACGTAGAATCTCAATTTCAATTACACAATTTTCTCGCTTTTTCTACTAGAATTAAGTGATTAAGTTATTTTTGCAACCTTTATTTGAAGAAGTGAATGGCTAAAGTTGGCGACAGAATACTTTATTATTTGATCTTAAAACCCTGCTCTTACATGCCTCTTGGATTGATGTATGTCCTTGGTCACTTCGTTTTTTTCTTAGCGTATCGGGTTCTCCATTACAGAAGAAATGTTATTCGAAAGAATTTAAAAAATGCATTTCCAGAGAAATCTGAAACAGAATTGGCACAAATTGAAAAGTCTTTTTACAAGTATTTTGTAGATTTCCTTGTTGAAAGCGTAAAAGCCATTAGCATTTCAAAAAAGAATGTAGTTAAACGTACTACCATTAAAAATCCTGAGTTGATTGATAAGCTTCATGCTCAAAACAAAAATCTAATTGTGTTGTGCGGACACTACAGTAACTGGGAGTTCTACTCTTTAACATTACCTGAGTTGGTAAAGTATAACACGTACTCTGTATATCAGCCGCTAAAGAATAAGTTTTTTGATAAAGTCCTTTATAATTCAAGAACCAGAAATGGAATGAATTTGATCAAGACTAAGGAGACTATTCCATTCTTCAATTGTTCAGATAATGATGAAAATAGAATGGTGATCCTTGTCAACGATCAATCTCCCGGGAATTTAAACAGAGCATATTGGAACTATTTCCTAAACCAAGAAACCGGATGGAATTTTGGTCCAGAGAAATTGGCTAGAAAATATGACTACGCTGTTCTTTTTGGCTATGCTAGAAGAATTAAGAGAGGTCATTACGAAGTAGAATTCAGACCAATTAGCCTTGATTCTTCTTTATTGAATGAAGGTCAAATCACGCATAAATATTCAATGATGCTCGAAGAGTTGATCAGAGAGCGACCACAGTTCTGGCTATGGTCTCACCGACGTTGGAAACATAATAGACCAACTGAAGTTCCTTTAGTTGATAAAGAAAAAGCTATTGCTTAATGAGTTCGGTGCCTCTAGCCGAACGAATGCGTCCTAAAACACTAGACGAATACATTGGACAAGAACATATTCTTGGTCCTGAATCAGCCCTTAGAAAAGTAATCAATTCAGGCATTGTGCCTTCCATGATACTTTGGGGTCCACCTGGTGTTGGAAAAACCACACTTGCCCAAATAATAGCCAATACTGTAAAGAGACCGTTTTATTCACTTAGCGCCATTAATTCGGGGGTAAAAGATATCCGTGAGGTTATCGACAAAGTCAAAAACGCCGGTCTTTTCGGAGGAGATAACGCAATTCTATTTATTGATGAGATTCATCGTTTTTCTAAATCCCAGCAGGACTCTTTATTGGGAGCAGTTGAACAAGGAATCATTTCTTTAATTGGAGCAACCACTGAAAACCCTAGTTTCGAGGTTATTTCTGCTTTACTTTCAAGAAGTCAGGTTTACACGTTGAGAAATCATAATAAAGAGCACCTGATAAGCCTTTTAGAACGAGCAATAAGTGAAGATGATGTCCTTAAAACTAAGAAGATTGAGCTAAAGGAAACAGAAGCTTTATTAAGAGTTTCTGGAGGAGACGCGCGTAAACTCTTAAACGCTTTAGAACTATTAGTCAATCAATCTCCAGAGAACAACATCGTTATTACAGATGAAATGGTTCAATCCATTATACAGGAGAACCTGGCAATGTACGATAAGGATGGCGAACAGCATTATGACATTATATCTGCCTTTATAAAATCAGTTCGTGGATCAGATCCTAATGGGGCAATCTATTGGCTAGCAAGAATGGTCGAAGGCGGTGAAGACCCGAAGTTTATTGCTCGTAGGTTACTAATTTTGGCTAGTGAAGATATTGGTTTAGCTAACCCTAATGCAATGCTAATCGCCAACGCGACCTTCGAAACAATTGAGAAACTAGGGTGGCCTGAAGGTCGAATTCCGCTTGCACAATGCACAATATACCTAGCTACTTCTCCCAAAGGAAATGCTGCTTACAAGGCCATTGGAAAAGCTCAAAGTGTTGTCCATAAAACACGCAACCTACCAGTACCACTTCATCTAAGAAACGCTCCGACTACCCTAATGAAAGACATGGGATATGGAGAGGAATACAAATACTCACATGACTATGACCTAAACTTCGTGCAACAGGAGTATTTACCGGACGAATTAAAAGGAACTAACTTCTATGAGGCTGGTTCTTCACCAAAAGAAAAAGATATTCAAAAAGTCATTGAAAATCTATGGGGCAATAAGTACACGAAGTAATTCAGTTTCAGCTTTAAACTTTGACTACGTGCATTTAAATCCATAAATTAAACTTGATAATCGTTTATCATATTTTATTTATGCGAATTCTAGCTTTATTTTTCTTTCTAATTCCAGCGAACTCATTTCCTCAAGATTCCGAAGAGATTGGCGTTTGGGATGTAAAAAACGGGGAATTAATAGAGAATGGAAATAACCTAGATAAAATAGGATTGAGCTATTGGGGAATAGTCTCTTCCGTACTTCCTAATTCTATTCTAGAAACCTACGTAGTATCCTTAAGATTAATTACGGACGGAAGACATGGAGATATGGGTGGTATTAATCAACTAGATGAAACGTTAAAAGTTTGGCAAATTGATCTTGACACGGCTGACATGAGGGTTACTAGCACAGACTCTATTATGGTGTTAGACTATACGCATACATTAATACATGAGTTTGGGCATTTAATCACTCTGAATGCAAGTCAAATTGAGCTAACCAATGATCAATATGAAGATTTATCTAAAGGATATTTAACGGCTGAGGGCTATGCCACAAAAGAGAGCTATTTGTATTTATTTGTACAACAATTTTGGAGAGGTCCTTTATTTGAAGAATGGATAGAAATTGACTTTATTAAAAACGATAAAAGACGATACAAAGCACTTTATGAGTTTTATCTTGATCATGAAGAAAAATTTCTAACGGACTACGCTGCGGAAACTCCAGAAGAAGACATCGCAGAGTCATGGACCTTTTTTGTGCTTTCAGATAAACCAACCGGAAAGCTAGAAAAACATGCTAAAGTCCGTTTCTTTTACCAGTTTCAAGAATTGGTAAATTTTAGAGAAAACATTCGTGAAAATTTAGGATTTATTCCATTAAACTATATCGAAAATCCAGTAGATCCCTATTAGCCTTCTTTTTTTATTTCTTCCCAAGTAGCATAGTTACCAGAGGGATCTGGACGATTCGATTCTATTTCTCGTAATGGCTCAACTTCCTTCAACGTATCAAAGCATTCTTGAGGAAGTTTTTGATATAAAGCTGTGCCCATTGTCTTCCACTTGATCATGTCATCTGAAACCTGCTTCACTATTTTTGCTGGATTTCCTACCGCTAAGCTCCTTTCCGGGATTTCCATTTTTGCTGGAACGAAACACAATGCACCAATAATACATTCTTTACCAATAGTCGCATCATCCATCAAAACGGAATTCATTCCAATAAGGCTATTCTCTCCTACATTCGCTCCGTGAACAATTGCTCCGTGACCAATATGAGCACCTTTGCTCAGCACTATTGTCTTTCCTGGAAACATATGGATAGTACAATTCTCTTGAACATTGCACCCATCTTCAAGAATAATTCTACCCCAATCTCCTCTGATAGCCGCACCAGGACCGATGTAACAATCCTTACCAATAATGACATCACCTGTTACGGCAGCTAAAGGGTGCACATAGGAACTCTCGTGAATAACTGGAGTAAAACCGTTGAACTCGTATACCATGGATTAAAGATACTAAGTTATTCCTTGATCAACTTATCATCTATTGCAACCTTACGAATACCTATGAAGAAATAAGTAATAGCAGCAGCCATTAAAATATGGGCAAAGTCGTTCTTATCAAACCATTGATGAAGGTTAATCTTAAATAGATAAAGTAAAGCAGATGGAGATAAAATAATTACCCCCCAAACAATATACTTGTAGTTAGGATTAATTCTTTTGGCCAAGTAATTACCAAGGACCCCTGAACTTAAAACAACACCTACAATTGTGTTTATCGCCACGGGTAAAAATGCTAATCTATTATTTTTTGAAACATCCATTGTAAGAATTATGGCAGTGATGGTTGCAACAACTATAATTAACTTTACTAAGGCAATTTTATTGACCTTCTTCCGCCAAGTTTCTGATGGATGTGCGGCGATCATACCTTTTTCCATGAAATAAATAGACACTGGCCCCATGAACCAGGTAAATAACTTTCCGTAAAAATCCCAATAGTTATAGAACGCATGTGCAAAACCACCTGCAAAAGCTCCCAAACCGAAATATAAAAAGAATCTCATCCAATTCTTATAGAACGGATGATCTATAGAAAACTTAAATAAACGGTAAGCAAAATAAATAGATAGAATTCCAACAATAGAATCGGTTACTAAAGCCATAGGCTCCAAACAATCAAACCCAAATAATTTGAATTTGATTTTCTCAAAATCTGCACCTATCATCTACTATCTTCCCTTGTAGACTCCCATATCACAGAACTTGTCAATTCTTTTTGAAACAAGTTTTGAAGCCTCTACTTTTTGGTATTTCGTTATGTTCTTTTGGATGCATGCCTTCACATTCGCAAAAACTTCTTCACGATTTCTATGTGCACCTCCAAGTGGCTCTTTAACTATCTCGTCAATAATTTTTAGAGCCTTCATATCAGAAGAAGTTAAATTTAATTGCTCAGCAGCTTTCTCCTTGAAATCCCAGCTTCTCCATAAAATAGTAGAACAGTTTTCTGGTGAGATCACAGAATACCATGAGTTCTCAAGCATTACTACTTGATCTCCAACACCGATACCTAAAGCCCCACCAGAAGCACCTTCACCTATGATGATACAGATGATTGGCACCTTAATATTCATCATTTCATAGATATTACGAGCAATAGCCTCACCCTGTCCTCTTTCTTCAGCCTCTAGTCCTGGAAAAGCACCAGGTGTGTCAATCAAAGTAACAATTGGCTTATTGAATTTCTCCGCTAACTTGAATAAACGAAGAGCTTTTCTGTACCCTTCAGGATTTGGCATCCCAAAGTTTCTGTATTGACGTTGTTTAGTGTTTACACCTTTTTGTTGACCAACAAACATTACCGTTTGTCCATCTATCATACCAAAACCACCAATCATTGCCTTGTCATCCTTAACATTTCTGTCACCATGTAACTCAATAAATGTCCCATCAGTAATGTGATTGATATAATCTAACGAGTATGGTCTTTCAGGATGACGCGATAACTGAACTCTTTGCCAAGGCGTGAGTTCAGAGTATATTCCTTTGATCGTGGTTTTTAATTTCTTTTCAAGTTCTTTAACTGTTTTGGAAGTATCTACTCCACTATTCTCTTCTATCTCCTGCGCTTTTTTTACTTCCTCATCTATTGCCTCAATTGGCTTTTCAAAATCTAAATATGTAGGCATAATTCTTTATTGAATAGAGCAACAAAGTTAGTACTTTTTTATTCTTCGAAAGCATAAGTTATATTCAGCTAATATTTAATAAGTTCTTAAGAATTGAACCTGCTCAGGGCATTAATTATTAGTTTCGTAATGCATGATCTTTTATCCAAATTGTAAAATTAATATTGGTCTTGATGTTCTTGAAAAACGGGAAGACGGATTCCATAACCTGAAGAGTGTTTTTTACCCTATTCCCTTAAAGGACATACTTGAAATTGTTAAGTCAGATGATTTTAATATTTCATTTTCGGGAAGGAAAATTAATGGAGATTTTAAGGACAACCTGATATACAAAGCCTTTGAACTTATGCAAATCCAATATGGTATTGGAAACATCTCAATTCACCTTCATAAGCAAATTCCAATGGGAGCAGGATTAGGTGGTGGTTCCGCTGATGCTGCTTTTGCATTAATGGGGATCAATGAAATATACCATTTAAACCTCTCCAACCAGGAACTTATGAAATTGGCTTCAGAACTAGGATCGGATTGTCCCTTTTTTATTTTTAACACACCATGTTATGTCACCGGCAGAGGTGAAATTATTGAACCTATTGATATGGATCTTTCTAATTATTGGATTAAGATCATACATCCGAACATTAACATTTCAACGAAAGAAGCTTTTCAAGGGATTCATGCGAAGGACCAAGGATTTAATTTAAAGAGCGAAATTCAATACCCTGTAAATCAATGGTCAAAAATTAAGAATGATTTTGAGGAGACTATTTTTCCTAGACACTCTTCAATAAAAGACATAAAAGAAGACTTAATTAAGCAAGGAGCAATTTATGCTTCTATGACTGGAACTGGCTCTAGTGTGTATGGCCTTTTTTCAGAGCAGCCTAAAAAAACTTCAAATTCATTTGAATTCATACACCAACTATGACGACATTACTAAAGGACTCGTACAATAAAGAATTGATTCAATCTATAGGAGAAAGACTAAAATCTGAATGGAGTAAATTCAACAAAAAAGAGTTTTTGAAATCGACCTATACCAACGAATTTTTGACGTTAGAATTAAAAGATCGGATGCGGTGGATTGCAAAAAAAATGAATGACTCCCTTCCCATTCCATATAAACAACAAATTGAGTTCATTAAACCTCTCGCTCCACACTATCCAGCATTGCAGGGTATAATATTTCCAGAATTTGTGCACACATTCGGCTTAGAAGACCCCACAACTTCTATTGAAGCATTAGAATATTTAACTCAATATTCCACAGGAGAGTTTGCCATAAGACCTTTCTTGATCAAGTACCCTAAAACCATAGATACAATGGTGGAATGGAGTAAACACAAAAACTTTCATGTGAGAAGACTAGCGAGTGAAGGAACACGACCACTACTACCCTGGGCGCCCAAACTACCAGAGTACATAAAGGACCCTACTCCTATTTTACCCATTCTAGAAAATTTAAAAAATGATCCTGAAGACTACGTATACCGAAGCGTAGCGAACAACTTAAATGATATTTCAAAGGATCACCCAGAGCTTGCTTTAAATATTGCTGAAAAATGGATTGGAAGCAGTGATAGCGCAAATTGGGCGGCTAAACACGGTATGCGTACTTTATTGAAAAAAGGCCATCCAGACGCTATGAAATTGTTCGGTTTTGGTGACATATCAGCTATTCAAGTGCAAGACTTCAATCTAGAAAACCACAAAATTAAAATTGGAGAATTCACGCGGTTAAATATAAAACTTCTGAACTCCGGAAAATCATCAAAATTCCGAATAGAATACATGATTCATTACTTAAAAAAGAACGGAAAGCACAATACAAAAGTCTTCCAAATAGCAGAGAAGCAAATCAAGCCCAATGAGAAAGTGGACTATTCAAAAAAGCTAGATTTCAAGGATTTATCTACTAGAAAACATTATGCTGGTCAACATTTTGTTTCGTTATCAATTAATGGTAATAGACTTAATAAATTAGAATTTGAATTAGTGTAAATGTTATCACCGATCTTCTCACAACCCTTAAACAAGTCAAACACTATAGAAATTGATTTGAGTACTAGCAGCCCTTTGCTAAAAGGACTTAACTTCAATTTAAATGGTCTTGAAGATGAAATTAGCGCATTTATTGATGCGAATAATGTTGAATTTGCGATAGGAGGTTATCTAGAGAAAAGAAACCTCTATAAACGTTTCAACCAATTCAATGAAGACAATAGAGACAATCACTTGGGAATTGACATTTGGAGTAAGAAACAAGAAAAACTGTATGCGCCAATTGATGCCGAAGTTGTGGTTTCATTCTGGCACGAAATCCCAGGAGATTATGGAGGTGTAATTATTCTAAAGCATCTTCACGAAAATATGACCGTTCATTCCCTGTATGGCCATTTAGACAATCATTCAATTAAAGAAAATCCTTTAGGTAAAAAGATAAAACAAGGAGAAATATTTGCACGCTTAGGAGAATTCAATGAAAATGGAAACTGGCCTATCCACCTGCACTTCCAGTTGATATTTAAAGAAGAAATTTCAGGAAACAATTTTCCAGGCGTATGCTCTGATGATGAAATTGAAAAATACAAGAACTTATGCCCTAATCCAATTGAATGGCTTATTCATAGCTAGGGTACAAACCTCTTAGTCCCATATCAACAACCGTTTCTCCAGCTGCTGGCTCGAATTTACCGTCAGCAAAATCATCTTCCCATTCAAAGCTTTGATTTGTCGACAACGTTAAGGTGACTACAATGTCTTCAGTTTCATTTCCAGTTATAACAAGAGGTGTTTTAAACTCTCCAGTTACCACACAAGATCCTGGAGGCACTGGAGAAGTGTCTGACAAAGGATTAGGTACTGTTGTTCCTGGCGCCTGACCATTCGAAATAATACCTAATGCTTCAAATGCCCAGTAACCTTGTAACTTATTAGCATTTACTGTTTCAGAAACAATTCCAACCACATGATCTTGTATATAAGTATTGAAACCTACAAAAGAGGTTAAAGTACCTTCATAATCAACTGATCCATTCTTAAACGTTATGTCGTAATTCTGATATGTAAGCGAGGCTCTTACCCATTCATAAGTACCTGGCGTAACCTCAGATAAAGGAGTACGGTACAAAACCTCATTATTCTGGACTATTTTCGCTTGATTGAAATCAACGGCATTAGCACCGCCTTCGGTAGTTTCAAGTCCCTTGTAAATAATTTCTCCGCTCCCAAGCGCTGTCAATCCATTTGGAGCAAACTCTATATAATGTGCGCTCATAGAGTTAAAGGAAGGAGACTGCGCAGCATGCCCTGCAGGAATATCAGTTGGGTTACCAAAATTGTCTAAACGTGGTTTAGAATCATCAAAAGCAATTTTGATCACTAACTCAGGATCATTTTGATTCTTCTCACACGCAAACAATACTGCTGATGCTACTAAAATCATTACAGCTCTTTTCATTTCAACACTTTTTAGTCCATTGTACTAACCAAAGATATGGAATTGTTCCCTTTCAACATAATTGACCATCTTAATAAAACATTATTGATAAATTTGAAACAAACTCACTTTTATGAAATATCTACTGTCTGCAGTTAGTATAATCTTTAGTTTAAACGCCTTCGGAACCTCATGGATGAGATACCCTTCTATATCACCTGATGGGGCTAAAATTGTTTTTTCGTACCAAGGCGATTTATTTATTGTAAACGCTCAAGGAGGTAATGCGTTACAACTTACTTCACATGCAGCTTACGACTATATGCCAATTTGGTCTAATGATGGATCGAAAATCGCTTTCGCTTCAAATAGACATGGAAACAATGATATATTCATAATTGCAGCTGAGGGAGGCACTCCTACTCGATTAACTTACCACTCAGCTGGTGATCTTCCATGTGATTTCTCTAACGATGATAAAACAATTATTTTCAAATCGTCTCGATTGGATCATCACAAGTCGGTCATGTATCCTTCTGGGGTATTATCGGAACTATATGAAGTTAGTGTTGAAGGCGGTAGAGAGAAACAAATAATGACTACCCCTGTTGAATACGCCCGATATAGCGATGACGGTGAGTCAATTATCTACCACAACAGAAAAGGGTATGAAAATGAATGGAGAAAACACCATACTTCCTCTGTAACGAGAGATATATTCTCATATAATTTCAAAACAAAAACTTACACTCAATTAACAACTTCAAGTGTTGAGGACAGAAATGCCGTTTGGAATGGTAGTGATTATTACTTTCTTAGCGAAAAGTCAGGCTCATTTAATATTTGGAAAGGGTCTTCAAGTAACGCTTATGCAGAACAAATAACTACACACGAAAAACATCCTGTACGTTTCCTTTCAATTGCTGATGATAAAACACTCTGTTATGGATTTGATGGAGACATATATCTAGTTAAGGACGGTGAATCATCAAAAGTGAATATTGAAATCAAAAAAGACAAAGCTATTAATGACAAAACTTTGCTCACCGTGAGTGGAATGCGCGACTATAGTGTATCTGCAGATGGAAAAGAGTTAGCGTTTATTTTTAGAGGTGAAGTTTTTGTTACTTCTGTTGACTATAAAACAACTAAACAAATCACTTTCACCGCAGGGCAAGAGCGTTCAGTTAGTTTTAGTCCAGATGGAAAATCTTTAGTATACGCGGGAGAGAGAGATGGAAGCTGGAATATATATGAAGCAAAAAGAAAAAATGAAGATGAAAAATGCTTCTTTAACGCAACTTTAATTGAAGAAGAAGCATTGGTAAAAAATCAGGAAGAGACATTCCAACCAAAATATTCTCCTGATGGAAAGGAAGTGGCATTCCTAAGTGATAGAACAACATTAAAAGTAGTGAACAGAGATTCTAAGAAAGTTAGAACTGTTCTAGATGGTAAATACAATTACTCTTATTCTGATGGAGACCAATATTTCACATGGTCACCAGACTCTAAATGGCTTCTTGTTCAGTTTTTTGAATTTGATAGATGGAGCACGGATGTAGGTTTAGTAAAAGCAACGGGAACCGAAAAACCAATTAACCTAACAGAAAGTGGGTATTCACAAGGAGCCCCTAAGTTTGCAATGGATGGTGAAATGGTCTATTTCACCACGGATTACTGGGGTTATAGATCGCATGGTAGCTGGGGATCTCAACGTGATGTCGCTGCGATATTCTTAACGGAAGATGCTTACCAAAAATTTAAGCTTACCAAAGAAGAATATGAGTTATGGAAAGAAATGGAAAGCGAGAGTAAGAAGGAAGAAAAAGAAGATGAGAGCAAAGGAAAAGACAAAGACAAGGATAAAAAAGATGATGAACTAGAAGTTGAGGAGTTAAAAATTGAGCTTGATGGTCTGGAAGACCGCATGGTAAGACTAACAATACACTCTTCTAGCCTATCCGATTATCTAGTAACGAATGACGGTTCTCAATTGCTTTATTTAACACGATTTGAAAAAGGCTTTAATCTATGGTCAACAGAATTTAGAGAAAAAACCACAAAGCAGGTAGCTAAATTGAACTCTTGGGGATCATCTCTTTACTTTGATAAAGGAGAGAACAACGTCTACGTATCCATTGCTGGAGGTGTTTCTAAAGTAGATATAAAATCAGGGGCTCCTACCCCAATTGCTTATTCTGCTAAAATGGAATTAGATGAGAATGCTGAAAGAGCTTATATGTTCGAGCATGCTTGGCGCCAAGTACGTGAGAAGTTCTATGTTGAAGATTTACACGGAGTAGATTGGAACGGCTACAAAAAGGAATATGCACGTTACCTACCTTTTATTAACAATGGATGGGATTTTGCCGAAATGATGAGTGAATTGCTAGGTGAACTAAATGCTTCACACACTGGTGCTACCTACTATTCTTCGGATCCAAATGGTGATAACACCGCTACGTTTGGATGTTTCTTTGATCCTGAACATTCAAAAGATGGCTTAAAGATCATTGAAATAATGGATAAGAGTCCGCTGAATTCAAAAACTGGAAAAATCAAGGAAGGAACGATTATTACCCATATAGATGGAGAGGAAATTCTGGCCAATGAGAACTATTATCCTATGCTTAACAGAAAGGCAAATAAGTATGTTTTACTCTCATTTAAAGGCGAAAATGGTGATGAGTGGGACGAAAGAATTAAACTTATTAGTCGTGGAGAAGAAAACCAATTGTGCTATGAAAGATGGGTGAAAAATTGTGAGGAGACTGTAGAGAAAGAATCAAATGGCGAATTAGGGTATGTTCACATTCGTGGAATGAATTCAGGATCTTTCAGAAACCTTTTTGACAAGGCATTAGGTAAGCACAACACGAAGAAGGCGTTAATCGTTGACACTAGATTTAATGGTGGTGGCTGGCTTCACGATGATTTAGCTACTTTTTTAAGCGGAAAGGTTTATATGAATTTTGAACCAAGAGGCCAAGACAATATGGGAGGAGAACCCATTTGGAAATGGCAAAAGCCTTCATGCGTTTTAATGAGTGAAAGCAACTATTCTGATGCGCACTTGTTTCCATATACATACAAGGCCTTAGGCATTGGTAAATTAATCGGAATGCCTGTTCCAGGCACTGGTACTGCTGTTTGGTGGGAATTTATGGTCGATGGAAAAACAAGATTTGGTATTCCTCAAATTGGCATGAGATCAGTTTCTGAAGGATTCTTAGTCGAAAATCATGATCTGGAACCAGACATCAAGGTAAACAATGATTACGAGCAATGCAGTAATGGAATTGATCAACAACTTCTTAAAGGCATTGAAGAGATGATGAAATAATGCGACTTTCTCTACTCATAATTTTGATTATTGCCCTATCTGGGTGTGGTCATTATAATTTAGAGAATAGAGCTACAAAGTCAAGAGGAACTAAACTGGATTTATCTAGGAAGAAGCTAGATGAAATTCCTGAATGGATTTTTGAGCAAACACAAGTCAGAGAGTTAAATCTTCACAGAAACAGGATCAAATCAATCCCTTCGGAAATAGGCAACTTAGTTAATCTTGAAAAGCTCACATTAAGCAGAAACGATATTGATTCTCTTCCTCCCGAGATAGGAAAATTGAAGAAGCTTCGACGATTATCACTTAAAGCGAATAAGCTTATTTATATACCACCAGAAATTGGAGAATTGGAAAACTTGGAAGAACTCTGGCTTAACTTTAATCAACTTCAGAAATTACCAGATGAGATAACAGAGCTCAAGAAACTGACCCATATTTATTTGGACTACAACAACCTCTTAGAGTTACCAGAAAACATTGGAAACCTAACGGCATTGGTCCATTTAACGCTAAAACAAAACAGACTAAGTTATTTACCACCTAGTTTTTATACGCTAACCCAGCTTAACTTTCTGAATGTTTCATATGCCGGAGCTTCCTTTACTTTAGATGAGGCTTTCTGTAAAATGAGAAATGTTGAAACTCTATATATTGATCAGGCTACTTTGAGCTTTAGCCCGCGCTGTATTCAAATCAGAGCTAATTCGAATTTTAGATTCACAATTTATGTAGAATAAAAAAAGAGTCCCCACTTTTCGGAAAGAACTCTTTTTACAACCACATAAATAAATGCAAATTTCCAAGAATTTGCTACTCATATAACATATATACAATGAAAAAGTTACGAGGGATGCTTAGAAATTTAAAAAATTTTAAAGCTGTGTCGTTTTTTGGAGTAAAATATTATCCAGAATAACCATAGCAGCCATTGCTTCCACTATGGGAACAGCCCTTGGCACCACACAAGGATCATGTCTTCCTTGAACTTGATAATTCTCTTCTTTTAAATCCTTACTTATTGTCTTTTGCTTCTGAAGAATAGTAGCAACAGGTTTAAAAGCTACATTGAAATTAATACGTTGACCATTACTAATACCACCTTGAATTCCGCCAGAATTATTGGTTTTAGTAGTAATCTCTCCTTCTTCCAACACGAACTCATCATTGTGCTCACTTCCCTTCATTCTAACAGAATCAAAACCACTTCCTAATTCAAAGCCCTTAACCGCATTAATACAAAACATAGACTTGGCCAATTCCGCATTTAATCGATCAAAAACAGGCTCCCCAATACCAACAGGACAACCATCAACAAAACAGGTTACAATTCCACCTAAAGAATCGCCATCTTTTTTCGCTTTCTGAATACACTCAATCATGCGCTCCGCAGTAAGTGCATCAGGACATCTCACAATATTATCATCAATCTTTGAAAGATCTAATTCAGTATTTAGGTCTAATGAAATATCGTGAACTCCAGACACAAATGCATTCACGTTTACCTTAGAAAACTTTAAAATTTGTTTGGCAATTTCTCCGCCAACCACGCGACAGGCTGTTTCTCTTGCACTACTCCTTCCTCCTCCTCTATGCTCACGAATACCATACTTGGCTTGGTAAGTATAGTCCGCGTGTGAAGGTCGGTAGATATTCTCTAAATTACCGTAATCCTTACTCTTTTGGTCCTCATTTTCAATAATGAAGCCAATCGGTGTTCCTAGCGTTAAACCAGTCTCTGAAATTCCTGAAAGAAATTTAACCGTATCAGACTCTTTTCTTTGTGTCGTTATTTTTGATTGACCGGGTTTTCTGCGATCTAGACCCTTTTGTATCTCTTCTAAATTCAATTGAACATTGCCTGGGCATCCATCAATAATTCCTCCAATGGCCTTCCCATGAGACTCTCCAAAAGTTGTGAGCTTAAATATTTTTCCAATTGAATTTCCTGCCATATGCTACGCTCCAATTGTTAGCTTACAAGCATCCAATATCTTACGAACTTCCTCAAGTGTAGGAGCTTCTGCATAAGTTCTTAATACTGGTTCCGTTCCTGAAGGGCGAATCATTAACCAACGGTTATCATCAAAGGTGTATTTATAACCATCTAGATTTTCTGTTTTCTGAACATGGTACTTACCAAACATATTAAATTCTCCAGCCTGGCATTGTTCAATAATTCGCTTTTTCTCTCCCTCAGAAATATGAAGGTCATTTCTTTCAAAAGCAAAAGGTCCAACTATTTCGTAAACTTCATCAATAAGTTCTTCGAGTGACTTGCCCATTTTCGCCATAAACTCCCAAACCGTCAGTCCCATCCAAATCCCATCTCTTTCAGGGATATGGGTTTTTAATGCAATACCTCCAGATTCCTCTCCTCCTAACAAGACATCCTCTTTTTCATCTGCCATTATACTGGCGATATATTTAAAACCAATTGGCACCTCTACATGTTTTAGACCGTAATGCTTGCACATCATTTTAATTCTTGGTGTAGAACTGAAACCAGTCACTACATCTCCTTTTAACCCTTTATATTTCGCGAGGTAATGAATAACCAAAAGCATGATATGGTGGGAGTCAACAAAATCTCCTGCTTTATTCAATAATCCAATTCTATCCGCATCTCCATCTGTTGCTAAACCTGAAGAGATATTCCCTTCTTTTTTAATGAATTCAGCAAATGGGACTAAGTTTTTTAATATCGGTTCTGGTGCCTGACCATAAAAGGTAGGATTATGCTCGCAGTGGAGAAAATCCATGCCTGGCATTAACTTCTTAAGTACGTTCTGACCAGCTCCGTACATAGCGTCATATGCCAATCTCAATCCAGAATTTTTGATCAAGTCTAAATCAAACGACTTTTCAACGTGATTTATGTAAAGTTTTTCTAAATCAACGAATACTAACAAACCTTCGTCAGCAAATTTCTCCAAAGAAATATCATCTAAACTCAAGGTATTCTTCTCTGGTATAATTTGCTCAATTTCATTTACTTGAAGCGGAGGCAATGGCCCTCCAAACGAACCTTTTAGTTTATAACCGTTGTATGAAGGAGGATTATGACTTGCGGTAATAACTATACCTAAAGAACACTCCAATTGCAGCGTAGCGAGCGAAATCATAGGTGTAGAAACAAAGCCTTTATTGGTCATTGTTACCTTAATTCCCTCATTCAAGAAAACCTTTGCCGCAGTTTCAGAAAATAATTCTCCTCCGAATCTACAATCGTACCCAAGCACTATACTTGGTCGCTCTTCTTTTTCTTTCAGCCATTTAGCAACAGCTATACTAACTCGCGCTACATTGTCTACTGTATATTCTTTTGCTATTATCGCGCGCCAACCGTCAGTTCCAAATTTTATCTTAGTCATAGATTTTTTTCTTTCGTTACGAATTTAATTATTATCTAATTCAAATACATTTTACCTAGCTCAAAGTTGCTAGGAATTCCATGGTATCTATACGATCAGCGAAATCGTCGATTTCAGGAGATTGAGCAGCACCAAATTGAACATGATTTTTTCCAGCTATAACCTGAATCTCATTCTTTAATCCAATCAATTTATTATTAAGCTTTTGGTCATCCTCGTAAAATTCATAGAGCACAACACCTAGAGGTGAATAAATCGTTTCATCCTCTTTCAACATGATAAAATTATTATCGAGTATTGGAACTTGATTCATTAAATAAACTGCTTTGTTATAGTCGTAATTGTTTGCGTATTTATGATGATGAATAATAGGATTAAAATCAAAGATAGCCTCGAAGAAATCTTTAAAATCATATCCTTTAGGAACAAAGAGTTTAGACACATTTCTGCATCCCAATCCATAATAATCGAAAATATCATGTCCTAACTGTACTAACTCATCTCGCGTTTCCTCTCCGGTCAAAATCCCTACTGAAGTTCTATGTTTTCTGATAATATGAGGGTATTTTCCAAAGTAATCTTGAAAATAAGAACTTGAATTATCGCTTCCTGTCGCTATCACTGCGTCAAAATTTTCGAGTTTTCCTTGTGCCAGTTGTATTTGATTATCAATATTCTCATCAAACAACCTCCATATATTAAGAAGTTGAGGAAGTATTTTGTCGTCGTCAGATGACATTTTTATTAATGCTTTATGACCGGATAAATAAACACACATCAGGTCATGGAATCCGACTAGAGGAATATTTCCAGCCATTATGATCGCTATAGTCTTCTCCTTTTTAGGCGCACTATAACTCGAAGTAAATGATTCTAAATTACTTTTTGACAACCATTTAGACAGACCTGTAAATGATTTTAGTATCGAGTCTTCAGTAAACCAACCGTTATAGACGTGAACTGTTTTCGTCAATTCTTGTAATTGCTTATACTCCTCTTCATTTACTCCAATTTCGTAACCCGGCCAATCGTGTTTTTGACCTACAGATTTCAAAATTTCCCCTAATCGAAACAAAATATCGAACTTTTTCGTTCTATCCATAATGGTATTTTTAACTTTGCAAAAGTAATTAAGAAAACTAGAGAAAATGGCAATTATTATAACTGATGAATGTATCAATTGTGGCGCCTGTGAACCCGAATGCCCGAATAATGCTATTTATGAAGGAGGAGCCGAATGGAGATATTCAGACGGAACTTCACTTGTTGGCCAACTAAACTTGTTGGATGGCAGTCAGGCAGAGGCTGATGCTGAGAACGAACCAGTAGACATGGATGTTTACTATATCGTTCCAAATAAATGTACGGAATGCGCTGGGTTTCACGAAGAACCACAATGTGCGGCTGTATGTCCAGTAGACTGTTGCGTTCCTGATGAGAACGTAGTTGAAACTGAAGATCAATTATTAGCGAAGAAAGACTTTTTACACTTGTAGAAAAGATTTTAATTCTATTAGGACTCGCACCCTCTTTAGGTGCGAGTTTTTTTTTACTTTCGCTCCATGGAATCTACCGATAAACGTAAGAAAATTGAGGTTTGCTTCTCGCCTTACCTCTTCCCATTATTTAAGGATGAGTTTGATATTGTAGTAGTTATAGATGTTTTAAGAGCTACTTCAGCCATATGTGCGGCATTCGATAATGGAGTAAAAGAACTTATTCCGGTAACTTCCATAGAAGAAGCTATAGAGTACAAATCGAAAGGTTATTTGGTTGGTGCCGAACGTCAAGGCAAAATAGTTGATGGGTTTGATTTTGGAAACTCTCCTTATAGCTATAGAAAACCTGAGCTAAAAGGTGAAACGGTGGTATTAAGTACTACTAACGGCACAAAAACTATTAATATTGCTAAGGAGGCTGGACAAGTAGTAATTGGCGCTTTGGTAAATTTAGATGTGCTTTGCGAATGGCTCATTGAGCAAGACAAAAATGTCCTTTGCCTATGCTCAGGCTGGCAAAATAAATTCAACTTAGAAGATACGATTTGTGCCGGTGGTATCTTGGACCAACTTCTTGCTACTGGTAATTATCGTTCTGAAGAAGATTCTTCAATAGCAGCGAAATACCTTTTCTTAAGTGCAAAAGACAACATTCTAGGTTATTTAAAAGCTTCGTCTCACAGAAGAAGACTTAAAAATCTAAACTTGAACGAAGACATTAAGTACTGCTTAACAGCAAACACATGCCCTGTGATTCCAGTACTTAAAGGGGATAAGATATCGCTTGACGCTTAAAACTCTCTTTCAGAAACGCACTTTAGCGTTACGATCTCGCCAGTATTACATTTGCTTGCCCCTGAAGATTCTTTGTAAGAAACCCAGATTAAATCACCATCCGACCATGAGTTTGGATTATGCTCAGTCCAATTAGTCGGTTCTAACTTGGTCCCATCCTCTAGTTCGATCAGTACGCCGCAAGTATCAGACTCCGAATAATCGCGGATCCAAGCTTTTTGAGCTCTTGTACAACCATTATATTTTTGACAACCAATAAATACTAGTGAACCTAAAACAAACGTTACAAATACGAACTTTTTCATAGTAGTAATTTCTAAAATTTAATACGTGGCAAAACCTTTTTGGGTTTATTCAACGAAGAATTTCTTTTCCAAATTTAAGGCTTTACACGCTACAACATACATTCCCGAAGATAATTCTCCAAGTTCAATCACTGCCTTATCATCAATAACTTCAGATGAAGCGATTTCCTTGCCATTTAAATCAAAAACCACAAAAACCTCATTTTTAGCGATTTGAAACTCACCTGTAAAGCGAATCGACTTTGTGATTGAATCGTAAAACACTTTATCAAAATAAGGATTATCCTCTTCTATTCCTGCGGCCTGAGTAACCACTTCCAATTCAAGATAAATTGGTAAATGATCACTCATGTAATAGAGTTTACGAATGATATCCCAAGGTTCCGTCACATTGGTTGGAGCATCTAAAAGAGATTTATTATAATGAAATCCATCCTGTCCAATCGCATTATAAGAATCATCAATGTAAGTCAAGTCATTCGTACCGTTCATTACGTCATTTCCCAAGAATATAAAATCAAATCGAGAATCCATACCACCGGTAGCACCGTTATCAGGCAGCGCAGTAGTCCTAGTACTTTGGGTATGAATTGGAGCATAACCTGAGTTAGAATTCCAATCACCAGGTGAATTAATTGGATCCTTCAATAGTATACCTTCACCATTTAAAATCTCATTCCAAGCAGGCTCTCCACTACTACTGTAAAAATTGAAGTCACCTCCAAGTATGATGTTTTCAGCATTTGTTCTTGTTGCCATATAATCCTTCATGGCTTCAACTTCTTCAAGTCGTTGGGACTCCCAACCAGTTCCAGCCTTAAGGTGAGCTACATAAACGTATAGAAACACGGTATCACCAGTCGTGGCTAGATCTGTACTATTATAATAAAGAACATATTCGCTTATATTCCTTAAAACAGTGGAAATCTCATTCTGCTCGTACAAGGTCAACTTATTCGAATTATAGTAAATTTCATTATCCGTTCCGGGCCCGTTAATAAACGTTGCCATTTCATAATGCGTTACCCCGTCCACATTAATAGCGTTATTCAAGATATTTGTGGCTCCACTGCTGTTTTGAAGCTCACATACCATCAAAATGTCCGGACCTACGTGCTGGACAATATCCTTTAACGTATCAATTCTCGAAGGAACCTCATTGGGGAAATTTAAAAGATTGTACGCCATTACCTTAAGGGTGTCAAGCTGAGAAAAAGAACTAAAAGAAAAGAAAAAAACTACTAGGATGAATAATCGACGCATACTTCAAAAATAAGGTATTCTTAAAACAAAACAACATTCCTCAACGTTTCGTTTTCATCATACTTTGAACAATTTCGATCGTTGAAATTATGCTTAAACTTGTAATATGATAAAAATAGGTTTATTCGGTACTGGCCATTTAGGCAGAATACACGCAAGATTGATAAAAGAGCTTAATGAAGTCTTCGAATTCGTTGGTTTCTTTGATCCAGACAATGAAAATGCCAAGAAAGCAATTGACGAATTTGGAATTCAACGCTTCGACACTGTTGATTCACTGTTAGATAAGGTAGATGCTATAGATATCGTAACACCAACCCTAAACCATTATGAAGTTGCTGAAAAAGCTATCCTTAAAGGAAAACACGTTTTTATCGAGAAACCTATTACCCAGACAACAGAAGAATCTGAAGCATTAATAAAACTAGCTAGCGAATATAAAATCGTTGGACAAGTTGGTCATGTAGAGCGTTTTAACCCTGCCTTTAAATCAGTTTTTGAAACAATCAAAAACCCATTATTTATTGAAGCACATAGACTCGCTAATTATAATCCTCGTGGAACAGATGTTCCGGTTGTATTGGATTTAATGATTCACGACCTAGATGTAGTTCTAAAAACGGTGAAATCTAGCGTAAAATCAATTTCAGCTTCTGGTGTTGCCGTTGTTAGTGAAACTCCAGACATAACAAATGCGCGATTGGAATTCGAAAACGGCTGTGTTGCCAACCTTACTGCGTCGAGAATATCATTGAAGAACATGAGAAAAACACGGTTCTTTCAAAAAGATGCCTATATCTCAGTAGACTTCCTTGAGAAAAAAAGTGAGGTTGTAAAAATGTCTGAAGTTCAAGGCGAACCAGATCCTTTTGATATTGTATTGGATTTAGGTGAAGGAAAAAAGAAAAAGAAGATTGAAATTCTAACCCCTGAAGCACCTGCTACGAATGCCATTAAAGAAGAACTATATACCTTTTCGCAATCTATTGCATTAGGAGCTCCAATAGCGGTGAGTTTCTCTGACGGCCATGAAGCCCTAAAAACTGCTTTGGCGATAATGGATAAAATAAATCAGAATTTATCAGTAATCTCAGAAAATAATTAGTGAAATTTGCCGTTTCGTTTTCACCAAACGTTTATGCGTAGTCTATATATTTTCATAAGTGCAATAGTGTTGATCGGTTGTCAGCAAGAAGATTTAACACCTTCATTTTTGCGCATAGATAGCATTGAACTCTCTACTGACGGTACTACAGAAGGAGATGATTCTCATGACATAGTAGACGCATGGATATACTTGGACAATGCACCTCTTGGCGTGCATGAAATGCCATTTGTAATGCCTGTTCTTGAAGAGGGAGAACATCAATTAACCATATTTCCTGGCATTAAGAAAAATGGAATCTCTGCTAGTCGTATTATCTACCCTTTTTACGATAGATGGGAAGCTACAGTGAACTTTGTTAAAGAAGATACTCTCGTTATAACTCCGGTGGTATCGTACAAAAACAATGTAGAAATGGCGTTGCTTGAAGATTTTGAGGACGCCGGAATTGATTTTGTAAAATATGGTGAATCTGATACCTCAATTCAATTCGTAGATGATCCAAGTATCGTTAAATATGGATCGAAATGCGGAGGAATCTCGCTAAATACTGAAGACTCGATTCTCTTGGTAAAAACCATCTCTAATTTAAATCTTGATAGAACCAACGATTGCTTTATTGAATTAGACTACATGAACAATAACACCTTCGGGTTTGGACTAATTGCATATGAAGGTCCAGTTCAATTAGACCAGCCAATATTATATATCTGGAATGCCCAAAACAATGCAGAGATGCAGTGGAAAAAAATCTATATAAACCTTTGGGAAGAAGTAAGCGCACCTCTAAACACAACAAGCGCTTACGGCATATACTTCTTGAGCAGACTTGACGAAGAGAATTCCTTTGGAAATATCTATGTCGACAATATTAAGATTGTAAAGTATCAATGAGTAAACCGAAAATCACAGCTTTATTCGTTGCATTTGACTTAGTTTCTGCGATACTATCATGGCTCATTTTTTACCTGTACCGTGTTGTCTACATCGAAGAAACTGGTATAATATTTAAAGGTAGTTTTTTCCAGAACATCGTTCTGGTACCAGCATTTTGGATGTTATTATATACACTTCAAGGTACCTATATTGGTACAGTGAGAATACATCGTTTACGCTCTATCAAAATCACTTTGTACGCCTCAATCCTCGGAGTGATATTTATTTTCTTCGCTACTCTTTTAAATGATGTGGTAATGAACTATAAACAGTTCTACTCACTCTTTTTAACACTATTTGGTCTTCACTTCCTAATCACGGTAATCCCAAGACTAATTATTACAACAGTCCATGTTAAAAGAATCCACAAAGGTGCTTTTGGTTTCAATACATTAATTTTAGGAGGAAGTGATAAAGCAGTAAAATTTTTAGAGGACATCAAAAACCTGAAACAAAGTTCAGGGCATATTTTAAAAGGCTTTGTAAACATCAACGGTAGTGATTTTAAAATCAAAGATGAGCTGGCACTATTAGGTAATCTCGATAAACTTGAGGATTTAGTTGAAGAGTATGAAATTGAAGAAGTAATCATTGCCCTCGAAACATCTGATCACGAAAAGCTAAAAGACATTATATCACGACTAGCAGTTAGTGAAGTCAGAATCAACTTAATTCCAGATTCTTACGATATTCTCTCTGGACAGGTTCAAATGAGTAGTATTTTTGGAGCACTATTATTGAAAGTTAATACAGGAGGAATTCCAAACTGGCAAATAGCTTGTAAAAGAGCTCTTGATATAGGACTCAGCTTCTTTGCGATTCTAGTCTCTACCCCACTCTACATTATTCTTTCTATCGCCGTACTAACCTCCTCCAAAGGACCAATTTTCTTTCGACAAGAACGAATCGGTTTAAGAGGTGAACCTTTCAAAATCTTGAAATTTAGAACAATGGTGGTTGGTGCAGAAAAGTCAGGACCACAACTTTCGAGTTCTACAGATAACAGAGTAACAAAGGTGGGACGATTCTTAAGGAAGACTCGTCTCGATGAATTCCCCCAATTCTTTAATGTCTTAAAAGGTGACATGTCTTTAGTTGGCCCTAGACCTGAAAGGCAATATTATATTGATAAGATTATTGAGAAAGACCCTCAGTATCTTTACTTGCATAAAGTAAGACCAGGTATAACATCATGGGGGCAAGTGAAATTTGGTTATGCGGAGAGCGTGGAGCAAATGCTAGAACGCATGAAATATGATCTTCTTTATCTAAGAAACATGTCTCTCGCTTTAGATTTTAAAATTATGTTTTACACGATCTTAATCGTGTTCAAAGGAACAGGTAAATAAACTAGTTTTTAACAACATAGTTCCAGTTACGAATTAGGCGATCACTTTCATGAATAAACTGTTCTAAGGCATCATGACTCGCCGGATTTGAAGGACCAGAATATTTCAGTTCACTATATAAATTCTGTATTAATTCAATAATGTTAGAGTTTACCAAAATCTCTGATGCTTCAGGGCTGGCCCTAAATGTGTCGTAAACACTATTAATGCGTTCAATTTTTCTTAAATCCTTTTCTGATAATTCTTCCTGATTAATTAATGAATAGTATGATGGAAGCAATAATCTGCTCATTCTAACGAACCGTTCTAATATGTGCGTAGCACTAACTCTTTCTCTCAACGTCATAACTCTCTCCTTTATATTATAAACGCCGAAAATTTAGTTTTAGTTGGCCAAATCTTAGTTTAACTTTTCTATAACACTTTGATAAATCTCTTCTACCCAAAGCCCATACTGAATTGCACTAGGATGAAGCCCATCTTCGGCTACCAACTCAGGTTGTTCTATACCTAAACGTGATATCTCAGTCACATCAAAATAAGACACGCCCTTCTCTTCACAAATACTCTTGCAAGTACTGTTCCAAACGTCAATAGCTATAATTTTTGATCCGCCGCCAAAAGGCGTCATCCCATAATCAGGTATACTTAGCACGAAAACTCCGTCTTTTCCGTTCTTCGCTTTACCAATGGCTATATCCAGTAAGGCTCTAAAACCTTCTTCGTACTCTGAAAGTGGTTTTCCTTGATAAAAGTTATTGACACCTATCATTAAACTAACTAAATCATATTTTTCTATTGTCAGTTCAGTATTAATAGCGGCTTGTAAATTATCCGTTCTCCAACCAGTTTGTGCAATGATTTTTACTGGATTAAAAGAAAAACCATTTTGAATCATTCTACTGCGTAATTGTAAAGGCCAGCGCTCAAATTCTTCCACACTCTCCCCTACTGTATAAGAATCACCCAAGGCCAAATAAGAATATACCGTAGTATCATTTTCCGGCTCGCTTTCTTTTGCACAACCAAGTGCTGAAATAATTATGAATAAAAAGAAAACTCTAAAGTTCATATTTACGTTACTACATTATTAATTAGTCTAACTACTATTAGAAAACTTACAGCCTTAATTAAAGTTCGTAAATGTAATTTTAGAAATGGAAGATTATTCAAAAAATAGAGTTCTCGATCCGGAAGACTATTACAAAACTCCTGAGGGATACGTAGTCTTTACTGAGAAATATCACCTTAAAAGAGGGTACTGTTGTAAAAGTGGTTGTAGACATTGTCCTTATGGTTACGATGCTAAAACGGACTCTTTTAAAAAGAAGGAATAAATACCTACTTTTACTGCAATTATGTTTTTAAGCCTAAACCCTTCTAATCCAGACACACGCGACATTGACAAGGTTGTCAAAACACTTAACAATGGAGGGATAATTATTTATCCTACAGACACTGTATATAGTTTAGGTTGTAGCCTTATTAATAAAAAAGGCATTGCTGCACTTGCTAAAATCAAAAACGTGAAACCACGACAAGCAAACTTTGCTATAATTTGTTCAAGTCTCAGCAATATTTCTGACTATACAGCCAGTATTGACAGACCTACTTACAAAATACTTAATAGAAATTTACCGGGCGCATTCACGTTTATTCTGAATTCAAATCCGAAAGTTTCGAAATATTTTGATTCAAAAAAGAAAACAATTGGTATTCGTATACCCGACAACAATATCATTCAGCAAATTGTAGAAGCCTTAGGACATCCTTTGGTAACAACATCAATTCACGATGAAGATGAAATTTTAGAGTACTCTACTGATCCTTACCAAATCAATGAAAGCTGGGGAGACAAGGTAGATATTATTATTGATGGCGGATATGGAAATAATGTTGCTTCTACCGTTGTAGATTTGACGCAGTCAGGTCCTGAAATTATTCGCCAAGGTATTGGTGAGCTCGATTATTAACACTGTCCTGAAGTTAACTTCAACATTCTTATTCTATTTCAAAAGGAATTCAACGTAATTTGGACTAAAACTCCACAGTGGTACTGAATTATATATGGATTAGCTTCTTTTTGATTTCGTTTATTGTAGCGATAATCAGAACCTTATTAGGTGAAACAGAAGTGTTTTCTCAAATTGTTAACAGTACTTTCTCTACAGCTGAATTAAGCTTTGAACTGGCCATTGGACTCACCGGTATTCTTTGTCTATGGATGGGAATTATGAAAATTGGAGAAAAAGGTGGCGCCATAAGACATCTTTCTTGGCTTGTAGGCCCTTTTTTTAACCGACTTTTTCCTGAGGTCCCTAAAGATCACCCGGCAAGAGGCTCTATGCTCATGAACTTCTCTGCTAATATGTTAGGGCTTGATAATGCCGCAACACCAATGGGCTTAAAGGCCATGGATGAGCTTCAAGAAATTAATGATAAAAAGGACACAGCCTCGAACGCAATGATTATGTTCTTAGTCCTCAATACCTCTGGACTTACACTGATTCCGGTAGCTGTAATGAATTACAGGGCACAGTTTGATTCAGAAAATCCTTCGGACATATTTCTTCCAATTCTTATCGCTACCTTTTTTGCAACACTAGTTGGATTAATAGCCGTTTCAGTGAAACAGAAAATCAATCTATTTGACAAGGTTATTCTCGCATATATCGGAACTATTTCGGCAGGTATAGGATTATTGATTTGGTATTTTAGTTCGTTGACTCCTGAGGCATTACAAACTCAATCCTCTATCCTATCAAACGTTATTCTTTATGGTATAATTTGTGTTTTCATATTCTTGGGACTTCGTAAAAAAATTAATGTTTACGACGCATTTATTGAAGGAGCAAAAGATGGATTTTCGATAGCTATAAAAATTGTACCTTTTCTCGTCGCTATTCTAGTTTCTATCGGTGTTTTTAGGGCTTCTGGAGCAATGGATTATCTAATAGATGGATTTCAATGGTTCTTCGCATTATTCTTTGAAAATGTGCAATGGGTAAATGGTCTTCCTACGGCCTTAATGAAAAGTTTAAGCGGAAGTGGCGCAAGAGGAATGATGCTTGAAAGCTTTCAAAACTTTGGAGTAGATAGTTTTGAAGGTAAACTAAACGCAACGTTACAAGGAGCAACGGATACTACTTTCTACATCATAGCAGTATACTTTGGCGCAGTAGGGATTAGAAAAACAAGATATGCCATTCAAGCTGGATTATTGGCTGATCTAGGAGGAATAGTAGCGGGTATCTTGGTCGCTATTATGTTCTTTGGTGGAGAAACATCTACAAAACCTCTTTCAGCCGAGGAAATCGGAAATCAATTAGTTCTTGGCATCTCAAATCAAGACAAGGAACTCATTGAACCATTACTTTATGATGATTGTAAGCTATACGATCAAACGCAGGATGTTAAAGCCTCTAACAAGAAAGAAGTTTCAGGATTTTTCACGGATGGAAACGAATGGATAAACCCAAGTTTTAAACTTACAAGTCAAAATCTTGATTCAGAATTACCAATGCAAAGCAAAGAAAGTGGAGATTTTGATGTGATTTATTTAAAGTATACCAGTACTGAACACGAAGCTAAGTCTAACTTCATACTCTACACTAAAAACTCTAAGATCAAGTACATACAATACCTTGATAGTTTTTAACTTTGCTATATGTTTAAAAGGAAGAAGAAAAAAGATGGTTTTCAAGGCAAAACAACCCTTAAACCACTAAAATATTCTCCAAAGATTCTAATCGCTTGGAGTGAAGCTATTGGAGGAAACAAAGACATCCGCGACTGGTTTATGTCAAGCGAAGAATTCAAGGAACTAGGCATTGCTGTACACGCATTAGAGCTTGATGAGGATTCAAGAGATTGGCTTGTTGAGAATGGGTTTGCTCATTTATTGGCAATGATTAATGGTGTTGAAGGAAATAATGATGCCCTACGTTGGCTAGAACAGAACAAATTCAACGTTTTACGTCAAGTAGCTCTCTCGGGAGATGGTAATGATGATGCTTATAATTGGTTGGTAGTAAATAATCATCCTGAATTAGCTTTGATTTCTATGAAAATCAGAACGCTGAAAGATAGCATTGAAGAAGAAAACAATGACGTTCACAAAATTAATAGATCTTAATCTCTTCTTAGACGGTAGCTATAAGTATAAGTATCAGTAACCAAGTCCATGTTAAAAACAGAGGCTGTATCTGAAAAAGTATAGCTATATGTGGTATCTAACTCTAGATTTTTATCAAAGAAAAACTCTCCACTACCCAAGGTTTGGATAAAGGTGATCGTTGTGGCGTCAATATTATAAAAACCTTGTGAATTCTTTGGCACACCAGTAATAGTATCTCCTGAGAGAACATATCTTTTTTTCTTATCAAAGATGGCTAAATTACATATCCCCTCATTGAGCGTATCTTTTGAAGGCGTAGCTATGTAATAGAAGACTCCTCTGTAGATCCCTGCATTCACAACGACAGTATCCTTCTTACAGGCAACTGTTAAAAATAACACAAGTGAAATTAGATAAAAGAAATTCTTCATGTTTCATTAACAAAGTTAGTACAAAGAAGTTGTTACAGATTTTAATTGTTAAATTGTTGGCTAAATAATTAACATATCTAAATGGGAAATATTGTAAAATCGGACATTGAAATTGCACAGGCATGTGAAATGCAGCACATTAAGGATATTGCTGAAAAAGTAAGCATTAGCGAAGACGATTTAGAGTTATACGGAAAGCATAAGGCTAAACTTCCACTTTCCTTGATTGACCAATCAAAAATGAACAAATCTAACCTTGTTCTTGTGACTGCCTTAACTCCAACGCCTGCAGGCGAGGGTAAAACAACAACTTCAATTGGATTAACCGAAGGACTAAATAAAATTGGTAAAAAAACCGTCGTAGTTCTTAGAGAGCCTTCTTTAGGTCCTGTTTTTGGAATTAAAGGTGGTGCCGCTGGTGGTGGATATGCCCAAGTTGTTCCCATGGAAGATATTAACCTTCATTTTACTGGAGATTTCTCGGCAGTTGAAAAAGCCAATAATTTACTTGCCGCACTAATCGACAATAATTTGCAGAGCAAGACAAAAAACTTAAATATTGATCCTAGAACAATTGGCTGGAAAAGAGTCATGGACATGAATGATCGTGCCCTACGAGATATTGTTATTGGCTTAGGAGGGACTGCAAATGGAATTCCTCGTGAAGATGGTTTCAACATCACACCTGCAAGTGAGGTAATGGCTATTCTTTGTATGGCCGAAAATTTTGAAGATTTAAAAAAGCGATTAGGAAATATTTACGTGGGATTGACATTTGACAAAAAACCAATCTATGCGAAAGATCTTAAGGCTGAGAATGCCATGGCCATTTTACTAAAAGACGCTATTAAACCGAATCTCGTGCAAACAATGGAAGGCAATCCTGCTATTATTCATGGTGGTCCTTTCGCTAATATCGCACAAGGAACAAATACTGTGATTGCCACTAAAATGGGAATGTCTCTTGGCGATTATGTTGTGACAGAAGCTGGTTTTGGAGCTGACTTAGGAGCCGAAAAATTCCTGAACATCAAATGTGTTTCTGCTGGGTTAAAACCAAAAGCTACCGTTTTAGTTGCAACAATTAGAGCCCTAAGGCATCACGGTGGAGCACCTAAAGAAGAATACAATACACCTAGCACAGAAAGAGTGGCTAATGGATTAGCGAACTTAGGAAAGCACATCGAAAACATGCAAAAATTTGGTTTGAACCCAGTTGTTGCTATTAATGCCTTCCCTACCGACACTGAAGAAGAAATTCAATTAATTAAAGAGAGATGTGCAAGCCGCGGTGTTAAAGCGGTAGTTGCCAACGGATGGACACAAGGAGGAGAAGGAATGACAAATCTAGCTGAAGCTGTTGTTGAAGAAATTGAAACGGGTAAAAATAACTTCAAAGCCCTTTATGACTGGAATTCAGATATTAAAACCAAAATTAGCACTATTGCTCGTGAAATCTATGGTGCTGACGAAGTAGAATATTCTAAGCAGGCGCAATCAGATTTGGCTAAGATCGAAGATTTAGGTTTGGGAAATTTACCTGTATGCATGGCAAAAACACAAAAGTCGTTTTCAGACAATGACAAATTACTAGGAAGACCTACTGGTTTTGCTGTAAATGTCAGAGAATTCGAATTTGCAGCAGGCGCTGGTTTTATTATACCTATTCTAGGAAAAATGATGAGAATGCCAGGGCTTCCAGCTACTCCAGCCTCTGAAGGGATGACGATTGATAATGATGGTGTAATTTCAGGTCTATCTTAGTCAATGCTTAACAAACTTGAATATGAGGGCTTATTTTTCAAAGAGTCCTCATCTAAGAAGGTCTTCGACAACTTACCCGTTGAAGAACCTTTAGAAATATCCATCAATGGAAAACCTTATACCGTGGTTTTGCAAACCCCGGGAGATGAATTAGAGCTTGGCTTAGGACTGCTCTATGCAGAGGATGTAATCTCTATAAACACATCCTACGAATTTGATGTAGAGGAACAAAAAATAAACTTCATCATAGACAAAAGTGAACTTAGAGAAGGTTATTTGTCGTCCAGAAGTTTGCTTTCAGTATCTTCTTGTGGAATCTGTGGTAAACAATCGTTAGAGGACATAAATGTAAAAGGAAAAAACATAAGCGATGATCTAATTGTTAAAACAGAAGTGATTCATGCATTATTCAATACGCTAAAAGAGAACCAATACCTGTTCAATGAAACTGGGGGAACCCACGGAATTGCAGTTTTTGACGAAAACGCAACCTTACTTTCTATTAAAGAAGATGTTGGTAGACATAACGCATTGGACAAAAGTGTAGGCGAACTTATTAGAAATAAGAATTTGTCAAAAGCTAAAGTATTATTGTGCAGCGGCAGATTGTCCTATGAAATTATTTCTAAGTCATTTAGAGCAAAAATACCCATAGTAGCAGCAGTCTCCTGCCCTACCTCCTTAGCTGTTGATTTTGCGAAAGAATATGGAATAACCTTAATAGGTTTTTCAAGAGAAAATAAACTTACATGCTATGCTAATCCTTCGAGATTATCGGAGTAGCTTTGCATTAAAATAAATACTATGTCAATACGAGTTGGAGTTAATGGTTTTGGAAGAATCGGAAGGTACTTTACTAGAATGGCCTTAAACAACCCAGAAATAGAGATTATTGCCATTAACGATTTGACTGATGCAAATACCCTTGCTCATTTATTTAAGTTCGACTCTGTTCACGGAAGACTGAACAAAGAAGTCACATCAACGACGAATGAATTAATTGTTGACGGAAGATCAATTCGCTTAACACAAGAAAAAGACCCTTCAAATCTACCATGGGGTGAAATGAATATTGATATAGTCATAGAAAGCACCGGAATTTTCAGAACACGAGAAAAAGCTGAGCTACATTTAAAAGCAGGCGCTAAAAAGGTGATATTATCGGCACCTCCCCAGTCGCCAGATATAAAATTGGTGGTTATCGGAGTCAACGAAGAAATTCTTGACGGCACAGAAAAAATCATTTCGAACGCATCTTGTACTACTAATTCGGCAGCACCTCTTGTGAGCGTTATGAAGACTTTAGGCAGTATTAAAAGCTGTTATATTACAACAATACACTCTTATACATCTGATCAGAGTCTTCACGATAGCCCACACAAAGACCTAAGAAGAGCTAGAGCTGCAGCAGAATCTATTGTTCCAACAACCACTGGTGCGGCTAAAGCGATTACAAAAATATTTCCTGAATTAAAGGATCATATGGGCGGGTGCGGAGTGCGCGTTCCGGTTCCAAATGGTTCAATGACAGACATGACCTTCATTATGAATGAGAGTCTTACCGTTGATGAAATTAATAGAGCTTTCGAAGAGTCCTGTCAGAACAACTTCAAAGGAATTATGAATTACTGCCAAGATCCTATAGTATCGAGAGATATTATTGGAGATCAGTATTCTGCAACCTTCGACTCGCTTCTGACTAGCGTTATTGGTAAGATGGTTAAAGTTGTGAGTTGGTACGATAACGAGGCCGGATATAGCAATAGACTTGTAGATCTAGTTGTAAAAGTTGCCTAATTCATCAAACCAAAATCAAATATCTACCGTTACTTTAGCTAGAATGTCTAATCTGATTAAATATCTCCTGTTTTGCCTATTCCTCATAGGGAGTAGCAATGAATCTGTTTGTGCACAAAACGCGTTACCTGGAGAGCTATTAATTCAATTCTCTGGGCAATACAACCCTCAAGAATTAGCACGATATTACACTGAAGAACAAAACATTAAACTAGACTACTTCAACTGTATATCCAAGTCTTTAAATGTTTATCACGTTATTTATTCAGATAAAAGTGTTTACCTAGACAAAGAAATTGAAAACTGGTATTATCAAAAAGGAGTAATAACAGTACAAAAGAATCACTCGATTCAAATTAGGGAGACTATTCCGTCTGACACGCTATTCGAAGATCAATGGCATTTAAAAAACGACGGCTCAGGCGGAGGAACGGCTGATGCAGATATTGACGCTACAGATGCATGGGACATCACTACTGGTGGACTAACTACGCACAATGATTCAATTGTAGTTTGCATAATTGAAAGTAGCGGAGCTGATATGACACATCCAGATCTTGCCGGTAATCATTGGAAAAACCTTGGAGAGATTCCTGATGACGGGATTGATAATGACGGAAATGGCTATGTAGATGATTATTTAGGTTGGAATGTTGCAAATGATAATGACAACATAGGAACAGGCTCACATGGTACGCGTGTAACAGGAATGGTAGGCGCTAAAGGAGATAATATTACTGGGGTTTCTGGAGTGAACTGGGATGTTAAACTAATGATTATCAGGGGTCAAAACGCTTCGAATGAGGCTAGTATAATTGAAGCTTATTCATATCCGTTAACGATGAGAAAGCTCTATAATGAGTCAAATGGGGCTGAAGGTGCATTTGTTGTTGTAACCAATGCTTCTTGGGGAATTGACGGTGGTGATCCTGCAGACTCTCCTTTATGGTGCGCAATGTATGATTCTCTTGGTGCACAAGGCATTCTGAATATTGCAGCAACAACAAATAACAATGACAATGTTGATATTGAAGGAGACCTACCTACAACATGTACGAGTGAATACTTAATTGGTGTAACAATGTCAAACAGAGTTGACGAGCGTGCTGGATCTGGATATGGCACCACCCATGTTGACCTTGCAGCACCCGGCGCTGATGTTAGACTAACTACCACCGGTGGATTCTATACTTTTACAACAGGAACATCATTTGCCTCTCCTTGTGTTGCTGGTGCTGTAGCCTTAGTTTACAGTGCCCCATGTGCGGACTTTATTAATTTGGTAAAATACGATCCAGCATCAGCAGCGCTTGACATGCGTCATTACATATTGAGTTCGGTTGAAACATCGACAAGTTTAATGAGTGAAGTTGCTTCTGGTGGGCGACTCAATGTTAAATACGCCATTGATAGTCTATTGAACGCTTGCGACCCAAATACTTGTATTCCTGCTTATAATATTGGCTATACCAATTTAACAGATAGCTTAATTGAACTTACTTGGGAAGGCTTTGACGATGACTATATAGTTTACCTACAAGAAGGAACAAGTACCCCAATTGCATTACCTATGGTTACTGGCTTTGCCTTAGATATTGACACACTAAAACCATGTACGCAATATACAATTACAATAGTCACTGATTGTGGGAGCGGTAGTACTAGCAATGAGTCATATCCTTTTAGTTTTAAAACAGACGGCTGTTGCGACACACCGCCAATGTGGGTTGAAAGCACAACAGAAACGACCATTACTTTAGACTGGGATGATGTTCTGTATGCAACTGGATATGAATTCCGTTATCGTGAAGAAGGCACAATTGATTGGACGACCTTAACCGATGTAACAGGACCTCTTGATATTACAGACCTCACTCTCTGCACTAACTACGAGATGCAAGTAAAAACGATTTGCGCAGATTCCACACAAGGATTTGGACCTACGAATACCTTTAGAACTAAGGGTTGTGGAATATGTGTAGAAGGAGAGTATTGTCCTGTAGAGGGTGCCGTTTATTCATTGGAATGGATTGAATCCGTTACCATTAATGACTACGCTTATACTTCAGGTGCTAACAATGGCTGGTATATTGCTCCTGGAATCGCCACAGCTTTGGAACCAGGCGGCACCTACCCTCTTACACTTACTCCAGGATATTCAGGCACCGCCTTCACTGAAAGGTTTACGATTTGGATTGATTTTAACCAAAATGGAGTGTTCGAAGATACCGAGCGTGTTATTACGAATGAAACCACAACTAGCAGTCTATCTACAAGCATGAGTATACCGAGTACTGCAGAAATAGGTGTAACTAAAATGAGAATTGGAATGGCCGCAATTAGCCCACCTGTTCCTTGTCCTACGGCGGATTTTTACGGAGAATTTGAAGATTATTGTGTTTACATAGGTGGTTATAATGCTATCGATGAGATCGAAGGTTCTTCGGAAGACATATCTGTATATCCAAACCCTTTTCAAAATACGTTTGCAGTTCAATTTTCAAGTCAAAAAGAACGCTTAATAGAAGTAAGAGACATTTCAGGGAAAGTAGTCTGGCTTGAAAACAGCGGCGCTAACAATATTATCATTGATCTCTCTTCTGTTGAAAATGGAATTTACCTTATTACAAGTACAGATGAAGAAGGAAATCGAATTACGGAAAGAATCGTTAAGCAGTAATTACTGGCTTCCGTTCTTCCTTTCTCCAAAGTATATAACTCAAAGCTCCTAAAAGGTAAGCCGCTAGGTCTAATGGGTCGCTAATCATGTAATGGAATATTTGGGGAAAAACAAACTCTAAAAGTACTCCCATATATACCACTACAGAGAAAACTTGAAGACTGGTTAATTCAAAACACTCATTTCTTCGCAATTTTCTTAAACAGAAAAGAATGAGGACTAATATGACCGGCATAGCACATAAATCAGCCAAATACGATGTAACCAACTCTGGCATGGAAACTTCCAAGTAACGCATTAACCTGAAGATAAGGTACACACCTAAATGAAGAATAAAATATTTCGATATCAATAATCTCATTACGATGCAGCCCAAGCTACAAGCCAGGCAAAAAAGCCTCCCAAAGCCACTAATACCATAGATACAGAATACATCACCCGATACCCTGCTCTTACCACCCAGTACTTTGACGATTTGGCCTTCTCAAGCAAACGATCAAGCTTATCCTTTCCGGCCTCCTCTAATTCTCTCTCTTCTTTTTCGCGCTGTTTAAAATCTGCCGCTTGTACTTCCTCAGGATGCAGCGGAGCCCCACAATTCTTGCAAAAGCGCTCATCATTGTTCCAGGTCCCGCAAGACAAACATTTTCTTTCAACCATACTACTAGATTAATAAAAAAAAGCCCGATAGAAAACTACCGAGCTTTATTTTCAATTAAATAATCAAATACTTAAATCAATCTTACCTTAACCGCCATCAAACCGCGTTTGCCTTTTTCTAACTCGAAAGAGACACGCTCGTTTGATTTGACAGCATCAATTAACCCTGAGATATGAACAAAGTGCTCTTTTTTCGTATCATCATCAATAACAAATCCGAAACCTTTGCTCTCTCTAAAGAATTTAATTTTTCCTTCTCTCATAATTAAATTATAAGTGGATCACTTCATCGTATGCCGCTGCTGCAGCTTCCATTACAGCTTCACTCAAAGTTGGATGAGGGTGTACTGTTTTTATCAACTCATGTCCTGTAGTTTCTAACTTTCTAACAGCTACTATCTCAGCAATCATCTCCGTAACGTTACCACCAATCATATGTCCACCAAGCAATTCACCATACTTCGCATCGAAAATTAACTTAACAAATCCATCATTATTACCGGCAGCACTTGCCTTACCAGAAGCCGAGAATGGAAATTTACCAACCTTAATGTCAATACCCTTTTCCTTAGCTGCTTTTTCAGTCATACCTACTGAGGCAACCTCAGGTGAACAATAAGTACATCCAGGGATATTTCCATAATCTAAAGGCTCAACGTGCATTCCTGCAATTTTCTCAACACAAATAATTCCTTCCGCGGAAGCAACGTGCGCTAAAGCAGGACCAGGTGTGATATCACCTATTGCGTAAAAACCTGGCATATTTGTCTGGTAGAAATCGTTTACTATGATTTTTCCTTTATCTGTTACAATTCCAACATCTTCTAAGCCAATACCTTCGATATTTGTTTGAATCCCAACAGCTGAAAGAACGATTTCACAATCAATAACCTCTTCGCCTTTTTTCGTCTTCACTGTTACTTTACAACCCTTTCCTCCTGTATCTACTTTCTCTACAGAAGAGTTAGTCATAATCTTGATTCCTTGCTTCTTAAATGAACGCTCTAATTGCTTCGATACCTCTTCATCCTCAACAGGAACAATATTTGGCATATACTCAACAATCGTTACATCACAACCCATAGCGTTGTAGAAGTAAGCAAATTCAACTCCGATAGCACCTGAACCTACAACTACCATTTTCTTTGGCATTTTAGGTAAAACCATGGCTGCTCTATAGTCAATGATTTTCTTTCCGTCTTGCTTAAGATTAGGAAGTTCTCTTGAGCGTGCTCCTGTTGCAATAATTACGCCCTTAGAAGCAGTATATTCAGTTTCCTTACCCTTATCATCAGTAACAACTACCTTTTTACCAGCCTTAACTTTACCAAAACCGTTAATTACATCGATTTTGTTTTTCTTCATTAAGAACTGAACTCCGCCAGACATCTTTTCTGCCACACCCCTACTTCTTTTAACAACGGCGCTAAAATCAGCAGATGCATCTTTAACTTTAATTCCGTAATCTTCTGAATGAGATATATATTCAAATACGTTTGCACTTTTCAATAAGGCTTTCGTAGGGATACATCCCCAGTTCAAGCAAACTCCTCCGAGTTCAGCTTTTTCAACAACAGCTGTTTTAAGTCCTAATTGTGAAGCTCTAATTGCAGCTACATATCCTCCAGGACCACTTCCAAGTACAATAATATCGTATGCCATAATTTCAATTTTAATGCAGTGGCGAATTTAACTATAATCAATAACTTTGAGCACCTTATAATTCCAAATTCTTAATGCCTAGAAAAAAGTTTCTTTCTATTACCATTTTACTAAGTGCTATCACTCTGAGCGCTTGCGGCTTATTTAAACCAAAGGTGGTAGAATCTTTTGAAATAAGAATTGATGAGGGCCAAAATATCATGTATGGAGAAGATGTAGAAATCGATCTTGTAATCACATACACAAATGGCAAAACAAAAAATGTGACCAACTGGGATGAAGTCATTGTCAATGCAAGAGGTGGCAGCTATGATAATGGTAAAGTTTCTTTACCGAGTAATCCTAGCCAGTTCATTGATGATGAATTTACAATTGAAGCCTCCTACACAGACGAAGAAATTAGTTTGAAGGCTAAAAAAACAGTTTCTTACAACTATAGAGATTACCTAAGAATAGAATTCAATGGACATCAAGGCCCTGATGGATTAGACGGTTCAAACGGAGGAACTGCACTACTCTTTCGTGACGGCAAAGCAGGCGATACTGGAGGCCAAGGTGGTATGGGGTTGCCAGGAGATGACCTTTCGATTTTTATTTGGAAAGATCAAAACTTAGGTAAATTAAAGATCAAAGTTGAAAACTTGAGTCAAGGCACTACAAGCTATTTCACTTATATCATAAACGACAAAGGATTAAACATCAACGTAAATGGCGGTCGCGGAGGAAATGGTGGCGATGGAGGCAATGGTGGCGAAGGCAAAGATGGTAGAACCAAGAACGACAAGAAAAAAGAACCTGGTGATGGAGGCAATGGTGGTGATGGTGGTATAGGTGGAACCGGTGGTACTGGAGGAGTAATCACTATATTCCTACATGAAAACGCCAAAGCATTTAGACCTTATATTTTTATTAATAATCTAGGAGGCCAAGGAGGCGAAGGGGGCCAAGGTGGAATTGGCGGAAAAGGTGGCTTACCTCTGACCGGACAAGAACCTGGGACAGATGGATTAGCTGGGAACCCTGGAAGCAACGGATTGAATGGTTCTCCCGGACCAGAACCTACTATATTGATACAAGAATTTGATACAGAATAAGATGCATTACAAGATATATTTCAGAACGCCTGCGACGCAATACATTCACATTGAAGCAAGAATACCGAGCCCTGAAAACACTATAACGTTACAATTCCCGATGTGGCGACCAGGAAGGTATGAATTGGGTAATTTCTCCAAGAATATTCACTCATTTGAAGTTTTAAATGAAAGCGGCAAGAAAATAGCCTTTGAAAAAAGAACCAAATCTACTTGGGAAGCAGACTCTTCACAAACATCTGAAGTTATAGTTCGATACCGTTATTTTGCCAATGAATTAAACGCAGGCTCTTCTTTCTTGGACGATCTACAACTCTATGTAAACCCCGTAAATCTTCTCATCTACTCGAAAGAATCGATAAACAACCCTTGTACACTCACTTTAGACATTCCTGAAAACTTTAAGCTAGCTTGCGGCGCAAACCACAAGAATAAGGTTATTCAGTGTAAAGATTATCACGAATTGGTAGACACTCCTTTCATTGCATCCCCTACGCTTAAGAAACATACCTATGTCGTTAAGGGTATAAATTTCAATCTATGGTTTCAAGGAGATTACGATTTTGACGAAGAAAAAGTACTGAACGATTTTCGAAAGTTTACCTCATATCAACTGAACGTATTCGAATATTTCGAGCCAAAGGAATATCATTTCCTGTTTCAAATCCTTCCTATAAAAGCGTACCATGGTGTTGAACACACAACCTCCACAGTTATTGCCTTGGGCCCTGGTAACGAATTAATGAATAAACTTTATGATGATTTCTTAGGTGTAAGTTCGCATGAACTATATCATGTTTGGAATGTCAAAGCCATACGTCCTCTAGAAATGCAGCCATATAATTACGCTGAAGAAAATTACACACATTTAGGCTATGTAGCAGAAGGAGTCACAACATATATGGGAGATCTAATATTGAGCGCTTCTGGTGTTAAGGATTTTGCATGGTACAAACTTGAGCTTGAAAAACTTCTTCAACGTCATTTTGACAATTTTGGAAGATTTAATTACTCCGTGGCAGAATCTAGCTTGGATACTTGGTTAGATGGCTACGTTCAAGGAGTACCACATAGAAAAGTATCCATTTATAATGAGGGTGCTTTATTAGCGTTATCAATGGATGCATTAATCCGCGAAGGCTCTGGAAATAAAGCTTCGCTGCATGATGTTATGAACGCAATGAACGAAAAGTTTGGAAGAACTGACTTAGGCTATACAGCCAATGATTTCTTTGCTTTAATTGGTGAGATCGGAAACTTCGACACTACTGAGTTCAGAGAAAAATACTATTACGGCACCAACTCCTTTGAACCATTACTGGTAAGAGCTTTCAAGATTTTAGGACTTGATATCAAAATGGAAAAAAATTCATCCGCCCAACAAGATCAACTAGGTGTAAAATGTCTACCAAAAGATCAGCACTATCAAATCATGAGTATCGCACCAGGGAGTGGAGCTGAATTAGCAGGATTAATGGTTAATGATGTGATTATTAAAATTAACCACGACAAAGTTGATAAAAACTTAGATGAATTATTAAAACCACTTTTTGAATCTGAAATTCATGTTACAGTTCAACGAATGGGTAGAGAATTAACTCTGTTTGTTCCTCACACAAACAAAAGCTATTACCCGAAATACAGTGTTATAAAGGATCCCAACCCTTCTAATCTATCCAAAAGAATTTTCAAAGCTTGGTGCGGTTATAAATATGACGAAGTAGCGATTTAATTGAGTTCAGAAATTTACAATACCGTTGATTCACAAGGAGAGTCTCTTTACAAGGAGAAAGGCTCTAAATTCCTAGGATTAGTTCAGTCGTGCCATAACGAGAACGAAGCAAAAAAGATTATTCAGGCTTTAAGAGAAGAACACCCTAATGCGGTACACGTGTGTTTCGCCTGGCGATTTGGTATAGAAAACTATAGTGATAGGTATTCTGATGATGGTGAACCGAACAACTCCGCAGGAAAGCCAATTTTTGGACAGATTATTAACGCTGAGATAACGAATGTTCTAATTACAGTTGTCCGGTATTATGGTGGAACAAAACTAGGCGTTGGAGGCTTAATTTCAGCCTATAAGACTACCGCTGCAGAAGCAATTGAGAATACAATTATTGTTCAAAAGGAACTTACCTACGAGTGTATTATTCGGTATGATTATTCAGAAACAGGGAAAGCTAATATTATACTTTCAAAAAACAATGTAGATATCATAGAAAATGGGTTCGATTCTCTGGGTCCATTCATTAAATTTGCAGCGAATAAAATCGCAATATCTAAAGTAAAGATCGCATTAGGAGAAACCAAATCAATCAAATTAGAAGAAGAATGAAGTTATTAGAAGAATTAATTGCTGTACAAGGAACTAGCGGAGATGAGGCGAAAATTCGTGACTTTATTATTGATTACGTGAATAAAGATTCAGCAAATTGGAAAGTAAAACCAGAGCTCCATTTCGGAGATGAATTTCAAGATGCTTTGATTCTTACTTTTGGGAACCCGAGAACTGCAATATTTGCACATACCGACACCATTGGATTCACTGTAGGATACAATAACAACCTAATAAAGGTAGGTGGCCCAAGAATTATAGACGGAACTCAACTGGTGGGTCACGATAAACACGGTGATATTGAAACTGAATTAATGGTGGTTGATCACGAGGATGATTCTAGAGAAGTAAAATGTGTTTCAGAAAGAGTTTTTGAACGAGGAACACCACTCAGCTTTAAACCTAATTACAGAGAGACGGAAGAGTATGTTCAAAGCCCTTACCTTGATAATAGATTAGGTGTTTGGGTGGCATTAGAAGTTGCTAAAACACTAGAAAATGGTGCAATAGTTTTCTCTACTTATGAAGAACATGGCGGAAATTCTGTAGGCTTTCTAGGCCGATATTTACAAGAAAAATATGGTATTCGTCAAGCCTTAATCTCTGATATTACCTGGGTTACTGACGGAGTAAAACATGGACAAGGTGTTGCCATTTCGTTAAGAGACAAAGGAATTCCTAGAAGAAGTTACATTAATAGAATATTGAAAATTGCTTCAGCATCAAATATAAAATACCAGCTTGAAGTTGAAAGCTCAGGAGGTAGTGATGGTACAATGCTTCAAAGTTCTGATCTTTCTTTTGACTGGTGCTTTATAGGCGCTGCTGAGGACAATGTCCACACTCCGGACGAAAAGGTACATAAAGAAGACATCCAAAGTATGATTGACTTATATGTTGCATTGATGCAAAGGCTATAATTTTAAACATTTCAAGTTCATATCTTTCTTGCTAGTAAAGGAGTCAGTCAAGCCTTATTCTTAATTTTGTGCTGTGAGCAAGTTCGTCGATATTGAAAAACTAATCGAGGAGAAAAATCCGAAGCTAGCCAAATGGCTGCCAGGTTTTGTTGTCCGTTATCTTAAGCGTACCATACATGAGGATGAGACAAATGCGTTTATGGAAAAAACGCAAGACTATGACACCTACGAATTTGTTGCTGAAATCATTGATTATTTAAACATTAAGGTAAATATTCAAGGCCTCGAAAATATACCAGAAAAAGACGGAGCAATACTTGTGGCTAACCACCCATTAGGAGGAATGGATGCTATTTCTATTCTTCATGAAATAAAGCACATTAGAACAGATGTGAAATTTATTGTGAATGATCTATTACTCCATTTAAGAAACCTTAAAAGTATTTTTGTAGGTGTAAATAAGCACGGCACTAACTCGAAAGACTCTTTGCGCGCCGTTGACGAATTGTTTGCTACTAATAATTTAGTTTTCCTATTCCCTGCAGGCCTTGTTTCGCGCAGAAACAAAGGAGAAATCAAAGATTTAGAATGGAAAAAAACTTTTGTTTCTAGAGCAAAAAAGTATGAGAAAAATGTAATCCCTGTTTATATTGAAGGATCTTTAGGAAACTTTTTCTACAGACTTTCAAACTTTAGAAGTCGAGTTGGAATAAAGGCGAATATAGAAATGCTTTATCTTGTTGATGAGCTTTATAAACAGCGAAACAAGACAATAGATATTATCATAGGGGAACCCATACCAGCTTCGACCTATGACAAAACAAAACGCGACATCGAGTGGGCAGCTTGGACCAAGGAAAAAGTTTACGCCCTGAAAAACAAATAACTAAAAATGAGTAAGATTGATTTATCATACATTATCGACCCTATTGATAGGGAGGTCTTGCTAAAAGAATTGCATGATGGACGATTCGTGCGAAAAACAAATAAAGGCGGTAATGAAGTTTACATCTTGAACCATCACAATTCACCCAACGTGATGAAAGAAATAGGACGCTTAAGAGAGGTAACTTTTGCAAGCGCTGGTGGAGGAACTGGTCAACCGATTGACATAGATGATCACGACACAAACGTAAACTGTTACGATCAACTTATAGTGTACTCACCGGAAGACCAAGAAATTACCGGTGGATATCGTTTTAAGTACTGCAAAAAAGTTGACTCAGAAAATACTGAAAATGAATTATCTACAGCTAATTACTTCGATTTTTCATCTAAGTTTTTAATCGAATATTTACCGTACTCAATTGAACTAGGTAGATCATGGGTAAATCCTGAATTCCAACCTTCCAAAAACCCAAGAAAAGGTTTATTTGCACTAGATAATTTATGGGATGGTTTGGGCGCTATTGTGCACTTATATCCTGAAATGAAATACTTTTTTGGGAAAGTAACGATGTATAGTAGTTTTAATGAAGAAGCAAAAAGAGCTGTACTTGGCTTCATGAATTACTATTTTGGAGACAAAGAAAACCTTGTCACACCGAAAAATCCAATGTATACAACCGTTGGCAAACACGAAATTAACCAGTTGTTAGGCGGTTTAGAATTTAAAGAAGGACTTAAGTTGCTTCAGAAGTATTGTAGAGAAAGGGACGAAAATGTACCACCTTTGATTTCAAACTACATGCAACTCTCCCCTACTATGAAAGCTTTTGGTACTGCCCAAAACATGGACTTTGGAGGTGTAGAAGAAACAGGTATACTAGTAACGCTTGATGATATTTATGAAGCGAAAAAAGAGCGACACTTGGCCCAAGCTGATGATTAATGATAGATTGGCCTAAGCCATTGATTCTGCGGTTATAGAATTTCGTATATTCTTCAGTATAATTGACTTATGAAAAGAATAAACACCCGATTTAGTCTTTTATTTCTATTCATTACACTAACATTCTGGAATTGTGAAACGGATTTTAGCCTAAACGGAGAATATACTGTTACACCAGTAGTTTTTGGACTGCTTGATCAGCGTGACACCACTCATATAATTAAAATCACAAAGGCCTTTCTTGGAGATGGAGACAATCTTGTGTATGCACAAAACCCCGACTCGAATTACTTTAAACAGTTAGATGCTCAAGTAATTGAACATATCAATGGCTCTCCTACAGGAAGAACTTGGCAACTCAAAGACAGCATAATTCCCAACAAAGATACTGATGGCATTTTCTACGCTCCCGAACAAAAAGTATATGTGTTTTACGAATCAGATTTAGATGAAAATGCTGAATATGAACTTATTATTGACATTAATGAAGGACAACATCAAGCAAAGGGCATCACAAGTTTAATTTGGGGAGTTGATATTCCAAATTCAATTAAATTAAGTGGCTACACGGTCTTCTTCAACAAACCAAACCCACTTTCAAACGAAGACTATCTCCGCTGGAACTTTGATGTATTTGAGGGCTATGGTGTAGGAAAATATGAACATGGTCTCGAAATCGAGTGGATTGAGTATTATACAGATGGAACAAATCAAACGTATAGCCACCGAGGAAATTTCAGTTCAGAGGAGCAGGCAGATCCTTCAAAACCAAGTACACATAGAGCCGTATTTGATGGGATTGGATTTTTTCAATGGGTGAATAGCGTTGTTCCCGAAGATGATCAAGTTGAAAGAAGAGTAATGACCAACTTAACTCTCAGAATCAGCGCTGCCCATGTAGATTTTAATACTTATTTACAAGTATCTAAACCAGTTACTAATATTGGTCAGGTAAAACCAACCTTCTCAAATATCGAAGGGGGAATCGGACTCTTCTCTTCAAGACACATTTATACCACTTCAAACTTGCAATTATCCAAAGCTTCCAGAAGAGAGCTGTGCCAAGGGCAATATACTATTTCAAAGAAATTTTGCTCCAACTATTCTACTGATTTCAGGGAGCCATGGTATTGTCCGTAAACAATATCATCGTGATAAATATTACGTGAACGCTCGATTCTATTGATTCAACGGTAAAGAAATCATGGAAATATTTGACTAAATTTGCATCATGAGAAGAATCATCTTTGGTATTTGCGCCATTGTAGGCTTAGCGGCTATTACACCAAGCTGTGAAACAGATTTCAGCTTAAACGGAGACTATACTATAACTCCAGTTGTATTTGGTTTGTTAGATCAAAACCAATCAACGCACATGATTAAAATTACCAAAGCCTATTTAGGTGATGGAGATAACTTGGTATATGCACAAAATCCAGATTCTAACTATTTCCAGCAAGTAGATGCTCGCGTGATAGAATATGTAGACAGTGAACCTTCAGGAAGAGAATGGAGTTTGTATGATTCAATCATCACGAATAAAGACACCAGCGGTCTTTTTTACGGACCAGAGCAAAAAGTATATGTATTTCGTGAACCTGCATTAGACGAGAACGCGGAGTACGAGTTAATAATCGATATTAACGAAGGACAGCATGAAGTAAAAGGTAGAACTACTCTTCTTTCAGGTTTCGATGTTTCGGGGCAATTATCTTTACCAACATATAAAGTGACCTTTAATAACGCCAATCCAACTTCCTCTACAGATTACAAAGCCTGGATTTTCACGGTGACAGAAGCCTTAAACGCTGCAGACTATAATTACAAGTATACTTTCAATTTCACAGAATTTTATATGGATGGCTCTTCACAATCATTCAGTTTAGAACGTAATGAAGGGAATCAACCACAAGAAAAGCCTTCAAATCCTCAGGTGCAAACAGCAAGTTTTGGCGGTCTATCTTTCTTCGAATGGTTAGACACGCAAATTCCTGACGATGATAACGTTGATTATAGAATTATGACCGGACTTGATCTACAAATTGCAGTAGCTCATGAAGATTTAGCGCAGTATATTGATGTAGCCCAACCGGTAACAAGTATTTCACAAGTTGAACCAGTTTACACAAACTTAGAAAACTCTTTAGGCCTTTTCTCTAGTCGTTTTATTTACGAGCAATATAACTTTAGACTAGTTAAGAACTCGATGCGTGAATTATGCATAGGACAGTTCACCGGAACGAAGAAATTCTGTTCTCAATATGTTGAAGACAATACTGAATCTTGGGCTTGTCCGTAAACATCATTTAACAAGCCTTTTCATACCAATATTTTTAATTGCCCTTACCTCTTGCAGGAAGGACAAGCCAAATGCTGAAGATATAACCCATTCATATCTTCACCTTTCTCATACAAGATTGGCCGACAATTCTGGTATGTACGCCCCTGTTTATGACATTGATTACTCTCAATATGAACTTTTGTTGCTAGGCGGAGATTTAGCTAATCTCACAAGTTTGGATGACGATATTTTAACTCATGTTGACGCCGTATTCGATTTAGGGGCCCCCACTACTCTATTAGCTTTGGGGAATCACGATTACACGGACACCGAGAAACTTAGCAATTATACAAACCGCCCGAATTATTTTGCTTATTATCAAAACTATGCAACATTCATTGTTTTAGATACACAGGATTCGCTGAGTAACATTGTTGGCGACCAACAATCTTTTCTAAACGAAGTTTTGGACACTATTCAGGTATCTAGACAGGTTTTTATTTTGACTCATAAACTCATTTGGATGGATGGTAATTCTGAACTTGAACCACAAATTGATTTCATTTCAAACGGTATTGCAGGAGATTGTTTCCATTGCGTAAACCCTAATAATTTTTATACCGCAGTGTATCCCAAGTTAATTTCATTGGAAAACTCTGGAATAAACGTTACCTGCTTAGCAGGAGATTTGGGTTTTAAAGTAAGTAGCTTCCAATACAGCAGTCCAGAAGGGATCGACTTTTATGCGTCAGGCGTTGATTATGACCAACCTGAAACGTGGAATCAAGTTTTGATTATAGATCATAATATAACGCAACATAAAGTTGATTGTAGATTTGTAAGCATTAGTGAATTATAACCCAAATAATGAAACCAATTCTCTTATCTGCATTCATTTTATCAACTAGCGCGTTCGCTCAAAATGATTTTGAACTTCATTCAGCCAAAATTGATAGTGTTGTTTCAGGATTTACCGAAAATGCTCAACTCTCCTACTCTTTTGTCACTCCTGAAGAAACACTCTTTTATGGAGTCTTGAACCATAGCAGCGGTTTAATGCAAATTGAAAATCAAGATTCGAGTTTCGAGATTGCATCTATTACTAAAGTGTTTACTTCTCTAGTTCTCTCCAATTATATACAGCAAGAAAAGTTGGACCCCAATGATAAAATCAACGCTTATATTCCGTTTAAAATCAAAAAGAAGATCACATTCAAACAGTTAGCCAACCACACGTCAGGCTTACCTCGCTTACCGGAAACTTTTTTTGAGGAGGTCAAAGATCTTGAGGATCCTTATGCTTTCTTTTCTACCGAGGCACTAGAACAATATTTATCGGAGGGGATGAATCTAATTTCGAAGCCGGGAAAGCAATATGCATATTCAAATCTGGGCGCTGGAATTCTTGGATACACTCTTTCAAAGATTGAAGGAATTAGCTACAAAAATCTTGTAAAATCATTGATCCTAGAAAAATACGAAATGAGTAATTCAGGATTCGATCCAGAAAATTTTAAGAACACATTAACAGTTCCATATACAGCAAAAGGAAAAAAATGTAAAAACTGGAATTGGGACCCAAGCTTAATTGCAGCGGGCGGATTAATCTCTACCTCCAGAGACATGTCAAAATTCATCCGTGCTCACTTCGATAAGGAGAACAAAGAACTATTTATTGTTACGATCCCGACATTACAAATATCAGAGAATATGAGCATGGGCCTAGGATGGCATATAGTTAATACTGGAGGAAGTAATATATTATGGCATAATGGAAGGTCTGGCGGCTACACATCTTCAATGATAATCGACCTTGAAAACAAAAAAGGACTTGTTCTTCTTTCAAACCAAACCAAAGGCAATCTTGATGATCTAGCTTTTGAGCTAATTAATTTATAATTACTCTCCTTTAAACACGGGCTTGCGCTTCTCTAAAAACGCTGCTACACCTTCATTATAATCATAGGTAGATCCTGCTTCAGTTTGAAGATCTTCTTCAGTTTTCAACTGAGCAGTTAAATCAGCAGACATAGAAAGATTCAATGCTCTCTTTGTAAGCCCCAATCCTTTCGTAGGCATTTTGGCCAGTTTAGAAGCAATTTTGAAACTTCCCTCCGAAAATTCTTCGTCGGCAAAAACCTTGTATATCATCCCCATTCGCTCTGCTTCTTCTGCCCCAATCTTATCACCGAGCATCATTAATGCAGAAGCTTTTTGAAACCCAATTAAGCGTGGAAGAAAGAAAGTCCCCCCTGAATCTGGAATTAAACCAATTTTACTGAAAGCTTGAATAAAGCTTGAAGATGCAGTGGCAACACAAATATCACAAGCCAAAGCAATGTTTGCCCCAGCGCCAGCTGCCACACCATTTACCGCTCCGATAATGGGCTTTTCAATTTTACGAATGCGTTCAATTATTGGATTGTAATGATCTCTAACAATTGATGTGAGTTCAGGACCATTTGGATCAGTTACCTCCTGAAGGTCCTGTCCAGCGCAGAAAGCTTTGCCCTCACCGATAATGTATATTGCTCTTACATTAGGATCTGTTTCAAATTCATCTAATTTGGCTTGTAAAGATTTAGCCATTTCCTTATTAAAGGAATTGAATACTTCAGGACGATTTAAACGAATAATCGCAACATTTTCTTTGATCTCGAATAGAATTGAACTCATGATTTAATTTTGCTCTAAATTAATCATCTTTTCTTAGATTTATGGCAACCAGAAAGGAAAGAAGAAAATGTCTAGAACAGTATTAGTAACCGGAGCAACCGCTGGATTTGGGGAAGCTATAGCCTATAAATTTGCGAAAGATCAAAATAAAATAATAATAACGGGCAGACGCCAGGATAGATTAAATAAAGTCGAGGAAGAAATCAAAAATTTAGGAGGGGAAGCGCTTTCACTTTGCTTTGATGTAAGGAAACAGAACGAAGTGATTGGGGCGGTTAAATCAATACCAGAAGAGTTTAAGTCTATTGATATCCTTGTGAATAATGCCGGACTAGCAAGTGGTTTAGATCCGATTCAGGATGGTAGTACCGAAGATTGGGATAGAATGATTGACACGAACGTTAAAGGTCTTTTATATGTCTCTAATGAGGTCATTCCGCTTTTAGAAGATGGAACTGGTCATATTATTAATATTGGATCTACAGCTGGAAAAGAGGTTTATCCAAAAGGTAATGTATACTGCGCATCGAAACATGCGGTTGATGCCATTTCCAAAGGGATGCGGCTAGATTTATTACCTCGTAGGATAAAAGTAACTCAGATTTCTCCTGGCGCAGCCAATACAGAGTTCTCTACCGTAAGATTTCATGGCGATAGAGAAAAGGCCGATAGTTTATATACAGACTATGAACCTCTTTTAGCGGAAGACATCGCTGAGTTAACCTATTATGCTGCAAATTTACCCGTTCATGTATGCATTAACGATCTCGTTGTTACAAGTTTAGCACAAGGAAATAGTTATGTATTCAATAAGAAAAAGTGATCAATTCTTAATATTCTGCGTTAGCCAAGTGTAAATTTTCACATTCGTATTCATTATATGTACATTGGTCGAATATGTTGGCATATATTAGATTTCAGTGCCCCCTTCGCCTATCTTTGTTCTGATGGACTTGCAAATTATTAGGAAGACAGAGATGAAAAAAACCACTTGGTCAGGTGGTGACTCTGAGCAGATCTATATTTTTCCAGAAAACAGTGATTTTGAAGCTGGTAATTTCGCTTACCGCTTTAGTTTAGCATCTATTAATGGTGAAAAAACAGAGTTCACTTTCATGGAAGATATTGCGCGTATTTTCATGGCAATTGATCCATTTAGACTTGAAATAGATGGACATGGGTATAAGATGACACCTAGAGAAACCATCAATTTCAAGAGTAATCAAAAGGTTATCTGCGAAGGAAAAGGAAAGGCGTTTAACGTTATGATTGGAGACCCTTCATACAGAGTATCGGTTCAATTTCTCGAACTACAGCCTGGCGAATTCATCACAGAGAAAATCCAAAACCACCACTACTACTACCTTTACAAAGGAGATTGCATTGTTAAAGAATTTTCATTTAGAGAGGTAATGCATGAAGGAGATTTACTTACTGTAGACTCCAGTGTAAATCAAGCTAGACTAAAAATGATGTCAGAGAAAGTGATTCAATTGGTTCGCGTTGACCTTTTGAGAGCTCAAGCTGTTTAATTCCCTGTGTTAGGATTACTATTAGTGTCCTCTATTTGCTCACCATTATTGTCTTGCTCTTCGAACATTTTATTTCTTGCAATTCGTTGTAGCCTCTGATTTAGAATAGCCGCATAATTTCTGGCGTAAGTAATACCAAATTCCGTAAAGGCTTTATTTGCTAGCTCATAGGCATTTTCTACGTCACCGTTGATTTCAGCATAAACAGCCATATTATATGTAGCACGTCCTGCCACTTTGCGTTTTCTGTGGGTTAAATCTTTTTCCCAATACTCAGCTGCACCATCCCAATCACCAATCAAGGCTTTTCTTCTACCTGTTTTAAGGTTTCTACTTCCCTTGTTATAAAAATCTCTGCGCACTCGAAGTAAAACGTACTCTACTCTATTGGCATACATTCTACCTACGCTCTTACTCACCTGTTTAACAGCCTCTTTTCTATTCATTAAAACAGCTGCAGCTTTTGCAGGGTTAATACCCGTTCCTGTACTAGTAATCCAATCAGAAATATAAAATTGATCTAATACAGTTTTTGTTGCTGGATCATAAATTCTCCATCCGGTTTTTAAATTTGTTCTTGAAGTCGCAGTATGCTCTAACACAGGAATAGTTCCTCCTAAAGGGTTGTTCACTTGTCTTGTTTGTTGAGAATAAGTAACTTTTGTATCTGTATCAAACATTTCCAAAACAAATAAAACTTGAACATCATTTTCAATACAAATTCGTTCTACTTCCGACCAATCTAATTGGGCAGGAAAAACACCCAGACCTGGAGTTTGAAGTTGCATCTCATCAAGTAATAAAACCTTTTGGAAACGAGGATTTCGTGTTAGTTCATCGTAACATGATTCAACAGCATCAGTAGAGCCCACATAATCAAGCTCTGGCCCTTCTAATGATAAACCAGCCTCTATTTTATCTAATATACCTTGTGTGCCAGATGTCAATGTACGATTCACAACCCCTGCAGACACATAATCTTTAGGCAAGAATACAGCTGGTGGCTCTTGAACATTAAGAAACAAATCAGTTTTGCATCCTAAAATGAAGAAGGATATTAGAATTAGCGCTAGATACTGCATATGCTTCGGTTTAATCGGTTAATTGCAAAGCTTATGCCAAAAAATTAACAGATTGTTAACGGTTGAAGTAAAGGTAAAAAAAGGTGTCAGTTCAACCTGATCTAGACCAAGAATTCTCTAAAAAGTGATGTTTAGTTTTATCAAAAACATTAAACATTTCTGAAATTTCAAAAAAAATGAAATTATTTTTTAGAAGCGGAACACTAATAACAATTACTCATTATAGATATTATATATAAACATATGTTTTTGAACGCTATACAAAACTTATATATACTTTTACTTTAATACTATTCTCATCGTAAAAAAGAGTAGTTTCGTTTAATCATGTACGCATTTCGTTAAACAATATAAATTTCCACGTGTTATAATAAAAAAACACACTATTATGAAAACAATTATATTGGCGGCAACGCTTCAACCAGGAGATTACGTCGGATTCACCTTCTTTATCGGCAGCATGGCCATGATGGCAGCCACAGTATTCTTCTTTTTAGAAATGAGAAATGTAGATGGTAAATGGAAGACATCACTACTCGTTTCCGGACTTATTACATTTATTGCAGCAGTGCACTATTACTACATGAGAGATTTCTGGGTAGAAAATGGCACATCTCCAACCGAATTCAGATATATTGACTGGATACTAACAGTACCGTTAATGTGTGTGGAATTCTATCTTATCCTAAAAGCATTTGGTGCAAAAATGGGATTACTATGGAAAATGATTTTCTATTCTGTATTTATGCTAGTTACAGGATATCTGGGAGAAACAGTATTTAGAGATCAAAATGCATTGTGGGGTGCTATTTCAACATTAGGATACGCAGGTATTTTCTATGAGGTATGGTTCGGTTCAGCTAAACAATTATCGAAAAACTCGAACAACCCTACTCTACAGAAAGCATTTAACACACTTGCATGGTTCATTTTTGTAGGATGGGCAATTTATCCGATTGGTTACATGGCCATTCCAGGAGGATTACTTAGTGGAATTCTACCACTAGAATCAATGGATATTATCTACAATATTGGCGATGCTATTAACAAAATTGGATTTGGACTTGTAATTTATAGTCTTGCCGTAAGTAGCAAGAACCAGGAAGCAGCGTAAAAAAATTAAAATAGCTCATAAATCGGTAGGGGTTCTTTAACTATTAAGGTTGGGAACCCCTATCGTACCTTATGAAAGTTTCTATAAAATACCTTATAATAGGATTAATAGTGTTCCTATTTTACAGCACTGAGTTTTCAGCGGTGTCATATAATTTTGTTTGTTTTGGATTAATCCTTTTGGTTGGCATCCCGCATGGAGCGGCAGACCATAGAATTAGCTCAACCATCTACAATCAAAAAAACACTGTCCGATTTATAATTAAATATATACTAATAGCAAGTGGTTACGCGGTGTGGTGGATATTCATGCCTGGCAAAGCGTTAGCATTTTTCATTCTGTTAAGCACATATCATTTTGGTCAGGAATTTTTAGAAGATATGGGATTAAAAAAAATTAGACCATGGGCCATTATACTTTGGGGCTCAACACTACTTATTGCTCCTGTTTTTATTGCTTACCCTGAGATTAAGAGCAATTTGGAAATGATAACCAATTCCGATCTACCAGAGATAAATAAAGTTATTCTCATCTCTTTTGTAAGCTTTATATTTATTTGTGCATTCTTTCATTTAATTCATCTTTCAAAAAACGGTGAAATCAAAAGAAAACGGGTAATAGAGCAAACATTTAAAGTTTTAATTTTCTTTATTAGTTTCTCTGTATTACCATTTATCATTGCCTTCACCCTTTACTTTATTCTCTTTCATGCCCTGAACGCCTTTAGACATCAATTTAATTGGTTGAAAGGAAACATTCATGGATATACGATTAAACGCTTCTTGAAAGATTTGTTATTATTTAGTTCTTTATCAATTTTTGGAATTTTAACCTTGATATATTTTATTCAGCCAGAAAGCAGTTCAGAAATGTTGAGTTATTTCTTTGTAATAATTTCAATCATCACATTGCCTCACTCTATTCTGTTTGACCAGTTCTATAAAAATAGAAACGCACAATTGCAAAAACAGAATGAATCAGAGAGCAATTATGAAACTGAATAATATTTCAATATATCAATATCAGAAGAACTTGGAGGATGGTTGAACAACTCCATCAGTTCACCTTAGGTAACATGTCTAGATTCTTGAGATTTTAAAGAATCTCCTTTATAGTATAAGAATAATAACCCTTTTCTGCATTAAAGGTATTATCAAACACGGATCGTATTTTCAAATCCTTCATAAGATATACTTTTAACCACAAGAAAGTTATTATTGAACATTTCAAAGTACACTTCTTCTCCATAAGAATTGTATCCGTAATTGATAAAATTCAATAATCCCTCATCGAAATCCCAGGTCACGAAATAGCTTTTTTCAATATCAGTGCCCGTTGAAAAACCTGTAAGAAAGAAATCCTCGGTAAAGCCATATATACCATTAAAAACTGGACCAGGATCTAACCCCTCATATAAGGAGGATAAATCTAAAGAATCTGGGAAAACAACATCATTTTCAAACGCTGCTTCTTCTATTGCATCTAGATAGCTGGAGTGATTATAATCTTCCATTTCAATTTCAGCTTCTGCTTCTTCCGCGAATTCTATTTCCTCTGTGGCTTCATCTGATTGCCCCTTATTGCCTTCATCGGAACTACACGAAGTCATGCTCAGTATAACCAATAACGGAATGAATAAAATATTGATCTTCATGTTATATATGTTTCTCAAAATTAAACTTCAACATCCACCAAGAACTCTTCAAGATATTTAAGGTCATTTTCATCGGCATTATGCATCTTTAAAAAATCAATGAGCTCAGAATTCTTATTTACCACTTTCAGCGGCCACTTTGGTTTAAAAATCATGAAATAACCTTTAGTCACAAGCCTCATTGCCAAGCTATTGACAAGTACTACCTCACAAATTCTAAGATCATTGAGTAGCTTTTGATTGGCCAAATATTTCTTGGCGTCCGAATCCATTGAAGCAAAATTATCTCGAAGATCGATAATTGAATAGAAAGGTTTCTCACCATGAAGCTCAAATCCATTATTAACAACTTCTTTTAGCTTATCTAAATTTACTTCAGCACCATCTAAATATGTAAGGTAGAAGATATTCTTACCAAACATTTTCATAAAGTAATTCTTATGGTCTGTTCTGTCGTTTTCCACGGATACGAGCAATGAATATATTGAATTAATCTCAGAGTAGATGAAATGAATGGTACCTATACACAAAAATTGTATTTTAGTATAAAATCGAATAATGAGAACAATTTCTAAACTTCTCCTTTTAAGCATATTAGCTTCCATAACATCTTGCACAATTTCGGAGTCAGATGCAAAAGTGTTCCTTCGAGCCGAAGCAGAGGCACAAATCCCAAAAACTTGCGATTGTCTTGCTAAACTTGAGGCCACTGGAGACAAGGCTATTGAGAAGGAAGCAGAATGTAAGAGTGACGGACAATGGGCAATTCTTGAAGCATCACAATCAGAAAGAATTGGTGATACCTACCCTGATATTGAAGAAGAAATTATCGATTTCTATAATAGCGAAGTTGAGAAATGCAATGAAGAATAATCGCTAATAGTTTCATTGAAATCGATTAGATAAAGAAAAAGAAAGAAGATAAAACCGCTGAAATAAAGAGAGTTGTTAATTTAACATACTTACTAATCTTATATTCAGATAGAAATTCGTTACCGCATAAAACCCATATTGTTATGCCATAACTTAAAGATGTTATAAAATATACCAAAGGTGTTGTTCTAGGCATTAAATCATCAATTGCTGCAATTCCAGTCGGTTCAATCCCCCAGGTTAAAAGTATTAAACTAAAGCTCCCTATAACTGAGTAAACAAAATAAGCGACCATTAGTATCCATCCGATTTTCCTCCTAAGCCAAAATGTCACGAGCGCCAATGTTAATGAGATTATTGGAATCAGACTGATAAAATAAAACATGTCGAACCCAATAGAAGGATTAGAAAAACGCAATCGTATCATATCGATTTCATTATACCATCCAACTATTGCGATCAGACCGAAAATTATCGTAATTAGCCTAATTATTCGTTCTTTTCTATCCAACGATTTAAGAAGAGGGTTAAAAGCATCAATAGTTTTGTATACAAGGTTTAAAGCCTCTTCTTGTTTTTCGGATTTCCTTTCTTTTATTTGTCTTAGTTGATTACGCGCTTCCAGCAACTCTTGACTAGCCTCGGTTATTTCTTGCTCGGTAAGATTTCGACGTTGAACCTCCAATTCAGCAGCAGACAATGCTTCCTCTTGATAATCTCCTTTGTTCTGAATAATTCTGAATAAATCAACGTTTGAGAAAGTTTTATATCGTTCAGAGAATTGGTTCATTAGATTATGGGATATTTATAATAAATCTAATCAATTTTTAAATTAACAGTTATAAATTCAGATTCCTGTGTAAATCTTGAAATCGCTTCACATGATTTTCAATTTCTTCCTTTGTTTTCAAAAACTTATCTACATTAATTTCAATAATATCTCGTTTCGTATAGATTTTTAATAAATGATAACCAGGGCCATTATGCCCTATTACAAAAACTTGCTGCATTTGAACAATGTCTTTCCATTGTACAAAAACATTTTTATGACGAATTCCTTTTAGGTCGATTAGAAGGTTAACACTCTTTTTTCTCCAAAAAGTTAGCCCGATTAATGCGAAGGGAAACAAAGAGGCAAGTACTTTTCCGAGCTGAAAATGATCAAACACAAAGAGCATTGACAATCCAACAATTGTTATAATTGCCACCACAAGCAAAAACAGCATGTGGTTTCTACCTATTTCTTTTGTCTTGAAAAATGGTTTCCACTCGCAGTGATAATAATGAACTACATTATACTCTTTCGCGTATTTGATAATCTGAGAAATTAATCTCTAGAACGTAGGTCGTAGTAAGTGATCTTGGTAGAAATCATTAATATGCTTGACTGCCTCTGCAGGATCATCTGTGATTAAGAACATGTCTAAATCTTCTGGCGAAATATTCCCTTCAGAGTCACACATCTGAGCCTTTAACCAATCAACTAATCCTTCCCAATAACTTCTTCCAAATAAAACAACAGGACGTGTTTCAATCTTTTTTGTTTGCATTAAAGTCAGTGCTTCGAATAGCTCATCCATTGTTCCATAACCACCAGGGAAAGTGATAAATCCTTGACTATACTTAACAAACATTACTTTTCTAACGAAGAAGTAATCAAAATCTACTGGGTGATTTACCCACCGGTTGTTATTTTGCTCAAATGGAAGCACAATATTCAATCCTACCGATTTTCCATCAGCCTCATCCGCACCTTTATTTCCAGCTTCCATAATACCAGGACCACCTCCCGTGATAACACCGTATCCTGATTCGACTAGTAATCTTGAAACTTCAACCGCTTGCTGATAATAAGGGTTTTCCGGTTTTGTTCTTGCAGATCCGAAAACCGAAATACAAGGTCCTATCTTCGACATTTTCTCATACCCTTCTACGAATTCAGACATAATCTTGAATATCGCCCAACTATCATTTGTTTTTATCTCGTTCCAATCTTTATTTGTCATTTTCTAATTTTTTGCAACCAACAATATAACGAATAAACAATACAAAGAATTGTTTTGTTGTGAATTAAAAAAGCCGACCCTGATTCCTCAAGATCGGCTCCCAACATTAAGATGAAGAAACGCTAATTAATACTTCTTTCTTTCTTAACATCGACCCAGCCTCCTCTAACTCTTGCATAAATAGAGTTATCGTACATTGCTTCAACCGAAATACCTGGCATATAAAACTTACCTAAATAACTCGAATTGAGCTGAACACGGAATGTTTTGGTTTTACCTTTTCCTAAATCGAAATAGGTGTAAATTCTATCATCTCTAATGTCCTGGTAGGTAAAATAAGATGATTTATTTGAATTATACATATCCATTCTAGAATTATGAATCTCCCATCCCGAAGGAACGATATGCACAAGAGCAAGCTCTCTTAAATACCCTCGAGTGCCTGGATTTGTCACTTTTATCTCAGCTACAAAATCGGTTCCTTGTGACATCTCCGTAATCGCAATTGGACGATCATCCATATCGAAATAGTTCACGGTGAGTGAGATATTCTTGGCTTGCTCAATCTCATTCCCTGCTAATGGCACACCTCGCGTAATTACACGAACATAGAGAATTCCTTTACCTGTGTTTTTGATGTTGACCTTCTTTGTCTTTTCTCCGAGATCAAAATTCACCATCGTCATTTCAGAGTCTCTTGAACCAGTTTGCCCATCAATGGTATAGGAGAACTTCATATTTTCCTCTGCCTTATTACTTCCAACGAACTTCGAAACCGCTAATAATGCGTAAGCTGTAGTCTGTGTGCTGTACCATGATTGTTGATTTAATCTATTGGCAAGAGCTCGTGCTAATTCGGCACCTTCTAATCGTTTATTCATTAGCACCAATGTTTCTAGAATCATAGCCTCATCTCGAACATTAGAGCCAAAATTGTATGACAGTTCTACATATTCTGGAACGGAGGTCACCTGGTTTTTAATCAACTTGTCCGCCACTTCTTTTTGGCCGGCAATTTTATAAGCTGCAGCTAGTCTCCACCTTGCTGGAAGAGATAAGTCAGCTCTCTCGCGCAGTCTATTCATCAAGCCTAACTCGGCCTTCCCAGCCAATGCTAAGGTAAATAGTCGATACGCTTGTGTTAAATCATCGTAACGTGGACCATCGGTTGTAGCATTCGCCTTGCTCCAGTTCTTTGCGTGTTTTTTCTGGAATTTTAACCAGTTTTTCTTTAAACTCTGAGGAACTACAAAACCTTTGTTTTCGGCCTCAATCATAAAGTGACCAGCATAATTTGTTCCCCATTCATTATCATAAGATCCACCTGGCCAGTAGGCAAAACCTCCAGAAGAAGTTTGGAATAGTTTTAATCGGTTAATTCCATTCATTACATTTTGCTGAATAACTAATTTTCTACTTTCTTCTAAATCCATCAAATCTGAAAGATAAAGCTGCGGAAACACGGAAGATGTAGTTTGCTCAATACAACCATGCGGATATCGAATCAAATAGTCTAATCTTCGTCCAAGATCAAGAGGAGGGAAATTAGAAACCTCAAGGTAGGCTTGATTGGTTCCTTTTATTCCGAAATACTCCATATCATAGCTGAACGACTCACCTCCATCAAGAACTTTTTCTTCGGTAATCACTTGTTCAGAATTCGGAGTTCTAACATCAATTTCAAAATCGTACTTAGCCTTTTCACTACCTGAAGTTGCAACAATTGAAACTTTACCGATTCCAGTTTCTTCAGCAACTTTTAGTTTAAAGTTCACTAGCTTATCCCCTATTTCAGAGAATGTTAGCGATTTCTTTGAGCCACCCTGGATATCGAACATGTTATTTGTAGTAATTGAAATTGACACATTTTTCACATGTTTCTCCATAGCGAATACGTCAACAGGTAGCGTTACCTCCTCACCTGGACCCACTACCCTTGGCAATGTTCCAAGAACCATTAGAGGATTTCTTACTGCAACAGTTTTCTCAGCATTTCCATAAGCACCATTTTCACCCGTCACAACCATTACACGCACCGAACCAACATAATTCGGAATGTCAATCTTGTGAGAGTTAGTAGAACCATCATATTCGAATGGCCCTAAGAATCTAACCATAGGCTCGAAACGATTTGCTTTTGCCGCTTTTTTGCCAGAACCGTCACCGTCACCACCAATCGCCAATAATTTATCAAGCTCATCTCCATAAGCGCCGAGAACGTAATCGTACATATCCCAAGTCTTAACTCCAAGCGCCTCCTTAGCATTAAAATGATTCCAAGGATCAGGAGTTTTGAAATTGGTGAGATCCAATAATCCTTCATCAACAATAGCAATAGTATACGTCATAGGTTGTTTGTTCTTCTCACTGATCTTAATTGTCGTAGAAGTTTCTGGGCGTAGCACGTCTTTCATTGAAATCACAGGATATAAGTGAGATTTAGGATCCTCAACATATATTGGAACCACCCCATACATCCTTATAGGCATATCATTAGTCGTATTTTGATAGGGCTGAATTAGAGAAACATGCACAAAGACGTTCGGATCCATTTCATCTGTAGTAACAAACTCACAAGTAGTTTCACCTTTCGTTGTCTCTACCCAGAATTTATCAATGATTTTAGTTCCACTTTCTAAACTTATGAGGGCCTTTCCGTTTGAAGGGGTTGGAATCGTAAGTTTAACCGTTTCTCCCGTTGTATACTTCTCTTTATCGGTAGAGAAGGTTAACATAGTCGAGTTTTCTGAATTCTGTCGATTAGATCGAGCGTAATAAGGCCAATCGACGTAAACGGTTTTACCTGTTACATGACCTGATTCTTTATTCTCGATAAGAATTAAATATCTCCCCCACTCTGGTTGGTCAATTCTAAAATTATATGATGCTCTACCCTTTACTGTAGTTAGATTTTTAGAATCTATTGGCATTGTACTTGAACGTGAAATGTAGCTTGCCAAATCATTATCATAGCTATCCCACCACCATCTCCATTCTAATTTATAAACCTTGACATTGATGTCTGAATTCACCAATTTTCCTTTTTCATTTACAGTTACAATGTCAATCTTATGATCTTTGTCCGTCACTAAGCTTCCTCCATATAGCTCTCCTTCTGGAACCGCCATACCTACGTACTCTGAATAAGGTGAATAAAGTGATGACGTTCTATTCATACTAAAGTCTCCCCCATTTTCGAAAACTTTCGTGGTGAAATATGCTTTTAACATGCCCGGAGCAGCATCTGTTAGAACAATTCCATGATCGAATGAAACATCTCCATTATTATCAAGGTTACCTTCAAATATTGTTTTGTCCTCAGATGTGAAATCTTTTAAAGGATCATCAAAATTGTAGCGACTAAACTTATCAAACGAAGTCCTGGTACTCATCAAATGAACGTCTACCTTTGTTTTTAAACCAGATGCCGTGGCTCCATGTAGCCATTTAACATTTAAATTCACTTCTCTATCAGACGCCTGACCTAGCATTTCGCTATCAAAATCTAAATTGATTTTAAGTCGATTTGGCTTTACCGATTCTACCTTAAGCGTTTTGTAGAAATTTCTATTACCAACAGTTACACGCGCTCCATAATTCCCTGTAATGTCATCTTGAAGAGTTGCAGTTCTAAAATCATAAAGATCATTCACAGAGCTTGTTCTTATTTGCTCATCTACTACAACACCTTTTGGGTTGATTAATTCAAATTTCACAGGGTGAGCTGAAGGAAGAATGTCCTCCTTATCTTCTAGCATAAAGCTTACATAAATACTATCACCAGGCCTCCATACGCCTCTATCACCATAGATAAAGCCTTTAACTCCGTGCTGAACATATTCTCCAGAAACTTCGAATTTGGATAGCGAAAGGCTTTCTCCATCCCTTAATTTTAAATAACCTTTTTGTCCATTGTACTCCGCAACAACAACGAATGGTTTTCTATCAAGATGAGTAACTGACATCCCTTCACCGTCTGAAATGGCTTCACCCAGCAACTGTTGTTGAAAATCATAGAATTTAAGCTTTGCTCCTGAAATTGGACTAGCATCATTTAAATCAGAAACAATTACATGTAGCTTCTTATCGGCACCGGCTTTGGCCATAATGGCAATATCTGAAACCAATACATTTCGTGAAATCTTCTTACTTCTATAGAAATAGTCCTTACAAGGATCATTTCTTGAAGAATAATCATAATCGTAATAATCATAATCGTAGTAATAGTCGTCATAATAATAGTATCCACCATCCCAGTCACGTTCATTCCATTCTTCATCGGCTCCGGTGAACGCAAATGTTATTAACTGCTGTTCGGCAACAGTTCCTGCACCACAATCATATAAAGAGTATTCTTTTTGTGCCGAAAGCTCTACTCTGTAAATGGCACCAGGATCCATCTCAATATATTTGTTCAAGTCTATTGAGAATTTATTCCATTGATGTAGATCCATTTCTCCTTCTGGATCCAGCTCTACTCTTTCCTCGTAAACTTCTCTGGAAACTCTTCTTAATTGGTAAGTACCATCGTAGTCGTTCACCTGTAAGAATTGAATAATATTGTCTTCAAAGATTTTAGTAACCGTAACATTCACTGCTGTTAGGTTGATTGCTTGAAATGGAAAGTGCGCATTCCCTGCCTTAGGAACAATATTACCTTCTCCCAACAATTCAAAATCAGGTGCTATATCTTCAAAAGTTAGTGTGTGCGATCCTGGAGAACTTAATTTTTTACCATTAACATTTTCAATTCCAGCGGCAATTTTGAGTTGATCAGAACCAACAATACGCTCTTCAGGATAAAGTATGATGTATTGATTTTTAGCAACTATGGATACGTCATGATTTTTCAAATAAACGAGTCCTTCAATAAATTGATTGGTATTTAGCGGGTCAGAGAAATGAACTTTTACAAACTGCTGTGGAGCATGGTTTACTTCAACATCTAAAACTACGAACTCATCTTTAGCAGGAATCTTTATATGCTTCTTCCCCGTTTTATTAACGCCTATTACATAACCGTCCCATGAAATATTGAGGTCAGACCTTTGATCTCCTCGCATAATATTATCTACACTGAAAGCATAGATTAACTTCGTCTCTTCTTCAATACTAACAGGTAATGCAACACCATTTTGCGTCGCTTTTAATAAATCCTTAATAGCGATTGAATCTACCGGGTTTGTTAAAATGATCTTTCCAAGAAGTTGTTGTTTTGAAAAATCCGTTTGTGAATAAGATTGAAATTCATCGATCTGAAATTTAAAACTTAAACGCTGTACTCTAAAGTTAAACTCAAAGTTTTCAAGACCTTCTTTTACATCTACAAATTCATCCAAGCTTAATTGTCCTTTATAGAGAACACCAGGTTTTAACGTTTCCGTTGGTATAAACTCAATCGTTCTTTCATCTACCCAAACGGCCTCACCTTCTACTTCCGGGTAAATACTGAATAAATCATTCAGCTCCTCTTCATCTATATCACGATTAGGTGTATTGGCCAATTGAACTTTCACCGTACCATCAGAAGGAATGACACCGCCAGTGAAGGCTGCGACATACTCAGAAAACTCGGGATTGACTAAAATTTTTTCGGCATTTACATTGTCTAGAGTAGAGCTGCATGCAAATAAGAAAAATGGGGTTAGGTAAAGAAATAGTTTTTTCATTAGGATCGATTTTTAACAATCCTAAAGTACATTTTAAATTGACCTACCCTGAAAAAAAGTAGATGATATAAATCACTCACTTATTATTTGCAGTGAAAAAGAAATTATTTGATTTTACCGTTCTTGAAAAGTTGTTAACCCCTTATCAGAGAGCACGTAAAGCTTTCGCTTTCCAGCTTCATTTGAAATGTAAACCTCTTGTTTTTCTCCTGATTCCATTACTCGAATCACCTTCGAAAAACCCTCAAATCTTTCTGAACTAAGATTTGCCCCACAACCTGGACAATTCAACTCAACTACTTCCCCTTTTTCAAAGAAAACAGCAGGTTCATGGTCGTACGTAAATACTCCAAGATCCACGGATAAATATAAGTTCCCAACATCACCATTTACGCGACGAGTAGCAAGATTAATTCGTCTATCCGCACACATTTGATGATTGCATTTAGGGCAATGATATGATTTACAAGGGTCGTCCACTTATATTAAATATCGGAGAAAAAAAAACTGAAAAGAAATTTTTTAGACCAACTAAAGAAAATAGGAGATTAATCCTAGTTTTTTATCCCTAAATCGTTTTAGATAGCTAAACAACTACAGAACTAACGCGAACATCACTTTGATACCTTCCACCAGGATAGGGGTCATTATAGTCAAAGTTTAACCAAATGTATCCTTTTGAATCCTGATAGTAATAGATAGATTTCCCTTCGGATTCTTCTGGGAAGTAGACAGACTTAATTAAGTATACAACTGTTTCTAAATCTTTTGAATCCCCGAATTTAACTTCTGGATACATATGACCTATGGTCTTACCATCACGCTCAATTTCAGTCCTAACAAGCTTCACTTCTCCCCCAATACTCTTTATGCAAGATGCCATCATTATTGAATAATCATCACAATCCCCTTTAAAAAACTCATCATATTGGAGTTGTTTCAGCGTTTGACTGGATTTTGAATAATAATCCTCGCTTATTGGGTCGTAAACATATTTCCATCTTCCATACACTTCTTTGAAAACTGAAAAGAATTGTACCCACTTTAGATTTTGCGAGAGGTGTTTTTCATCGTCAAAATATTTAACTGCGGCGCTCGAAGCAAAATTTCTCAAATCGGGATCTGTATAATCAATCGCTTCTCTCAACTCTTTCTCTTTTCTAAACTTTGAATTTTCAAATAGGAACTTCTGCTCCAATGAATTTTCTGATAGGTCATAAAGGAATTGAGCGTAGTCATGATAAAGATTTTCTAAGGTATAGAAGCCAGCAAAATTGGTAATTGTTAAAACAACAAGGCCTAAGATCATTATCCCTATCATTAAGACCCGAATTTTTTTAACGATGTAATAGACAGCAAAGAACAGGGCCAGAAACAAAAGGATATGATCTAATCGAAAACCTTTCTCTCCAATAGGAAGTTTAAGTTCAGGGATGTATTTGTACAGAATCATGAAGAGTGGCATAACAAGAATACTCGTTACAATACCCAAAAGAAGAACCGACTGCAGTCCTATTCCTTTTTTATCTTCACTATCACTCATACTGCAAATCTAATCCTAAGTCTTTAAATAAAAAAAAGAAGCCCCGAGAGACTTCTTTCTTTTTGTCATTTCAAAAGTTGACAAGTTTACACCATTAACCCACTGCTTAGTATGACGGAATGAACTTTAAAAAGGTTGGGGCGTTATGTAAATTCTTATATTTAACTCCTAAAAATTACACAAATAATGAAGAATATAGCAGTAATTGGTGCAGGTACAATGGGTAATGGGATTGCCCATACTTTTGCACAATTCGGTTACACCGTTAACCTTATCGATATTTCACAAGACGCTCTAGATAGAGCAGTTGCAACAATCACTAAAAACTTAGACAGAATGGTTGCAAAAGAGAAAATTTCGGAAGAAGACAAAACAAATACATTAAATAACATAACAACAGTTACAGATTTAAAAACTGGTGTTGCTAATTCTGATTTGGTTGTAGAAGCGGCTACTGAAAATGTTGACTTGAAGCTTAAAATCTTCAAAGACATGGATACATTTTGTAAAGAAGATTGTATTCTAGCCACGAATACCTCGTCTATTTCAATCACTAAAATTGCAGCAGTAACCAATAGACCTGACAAAGTGATTGGGATGCACTTTATGAATCCGGTACCGGTTATGAAACTTGTGGAAATTATTCGCGGCTATTCTACTTCCGATGAAGTTACAGACACGATTATGGAAGCTTCAAAATCACTAAAGAAGGTACCTGTTGAAGTAAACGACTATCCAGGGTTTGTTGCGAATAGAATTTTGATGCCAATGATTAACGAAGCAATTATCACCTTAAATGAAGGGGTTGCTGGAGTTGAAGAAATTGATACCGTAATGAAATTAGGAATGGCTCATCCAATGGGTCCTCTTCAGTTAGCAGACTTCATTGGTCTTGATGTTTGTCTTGCCATTATGCGCGTACTACACGAAGGATTAGGAAATGATAAATACGCTCCTTGTCCTTTATTAGTTAATATGGTAACTGCTGGAAAGATGGGTATTAAGTCAGGAGAAGGATTCTATTCTTGGGGTCACGGAACAAAAGATTTAATTGTTGCCGATAACTTTAAAAAATAAGGATTAAAGGAAGTAATTTAAGAAGCGTCACGGAAGTGGCGCTTTTTTTTTATATCCGTGCAGCTACTATACAAACATCATCTGTTTGCTGCGTCTCGCCTTTCCAATTATCAAAAGTTTTTGCAATAACTTCAAATTGCTCTTTCATTGGCTTAGATGAATTTTCTACAAACATCTCCGCCATTCTTCTGTAGGTAAACTTCTTATTACGCTCACCTCCAAATTGATCTGGATAACCATCAGAGAATAAAAATATAAGATCATTCTTTTCTAATTCCATTACGTGGTTTGTGAAGTATCCATCATTTTTCTGAGCACTCACACCCATTTTATCTCCCTTTTCTATGATTAATTCTCCATCTCTAATAAGATATAGTGGATTATTGGCTCCAGCGTACTCAAGTACCATAAGATCCATATCAATAGTAACCAGTGCTATATCCATTCCGTCATAAACACCAACATTTTCACTATCCATTTGTCCAAATGTTACCATCATCCCTATTTGCAGGAAGTTTAAGATTTGAGCAGGCTCTGTAAAACCTTTTTCGTTTACTGCTTGATCAAGTAAATTTCTACCTATAATACTGATTAAGGCTCCTGGAACTCCATGGCCAGTGCAGTCCACCGCGGCCATCATAATCTTTCCTTCTTTTCTTTCCATCCAATAGAAATCACCACTTACAATATCTCTTGGACGATAAAAAACCTCACTTTCAGGCAGGAGTTGCTTCATAAAACTCTCAGAAGGTAAAATTCCTCGCTGAATTCTTTTGGCGTAATTAATACTTGAAGTAATGTCTTTATTAATCTGATTTAATTCTTCGGTTCTCTCAGCTACCTTTAGCTCAAGTGTCTCATACAGTTCTGCATTGTCGAGGGCTGTACCAATATAAGATGATAACGATTTTAAAAGATCTAAATGATAAGGCTTATAAGCATTTTCCTTCCAGCTTTGGACGGTAATTACCCCAGTAAGTTTATCATCAACAACCATAGGATAATAAAGCATAGACATTGGACCGCTATGGTCTGTAATCTCTTTGTCCGAATACTTTTTATATTCGGTGAGTCGATTATTAATGAATATTCCTTTACGGTTCAATAAACTCCAGGTGGTGAAATTTTCAATCCCTTTTACTTTACTGCACTTCTCTCCTATTATTTCACCATTTCGAATTTCATAACGATTGGTAATTACTCCAGATTCGGCATTATACATGCGTACACCAAAGACATCTGCATCCAACATTTTGGAAACCTTACTGTGAACGCTTTCAAAAATCTCACCGAAATCGAATGTTGATGACACTTCCAAACCAATTTCAGACAGGATTTTGGTATTGGTAAGGTTCATTTGGATTGTCTCTTTTTGCGCATGAACTTCCTTAGTGCGCTCTAAGACCTTCTCTTCCATGTTATGATAAAGTCCGGCATTTTCTAAAGCAATCCCAACATATACTGCAATATTTCGAGCAACATTCAAGTGATAATCAGAATAAGCATTTTCAGCAAAACTTTGCACGGTTAAAACTCCGAGTTTATGATCCTTATGCACTAATGGAAGGTATATTAGTGAGGTTGTCATATCACCTTCCTTCGGTTTTGCAACCTCAGAAGAATCGGTATATTCTTGAATTTCTTGATGAATGTTTCCTATAAAAACTTCACGTTGATCCAAGAAACAGACAACACCAACCCTCGTTCTATCTTCAAGATCAAAGGCGAAGTCATTAAATTTCTGACCGTTTTCAATAATGGCAGGAAACTCAAGTATATTTTTCTCAGGATTATGAACACCAATACCAAAAATATTCGCGTCCATAAGCTGGTTAATATTATCGTATACCTTATCTATAATCTCATCGATTGATAGTGTTGCCGTAATTTGCTTGCCTATCTCACTAAGTAATTGGGTATTTTTAAATGTTCTTTCAAGTGCCTGTTCTGCTGCTTTTTTCTCAGTAATATCTCTAGCTACATTGTGAAAACCAACAACTTTTTTAGTTTCAGGATCAAGTCTTAATTTTGTGTTTTGACCTACCCAAAACTCTTTACCACCCTTATTCAACCAAGGAAATTCCAAATAGGCTATTCTCTGGTTGTTTTTAATCTGCTCCCTGTAAAAGTTTGTTGATGTCTCTACAAAGTCTTCTCGTACCACTTTTGAAAAGTGCATACCAATTAATTCTTCCTTACTATAACCAGTTAACTTAGCTGTTTGCGTATTTACGAAAGTAAAATAACCATCAAAATTTGTCTCAGTAATATTATCCGTGGAATCTTCGACTATAGTTTCATACTTCTCTTCTAGTAGTTTTAACTCAGTAATATCAGCGCCCACCGATATAAACTTTTCAACCTCTCCTGTTACTGAGAATATTGGTGTAATTTGCATAGACAAACAGTACTTGCGCCCATTCAATGATTCACCCCAGCTTTCTCTTGAAAAAGGTTTGTTGGTTCTGAATTGTCTTTCAAGCTCAGCGATAAAGGACTGTTCTAAATCTTCCCTCTTATTAAACTCGTAAGCCTTTTTTCCTACTACATCCTCGAGCTTGAGTCCAGTTAACTCTGTAAATCCGTCATTAACCCATGTGGCCTTAATATTTTTATCAAAAATGATTATCGAATTATCCGTATTGGAAGCAACGAGAGATAATTCCTTGATTTCTTCTTCTTGTTTCTTTAACTCCGATACGTCCGAACCAACCACGATATATTTTTCCAGCTCTCCATTACTGTTTTCAATTGGCGAAATATGATAACGTGCCCAGAAGGTATCATCATTCTTTTTATACTGCAATAAATCTACCCTAATTGGTTCTCCGAGCTCAAAAATGGAATGGTCAATATCATTCATGGTTTTTGTTGACGTTAGAGGACCTCCATTAAGAACGCTAATTCTACTTCCTACGGCCTCTTCTATTGAATAACCAGTGTACTTAGAGTATTCTTCGTTTACATATTCAATGGTGTCATTTTTACCCACAATAATCACCATTTGCTGAATTCTAGAAGCAACAATGGATAATTTTGCAAGTTCCTCTTGTTGAGCATTTAATTTCTTAGAAATACGACTTTTATAGCGCATTCTAAGAATTAGCAATGAAATAAGCACAACAAGAATAACAACGGCACCTATCGCAATATCTCTTAGGAGTTCATGATTAAGGGCTCTCAGTTCATTATTCTCCGTTTCGCGCTCTAATCGCTCAATCTCACGCTCATTAATTACTTTATCAAAACTAGATTCGAATTCACGATTCTGTGATATAATACGCTCAATTTGAAGGGAGTCATTAATGGTTGTCCACCTTTTTAAGTATCTATTTGCTTCAACTAGATCACCTTGCTCTTCGTAAATAATTGAGAGCTGCTTGTAATTGTCAAGCATTTCTTTGATTAAACCATACTTTTCTGCAATTTCAATTCCTTTATTACAACCCTCTACTGCTTTTTCACTTTCCCCACGCTTCAAATAAAGTATAGCAAGTCGCGAATAAATATAAGATTCCCACCTGTGTCCATCAACTTCGTTGTAGGCATTCAATGCTATATTGTAATATTGATCTGCTTTATCATAGTTTCTTGATAAGCTGAAATATTCGCCTATCATATAGAATCCAAATGGGCTCGTTAGCTCAAAATCACGATTTTGCTCAAATAGATACGCCTTCTCTAAAAACTTAATCGCTTTACTTTTGTCACCACTTTCAGCATATACAGATCCAATTAGGTTATGAATCAGATTTACCTCCTCTTGATCGTTTAGTTCTTCCGCTATATCTAGAGCCTTATTATAATTTTCGATAGATTCTTCGAATAACCTATTGCTAGCGTTGACAAAGGCAAAATGCTTTAATGCTTTAATTTCGCTATGCTTATCCCCGATGTCATGGGATTTCTCAAGCGCAGATGTTAAATAAGGTAAACCTTCGTAATAATTCGTTGTAAAATTGATGTAAATATTACTGATCAATAAATTTGATCTAATAATACCTTCATTATAGTTAATCTTGTTCGATAGATCGTTGGCAATAACACCATATTCTTTCGCGGTTTTATAGTCGTATTCGAGATACTCTTCCCCAAGTTCATTTAATAAATCAACCTTTTCAGGAGATTCTTCCAAATAAGTAAGCTCAAAAATCAGTGAATCAATTTTTGGAGGAAGTTCTTCCTGAGCAAAACCAACTATGGAAAGCGTTGGTAGGATAATTCCTGTAACTAAACGTTTAAATAGAGGGATTATGTAAGGGTTATTTTTTATCACGCTATCATTAAATTTAATGAAATAACCGGAAGATTTAATTTAATTCGATTTTTTTCGTCAAATGCGAATATTTATCAGACGAAACAAAAAAAAAAGGCCTGTCCGAAAAGAACAGGCCTTCAATTTCAAACAGGTCGATTACTCTGCAACAACTTCAAATTCAAAGTCTTGACTTACCTCTTTGTGTAAAATTGCAGTAGCCTTGTAAGAACCTAGTTCTTTAACAGGCTCATTCTCAATTTTAATTGATTTTCTATCCACTTGAATTCCTTCAGCTTGTAAAGCTTCTGAAACAGCAATAGTAGTAACCGAACCAAATATTTTTCCAGATTCACCTGCTTTAGTAGTTACTTTAAGTGTTAATCCTTCTAGTTTACTAGCGATAGACGCAGCTTCCTCTTTTACTTTATTTTCCTTGTGTGAACGTTGTCTTAAAACTTCTTCATGTGCTTTTTTAGCTGAAGATGTAGCAACGATAGCGTAACCTTGTGGGATTAGAAAGTTTCTTCCATATCCGTCTTTTACAGTTACAACATCATCCTTAAAACCTAAGTTATCAACGTTTTTCTTTAATATTACTTCCATGATTATTAAGCTATAAGGTTATTATCTCAACATGTCACCTACGTAAGGCAAGATAGCCAAGTGACGTGCTCTTTTAACTGCTTTGTTAACTCTCTTTTGGTACTTCTGAGAAGTTCCTGTTACTCTTCTTGGTAATAATTTACCTTGCTCGTTAACAAATTTGATTAAGAAATCTGGATTTTTGTAATCCACATATTTAATTCCGCTCTTTAAAAAACGGCAATACTTATCCTTTTTAATTTCAATACTAATAGGAGTAAGATATCTGATATCTGATTGTGCCATACCTAAATTCTTTTAATGTTTCTACTTATGCCTTAGCGGCTGCTCTAGTTTTTTCTGCGAACGCAATATGATGTTTCTCCATCTTTACAGTAAGAAAACGCATAATACGCTCATCACGCTTAAATTCAACTTCTAGCTTCTGGATTAAATCACCAGGTGCTTCATACTCCATTAAGCTGTAAAAACCTGTAGATTTCTTTTGAATTTGGTAAGCAAGTTTCTTAAGACCCCAAAATTCATTGTGCTTAAGTTTCCCTCCATTTTTCTTTACGAAATCTTCATAGACTTTTACTGCTTCCTTTGCCTGTTCCTCAGACAAAACGGGAGTTAAAATGAAAACAGTTTCGTATCTATTCATAACTCTAAATTTTAATTAGGGCGCAAAGATAAGTATTTAATCCGGAAAATTGCCCTAAATAATTAAAACACGCAAATTTAAGCTTAATTGCAATTCAAACCCTGTGGATAAAAAGAATATATTCCCGCTAAATTAAAGCGCTAGGGTACCTATATTTGCTTAGAATTTTAAGTTAATGGATACATTCGTTGTTTCGGCGAGAAAATATCGCCCACAAACCTTTAATACTGTTGTAGGACAAGAGTCCATTACAACAACTTTGCAGAACGCAATTCAGAACAATCATTTAGCACAAGCGTTTTTGTTCTGTGGTTCACGAGGAGTGGGTAAAACAACTACTGCAAGAATCTTAGCAAAAACCATTAACCAAGATGGGAACGAAAACCCTGAAGAGGATTTTGCTTTCAATATTTTTGAACTTGATGCCGCTTCGAATAACTCGGTGGATGATATACGAAATCTTATTGATCAAGTTCGAATACCGCCACAAGTTGGAAAATACAAAGTCTACATAATAGACGAGGTACACATGTTATCTCAAGCAGCGTTTAACGCGTTTTTAAAAACATTAGAAGAGCCCCCGAAACACGCCATATTTATTTTGGCAACAACGGAGAAACATAAGATTCTTCCGACTATTCTTTCACGCTGTCAAATTTTTGATTTTCATAGAATCAAAATCCATGATATTGTAAACCACCTAAAATCAATTGCAGAGAAAGAAAGCATAAAGTATGAAGAAAAAGCACTTCACATAATTGCTCAAAAAGCAGATGGCGGACTGCGGGATGCACTCTCAATTTTTGACCAAATCGTCTCTTTTACTAATAATAACATTACATATGATGCGGTTCTCGAGAACCTTAATGTCTTAGATTATGATTATTATTTCAAAATTGTGGACAATGCACTGAACAATGAGATCCATGAGACTTTGGGACTTTATAATGACGTATTAAGTAAAGGATTTGAAGGAGCACAATTTATGGTTGGCTTGGCAGAACATCTGCGAAACCTCTTAATATGCTTAAGTCCAAAGACTTCTGCGCTATTGGAAGTACCGAGTGAAATTGAGGCAAGATTTGGTGAACAAGCAGCAAGAACGAATACACAATTTCTACTTTTAGGTTTAGACCTATGGCGTGATACCGAAATGCAATATAAAGGAAGTATTCACAAGAGACTCACGGTCGAAATCGCCTTAATGAAATTATGTTCGATTAATAAGGCCCAAGAAAGCTAATGTTCTCGCATTATTCCATAACAATTTTACCGTTTGACGGGCAAGGTGAGTCTTCTGCTCCAGCAAAAAAAGTGGAGAAAAAGGCGGTAGCTGCTCCTAGATCCTCCAACCCTGTTAAAGTCTCATCAACAAATAAAACAGTTACGCAAGTTACGGCTAGTTCAGGGCAATTTAGATCTGGAAACATTGGAATACTTGACTCTTTATCGCCTAAATCGAAAAAGAAAGCTGGAACTGAAGATTTAATTATCGAAGCGCGTGATTCTTTTACTGAGGATGAATTACTGCGTCAAGTGAAGTTATTTGCGCACAAAAAGAAAAAAGAAGAAGGTGCAAACAACCTATTTTCTACACTAACAGCAAGTAAAATAACCATTCACGATCAGTTTAGCGTGAGACTTCACGTTCTTAACTCTACCCAAGGCAAACAACTAGATGCCATTAAAATGGATCTACTAAATCACTTGCGTTCTTCTTTGAACAATGGTGGAATAACCTTTGAGCATGTGATGGCCGAAAAGAAAGTTGAGCAAACTGCTAGCTTTACTGACAAGAAATCTCAGTTCGACGAGCTAGCCTCCTCTAACCCTTCCCTCGAAAAATTCCGAAAATTATTTAATCTGGATATTGAGTATTAGCCTATCGTCGACCACCAGCCTGGAGATCATCTACACTAGCAAATACGTTAGACTTTTCAATTCTGAATTTTGTACTTCCTTCTGAGCCAATTAAAACTGTTGTATCAGAAACTTCAAGTACTTTACCGTGTATGCCTCCAGAAGTTACTACCTTGTCTCCAGCACTAAGTCCCTCTCTGAATTTTCGAGCTTCTTTTGTTCGTTTCATTTGAGGACGGATCATAAAAAAATAGAACACAAGCGCAATTAACCCAAACATGATTAATTGACTATTGAATCCTCCTGGCGCTCCGCCTTCTTGTAATAATATTAAATTTCTCATTTATTTTTCTTTTACCACACCACTAATTGTAAGTGTAGTGATTGATGGTTTGGTATTTGCTTCGATCTTTACATTTTTCAAAGCATTCCCTACCCTATTTTTTGAATTAAAAACAACTTTGATTTCTCCCGTTTCTCCTGGAGCTAATGGATGTTTTGGCCATTCTTCCGGAACTGTACAACCACAAGAACCTTTTACATCAATAAGCACAAGGTTTTGATCTCCCGTATTCTCAAAGGTAAAAGTATGATTCACCATTTCTCCTTCAACAACTTCCCCAAAATCGAAAGCATATTCCTCAAATTCCATGGTTGTAGGGTTGTCAATATAGTCAGCGTATTCGATCTTTTGATCTTCCGATAGATTACTTTCATTTGACGTACAACTAGCTACTAAAGAGGTTAATAAAACCAATAGAAACATATTTTTCATAATTATTGCATTAATCCTTTCCCAACTTTGTTAATTCTCCCCTGTTCTTGGAGCAAAATTACCGCTTTATCTAAAATACCATTGATAAATTGCTGACTTTTCGGAGTGCTATAGAATTTAGCGATTTCAATGTACTCGTTTAAAGTAACCTTAACAGGAATTGATTTGTTCTCAACAAGCTCAGTAATTGCCAGCTTTAAAAGAATAAAGTCCATTTTTGCGATCCTGTCCAATTCCCAATTCTGGGTTAGCTCATCTATAAGTTTGGTATTCTCCTCATCATTACCAATCGTCTTGTATACCAACTGATGGATGAAATTCTTTTCCTCTTCCTCATCCCTAAAAAGACGCATCAACTGAAAATCTTTTTCTTTCTTTACTTGCTTTATGTTCTTTATGATCATCGAACAAATAAGGTCAATATCATCCAACCAGTAAATGCTTTCGTTCTCGAAAAAATCATGAAGCAAACCAAATTGAGCAATATGCTCTTTTAATAAAGCCACTGCAAACTGCTGATCTTCATCAAAATTAGTTTCACGGGTTGACATGTATTCTTGATATACTACCCCGTCCTTTATCTCTAAGAACATTTTACGAATCAAATCCTGCTTAACTGCACCCAGCCAATTCACTTTTTTCTCTTCTGAAACTTTCGTAAGAGACGAATTTCCTTTTAAAGCTTGAATAATAGCATTATCAACAAACTTCAAGTTGGGATTCAAATCTTCTTCGGTTGGTCTTAATTTTTCCTTCTTCTCAGCTAACTTACTAGCTGCATGATCTGATAACTCCGGATATAGTAATAAGAAGTAGATGTAGAGTTCATACATCTTATCGATCGATCTCCACAGTTCTTTTTCAACCTGTCGTGCATCCTTATCCTCCGTCTGAAAATAAGCGTATAACACTTGTAAAACCTTAATTCTAAGGTGTCGTCTATTTAGCATCAACTATTCTTAAAAAGGAAGTTTAACCTTACCTATTGCCTCAATGCGTTCTTCGGCCATTTGATTAGCAATTTGATAAGTAGGAATATTATTCTCTCTTGATCTATTCAAGATGTTCAACGTTGTATTGTAAATTTCTGAAGCTTTATCGTGAGCCCATTCCGAAGAAAGCCCTTTTACTTCAGCATAACAGTTAATTACACCACCAGCATTGATCATAAAATCAGGAACATAAATCATTCCTCTTTCAAGAACGGCAACGCCATGAATATCTTCGTTCGCTAATTGGTTATTCGCCGCACCGGCAATAATTGAACACTTTAACTTATTTAGCGTGTCGTCATTCACCGTTGCACCTAAAGCACACGGAGCGTATATATCCATGTCGATATCGTAAATATCATCTAAACCAACTACTGTAGCGCCATAGGTTTCAGCAACATGCTTTAATGTTTGTTCATGTATGTCAGAAATGTAAATTTCAGCTCCTTCATCTTTCAAGTGAGATACTAGATATTCGCCCACGTGTCCAACGCCTTGTACCGCCACTTTTTTTCCAGATAGAGAATCTGATCCAAACTGAATTTTAGCAGCCGCTTTCATCCCTTGATAAACACCGTATGCCGTCACAGGAGAAGGGTCGCCACTTTTACCAGGCAAACCAACAACGTGGTTCGTTTCCATATTAACATAGGTCATATCCTTTGGATTAATCCCTACATCCTCAGCAGTAATGTACTTGCCGCCAAGACTATCTACAAATTTTCCAAATCTTCTAAAAAGTGCCTCACTCTTTTGGGAACGCGCATCTCCAATGATAACTGCTTTCCCCCCTCCGAGGTTTAATCCCGAAATAGCATTCTTATATGTCATTCCTCGAGACAATCTTAACACATCCTGTAAAGCCTCGTTCTGGTTGTTGTAATTCCACATTCTGGTTCCTCCTAATGCAGGACCACAAGTGGTATTATGAACAGCGATTATGGCTTTTAATCCAGTATCATTATCATTACAAAACAAAAGTTGTTCGTGATTATACTTTGACATGCGCTCAATAACAGGATTTTGAGCTAAAATTGATTCATCGATTTCTTTGACTTCAAACATATTTTTCAATTAACTAAGGAACGTTAATACAGAACTTAATCTAACTTTGTACTCACAAAGCCCGACAAAAATACGATTTTTTAATGTCTCCATTATTTTACCTCAATAAATATTTAAAAAGATATAAGTGGAGACTTATTCTTGGCGCTCTTTTCATTCTTATTTCGAATCACTTCAAGCTTAAAATGCCAGTTGTTTTAAGGGATACAGTGAACGATATATTTGAGTACTCTAACTCTGGTATAGCCGTTGAATACGAAGTGATTTTAAAACTTGGGTTGATTGCCGCAGGAATGTTTATGCTATTTTCCTTTTTACAAGGATTTTTCTTGTTCTTAACGCGCCAAACAATCATTGTAATGTCACGTTTCATTGAGTTTGACCTTAAAAATGAAATTTACAAGCATTACCAAAAATTACCTTTCAATTTTTACAAAAAGAACTCCACAGGTGATTTAATGAATCGTGTGAGTGAAGACGTGACTAAAGTCCGCATGTATTTGGGCCCTGGCATTATGTACACTGTTAACTTACTTTGTCTATTTGTGCTTGGAATCATTCAAATGTTCTCTGTAAATCCTGAACTTACTTTATATGCCCTAGCCCCATTACCCGTTATGTCTGTGTTGATTTACTTTGTAAGCTCCACGATCAATAGAAAGAGTGAACAAGTTCAACGTCAGCAATCGAAGCTAAGTACCATTGTTCAAGAATCCTTCGCAGGAATTCGAGTTCTTAAATCTCACATACGAGAAAAATTTTCATTAAAATCATTTGAAGTTGAGTCTGAAGCATATAAAGATAAATCAGTAAGTCTAGAAAAGACTAACGCTTTCTTTATGCCTACAATTATGGTTCTGATTGGAATGAGTAATATTCTTACGGTCTACATAGGCGGTAAACAAGTTCAAGCGGAAACAATTCCTCCGGGTCAAATAGCTGAGTTTATTTACTATGTGAACCTTTTGACATGGCCATTTGCTTCAGTAGGATGGGTTACAAGTGTTATACAAAGAGCGGCGGCTTCTCAGCAGAGAATCAATGAATTCTTAGCCGCTGAACCTGAAAGAGATGACCGTTATGGTCTTGAGCATGAATTTGAAGATTCGATTGTATTTAAAGATGTATCGTTAAAATATGAGAATTCGGGAATAGAAGCTGTTAAAAATCTCAACCTTTCGATCAAAAAAGGAGATACTTTAGGCATAATAGGTAAAACCGGCAGTGGAAAGTCGAGTATTGCTTATTTACTTACACAGTTTGTACAACCTACCATGGGTAGAATCCTTATGGATGGCGTGCCGATTAAAGACATTCAACTTAGAAGCTGGCGAAAGAACACGAGCTATGTTCCTCAAGACCATTTCTTGTTTTCAGACAGTATTAAGAATAACATATTATTCGGGATTCAGAGCGGTGAAGTGGATGAAGCAAAACTTATTGAAGCTGCTAAACAAGCTGATATTCATGAGAACATAATGAACTTTCCTGATCAATACGAAATACTGCTTGGCGAGCGCGGTATAAATTTATCTGGTGGGCAGAAACAGCGTGTATCTATAGCACGTGCTTTTATAAAGAATTCTGATTTACTTATTCTGGACGATGCCCTTTCTGCCGTAGATACTGAAACTGAAGAAAGAATTTTGAACACATTAAAATCCAAAAACGCTTCTCAAACCAAAGTAATTATAACGCATAGAATCTCATCCATTAAATACGCAGATAAAATTATCGTACTGGATGAAGGAAAACTAATTGAGGAAGGAACTCACTCAGAATTACTGGCTTTAGAGGGCGCCTATTTTAAAATTCACAAGAAGCAAGAACTTCAGAAAAACGAAAATTGATTATTCGGTTATCTATCCTTATCTTTGCGCCTCAATAGAATGTCAGAGACGAAAGAAAATATAGTTGATTTTGAAAAACTAAACCGCAAGATTAAAAAGACGGTTTGGAATGCCATTAATGATTTCGGAATGATTGAAGATGGCGACAAGATAATGGTTTGTTTATCGGGAGGAAAGGATAGCTACACTATGTTGGATATCCTATGCCAGATTCAGAAATCATCTGTATTCAACTTTGATCTAATAGCAGTCAATCTTGATCAAAAACAACCGGGATTTCCTGAAGAGGTTTTACCCAATTACCTTACCGATTTAGGCGTTAACTTCGAAATTGTAGAAAAAGACACCTACTCTATCGTTAAAGAGAAGACTCCTGAAGGAAAAACTACTTGTTCTCTATGTTCTCGATTAAGAAGAGGTACGCTATACGAAGCTGCAGAGCGCCTTGGCTGTAATAAAATCTGTCTAGGTCATCATAGAGACGACATTCTTGAAACTTTTTTCTTGAATCTATTTTTCGCCGGGAAAATTGAGACCATGCCGGCCAAATACAGAACGAATGACGATCGTTTTGTTGTTTTAAGACCACTTGCTTTGGTTAAGGAAAAAGACATTATTCAATATGCTGAAATTCGTGATTATCCGATTATACCTTGTAATCTTTGCGGATCTCAACCAAACATGCAAAGACAATTAGTTAAAAAAATGATTTCCACATGGGAAGAGAAGTATCCTGGAAGATCAGAAATCATGTTTGCTGCTTTGAAAAACATTTCTCCTTCTCACATGTTTGACGAAGACCTTTTCGATTTTAAAAACCTAGAATCTAAAGTATTAGGTGATATTAAAGCTGGAAAAGAATTCGAGATGATGTAATCCAACTATTTGTTTCAACATTCTTAATCATAATTGCTACATTTACACCAAACTGCGCAACTATGAAATTCCGTAACCTACTACTGGTTTTTTTATTAAGTTTTACCGCTTTAAATCCCAGCTCTTATGCGGCCGTAGAACATCATGAAGAACATTCAGAAGTAAGTGATAACCCTAGCACAGAAACTCCTGTACCTGAAAAAATTGTTGATGAAACAATTGAAGGTCCTACGATAGGAGAACATGGTGAAGAAACTATAATAATTGATTGTCATGAAGCACATCATACTGATTTAGAAGACGAACATGCTCATCACCATGCCAACTACAGCCCATTAGTATTCATTATTCTTGCTTTAATAATTGGAGCAGGAACACGATTCTTTCTTTCTCGCGTAGGTATACCATATACCGTTGCATTATTAATCATCGGACTTTTGCTTGGTATAGTAGGACGAAGCAGTGTTTTAGAATCATTCGAAATTTTTGGAGGGACCTATCATCTAGAAGTAATTGATATGGCGATTGACTGGGCTGCCAATTTGGATGCTCACATGATATTATATGTATTCTTACCCATATTGATTTTTGAAGCTGCGTTTGCGATGGATGTGCACACTTTCAAAAAGTCATTTACAAACTCGGTTTTATTAGCTGTTCCTGGAATATTAATCGCGATTTTTCTGACTGCGCTGGGAGTTGCTTGGATGGCTGGTGCTGATATTGGAATTTCAAGTTGGGACTGGCAATATGCCTTATTGTTCGGAGCAGTAATTTCTGCAACTGACCCTGTAGCTGTAGTTGCCTTATTGAAAGAGCTGGGTGCAAGTAAAAAGTTGGCGACCTTGATAGAAGGAGAATCTTTATTAAATGATGGTACCGCTATTGTGATTTTTATGGTGATTTTCCTAGGTATTGGAGCCGCACCAGGAGCAGAGACCAGTGCTATTGGGCCTATTATTGAATTTTTTAGAGTTGCCTTTGGAGGTATACTTGTAGGGTTTATATTAGGCTGGATAGGACTTAGATGGATAAAAAGTGTCTTCAACGATATGCTTGTTGAGATTACAATTATTGTAGCCTTAGCTTACCTAACATTCTTCCTTTGCGAATACACTTTCGGAGTTTCAGGAGTATTAGGTCTTGTGACATTAGGTCTTTATATGGCTGGACCTGGACGTACCAAAATTAGCCCTGAAGTGCAGCACTTTATTCACGAATTCTGGGAATTCACGGGTTTTACAGCAAATACCCTAATTTTCTTAATTGTGGGTGTTGTAATTGCGGAGCGTGCAGTATTTGATGTCCAAGAAATTATAGTTTTACTCCTAATATATGTATTGATTCATATAGTGCGTATGATTGTAATTGCAATTCTATACCCTGTAATGAAAAGATCAGGTTATGGACTAGCGAAGAACCATCCTCAAATACTTTGGTGGGGTGCATTAAGAGGTGCTATTGGTCTGGCATTAGCACTAATTGTTGAAAGCAATGAAGCCATTCCACAAGAAATACGAGAACAATTCCTATTCTTTACCGCTGGCATTGTAATCCTCACCTTGTGCGTTAATGCTACATCAATGAAATATGTGGCGAAAAAACTAGGACTAACTACACTTTCAAAATCTAAGGAATATGTGGTTGAGACTGCAGTAGAAGCCGTGAGGGAGGGAACCGTATCAACCATTGGTGGCATGGCCAGAGACAGGTTCTTTAAAAAGGTAAATTGGGAGGCTGTTGACCATTATTTACCGAAAGAATCAAGACTGAATGAACTTGAAAAAGTTTCTGATTACAAATTAGAATCTCGTAGACGTATTCTTGAGCGAGAAAAAGGTAGTTATTGGGCACAATTCAAAGATGGATTGATTAGTAGTGATGCCTATCATTTACTTGTTTCTGAGATTAATGAGATTATTGACTCTGCAGGAGAAAGAGCTCTAAACGACCGTGCAGACTTAGATGAACTGCTAAGCACTAAGAACAATTATCAAAAATTAGGTGCTTTGTCTAAGCTCTTCGCGAGCAGAAACATCAACAAATTAGGCGCTAGTTTCGACTCTGCCAAAGGTTTTTTCTCTGCTCAAAATGCCTGTATGGAATTAATTAAGGAGCTAAAAGAAACCGCTTCAGAAGAAGAAATGGATTTTCTAAACGAAATGGAATCAGAAATTGAAGAGAACAAAATTCAAGCATTAACCTTCTTAAGAAATTTCAAAAATCAGTTCCCGAATATATACCGTCATGTATCGACGCGTCAAGCCATACGTACTTTACTTAATACTGAAAAGAAACAAATTAAAGATCTTGTAAGTAAAGGACGAATTACAGATGATGAGGCCGATCTGATGATAGAGGATGTTGAGAAGAGAATGAAAAAGCTTTCAAAAGAAAAACTTAAGAAAGAAGAAAGAGAAAAAGAAAAACCGAAAGAAAGAATCTAAACTACATTGTGATTGGTCCAGTCGAATTGAGGTGTAGACCAAACCATTTCATCTTTTCTTTTGTCAAAAGTAAAATCAACGCGCCCGAGCACTAGTCCTGCCCATCCTGCTTGATTTATTAGAACGGTTTTGCCTGCTCTGTTTTTATGAACCTCTGGTTTATCCATAAAGGTATGCGTATGTCCACCAATGATCAGATCAATATTCTCTGTTTCATTTGCTAATTTGGTATCACACCACTCATTTAGCTTTGCAAAATAACCGAGATGAGATAAACAGATAACAAGGTCGCACTTCTCTTCGTCCCTAAGCGTTTTTGCTGTATCCGAAGCAATTTCGATCGGGTTTAGGTATTTCGTTTCTCCATACATCGTTGGAGCTACAAGACCATCTAACTCAACTCCTATACCAAAGACACCAACTTTAATACTCCCTTTTTGAAACACTTGATATGGATTTGTTAAACCCTCAAGAACCGTATTTGAAAAGTCATAATTCGCGCACAAGAAAGGGAATTTAGCATGAGGCAGTTGCTTTTTAAAACCCTCCATACCTGCATCGAAATCGTGATTTCCCATGGTAGCCGCATCATACCCCATTGCCGTATAAAGCTTCATCTCTACCTCTCCTCCATGCACGTTAAAATATGGTGTACCTTGGAATATATCACCCGCATCCAACAAAAGGACCTGAGATTCGGTAGCTCTAATTTGATTAATCAAAGCCATCCTTCTGCTCACACCTCCTTGACCTGGATACTTACTGTGGTTATCTGGAAAGGGCTCAATATGGGAATGAAAATCATTCGTGTGAAGGATCGTTAATTTATCACCTTTTTTAGCCTGCATTGATGTTAGACTTGAAATAGCCGCAGCACCTAGCGTGATATTTTTTATAAACCTACGTCTTTCCATTATCTAACAATATGTATTCTATCCAAATCTCCTTCAATTCTCAGCGTATCCACTTCTTGTACATAATCAATAATAGCATTTCTAATCAAAACTCCTGTACTTACTTTGTGAGATGTTTCTTTGAAAAAACTCATTTTATCACCTCCTCCAGCTAAATAATCAGAAGTTATCACGTAAACGGGTTTGTCATATAAATACTCTTCTCCATCAAAAAATAGCCATTGCTTTATTCCTGACATTCTAATCCTACAATTAGACACTGGCTGTCCACCCGCGTCATTTATCGTTTTTAGCATTTTTTTGACAAGATTTGGCTGCAAAACAGTCACTGTGATTAAGTTATCAAAGGGCATTAGACTAAATATATCCCCTTTTGTAATGGGTCCTTCGTCTATCGTTGCCCTTAACCCTCCAAAATTTATGAGGGCCATGGACGGCTCAAGTCCTGGACCAAAATATTTAGTCTTTGCCATAAACTCTCTACCTTCGGCATATACTATATCAGCTACTAAATCACCTAAATAAGATTCTGGTTGGTGTTTAATAAAACTTGTATCTGCGTAACCTAGTACTTCATTCATCTCCTCCTCCATCTCTGCTTTATAGGGACTGAAAACAGAATCCAAGGAGTTACTTTCGAAATCAGCTGTAATTGTAACGTTTTCTCCTTCTCCGCCGGGCGTTAAGTTTCCACAAGAAATGAGGAATAACAATAAGAAAAAAGAAACAAAATACTTCATTTACACCTTTTTCTTCAATACAATATAAACAGGAAAATGGTCAGAGTAGCCGTTAAGATATTGCCCTCCTGCATGAGTACGATGAGGATATCCTTTAAAGCGCCCTTCTTTTTGTTTTAGCCAATCTTGGTTATAAACTACGGATTTATGATAGACATAACTTGAAGCATCTTTACTACAAAGGGACTGGCTTATCAACACTTGATCAAAAAGATTCCATGCATCATTCCACGCTAAAGTGCCATTGCCAGATTTATAATGTGCATACATTGTATTGAAAAACTTACCATCTTTTACTTTCTTTAATTTACCCGTAGCATTTATATGATCTTTCACACTTTTGTTCACTGGGTCGTCATTAAGGTCTCCCATTAAAATGATTTTAGCTGTAGGATCAACTATGAATAACGAATCTATGATTTTCCTTCCTAAAATTGCTGCATCAATACGTCTAGGTTCAGAGGCTGTTTGCCCGCCCCTTCTTGATGGCCAATGCGCTACAATTATATGCACCATTTCTCCGTCTAGTTCACCCGAAACCAATAATTGATCCCTTGTAGTATAATCAGGTTTGTCAGCAAAGGTTAATTTATATGCAATACTGTTTGTTGGCTTGAAGTATTTTTCTTGATACAATAGACCCACATCGATCCCTCTATGATCTGGTGAATCGTAATGAATAATTTTATAGTCTCTGTTCTTTATCTGCTCATCAGCAACTAAATCTTCAAGTACTCCCCTGTTCTCAACCTCAGACACTCCTAATAAAGCGAGACCATCTGGAGAAACTTCTGTTGCAATTTTGGAAATCACCAGAGCCATGTTATTTATTTTGTTTTTATATTTTTTGGCTCCCCAGGCATAACTACCTTCTGGCAGGAAGTCTTCATCATTTATAAACGGATCATTTATTGTATCAAATAGGTTTTCTAGGTTGTAAAAACCAACACAGTTAACCTTGTATGATTGAGAAATACTAATTCCAAAGCAAAAAAGGCTTAAGATGAAAAGGGTGATTTTTTTCATAAGAATCAAATGTAAAAATACTTATCAAATCTGAGGCCATTATTATGTTTGCATAATGTTAACAGAAACTTAAGTTTTCAACAATTAGTCACTTAGCTCGATTTTAAGCAGAGAAAATTCGTAGCTTTGGTGGGCTTTACACATAGGTAAAGCTGCTACTAAGACTTACCGATGCTAAACACTTACTTAAGACTGGGGCTTATTGCACCCTTTTTTTTCGCCTTCAATTCTCATAGTCAGGTTGAGAGAAACGAAGAAGTAGACGATTCACTGGAAACCAATACACCAGTATTCATTACCAGCTTAGAGGATCTCGACAATAATAATACTGCAGGTTCAAATAATTCATCTGGACTTTTACAGGCTTCCAGAGATGTGTATGCAGCGACAGCAGGTTTTAACTTTTCCGCTGCTCGTTTCAGAATTCGAGGTTATCAAAGTGACATGTCCGTGAATATGATTAATGGCATGCCCATGTACGATATGGAATCAGGATGGGCTCAATGGTATAAATGGGGAGGGTTAAATGATGTAACCCGTTATTCAGAAACAAAGGCTTGGTTAAGTTCAAATCCTTATCATTTCGGAGGTATTGGTGGTTACGCAAACATCGACGCCAGAGCGAGTGCACGAAGAGAAGGTACCAGAATCTCATACGCATTAACCAATAGAGCTTACAATCATCGTTTGATGGCTTCGTACGCGACCGGTATGCAAAGTAATGGTTGGGCGTTCGCCTTTACTGTTTCAGGCAGGTATGCTTATGAAGGATATGTTGAAGGAACTTCATATGAGGCCTTTAGTTATTATGCCGCAGCTGAGAAGAAAGTGAATGATCAGCACTCTTTAAATTTCGCTGTTTTAGGTGCTCCGACTACGAGAGGTAGAGCCAGCATTTCAATTCAGGAAGCTTATGATTTAGCCGGTAACAATTACTATAATTCGAATTGGGGATACCAAACATTAGCAGATGGCACAAGAATTAAGAGAAATGCTAGACTGCAAAAATCCCATCTTCCAGTTTTAATTTTTAACCATGATTACAAAATATCTAAGGACAAAAAACTATCTACCGGAGTCTCATTTAGCTTTGGATCAAATGGAAAAACTGCCTTAAATTGGTACGACGCAGCTGATCCTAGACCAGATTACTATAAAAATTTACCTTCTTACTATTATGGAATAAATGATGTCGCTAATGCAGCCGTAGCAGAAAACAACTGGGCCTCGGTAGATGGCAGACAATTAAATTGGGATCAATTCTACTTTGCGAATACTAAAAACACTTTTGCTCAAGAAAATGCCAATGGAATTATTGGTAATACAGTTACTGGAAACCGTGCCAAATACATAGTTGAAAATCAGCGGAACAATCAAATGGTAGGCGGACTTAATTCAGTTTTCTCGCATACAATAGGAAATATCAATTTAACACATGGTATCATTTATCAACTTCAAAGAAATCACTCGTTCAAAACAATGGATGACCTTTTAGGCGCCGACTTCTGGGTAGATGTTGACCAATTTGCTGAGCAAGATTTTTTGGATCCTAACGCAGCACAAAATGATGTGGATACACCTAATAAGATCATTGAAAATGGTGATGTATTTGGTTGGAACTATTACATATTCAATTCAAAAACCGAGTTATTTAATCAAGCCGAATTTTCATTAGGCAAGTTTGACTTTTACGGAGCTTTAAACCTTTCACATAAAGCGTTTTGGCGTGAAGGACTTTACCGAAATGGCAGATTCTTAGATAATTCGTTTGGCAAATCTGATGTGAATTTATTTTTCAACTATGCAGTAAAGGCTGGTGCTACTTACAATATTTCTGGACGTCAGTTTGTATCCGTAAATGGTGCTGTAATGACTCAAGCTCCTTTTTCTAGAAGTGCCTACGTATCGGCTAGAACAAGAGACTTCACTGCTCCAAATCTTGAAAATGAATTCATTTATACAGGTGATGTTAACTACCTGATTAGATATCCAAAACTTAAAATGAGATTGACCTATTATTATACAGAGCGTAAAAATGTTCTCTGGTCTAGAAGTTTCTATCATGATGAGTATAGATCATTCGTAAACTACGTAATGGAAGGTGTAGATTACCTTAATCACGGATTAGAATTCGGAATTGATGGAAACATTTACGGAGGTTTATCGGCAAATGCGGTTGTTGCTTTTGGAGAATATATTTACAACTCACGTCCTACTGCTTCAATATACCGTGATAACTCGGCCGAAGTAATTGCACGCGATAAGGTTATTTATCTTCAAAATTTCAAGGTTGGAGGTATGCCTCAAACTGCGGCCTCTCTGGGCCTTAAGTACAGTGGAAAGAAATACTGGTTTGCTGGAGTAAACTTTAATTATTTCGGAGACATATATTTAGATCCAAACCCTGACAGAAGAACTGAAGAGGCTGTGGCAAATTACGTTGAGTCTGATCCACAGTATCAAGAAACAATTGCTCAAACGCAGTTAAATACGGATCAAGACGCATTCCTTAACAATGCCTACAACGTTAGTTTATTTGCTGGAAAATCATTCAAAATCTCCAACTACTTTTTGAACATTAACGTCAACATCAACAACCTAACTAACAACAGACGATTTGTGACTGGAGGTTTTGAACAATTACGTTACGACTCACAAGATATTAACCGATTCCCACCACGTGTGGGCTATTTATACGGCCTTAACTACTTTGTTATGGCAACGCTAAGATTTTAATTATGAGAAAGCTTAAGTTTCAATATTTATTTCTCGTTGGAGCCGTTGCAGCTCTAGCTTGGTCATGTAATAAAGAATTAGATCAACCACCTGTAAGTCAATTACATGATTCTGATGTAACAACAATTGATAGTTTAAGAAGCCAATATTATTCTACGACTACACCTTTTATAATAGAAGATTCACTTTTATCCATTTATGTTACTGTTACGATGGATGAAGTAGAAGGCAATATTTACAAGAATCTGTATGTTCAAGACGCAACAGGGCCAGCTAACATTAGACTTACCTCTTCGAGCGATTATAAAGTTGGTGATTCATTAAGAATCTCACTTTTTGGTGTAGAGATTTCAGATTATAATGGCGTTTTCCAGATCAATAATGTGGATCCTGATAAAAACATAGTAAAACAAGCTAGTGGAAAAGAGATCTTGCCTACTCCAATGAGTTTTGCTCATATTTCTGCTGCTGATGAAGGTAAGTTGATTATTATAGAAAATGTTCAGTTTACTTATGATCAATTAGGAAACACTTATGCTGATGCAATTACACAGTCTTCAGAGAATAGATATTTAGAAGATTGTGAGGGAAACTCTTTATACATTAGAACGAGTGGCTTTGCCGATTTTGCTGGAACAGAGCTACCCTCAGGAAATGGTTCAATTACTTGCATAGTGTCGGTGTTTGGATCTGATATCCAGCTATTGGTTAGGAGTGAATCTGAAGTAAACATGTCAGGAGCTAGATGTCCAGGACAATTGGTAGTAAAAGACTTTGAAGACAATTCAATGACTTCTGGGGGATGGTCTGTAGTTCAAGTTACAGGAACAGACACATGGGAAACAGGATCTTTTGGTGGTTCAGTATTAACCGTGATTTCAAATTACGATGGAAGTACTAATAATGCTTGTGAAAGTTGGTTAATTTCTCCTTCGCTAGACCTTAGCAATTCTACAGGATCCACCTTGAGTTTTATGAACACCCAACGCTATGGTGGAGACGATTTAGAAGTCTTAATTTCTACTGATTATACAGGAACTGGCGATCCAAACGGGGCAACATGGAATGCTTTACCTGCGACATTAGATACAGATGGATCCTCTTGGGATTTGGTTCCGTCAGGTTTAGTAGATCTATCAGGTTACTTGGTGGCCAATGTGCACATTGCTTTTAAATACACAGGTACTGATTCTGATGGCAAAACATGGGAATTAGATGACATTATAATTACTGGATAAGAATGAAAAGAATTACAACAATAATTGCAATTGGATCACTACTGGTATTTAGTAGTTGTAAGAAGAAATATGATACTCCACCAATCGAGGATATTCCTGCAACTGGTTCGATTACCATTGATAGCTTAAGAAATTGGCAGGCTTCAACGGGCGGAACATTTCGCATTGAAGATGAGATATCCGTTCACGGAATAGTCACCATGGATGAAGGAGACGGTAACATCTACAAAAACTTTTTCTTGCAAGATGCTACGGGAGCGATAAACGTAAGAACTAATACTGGAGGAGGTATATATTTAGGTGATTCCGTTAGGATTTATTTGAAAGGTACTACACTCGGTCAGTATAATGGTTTACTTCAACTCGATTCGGTTCATGTTGATAATAACATTGAAAAACTAGCGATTCAGAAAAATATCGAGCCAGAAGTGATTACGATAGATCAAATCACCACACTTCGTGAATCACAGGTGATCAAAATAGAGAACGTTCAATTTATTTACCCTGAAGTAGGAGAAACATTTGCCGACAAAGAAAATTTAGAGTCTATGGATAGAATTCTAGAAGATTGCTTTGGTTATCAGGTAATTGTTCGTTCATCTGGCTATGCAAGTTTTGCAGATCAGCCTATACCATCTGGAAACGGATCGGTTACATGTATTGTTAGCCATTTCAATGGTGATATTCAGCTTTACATTCGATCATTTAGTGAAATAGCAATGGACGGTGCACGTTGCGCTGGAACAATATTCATTAAAAACTTCGATGACGGAAGTATCACTTCAAATGGTTGGACAAATTACAACGTTTCAGGCTCCATTGATTGGTATACAGATAACGCTGGAGGAGCACCAACAGATTATGGTGTAATTTCTAATTACGCTGATTTCACAAATTACGAATGTGAAACTTGGTTAATCTCACCTTCGATTGATTTAACTCCTTTCTCGTCTCCAGTCCTTAACTTTCAGAATGCTTATAACTACTCTGGAAACGCTCTTGAATTGTATATTTCCACTGATTATGATGGATCAAGCAACCCAACTACTCAAGGAACATGGACAGCACTGACAGCGAATTGGTCAACCGGTGGTTTTGCTTGGGTAAATTCTGGTGATATTGATTTGAGCTCTTACATTTCAAGTAACGTTTACATTGGATTTAAATATACAGGTTCCATGTCAGATGGATCTACATGGGAACTTGATGATATAAGGATCATAGGATAATAAATTTTGATACTAACTAAATACCTTAAATTATGAAGAGAATAATTACTCTATTTTCAATTTTAATCGGAGCCACGTCTTTTGGGCAGCTCTACCAAACAGATTTCTCTGATTGGACGGGAGGAGACCCTGACGGTTGGATGGGTGTTAGAACTAACATCCCTTCATCACAGGTTGTAGAACAAGGATTAGCTACATATGGTTCAAGTCAAGTCTCTCTTGTTAATGCAACCACTTCACACCTAAGATTTACGACTCAAGGAATAACAGTTGTTGCTGGGGAAACATATGAAATAAAAATGTGGGTTGCTGCTTCAGCTGGAGAAATCCGCACAAACTATTATGATAATACTAATAGTGCATATGGAACTTATAATTCTTATATCGATCTGTCTTCAACTTCTGGAGGATCATTAGTAGAAGTTTCGCAAACGGTTACAATGCCTGCTACTTGTACAGAAGCTGAATTTATTATTTCTGTAGTCAATACAGATGCTGCAACCTCTGGATTAGGAATAGGAATTTTAATTGATTCATTAGCGATCGAGGTTGGAACTCCTCCGGTTGCAACTGGTAAAACTATCTACGAAATTCAATACACTACAGACCCTTCAGGAGATTCTCCAGAAGAAGGAAACATTGTTACAACTTCAGGAATCGTGACTGGAGTGATGACCGTAGGTTCTTCTACCGGCACTTTCTTTATTCAAGATGGTGACGGTGCTTGGAATGGTCTTTACATTTTTGAAGATGGAACTGCTGTTTCATTGGGTGATAGTGTTTCTGTTACCGGATTAGTAACGGAATATTTCACTTTAACTGAATTAACGAGTGTAACCGATATAACCATTCATAGTTCAGGTCACCCACAACCAAATGCCGTGGATATTGCCACTGGCGGAGCTACTGGATTAGCACAAGAGCAATACGAAAGTGTATTGGTTAATTTTAATGGTAACGCCGAGTGCACCAATGATGATGCTGGTTTCGGACAGTTCGAAGTAAATGATGGTTCTGGAGCAACACTTGTTGACGATGATATTTTCTCATACACGGCTACACTAGGAAGCGTTTATAATATTACAGGAGTAAGCCACTACTCTTTCTCGGAGTACAAAGTGTTACCTAGACAAATAACTGATATTACGGTTGTAGGTACAGCTGGAATTGATGAAAACTTCAATGAATTTACAGTTCACCCTAACCCTGCTATAGATGTACTTTACATTAATGGAAATTCATCCAATACAGTAACTATTTATTCGTTGGATGGAGCCCTAGTTTATTCAGGTGTTAATGACATTACCATTGATGTTTCGGCATTTGATGCTGGCATTTACGTAATGGAAATTTCATCTGCTAACGGAACCCAAGTAGAGCGTTTAGTTATCAGATAAATTCAAATTCACTTAATTAAAAAGGCCTCTCGCTCGAGAGGCCTTTTTTTATTCTTCAGGAACAGTAATGAAGTTTATTTTATGACTCCTTATCAATTCGTTATATGCAGGGAGGTCATTGGCGACAATTGAGTACCATTGATTTAACAATTCATCAATCTTAGTCGTCAATTCATCTCTAACCCCATACATTTGCGCTGTAGGTTTATCCTTACTCATATTTGCCAAAGAGGCTACGTGAGCAAGTTTATTATTAAGCTTAATAGGATAGTTTAGCATATCCTGATTACTCTTCAACTTAGTTTGGTAAAGCTCACCTTCGATATAGCTCATCAGTGAGTCCATGGTATTTCCTTTCTCTATAATCTCTTTATGCATAGGATCATCGCCGACAAGAGTATTCATATCAGCTATTTGAGATTTAATTATACGCATATCCGAAATAGCTTTGTGCGTTTCATCTAAGGTGTTTCGGATATCTAATAGAAACTCAAATTTAGCTTGTAAATCCTCCACAGTGCCTTCACTTCGCGGATCTCTCAAAATAGTAAACGTATTATTTGAGACTAGTTCATCATCAATCTTCATTTCAACCGAATACTCTCCGGGAGGCGCAATCGGTCCATTTAAAGTTCCCCACCACATTAACATACCTTCAAAATCTCTTGCCTTCGGATATCTCATATCCCAAACAAAAAGGTTTGTTCCTTTTTCAGCTGTTTCAATTTTTCCCTCGCTTTTATCAGGATTCGTAGAAAATGATCGAATTATTTCTCCTTTTGAATCCTTAAAACTTAAGCTTAAAACATTAGTATCCTTTAATTCTTCAGTTAAAAAATAATGAACTCTAACTCCCCCACTATGATTGGTTCCTGCAACTAAAGAAGTGTTTGAAGAACCTCCCATTTGGTAAGAATCTGCAGGATTAAACAGTGTATTCGCTTTTGGTTCTTTTTGCATAAATTGATGCAATAAATGAAGATCATCTAAAATCCAAAAACTTCTACCTTGAGTAGCTACAATTAAGTTCTTTTCTTTAATGGCTAAATCGGTTACCGGAACCATTGGTAAATTTTGTTGAAACGATTCCCAAACTTTGCCATTATTGAAGCTTATATATAATCCACTTTCAGTACCACAGTAAAGTAATCCTTCTTGATCAGGGTCAGCTCTTACAACACGGGTAAAATGATCTTCAGCGATTCCAGTTGTAATCTCCGTCCAAGATTTTCCATAATCCTTAGTATGGTATAGGTACGGTGCGTAATCTCCATTTTTATAACTCGTAGCTGCGACAAAGAGTCCTCCATTATTAAACGGGTCAGCTTCAATACTATTGATCATAGTCCACTCAGGTAGACCTTTAGGAGTGACATTTTCCCAATTTTTTCCTCCATCTTTAGAACATTGAATTAAACCATCATCTGTTCCTACCCATAAGAGATCTTTTTCATAAGGAGATTCGATAGCGGCGAAAATTGTACAATAATATTCTACCCCAGTATTATCCTTAGTAATTGGGCCTCCCGACGCCACCAACTTTTCTGGATCATTTCTAGTTAAATCAGGAGAAATAATCTCCCATGAAGCACCTCCATTTGTAGATACATGTAAATGATTGGATGCCGTATACAGTTTATTTGGATCGTGCGGTGAGAAGAACACAGGGAAATTCCAATTAAATCTGTACTTCATACCTTCAGCACCATAGCCTATAGGATTGTCAGGCCAAACATTTATGGATTTATTTTGATTGTTATCATGATTCTTTCTTGTTAAATACCCGCCGTAACTTCCTCCATAAACAATGTCTGGATTTTTTGGGTCTGGTGCCATATGTGCACTTTCTCCTCCTGCAGTGGATTCCCAATGTTCTCTTCGAATATTACCCCAGTCTACTCTATTATAAATTCTAATCGTTGAATTATCCTGTTGCGCCCCATAAATTCTGTATGGAAAAGCGTTATCTGTAGCGACTCTATAGAACTGTGCTGTCGGCTGGTTTTGATACGTTGTCCAGTTATCTCCACCATCATAGCTTACCTGTCCTCCACCATCATCCGCTATTATTAGTCGATCAGAATCTTCTGGTGCGATCCATAAATCATGGTGATCTCCATGCGGAGCATACTTACTTTTAAACGTTTTCCCTCCATCATTAGAAACATGATACGCCACATTCATTACGTATACTTTATCTTCATCTTCCGTATCAGCATAAATTCTTGAATAATACCATGCACGCTGTCTTAGACGTCGTTCAGAGTTTCTCTTTTCCCAAGTTTCTCCTCCATCATCTGAGCGAAAAACTCCACCATCATTTGCCTCAACAATAGCCCAAACTAAATCAGGATTCACAGGAGAAACACTCACACCAATAATTCCTAAGGTACCTTCTGGAAAACCCTCGTTTAACGAAATTTCGGTCCACGTTTTACCGGCATCCTTACTTTTCCATAAAGCTGAGCCTTCACCACCACTAGAAAAATCATAAGGAGTTCTACGAACGTTCCAGGTGCTTGCATAAATTGTATTTGGATCGGCTGGGTCAAGGATTAAATCACATGCCCCCGCATTTTCGTTTACAAAAAGTACTTTCTCCCAGGTTTCTCCTCCGTTCATGGTTTTATATACTCCCCTTTCTTCAGTTGGTACATATAAATCGCCCAATACTGCAGCGTAAGCTACATCAGAATTTTCAGGATGAATTCTTAATCTTGGGATATGTCTTGAATTCTCCAAACCAATGTGTTTCCAAGATCTTCCGCCGTCAGTTGACCTATGTACACCATAACCGTAGGAAACATTTCCTCTCACCGTTACTTCTCCTCCTCCAGCGTATATCACATTGTTGTTTGATTCACTAACAGCAATTGCGCCTATTGAACCTCCAAAATATCCATCTGAAATATTCTCCCAGGTTTGTCCTCCATTTTTTGTTTTCCATACACCCCCACCGGTGGTACCCATGTAAAATAGCATAGGCTTTCCCTCAACTCCAGTCACAGCAGCCGATCGACCTCCTCTAAACGGACCAATACACCTAAATTCCAGTCCATTTGAAATTGTTTCATAAGATTTTTCCTGAGCACAAGCGGAAATTGGTAAAAACAGCAGTGCATAAATTATTAATGTGATATTCTTCATGATGTTATAGATAGGTCACCGAAGTTAAACAATTTGATAGCCTTTCAAGTTCGAGATTATTTAAACGGCCGTAAATAGAAACGGAACCCATAAAACAAATTACGTTTAGTTCACGTTAGGTTTAGAAATGATTGATAAATCTTTCTTAAATTAGAATTATGAAATGGATCTCGTTAAGCCTTTTATTGGTACTCTTTTCAGTAAACACAATTGCTGAAGAGGATTGGACACTTGAAAAAAATGAAAATGGAATAAAAGTTTATACGCGTGCTACTGAAGGCACCGATATTAAGGAATTCAAAGCAATTACAACGGTATCAGCGTCGGTCGCCGTTTTGGACAAAGTAATTAGTAATTTTGAAGGTTATCCGGATTGGCAGGAGAATGTAACGACAGCCCGAGTTTTGAAAAAGATATCTGAAAGCACCCATATCATGCATTATTCTATGGATTTACCTTGGCCAGCTGATGACCGTGATATTGTACTCAAGAACACAAGGGTTAAATTGAAGAACGGCGGTTTAAAGTACACACTTGAGTGCATGCCCGACTATATTGATCCAATCTTAGATTATGTGAGAATTAAAAAAGCATTCGGTTTTTGGAAATTTTGGCCAACTAAAGAAGGAAAAACTAAAGTGATTTACCAATTTATGGCAGATCCAGGAGGAAGTTTGCCTGACTTTATTATTAACATGTTCATTGTAAGTGAGCCCTTTGATAGTTTAAGTTATTTAAAGTCTATATAGGGCAAAAAAAAGCCCCAATTCTAAAGTAGAACTAGGGCTTTTACATCTAAATGAATAGTCTTAAGTATCGATATTCGCGTATTTCGCGTTTTTCTCAATAAACTCTCTTCTTGGTGGAACATCATCTCCCATTAACATAGAGAAGGTTCTATCTGAAGCAGAATCATTAATAATTTCTACCTGACGAAGTGTTCTATTTTCTGGGTTCATTGTTGTTTCCCATAATTGCTCAGCGTTCATCTCACCAAGACCTTTGTAACGCTGTACACTTACTGAAGAGTCAGAGCCACTACCTTTCAACTCCATAATCAACCTATCGCGTTGATCATCATTCCAAGCATATTGGCTTTTCTTTCCTTTCTTGACTTGGTATAAAGGAGGAGTTGCAATGTAAACATATCCTTTTTCAACTAACTCACGCATATGGCGGAAGAAGAAAGTTAAAATCAATGTTTCAATGTGAGCACCATCTACATCGGCATCACACATAATTATGATTTTATGGTAACGCAATTTTTCAAGGTTCAGCGCTCTTTCATCCTCATCAGTACCAACTCGTACCCCTAGAGCTGTATAAATATTCTTTATTTCTTCATTTTCAAAGATTTTATGACGCATTGCTTTTTCCACGTTCAAAATCTTACCTCTAAGCGGCATAATTGCCTGAAAATGTCTATCTCTACCTTGCTTTGCTGTTCCTCCTGCAGAATCACCCTCTACTAGGTATATTTCGCTTTCTTCAGGATCTTTCGAAGAACAATCCGCCAACTTACCAGGAAGACCTGAACCAGAAAGTACGTTCTTACGCTGAACCATTTCTCTTGCCTTCTTGGCAGCATGTCGTGCCTGAGCAGCGAGAATCACTTTATCTACAATCGTCTTCGCATCCTTTGGATTCTCTTCCAAATAATCTGTAAGCATTTGACTTACTGCTTGACTAACTGGAGCGTTTACTTCACGGTTTCCTAGTTTCGTTTTAGTTTGACCCTCAAACTGTGGTTCAGAAACTTTTACAGATACCACTGCTGTAAGACCTTCTCTAAAGTCATCTCCAGAAATTTCAAACTTTAACTTGTCTAGCATTCCTGATTCTTCAGCATACTTTTTAAGTGTTGCTGTTAGTCCTCTTCTAAACCCAGAAAGGTGTGTACCACCTTCATGCGTATTAATATTGTTTACATAAGAATGAATATTCTCAGAGTAAGTTGTATTGTAAATCATAGCAACCTCTACAGGAATTCCATTTTTCTCCCCTTCAACGTGAATTACATCTCCAATTAAAGGCTCTCTTGTTTCATCTAAAAAGCGAACAAATTCTTTAAGTCCTTCTTCCGATTGAAAAACTTCTGTTATTTGGTTTCCATCCTCATCAAAATGACGTTCATCTGTCATTGTGATTTTGATCCCCTTATTCAAGTACGCAAGCTCGCGCATTCTATTTGCCAGAGTTTCGTAGTTATATTCAAGTACTTCGAAAATTTCAGGATCAGGGAAGAAAGTCACCTGAGTACCGTTGCTTGAAGACTTACCATCTTCTTTCACTGGGTAAAGTGCTTTACCTCTTTCGTACTCTTGTTTAAATACTTTTGCTTCTCTGTAAACTACAGCCTCTAAACTTTTAGAGAGTGCATTTACACAGGATACACCAACACCATGCAGACCACCAGAAACCTTGTATGAATCCTTGTCGAATTTACCACCGGCTCCAATCTTAGTCATGACAACTTCAAGTGCAGAAACGCCTTCTTTTTTATGCATCCCAACTGGAATACCACGACCGTTATCTTTTACTCGAATACCATCGCCTTCTAAAATTGTCACTTCTATTTCATCACAGTGACCAGCTAAGGCCTCATCAATAGAGTTATCGACAACCTCATATACTAAATGGTGTAAACCACGAACGCCAACATCCCCAATGTACATTGAAGGGCGCATTCTAACATGCTCCATACCCTCCAGGGCCTGAATACTATCCGCGCCGTATCCTTTTTTGTTTTCTTCGCTCATAAATAATACTTTGTTCTACCCTCCTTTGGAAGGCAAACAAATATACCAAATGAGCAGGGCTTTCACACCTTCGAAACAAGCATATACACGGGACTTTTCAACATGTAATTAACATATTCTTTAAACAGTAAAAATCTATACAATTTAAACGCTAAACTGAGGGATTAATAACAAAAAAAGGCTGCCCATTCGGACAGCCTTTAGAACCTTTAAATTCAGTTATCTATTGATCTCCAAGCTTGGTAACAGAACCTTGTCCTTCAAAGACAGTATCATTTGTACTTCTAGCGGTATATTTATAGAAATAAACGCCGTCAGCAACTTTTTTTCCGCCTTCGGTAGTTCCATCCCAACTTTGAGTCACATCGGTCAATGTAACGATTTCTAGCCCCCATCTATCGAATATTATACATTCAAACTCGATGATGGCTGTTTGTTTATCATTAAATGTAAAGACATCATTGACGCCATCCCCATCTGGTGTGAAGACGTTAGGCGCAACAAGAACAGGGACATCAAAAACCGTTATCTCCTTACAGGTCGTATCTGTACAACCATTTTTATTGATTGCTACTAAACATACTTCATAAACTCCTGCATCAGTATAACACGTATCAATTACTTCATTATAATCCTGAGAGATGTAAGGCGATTCTCCAAAACCTAATGTCCAGAAGAATGTAGTATCTGCATTAGGGTTATTTGGATTAGCGAAGTACTGTGACTCATTAACGAAATCTGCACAAACCACAGCTGTTCCAGCGAAGAATTGATCTAATTCGTCAGACAAAATGTTAAACTCAGCGATTGGACTAACAGAGTCTACTTCGATAGTTTCTGTCAATACACATCCTAAATCATCGATTACCGTTATTTGGTATGTTCCAGGATTTAATCCTCCCCATGTAGTACTTGTATTCGTTTCACCAGTTCCTAAATTCGTCCATAAGTAAGAGTAATCAGGTGTACCTCCTGTAGCAGCTGCTAGTACGACTCCATTTCCAGATTGGAAACCAAATTGACGACAATATGCTGGCTGAGATTCAAATTCAATCAATTCAATTGGAGGACTAGTTTCTAAAGTAAATGTGTACTCATTACTACAGTTCTCGTCTTGAATAGTTAATACATAAGTACCAGCGGGTAATCCGCTCGCCACATTGATGTTAGTTGGCGGGTCTGGAACAGCTCCTGAAAGGTTCCAGAAGTAACTAACAACACCAACAGCGTTGTATATAGTGTCTGCAACAATAGACCCTGAGAAATCTCCAAAACATTCAATATCCTTAAGAATGAACTCAGCCCAAAGCGAATCTGGTTGATCCATAACAAAGAATACTGAGTCTTGACAACCGTTAGCATCAGTAACATAAGCCCAATAATCTCCAGCAGGTACTGTATTAAATGTGTTCCCTGGAACTGGGTTAGTTGGATCCCATGAGAAATCGTATCCTCCTGATCCACCTACTGCAGCAACAGTAATTGAACCATCAGAGAATCCATAACATACTGGTTGGCTAAAGTCAGATACATAAATATCTAATTCGTCAGGGGAAGTAATCTCTATTGGAATTGTAACCTCACAACCTGTATCATCTAATATAGTAACCAACCATGTACCTGGCATCATATCCGTTAAAGAGTAAACTAATCCTGGTCCTGTAATTGGTGCTCCAACTGGTGGATCCCAAGTAATTGCAACCACTGTTCCGTCTGGAGCCCCAAATGCATCTACAGGCTCAGCTGTAATCGTCGCCGATCCGTCATTAGCTCCAAAACATGATACATTAGTTTGCGCAGTAACTGTTACATCAATGAAGTGACCTGCAGATGTAATCGTCACAACCGAATCAGCAATACAGCCGTCAGCATCGGAAGCGACAACAGTTACAGCTGTACCAGCAGGACCTGAATATGTTGCAGCCGCAGCAGGGGTAACATCTCCATTCATGGAAATTGCGTAAGGAAATCCTGCACCACCAATAACTGTAACATCAACATCCCCATCTGCACCTGTTGGACAAGTTGCTGCTGGAGTAATAGTAATATCATTAATTGTAGGACCGTCAAATATCAAACTGAATTCGTGTATACATCCTTCAGCATCTGTTACTTGAATATTTGCAGTACTCCCATCATTTAAATCAGAAACTGTAGCAGTACCTCCATTAGGAACTGAAGTTG